>NZ_LR217715.1:0-1057527 GCF_900698935.1 Candidatus Erwinia haradaeae
TTATCCACAGAAAACCAATCACTAATTATTATAATAATATCTCTATTTTATTATAGTTACCATTAGTTACCATTAGTTACCATTAGTTACCATTAGTTACCATTAGTTACCATTAGTTACCATTAGTTACCATTAGTTACCATTAGTTACCATTAGTTACCATTAGTTACCATTAGTTACCATTAGTTACCATTAGTTACCATTAGTTACCATTAGTTACCATTAGTTATTATGTTAGCGATGTTTGTGGTAGTATTTATTATAGTACTTTAAGCTATAGTATGACCGAAGGGTCATGTGGATATTGACCCCCCTTTATGTCGGCGCACGAATTATACCTTTTAGGAAAATATAGTAATACTACTTTGGCTTACGAGATTAGAGTGTTATGTTTTATTCGGAGTTTTTTGATATAATTGTGGTAGGTGGTGGTCACGCTGGGATTGAAGCCTCTATGGCTTCAGCTCGTATGGGTAGAAAAACGTTATTAGTCACTCATAGTATTGATACATTAGGACAACTATCTTGTAATCCAGCTATTGGTGGAATTGGTAAAGGTCATCTAGTGAAAGAAATAGATGCGCTAGGTGGTTTGATAGGAGTGGTCACCGATCAATCCGGCATTCAATTTAGAACTCTGAACGCTAGTAAAGGACCTGCTGTCCGTGCTACTCGAGCGCAAGCTGATCGTGTATTGTACCGTCAAGCAGTACGCGAGTTGTTAAAAAATCAAAAAAATTTATTAATCTTGCAGCAGGTAGTGGAAGATGTATTAATTGAGAATTGTTGTGTGATTGGCGTATTGACTAAAATGGGAGTGAAATTTCGTGCTAACGCAGTTGTGCTGACTGCTGGAACTTTTTTGGATGGTAAAATTTATGTTGGTATGCAAAGTTATGCTGGAGGTCGTGAAGGCTCTCCTGCATCTATTGCACTTTCCCATCGTTTACGCGAATTACCGTTGCAAGTTGGTCGTCTTAAAACTGGGACTCCGCCACGTATTGATGCTAAAAGTATTGCTTTGCATACATTAATTCCGCAATTTGGGTGTGTTCCTCTACCTGTATTTTCATTTTTAGGAGATATACAGCAGCATCCCGAACAAATATGCTGTTATATTACACATACGAATGAGAAAACTCATCAAATTATTCGTGATAATCTTCATTACAGTCCGATGTACAATGGATCTCTTGAGAGCATTGGACCGCGGTATTGTCCATCTATAGAAGATAAAGTCATGCGTTTTTCTGATCGTAAAGCGCATCAGGTCTTCTTAGAGCCAGAAGGGTTGACAAGTAGTGAAATGTATCCGAATGGAATCTCTACCAGTTTACCTTTTAACATACAAATTGAAATTGTACGTTCTATACATGGTATGCATAACGCGACTATTACTCGCCCAGGTTATGCTGTTGAATACGATTTTTTTGATCCATGTGGTTTAAAGAAGACCCTAGAAAGCAAGTATATAACGGGATTGTTTTTTGCTGGACAGATTAATGGTACTACTGGTTATGAGGAAGCTGCTGCACAAGGTTTATTAGCGGGCCTCAATGCCGGCAGATTTGTAAGCGGTAAAGATGGCTGGGTCCCCAGGCGTGATCAAGCTTATTTAGGTGTTTTAGTGGATGATTTATGTACTAGGGGTATTACTGAACCTTATCGTATGTTTACAGCACGAGCTGAGCACCGTCTTATTTTACGTGAAGATAATGCTGACTTGCGATTAACAGCCATGGGCCGTCAACTAGGTTTAGTGAGTGATGCACGTTGGTGGCGTTTAAATGAAAAATTAGAAAATATTGAAAAAGAGCGTCAGAGGTTGCGGAGTCTTCGAGTGCACCCTAATTCATCTTATTTATCTAAAACTGCTGTTTTGACGTGCTCTTTATTCAGCCAGGAGAGCGGGTGTAAAGAGTTATTACAAAATCCAGACTTCGCGCATAAAAAACTAATGAATTTAGATACATGTGGTTCTAGATTTCCTGATACTGAAGCTTTAGAGCAAGTAGAGATCGAGATAAAGTACGAGGGTTATATTGCTCGTCAACAGAAAGAAATTGCTAAGCATATTCAAAATGAAAATACGTTGCTTCCTGTTAATCTTGACTACAATCAAGTTCGAGGTTTATCTAATGAAGCGTTAGTTAAGCTTAAATATCATAAACCGGAATCTATTGGTCAAGCATCACGTATATCTGGTGTTACACCTGCAGCAATTTCTGTTTTGATCATTTTTTTGAAAAAAAGAGGTCTTTTAAAATCTTTTAACGTTTTTAATGTTTAACTTATTACATCTATTCGATAATAATATCGATATTTTATTCTCATATCATTAGTAATGATTCTTTTAGAGATAATGTGATAATGGTAGTAATAGTATTACTTAATAAAAATTATAGTATTACTGCAGTAAAATGGTGATCATAGAAAGTCTTTTTTATTTTTTTATTTTTAGTATTTGCTTATTTTCGATTAAACATAGTTCATCGCGCAAGATTCAAAAATTCATTATGATTCATATTTGTTATGATGATACATATATGAAATCATGAATATGATTGGTGGAGCTGACAGAATATTTTTTTATTTTGATTCTACTTGATGATTTTTAATATTTATTTATTATTTTGCATTACATTTTCTAATGTAGTGTGATGAAGTGGATCGCCTATGTTTTTTGTAAAATTTAATACTTCAATTAATAAACATATTAGATTGAATTCACTCCTCTCGTATTTTACACAAGATCGTGATTCTTTAGAAAATAATTGGATTTGATGAGATCGATTAACCGAGCGTGCAAATGTATGCGGGCTTTTTTAATCAAGAAAGGTGCTTATTATAATCCATTATAATAAATGTAAATATCTCATAAGTTGTTTATTTGTTTACTTGTTTATTTGTTTACTTGTTTATTTGTTTACTTTTTTATCATGAGTCGTGTTATTTTATATTTTTTTAGTGTGGGTGGTAATTGGTTAATTTTTAATAGAAAGATGGTGTTTCCTAATATGGATTCTCATTCACCAAGGGGAATCTTAGATTATACGAGATAGAGTCATAAGGCTGGAGATATATGGAAGATTTCTATTTTGATTTTGATGTATACATTAAAAAAACTTTCTAATGCATTTTTAATATATTCTGCATTATTAGTACATTATGTTAAATCAAAAAGCATATTGTATATGTAGGTTATTTTTATGGTAGTAGTGATATAGAATTTGTGACTCAAAGTCTTTTTCAGAATACATCATTACGCCTAGTTTATAAGATCTATTTACTATCATTTAGAGTAGAGTATTAAGATCATCGTCTCAATTGGATCGAATTAAATCTATTCAGGAGTCATGGATATTCTTAATAATTTTTAGATATACTGTTATTCTTTTTCGATATAGATCGTATTATTATTCTTAGGTTAAGTATGACAACACATTATATATTTATAACTGGTGGAGTGGTTTCCTCTTTAGGAAAGGGTATTGTTGCAGGTTCTTTAGCTGCCATCCTTGAAGCGCGTGGTTTACGAGTCACTATTATAAAATTAGATCCGTATATTAATGTTGATCCAGGAACTATGAGTCCGACACAGCACGGTGAAGTGTTTGTCACAGGTGACGGTGCGGAAACTGATTTAGATCTTGGGCATTACGAGCGTTTCATTCGTACACGAATGGGTCGTCGTAATAATTGTACTACTGGTCGTATTTACTCAGGTGTTTTACATAAAGAAAGACGCGGGGAATATCACGGTGCTACCGTACAGGTAATTCCACATATTACGAATGCTATTAAAGAGCAGATTATTGAAGGCGGTGACGGATATGGTATAGTGCTAGTAGAAATTGGAGGAACGGTGGGTGATATTGAGTCACTACCGTTCTTAGAGGCCATTCGACAAATAGCAGTAGATGTGGATCGTTCGAATACTATGTATATTCACTTAACTTTAGTGCCGTATATGGCTGCGGCAGGTGAAGTAAAAACAAAACCGACACAACATTCAGTCAAAGAACTGTTATCAATTGGCATTCAACCAGATGTGCTGATTTGTCGTTCTAGCTTTACGGTACCCGTAAATGAACGTGCTAAAATTGCACTGTTTTGCAATGTATCTGAAAAAGCCGTAATTTCTCTCAAAGACGTGAATTCTATTTATAAAATCCCAGGTATGTTACAATCACAGGGATTAGATGATTATATTTGTAAACGTTTTCATTTAGACGTACCAGAAGCTAATCTATCAGAGTGGGAGCAAGTTGTTTATCAAGAGGCTAATCCGAGCGGTGAATTGCGCATCGGTATGGTAGGAAAATATGTTGAATTACCAGATGCCTATAAATCAGTAATTGAAGCTCTTAAGCATGCCGGGTTAAAAATTCGTATGAGGGTCAATATTAAGCTCATCGATTCACAGGATATTGCATTTCATGGTATTACTCTCTTAAAAGATTTGGATGCGATTTTAATTCCTGGTGGTTTTGGTTACCGCGGAGTAGAAGGTAAATTAATTACAGCACGATATGCTCGTGAACATCAGGTACCTTATTTAGGTATTTGCTTAGGAATGCAAGTAGCGTTAATTGAGTTTGCACGTAATGTGCTCTATATGAAAGACGCTAATTCCACAGAATTTGTACCTGATTGTCGATACCCAGTAGTTGACCTTATTGCTTCATGGCGCGATTCGAAAGGCAATATTGTACATCGTACTGAACAGAGTGATTTAGGTGGAACAATGCGACTAGGTAGTCAACGGTGTCAATTAGCAAATAATAGCTTAGTACGTCGTCTTTATGGTTCGGAGATGATTATTGAGCGTCACCGTCATAGGTATGAAGTGAATAAGATGTTTTTAAAACAAATTGAAGCAGCTGGATTGCATGTCACGGGGCATTCTGGAGAGAATCAGTTAGTGGAGGTTATTGAGATTCCTTCCCACCCCTGGTTTGTTGCGTGCCAATTTCATCCAGAATTTACTTCTACGCCAAGGGAAGGGCATCCACTATTTATTGGCTTTGTAAAAGCTGCCATGTTATATCAGCAACATAATAAAAATAATACTTTGCAGAGGTAGCTGAACACATTGTAAAGATTGTATGATATGTTGTATAGTTCACATGCGTTGTCACTGATGTTCTTATGTACATACAGGTGTAATAATGTCTAAAATAATTAAAGTCCTTTCCAGAGAAATCATCGATTCTCGAGGATATCCGACAGTAGAAGCCGAGGTGCATTTGGAGGGTGGTTTTGTGGGGCTTGCAGCCGTACCTTCGGGTGCTTCTATTGGTGTACACGAAGCATTAGAATTACGTGACGGAGATATGTCGCGTTTTTTAGGCAAAGGTGTCAAGAAAGCTGTTGATACCATTAACGTGCTTATTGCTAAGGCTATTAAAGGCCACGATGCTAAAGATCAATCTTATATCGATCATATAATGATCGATTTAGATGGAACGGAAAATAAATCTAGACTAGGAACCAATGCAATTCTTGCTGTTTCCTTAGCAACGGCTAAAGCTGCTTCTGCTTCTAAGGGAATGCCATTTTATGAGCATATATCAGAATTAAATGGTACATCAGGAAAATTCTCCATGCCTTTACCAATGATTAATATTATAAACGGGGGAAAGCACGCCGATAATAACTTGGATATACAGGAGTTTATGATTCAACCTGTTAGCGCAAAAACACTAAAAGAAGCAGTGCGTATGGGTGCTGAGGTATTTCATGCATTAGGAAAAGTTCTACGTTTAAAGCACATGAGCACTACAGTGGGAGATGAAGGTGGTTACGCGCCCCGCATGCAAACTGCTTGTCATGTATTAGATATTATTGCTGAAGCAGTAGAGGTCGCAGGTTATAAATTAGGTCGTGATATCGCTTTCGCGATAGATTGTGCAGCCTCTGAGTTGTATGAAAATGGTAAATATATATTACATGGGGAGAATGATAAATCTTTGTCTTCAGCTGAGTTTACACATTTTCTTACGGACCTGACTAGAAAGTATCCTATTATTTCTATTGAGGATGGTCTGGGTGAATCTGATTGGTCTGGTTTTTTATACCAGACACAAGTGTTAGGAAGTAAAATTCAATTAGTTGGCGATGATATTTTTGTAACTAACACAAAGCTTTTACAGGAAGGAATTAAGAAAGGTATTGCTAATTCTATTTTAATTAAATTTAACCAGATTGGTTCGCTTACTGAAACATTAGCAGCAATTAAAATGGCAAAAGATGCAGGTTATACTACTATTATTTCTCATCGTTCTGGTGAAACTGAAGATGTAACAATTGCGGATCTTGCAGTTGGTACCTCTGCAGGTCAAATTAAAACTGGTTCTATGAGTCGATCGGACCGTGTGTCTAAATATAATCAACTGATTCGTATTGAAGAAGTGTTAGGTAAGCGCGCACCTTTTTATGGGATAAAAGAAGTTAAAAATCAATGATTAATTTGTGAGAAGCGTGATCCTTATCTATTAGACGCGAAATAGATAGTGTTTGTACATGTACGATATAAGTTTAAAAGGTATGTATGGTGCGCATTGATAGTGATCAATGTACAGGTAATACTAGGTGTAGTAATATACCGTATAGAGTAGATGTTTTTGTTCAGTTACGTATGTTGATTATCTAATACACAGACATCTTACTGAATATGCGTCAATTTTGATATCTACTGTATAGTAGATTTACTGATATATCTAAATACCTACTAACATTGTAATGATATTAAAATAACTATGCTTTTATAATATTTTTATATACGTGTAAATTTATCTTTTAAGGAACATGTATGTCATAATATAGCACTTTGCTTTATGTGACTTATATGATATATGATTGAGATGCACAGATATCTTTCAGGCTATAGGAGCGTAAAATGACTGACTTAACTGACTTGAATTTTGATAAAGTAGTTCTGCAAGCAGAGGGATTGATATTAGTAGATTTTTGGGCAGAATGGTGTAATCCATGCAAAATGCTTGCTCCTGTGCTGGATGAATTGGCTATCGAATATAAGGAAAAGGTAGTAGTGGTAAAATTGAATATTGATCAAAATTCTGAGGTGACATCAAAGTATAGCATTCGTAGTGTTCCTACTTTATTATTATTTAAGAATGGTCATGTAATTGCTACTAAGGTTGGTATTGCATCTAAAGGCCAACTGAAGGAATTTCTAAACGCATATTGCGGGTAAAATATTAATTGTATTGAAAAAATCTAATGACCTGATAAATTTTTCTCTGGCCGCTAGACGGTCAGGATGAACCGTGTTATTGTTACTTACACCATACATCGTACGGTGTAAGATGTACGATATTAACTGTTTAGCCTTGATCTAAACTTCACATTATATAACAAGCTCTGGATTCAGAGGGTGTCAATTTTAATTTTGACTAACATTCAGAAACCTGACGGTTGGAATGCGCTATCTTTACTTTAATTTTCTGACCACATCTCATTATTTAGATATGTACTTTTCTATACGCTATCGTTGAGCGGACTTCAAACTAGGAACTCATAGTCATACAGTACATAGGCGTAGATTTTTTTAATCTTGCTGCTAATGACTAATTACTCGATATATACCCCAAGCTTAAGAAACAAGAATCCACCATTATGAATCTTACCAACTTAAAAAATACTCTGGTTTCTGACTTAATTGTTCTTGGTGAGAATATGGGTCTCGAAAATTTGGCCCGCATTCGAAAACAGGATATTATTTTCTCTATACTCAAACAGCATGCAAAAAGCGGCGAAGATATCTTTGGGAACGGGGTTCTAGAGATATTACAGGATGGATTTGGTTTTTTACGTTCTAGCGACAGCTCGTATCTTGCTGGCCCGGATGATATTTATGTTTCCCCTAGCCAAATTCGACGATTTAATCTTCGCACTGGTGATACGATCTCCGGTAAGATTCGTCCGCCAAAAGAGGGTGAGCGCTACTTTGCATTGTTAAAGGTTAACGAAGTTAACTATGATAAACCGGAAAACGCACGTAATAAAATTCTTTTTGAAAATTTAACACCATTACATGCAAATTCGCGTTTGCGTATGGAGCGCGGTAATGGGTCTACTGAAGATTTAACAGCGCGTGTACTAGATTTAGCTGCGCCTATTGGCCGTGGACAACGTGGTTTAATTGTTGCTCCGCCTAAGGCAGGTAAAACGATATTACTGCAAAATATTGCGCAAAGTATTGCCTATAACCATCCCGAGTGTGTGTTAATGGTGCTATTAATTGATGAACGCCCCGAGGAAGTCACTGAAATGCAGCGTTTAGTTAAAGGTGAGGTTATTGCATCTACTTTTGATGAGCCTGCTTCACGTCATGTGCAAGTTGCGGAAATGGTGATTGAAAAAGCTAAACGTTTAGTAGAACATAAAAAAGATGTGATTATTTTATTAGATTCTATCACGCGCCTAGCACGTGCATACAATACTGTTGTACCTGCTTCAGGTAAGGTTTTGACTGGAGGTGTTGATGCTAATGCTTTGCATCGCCCTAAGCGTTTTTTTGGTGCGGCACGAAATGTAGAAGAAGGTGGTAGTCTAACTATCATTGCTACTGCGTTAGTAGATACTGGTTCTAAAATGGATGAAGTTATTTATGAAGAATTCAAGGGCACAGGTAATATGGAATTGCATTTAGCGCGTAAAATTTCTGAGAAACGCGTTTTTCCTGCTATTGATTATAATCGTTCTGGCACTCGTAAAGAAGAATTACTCACGTTTCCGGAAGAATTACAAAAGATGTGGATATTGCGTAAAATCATTCATCCTATGAGTGAAATTGATGCTATGGAATTTCTTATGAATAAATTATCTATGAGTAAGACTAACGATGAGTTTTTTAATATGATGAAAAGGTCATGATCAATCATCACTAGCATTCTTCAGTATAAAAAGAAAGATTTGGGTTATCTGTAGTTATGTTTTTACTTTCATATAGTAATATGCTCCTTTCGTAAAACATGTCAGGTATTTCTAGATGATGAGATGATCAGAATATTGTATAACAAATACATATATGATTTCCTCATGATGCATATTTTATATCAATATATTGTAAATATGTACTTAACAACTGAATAGTACTGGATGTTGTTAAGAGAACAATTCTTTTAATCATGTGATACTAAAATTTTTAGTGAAAAGGTATATTAATTTAAAAATGAATTACGATAGTGCAGATATTTTCTTTAAAAGACTGAGTCAAGCATGACTGATTTTATAGGAGGGTATATGTATAGAATTTTCTATCAAACATGATTGCTGTTGTTTTGTGTTACCGGACAGTTACTTCTATATGCTATTTCATACAGTGAGTTAACTAACTTTATATATATGTGTGTATTCAACGCATTTTTTTAAAGAATAATGATATATTTCATGTGGTACATAGGATGATCAAGTTTATATTTTAAATACAAAAGCAGAAGATTTTCGTACTAAAAATAAAACACAATTGCATTTCGTGATGCTTACATTGGTTGTTTTAAACCAAATACACAGTGATACATTTATGACCAATTGATAATTTTATGATAGATTATGTATCAATAAAAATTCATTTTAGTGTTAAAGTTCAGAGTAATGACTTATCGACAGTAAAGAGAATGGCGTTCTAATCTAGAAAAAATACTCAAAGATTACGAAATATTGTAGTCTAATAAAATTAGATACGGAGTCTGTATAATACATTGATGTAAGTACCAGTTATTTGATTGGATAATTATAAAAATTTATCTTCAACGTATAAAGCTTAATGCAAATTATAAATCCATTTGATACGTCGAAACATATTTAATCTGAGGTCTTTTATACCACATTATCAAGATATTGTATAAGGTATAGGTATATAGAGACGTAGTAAAATAACTGTCACAGGCATTTGTTATCTTTTGTTTAGAGAGGCTTGCACGAATATTTTTTTATCTTCCCAGCGTAATATTGTTAGATGCCCCCCCCAACAACAGCCTGTATCTAACCCAATAACGCCTTGCGGAAGGCCTTTTCCGGCTAAGGCTGCCCAATGACCAAATATGATAGTATAATCTCTTGTAATTAAACTAGGCATATTAAACCAAGGTTGAAGAGGAAATGGAGCACGGTCTGGTGGTGTTTTGGCAACCATATCTATATGGCCATCAGGAAAACAATACCTCATGCGTGTTAAAGCATTAGAACTAAAGCGTAAACGTTCGAAGCCAGCTAAGTCTTGCGACCAAAAATTTGGAGTATCCCCATACATAGATTCCAGAAATTTTACATAGGACTTGCTAATTAATACTTCTTCTACCTCACGCGCACACATACGTACTGTTTCCATATCCCATTGAGGTGTGATGCCTGCATGAGACATAATAATCTTGTTCTTTTCGTCGACTTGAAGTAGAGGTTGATGTCTTAGCCAATTGAGTAATAATTGTACGTCATGAGCTTTTAGTAAATTTTTGAGAGGGGCTTTTGGTTTCTTATAGCTTTTTCCAGCATACATAGCTAATAAATTTAGATCATGATTACCTAATACCATTTTAATGCAATGCTTAAAGGCATACAATAAACGTAAGACTTCAAGAGAATGTGGACCACGACCCACTACATCACCTGTTATCCATAATTTGTCTTCACCAGGATTAAACTGTATCTGCGAAAGTAATAACTGTAATTCATGATAACATCCATGGATATCACCAATCAAGTACGTGCTCATTGATAAACCACTAGAGACAAAATAGACAAGAAGAGATAGATAACATATCTACCAGATGCACATAATGTATGAAAACTATAGTATCTGCTTCTTATATGTTTTTTTGATAAAAGCAGTCATTATATGTTATAGATGGCAGCTTATTATTTTATTTATATCATTATACATAATATATTAATGTATGGAGTGTATCTAGATATATCTGATCTTATTTGTGTCATATTCCAATATCTATTCACAGAAATCATAAATTATAAAAATTTTATGCAAGTGCATAGTAGAAATACGTTAAGTAGTTCATGGTAGCCGTCATGATGCATGTATCGTAAAATACCTGACATGTAGTATCGAATATTAATTTATAACGTTAATAATAAAAATTATTTTTGTAATCGAGCTCAGAGCCCATATCGTTTTTATTCTAATTTTTACACCTTATAATTCACAGAGAATAATTTTAAAGTTATTTGATGAAGAATGAATATCTTGGTATATGCGTTAAGAGCACATAGAGCTTTGCTATATCAATGCAAGTGTCAACATACAGATGTTTGTGCGATAGTTACATAATAAATTAGATTATCGTGCTGATGCTCAATATAATATTGACATGGTAAATCAGTGGTTAATATATTTATTAAAGCATACAAATATTACACTATGTCGTATATGAATATGTATTTTATATTTTCTATAGTATTTTATGCGCTTTTTTAGAGATGGTGTAAATATTTTTATCGGTGTCCTATCTTATATTTTTAACTACAGATCTTTATCTTACACGATCAAATGGTGTACATATGCCTTGTCATGTAATGCGTAGTACGCGCAGCGTCTTATTACAGACGCTCTTTGATCCGCGCAGCCTTACCAGTACGTGTACGTAGGTAGTATAACTTAGCTTTTCGTACTGCCCCGTGACGTTTAACTGTCATACTATTAATCATGGGTGAATGTGTTTGAAAAACACGCTCTAATCCCTCTCCGTTAGAGATTTTACGTAGTGTAAACGCAGAGTTTAACCCTCTGTTACGAATAGCAATCACCACACCATCAAAAGTTTGTAAGCGTTTCTTGATACCTTCAAAAACCCATACTACTACTTCTAGTGAATCGCCAACACGGAATACAGGGACGTCTCGTTTTAGTTGTTCCTCTTCAATCTTTTTAATTATATCACTCATGATTGTATCTCTAATAGTAGATAAGTGAACGCCATAAGGAATTTTTAATCCTTTGACAATTGGTTAATATTATGATTCTCAGCCTGAAACTCAGTCAGTAATATTTTTTGTTCTTCTGTTAAAAATAATTTTTTTAGTAGTTCTGGTCGACGCAGCCAAGTACGACCAATGGATTGTTTCAGGCGCCAACGACGAATTTTCTCATGATGTCCTGACAACAACACAGAGGGGACCTGAGCTCCTTCTAACTCTTCTGGTTGAGTGTAGTGTGGATAATCGAGTAAACCATTACAAAATGAATCTTGCATGGCGGAATCGTGTTTGCCGAGTACACCGGGCAATAATCTAGAAATGGCATCAATAAGTATCATAGCTGGTAACTCTCCTCCACTTAGTACATAATCACCGATAGACCATTCTTCATCAATATCATTTTGAATCAGTCGTTCATCGATTCCTTCATAGCGACCACATACTAAAGTCAGGTTGAGATTTTTGGCTAATTCAGATACACCATTGTGATCGAGTGTACGCCCTTGAGGTGAGAGGTAGATGACCTTATGGTGTACACCTGATGCATTTTGAGCGGCACGAATAGCATCGCGTAACGGTTGTAGCATCATCAGCATTCCGGGACCTCCACCATATGTATGTCCATCGACGGTGCGATGTTTATCACATGTAAAATCACGCGGATTCCAGATGTGCAGTTTTATTAAACCGTTCTGTATTGCTCGTCTAGTGACTCCATGGTTAGTAATGGCACAAAACATTTGAGGAAATAGACTAATCACACCGATCCACATATTTGTCTCTAGATCATAATATTTATATTAGCTAATCGAATCATGATTTTTAGAAATCTTAATCCCAATCAACATAAATCATACGAGTTTTCAAGTTTATATTTTTGATCACCTTTTGATGAAGAAACGGGATTAACCGTTCTTTTATCTTATCACGAACTGTAAAATTAGTATGTACGATAAGTACATCATTGGAACCAGTTTCGATAATTTGAATTACCACGCCTAGCACAGTATCTTGAGTATTTATAACTTGACACCCTATAAGGTCTTTCCAGTAATATTCTCCTTCTAAAAGAAGAGGAAGCTGGTTATTGTGTATAATTATTTTTTGGTTAGTTAATTGTTCTTTGGCGATCTCAGGATGATTTATGCCCTTAATTTTTACAATTATTTGATGATGGTGCAGTGTCCATCTTTCAATCTCTACAATACTCCATTTCCCTGCTTTATGTATAAACCAGGGCTGATAAGTAAAAATATTAGTTTGAACTTCAGTGGAAGAAAAAACTTTCAGCCAACCATAAGTACCATGAGGAGAACCAATTGTCCCGATAATTAATGCATGAATGGGGTGCTGTTGGAGTTCAGAGAGCACTGTGTTCATTTAACGGTTTGTAGGTTATGATTCTGTTTTTTTGCTCTTTTAATTAGCGTGTGGACACGATTAGATACATTAGCGCCCTTACTTGTCCAAATATCAATGCGGTCTAAATTTAGATGTAGTGCTGTTGCATGGTTAGAAGAGATGGGGTTAAAAAATCCAATTCGTTCAATAAAGCGACCATCGCGTGGATTACGATTGTCTGTGACGATGACTTGATAAAACGGACGTTTTTTTGCGCCATGACGCGCTAAGCGAATTTTTACCATAAAACCCTCTTTAATAAGTTAAAATTAATTATCTTTATCACATAATAAGATTCTGTGTGAAGCAGAAAACCCATTGTTCAATAACATATTCTGTGATGTGTTATTATGTTCAGTCGTCAGCAGTCTATATCTCTGTGATTATGAAGTGAATGGGATAGCATCTATTATCACTGATAATTATGAGTAATATCAGACTTTTATATGTGTCTTTATCACAATAGGTTAATAAACTTTGCTCAGCTTGCTATGTATAGCACACTTAGCCTAATTGTTTACGGGCGTTACGAAATATACGCATCCATGGGCCATCTACCCCCCATTTTTCTGGATGCCATGAATGAGTAATTGTACGATATACTCTCTCTGGGTGTGGCATCATAATCGTCACGCGTCCGTTTTCACTAGTTACTGCTGCAATTCCTCGCGGAGAGCCGTTTGGATTAGCTGGATACTGTTCAGTGATATTACCAAAATTATCTATAAAGCGTATCGCTACTAATTGTTTTTTTTCTAATTGTGTTAGTTGTGTGTCGTGACGAACTTCCGCGTAACCTTCTCCATGTGATACTGCGATAGGCATTCGCGAACCAATCATTCCCTCCAGTAAAAGAGATGAGCTGTTGGATATTTCAACAAGACTAAATCGACTTTCAAAGCACTCTGATTTATTATGGACAAAGCGAGGCCAGTCTTGGCTGCCTGGGATGAGTGCTCTTAAATTAGATAGCATTTGACACCCGTTACACACACCCAGTGTTAAAGTCTGTGGGTGTTGGAAGAATTGTGAAAACTCATCATGTAGGCGATGATTAAGTAAAATAGACTTGGCCCACCCTTCACCCGCTCCTAGTACATCCCCATAAGAAAATCCTCCACAGGCCGCTAGAACGTGGATTCCTCTTAGGCTCCGAGACCCCGATATGAGATCACTCATATGTATATCGATAGCTTCAAAACCAGCTTCGTGGAAAGCAGCGGCCATTTCAACGTGAGAATTAACACCTTGTTCACGTAATACGGCTACTTTTGGTCGCGATCTACTTGTTATAAATGGTGCTGCAATATCTTCTTGCGGGTCAAAGGTAAGGAGAGCATGAAGTCCTGGATCTTGGTTATTCATCTTACTGATATGCTCTTGATCTGCACAGATTGGATTATCTCGAATGCGTTGTATTTGCCAAGTCGTTTCTGCCCACCAGGTACGTAGAGCGATGCGACTCTCGCGATATATGACGGATTGACCCTGCGATATGCTAAAGATATCACCTGGAGTAGCTTTTCCAAGTATATGCACACACGGCATGAGATGAGAGTCTTCGAGCACTTTCTTGACTGCTGTTAGGTCGATAGATTTTACCTGAATTACTGCACCTAGTTCTTCATTAAATAATACTGAAATGACGTGATTGCTCATTGTTGTAATATCCACATCAACACCGCAGTGACCAGCAAAAGCCATTTCTGCTAATGTGATGAAAAGCCCGCCATCTGAACGATCATGATAAGCTAGTATATAATTCTTAGAAAGTAATGTTTGCATGGCTTTCCAAAAATTTGCTAGTTGTGTTACATCTCGTATATCTGCTGGTTTATCTCCTAACTGACGATAGACTTGTGCTAATGCTGTAGCACCCATGGCATTACAACCATTACCCAGGTCAATTAGTAATAGGGTATTATCACAGATCTTGAGTTGCGGTGTGACAGTTTTGCGAATATCTTCTACGCGTGCAAATGCAGTAATTATTAGGGACACAGGAGCGGTTATTATGTGTTCTTCGTTGTTATCATTCCAGCGTGTTTGCATAGACAAAGAATCTTTACCGACTGGAATGGTAATACCTAGTTTGGGACATAACTCATTGCTCACTGCTTGAACTACTTCGTATAAACCAGCATCTTCACCCGGATAAGAGGTGGCGGCCATCCAGTTTGCTGATAGTTTTACACGAGTGATTGGACCAATCTGTGTTGCCACAATATTAGTGAGAGCTTCACCTACCGCTAAGCGACCAGAAGCGGCATAATCTAATAAAGAGACTGGAGCTCGCTCTCCAATTGCAATAGCTTCACCACAATAGCAATCGCGTTCTAAACTAGCGCTGGTGACCGCACAGTCAGCAACAGGTAGTTGCCATGGCCCAACCATTTGGTCACGCACAACCATTCCTCCAATAGAACGATCGCAAATTGTAACTAAGAATGTTTTTTCTGCCACTGCAGGTAAATGCAATATACGATATACCGCGTCAGCAAGAGAGATGCCCTCAGATATTAGCGGTGTGCTGGTCCTTTTTAATGTGGAGACGTTACGCGTAAGTTTGAGCGTGTGGTTAAATAGGACATCGATGGGAATATCAATGACAGTGGTGTCAAAATGATTGTCAAAAAGCGATAGATTTTTATCTGTAGTAGCTTCTCCAATCACGGAATATGGTGTACGTTCACGTTGACATATTGTATCGAAGAGTGGTAATTGTTCACTAGAGATAGCTATCAAATATCTCTCTTGTGATTCATTACACCATATTTCTAATGGACTCATACCGGGTTCATTACTTAAGATGTGACGCAAATTAAACATACCACCACACTGACTATGATGCAGCATTTCTGGTAAAGCATTGGAAATGCCACCAGCACCTATATCATGAATAGATAAAATTGGGTTTTGGTTCTTTAATTGCCAACAACGGTCAATGACTTCCTGGCATCGACGTTCCATTTCGGGGTTATCACGTTGTACGGATGCAAAATCATTATCTGCATTGGACTGCCCGGAGGTTACTGAAGAAGCTGTGCCTCCACCTAAACCAATTTTCATTGCCGGACCACCTAAAATAATAATTTTGTCGCCCATTTTAATTTTGCATTTCTTTACATGATCCGCACGAATATTACCAATACCCCCGACAAGCATGATTGGTTTATGATAGCCACGTATTTCAAAACCATGATGACTTTGAATGCGTTCTTCATAAGTACGAAAGTATCCGCTCAGCATCGGCCGACCAAATTCATTATTAAATGCAGCTCCACCAAGGGATCCTTCAATGATGATATCGAGTGCATTACTAATATTATTTGGCTTTCCAAAGTGCTCTTCCCATGGTTGTTGAAACCCTGGGATGCATAGGTTAGATACAGAAAAGCCTGATAATCCCGCTTTAGGTTTGGCTCCACGTCCAGTTGCGCCTTCATCACGAATTTCACCACCTGCACCAGTGGCAGCTCCCGGCCACGGGGAAATAGCTGTTGGATGATTATGTGTTTCTACCTTCATGACAATATGTGTGATTTCCGGATGAAATTCATAGCAACCCTGTTGATTAGCATAAAATCGACCAATTCTAGATCCTTCCATAACTGCTGCGTTATCTCTATAAGCTGACAGAATGTAATCTGGAGTTTTTGTGAAGGTATGTTGAATCAGCGCAAAGAGTGATTTATTTTTTTTCTTACCATTAATAATCCAATGAGAATTAAAGATTTTATGACGACAGTGCTCAGAATTCATCTGTGCAAACATATAAAGCTCAACATCTGTTGGGTTGCGTTGCAGGTGGTTGAACACTGCCATAAGGTAATCAATTTCACCTTCCGAAAGTGCTAGATTGAGCATTTCGTTAGTTTGTACTAGTATTTCTCTTCCTTGATGTAGTGTGTCAATATATTCAAGAGAGCATGGAGAGTGATGTATAAATAAAGATTTCGCGTCGTGCAGGTCGGTTAAGATGCTCTCTGTCATGGGATCATACAGTAATTTTCCTATCTCTTGCCACTGAGTGGCGGTCAAGGATGATGGTGCGATATAGAAGGTTTTTCCACGCTCTATACGTTGGATTGCAGTTAATGAGCAGTGGTGTGCAATCTCAGTGGCTTTTGAAGACCACGTCGAAAGAGTGCCGGGTCGTGGAGTTACAATTAATATTTGACCTTCCGGCACACACTGATCTCGAGTAGGGCCATATTGTAAGAGATGCTGTAAAATGGTCTGTTGGTGTTGGTTGAGAGGTGCGCTCATGTGTACAAAATGGGTGTATTCCGCATAAATCTTACTCACCGGAAGATTTTTTTTCTGAAAGCAGTTTAGTAATTTTTTAATCTTGCTGACGGATAGTGCGGGTGGACCTGGCAGAATTTCTATCATCATGAAAGGTCTCTTAAATTTTCAAAACTCATAGGTGGCTATATTTACTAGATCTTAGGAAGACGCATTGTTATTAAGATGGCTAGTGTATTTAAAATCTGTTTATGTAATCGCTGATTTATATAGATTGTGGAAGACAGACACAAAAACAGTAGAACATTGGACAGATCAAGAAGTTGAAAAACTTGGATTAGAAATCAAATTCTCTCTATTGTAAAATGACCAAGAGGTTGTGACAGAGATACCTTTAGGGTAATTCTACGAGAGACATCTCATTTAGATATTATCACGTGTACTAACCAAGATTGTTATTGGATCAATATAAATTCATGCTGTTAGTTATTAGTGGTTATAGTAGTCATCGTAGAGGTGATTTAACTAATCTTTTTTGATTTCAAGGAAATTTTGTCTTTTTTTGAGAACCCCAGTGTTTTAAATAAGTATAACTATAAATCACGGTTGGTGATTTTTGCGGTTATTGTGGATCAGCTAGCATCACTTCAAAAATATTATCTTTCTCTGGCTAGTAAAATATTGTCGTTTTAAAATAAGTACTGTGTATTTTATTGCAATAGAATGCACTACATGATTTAACTTAAGAGTCTTCCTCATAATAGGAATAGCCTGTATAATAAATATTATATAAGATGCTGTGTGTTTAATGGTTGGTGAGCTTAATGGTGACTTAATGAATACCAGATTAAATATTAATAACTGTATGTGGAGAGACCTACAATAAACAATATTTTTCTCATATATTTATCTATATACACGCGTCACTTTATGTGAGATAAAAAGCGAGTATGCATGTTATTCTTAAGATTGTCATATGGTTATTAAAGACGGACTCTTAGCATATAGTATAATACTTGTTCGTAATATTGTATAGGGGGTATTAACTCTCTAGAGAACTATTATCTAGGAAACGAACGGACTCTCTACTCATAGCGTTTGGTTAACTACAGTAATTAAAGCTGTTGCAAAAATGCATTTTTTTCATAATTTTATAGCAGAACTATTTTCAGTATAGTCGCACTCTATTTTAATTACTACAATATGATCTATTTTCATCTTGTATATATTATAAATATTTTTATTATTTTATTAAGACAAGCGAGTGAAAAATTCAGGTGTTATGATATACGAAACAGTATACTATAAAAAATAGTATATGACTATCGATGTTATACTTAGATATAAATTTGCTTTTTAAAGGAATATGCTAAAGTTTTTGTGTACAAAAACAATATGATCTATATTATGGGGTATTTAATCAATCTATATAAATATAAATCAATATTTTGAGAATTTTATTATAAAAATTCTGCTGAGGAATGCAAAGGGCATTCTACATCATAAAATGTATTTACTAAACATAGATCGCATATATATCGTTAGGAATAATTGATTTCATCATCACAAATACTGCAAATCTAAACAACATGCATATATAAAATATATGTGTTCAACTTTTATGCATAACCATATTCGTATATACGGATACTTAGGCATGACATGAGGATGTATGACAAGTTGCTATGTTGCTATATAAAATAGTATATTGTAGTAATGCTTTTACCTGATGTCTCTGAGGGGATATGAATAATATTCATTAGTGATTAATAGATATTGTGTATCTATATTAACTAATTCTATATATAAGAATATCATTATTTTGATTTTTCATCTTAAATAGTTATCCTAGAATAGGGAATGTTGTTCTAATTAGATATAAATCTATAGATGCACACATAAAGCATTGAGTCAGATCAGATGAATGTTACTGATATTAAGGTGGCATTATTTATCCGTTAGTTTTTTTTGTGTTCGTTTTTGATAAAAAAAGTGAGTGAGAAGATTAGAGCACTCTTTGTGTAGTATACAACACTGGACCTGTACACGATGATTCATTTCTGCAGACCCTAATATATTTAGACAGGAACTTGTTGCACCAGTTTTAAAATTATGGGCCCCGTATACTAGTCGACTTACGCGACTATAAACTATTGCACCAGCACACATAGCACAAGGCTCAAGAGTGACGTATAGAGTAGTTTCTGTTAGACGGTAGTTACGTAGTATTTGTCCACCTTGGCGTAATGCTATTATTTCAGCATGCGCAGTGGGATCATGGGATTGAATCGGTTGGTTCCAACCTGTACCAATTATTTTGTTTTTTAGTACTAAGATGGCTCCAATGGGAATTTCGCCCTGATTTTGAGCATAATTTGCAAGTAGGATAGCGTGATGCATCCAGTGCTCGTCATTATCATACATCCATGCAAAACCTCGAGTAATATAGATAGTTTAAATATGTTTCTATGTAGTTATTTATAGAGTCATTTTATGAAGTAATAAAATTTTATAGCAATTTAGCATTATTTTCAGATTTTATATGCTTAGTATCGCTACATGTATCAGAGAAGGAAATCAATGATAAATTGTTTTTTTTCAAAATATTGTCTAGTAGGTTTTTTGTGGTCTTTGCGTTAAACAAGGTAGATTGTGGCTATGTGCTATAAAACGAAATGTACTCCATAAGGAGTATATAGGTGCATTTTTTATAAGTACAATATTGTGATATAATCATAGTATATAGTCTCTGACTGAGAGAATGTTCATTCTATTAGATATATAGGTGTTTTTTGAGGTTTGTTTTTTAGGATGTCAATATGGAAGTAAAGAGATGTCTATCAACATCAACATCGTGGACAAAACATACAGATAACTATAATAAAGGATGGATATATTATCCGCGCTGAATAATGCCGAATCTATTCGTAATAGATGTTTGATCAATAGAGAAAAATTATTATTGTCGATGTCTTATTTTTACTTAATGAATTTTATGCGCATGATGTGAGAGATAATGTAACTTGCGATATTTTGTGTTTTTGTTTATTAGAGCACAGGCGTACCTGGTGTTTGTAATCACAAAGTGTGATACACCGTTATCTACGGTTTTAACTACTCATGTCCGTTGCAAGGTTGTCTATGGTTTATAAGTGTAGATGCATAGTAGTGATTTTCTAATGAGGACATAGGACAAAAATGTAGGCGTGGTGATATTCTAGTAAGAAATATCATAGAAGTATAATGATGATAGTTTCATTTTCTATCGATACGAATATACTAAGAACTATTTTCTTATTATAGATGCTTCAGTTATTTATAGTGTTAGTGAGTAGTGATAGGTATCTTATCATTCAATAAACATATAACATAAGCAGAGACTTTTATGTTATTTTTTGGTTTGTTTTCTTTTTTTTCTGCTATTTTACGATATTGTGTCGATTGGATAAAACCAGGAGTGCGTGTTGATTTTAGAGGTGGGGATATTAGAAATATGTTTGGTTTTATATTTAGCAATATAAGGTGTTTTTTATTTAGTGTCAATGGCTTTCCAGACACTTTATTGTATGTCTCCAATGTGCTTAGCTCCCTTTAATATGATATTCACAATTAAGTATAAGCAATATGCAGTTGGAAATCTATCACGATGCATGATGAGCTAAAAAAGAAAGCTGGCTGGGCTGCACTAAAATACGTTACGTCAGGCACTATTATTGGTGTAGGCACTGGTTCCACTATTTCATATTTTATTGATGCCTTGGCTTCCATGAAGCATGAGATTATCGGTGCAGTATCTAGTTCGGAGACATCAAGCGCTAGACTACAAGCATATGGTATTCCTGTTATGGATCTCAATGATGTGAATATTCTATCTCTTTATGTTGATGGTGCTGATGAAATCAACAAGCAGTTACAAATGATTAAGGGAGGTGGGGCAGCGTTAACTCGAGAGAAGATCATTGCAGCCGTTTCTGATTGTTTTGTGTGTGTTGTCGATTCTTCTAAGCAGGTTGATACCCTAGGGCGTGTGCCTCTACCGGTAGAAGTGATCCCAATGGCGCGCGCATATGTTGCTCGTCAACTGATCAGGTTAGGTGGGCGTCCAGAATATCGTCAGAATGTTGTTACTGATAATGGGAATATTATTTTAGATGTGTATCATCTTAATATGAGCCACCCGATTCAGCTAGAAAAATCCATCAATGCTCTAACTGGTGTGGTGACAGTCGGATTGTTTGCTCATAGGGGGGCTGATGTTGCACTTATTGGGAGGGCTCAGGGGGTGCAGGTGATCACAAAGACCACGCAGAATTCAGACAATATAATCTTTTACTCAGATGCTTGAAGATTCTCGTGTGTATAGCAATAATATGTTGACAGTTCAAGAGTGCTTGCGCAATGCAAGTATTTATCTTATCTATTCAGACTGAATTTTCTCCTACAAAACTATTTTTGTATTTTATTGGTGCCTATTTCTTAACCTTTTAGGTTGGTATTAGCTATGATTTTATTGGTATCAGCTGACTATGATAGCCTTCATGTGTAATTTTAAAATGCATCATTCTTATTTGCTTTTTCCTCCATTTGATCCAGTCATTTTGACTCTTGGACCAGTATCATTACATTGGTATGGATTGATGTATGTTATTAGTTTTATGTTAGTGCGATGGATGGCTAGACGTCGAGTGAATCTATATGATTATAGTTGGAACAAAGAAGATGTAGATCATCTAATTTATTTAGGGTTTTTGGGGGTTATTTTTGGGGGTCGATTAGGCTATACATTATTTTATAATTTTTCTGTATTTCTGCATCACCCTATGTGTGTTTTTCAAGTCTGGTATGGTGGTATGTCGTTCCATGGCGGACTCATAGGCGTTATGATAGCTATATGGATATTTTCCCGTCGTGCTCAATGTCATTTTTTTGCAGTCTCTGATTTTATAGCACCGTTAATGCCACTGGGGTTAGGTGCGGGTCGTCTAGGTAATTACATTAATGGTGAATTATGGGGGAGAGTGAGCCCTAACCTACCTTGGGCGATGTTGTTTCCTGGTTCGTATACTGAAGATATTAAGTTAGCAGTTCATCACCCGGAATGGCAGCAACTGATCATAGATTGCGGAGCATTACCGCGTCATCCTTCGCAGTTATATGAGGCTTTTTTAGAAGGTTTAGTCCTCTTTATCATTTTGCACTTTTTCATTTCTAATCGGCGCCGTCCTGTGGGTGCGGTTTCTGCTTTATTCTTAATATTATATAGTGTGTTTCGTATTTTTGTGGAGTTTTTTCGACAACCTGATCAGCAGATTGGTTTATTCTATGGTATTAGTATTGGTCAGGCTCTTTCATTTCCGATGTTGATTTCGGGAGTAGTCATGATGTTAATGGCATACAATGAGAAGAAAAGGCTCTTATAACACATGTTAAATCAATAAGGACAATTAAAGTGGATAGACAATATTATTGTGCAGACTTACCGTGATCTACATTGTCATGTACACGAATGAATTGCAATATACACTATCGTTTTATTAAGAAAAAGAATCTATTGAGATATATGGAGTTATTAAGATAAAAGAATATGAGCGATAGGTAAGTGGCGTTTAGGCATTTATCTAGACTCTTTATGGTGAATAAGATTTGTTGTTTACTTCGGTAAAGTGGCGATATTCTATTCAGTTCATGGTGAGTTTAGACTCAGCGGGTTTTAAGGTGCGTGTTCTAATGGTAATGTGGAGAGCACAATAGAAATAAAACATTTTTTTGATGTAGATAGGGTTTTGAGAGCAATCATGATAGAAATTATCAAAAAGGAGTAAGCGTAATTATGTAATGTGTTTAGTATGCACATACTAAAGTGAGGAAGGTTGACTTAATGAACGTGATCTTTCTCATACCTTATGACATTAATTTTGTCTGCGTTTTAGTTAATTGAGATTTCTGATCCTAGAATTTCATACACGTATATGATAAGATATCATGAAAGTAACGGTAATGTTTGAAAGAAAGAGAACTACCAAAAAATGAATCAGCTATTGGTTCTATTTATTATACTGCCTGCATGTGATCAGTACTGCGATATTAAACTTACATATTTAAAATTAATTCAGCTTAGATAATTATGACGGTTTGTTAAAACTATCAGTGTGTTAGTATATATACTATACACAGTGCATCTTGTAGTCGAGCTGGTCAGTATGATGAGAGGTATGAGTTAGAGATGGAACTAGTGATTTTTGATGATTATATGTCATATAAGTTGATGCGCATGAACAAAAAATCATAGGATGTATGGCAAGGCACTCCTAACTAGCTTGAGAAAAAATTTAAACATGTTGTAGATTGATGGTGTTATATGTTTTTTATAAAAAATGGTTTTGATAGTTAATAGATTGATCGCTAATTATGTAGCTCGAAAAAAACTTTTTTGCAAGTTAATGCAAAACTATTGTGAGAGCTCCTGAATAATGCATATTCGAGAAAAATCTTTGATTTTAGTAGACGGATCTTCGTATTTATATCGCGCTTATCATGCCTATCCCCGCTTAACCACTCATTCTGGTTTTCCCACTGGGGCTATGTATGGCACGCTAAATATGTTACGAAATCTGTTAATCAAGTATCCACACAGTCATGTGGCTGCTGTCTTTGATGCACAGGGTAAAACATTTCGTGATGAATTGTTTCCAGCATATAAATCTCATCGTCCATCCATGCCACTTGAGTTACAGATCCAGATTGAACCCTTACATCAAATTATTGAATCTCTGGGAGTGCCTCTATTAGTCATCCCTAAGGTGGAAGCAGATGATGTCATTGGCACCTTAGCATTAGCAGCAGAGAAATTAGGCCAAACTGTGTTGATTAGTACAGACGATAAAGATATGGCGCAGTTAGTCACAAAAAAAATTCATATCATTAATAGCATAGATGATGGGATCATTGGGCCAAAAGAGGTTGTGGAGAAATACGGTATCCCCCCTTCGTTAATAATTGACTTTCTTGCGTTGGTTGGTGATGTATCTGATAATATTCCAGGTGTATTGGGTGTGGGTAAAAAAAGTGCGCAAGCGTTATTACAGAGTATGGGTGGTATTCGGGATATTTACGACAACCTATATAAAGTGGCTTCTTTGCCTTTGCGGGGAGCTAAAAATATACTAACCAAGCTAGAAAAAAATAAAGATATGGCTTTTTTATCTTACAAGCTAGCCACAATTAAGACTGATGTACAGCTGATGCTTACTAGTCATCAGTTAACTTATAAAGAACCTCTTCTTTCGAATTTGCGTATATTATTAACACAATATGAATTTAATCAGTGGCTCTTGCATTTAGAGAATAAAAAATGGTGGCGATGGCATAATCAGGTGCAGAGCACCCTAAGTAAAAAAATGATCAAACATGTATCAGAAAAAGCAACAATGGAAAACAGCACTATTAAACCAACTACGTGCCTAGAAATTTACGATGAAGTGACTTTGACTTCTTTTATAAAAGAGTTGCAGAGTAGGAAGTATTTTGCATTGTATATAGAAACCGATTCGTTGAATGTATTTTCAGCTTATGTTATTGGACTATCATTTGCAATAAAACACGGTGAAGCTTTTTATGTGCCTGTATTTCATGACCACACTGTCTCATCTACTCGACTCAATGCTTTTGATGTTCTGGAAATATTTAAGCCAGTTCTAGAAAACATGACGATCGCAAAGATTGGATACAATCTTAAATTTTATCACGGAGTGTTAAAGAAGTATAATATTGACCTACAGGGTATTTATTTTGATATTTTACTTGAGTCTTATGTGTTAGATAGCATAGGACGTTGTCATGATATGTATCGATTGGCAAAGAAATGGTTACATGATGATGTCGTCACATTAACTCAGTTCGTGAAAAAAAAGAAGGATCCATTCAATATTAAGTGTGCTGAAATGAATAATGATAATAATCATTATTATGCAGCCATCCAGGCTGATATAACACTACAGTTGCATACTACGATGTGGAAAGAACTAGAAAAACATCAGGGTCTGAAATATATCTTCGAAGAAATTGATATCCCGCTGATTCCTGTTTTGTCACGCATAGAAAAAAACGGGGTGTTAATTGATAAAAATTTTCTCTATCAGTATTCTAAAGAGATAAGTCTTCGTATAGAAGCTCTAGAATCACAAGCATATAGATTGGCTGGAGAATCATTTAATCTGTTTTCCCCAAAGCAAATTCAAATGATTCTGTTTACAAAACATGGTATAAAGCCAATTAAAAAAACACCTACTGGCGACTTATCCACTAGTGAAGAAGTGTTGTCTCAGCTCTCCCCTGCCTATCCATTAGCACAAGTCATCTTAGATCACCGATGTCTTTCAAAAATTCAATCATCTTACACCCACAAGCTTCTTCAGATGATGCACCAAGATAGTCAACGTATACATACATCTTATAATCAAACAATAACAGTCACTGGACGTCTGTCTTCTAGCAATCCCAACCTACAAAACATTCCGGTGCGTAATAATGAAGGTCGACGGATTAGGCAAGCCTTTATCGCTCCTCAGGGTCATTCTATTATCACAGCAGATTATTCACAAATTGAATTGCGCATTATGGCGCATCTTTCGCAAGATTCTGGACTATTATTAGCTTTCTCTAAAGAGCAAGATATTCACTGTACGACAGCAGCAGAAGTATTTGGTGTTGATTTGCCCGCGGTTACTAAGGAGCAGAGGCAACGCGGTAAAGTAATTAATTTTGGTTTGATTTATGGGATGAGTGCTTTTGGTTTAGCGCGCCAGTTAAACATTCAAGTTGAAGAAGCAAAAAGATATATGGATCGTTATTTTGAGCGATACCCTGGGGTTCTTCAATATATGCGAAATACGCGTCAACAGGCTGCAGAACAAGGATATGTTTCAACATTGAGTGGACGTCGTCTGTATTTACCAGATATTAATGCTAGGAATGGTGTACGTCGTCAAGCAGCTGAGCGCACAGCAATAAATGCTCCTATGCAGGGTACTGCAGCAGATATTATTAAAAGCACTATGATTTCTATCGACAGATGGTTATCGCAACAGAAAACTCCATCATTTAGAATGATTATGCAAGTACATGATGAATTAGTGTTTGAGGTACAAAGTCATGCAATCAATGCCGCTTCTACACAAATTTGTGCATTGATGGAAAGCGGTATGCAGTTAGATGCGCCATTACGTATAGACATTGGTATAGGGGAGAATTGGGATCAGGCGCATTAATTACAATATATCATCTAATATATATAGCACTAGATTGATATAGTGATATTTTTATATTTTATTTTTTTGTCATTGTATTGTATTTCTTTTATTTTTATTCAGGTTTGTGTCAAATAGGTTGTATAAAAAATATATACTAATAAGACATGATAAGTTTATATAGAAAGGAAGAGTGTCAGAATATTTTTTGCGATCTCATGTTATATTTATTCTGCTCATTTTACTTTGTACATATGAGATGAGGATTACATAGTGGTGCATATGCCTTCTTTAAGCTATAAAGATTCTGGAGTAGACATTCATGCGGGAAATATGTTTATTCAAGGTATAAAAGAAATAGCAAAAAAAACACACCGCCCAGAAGTGATCAGTGGGCTAGGCGGTTTTGCAGGTTTGTGTGCTTTACCAAAGGGCTATCATGAACCCATTCTTGTATCTAGTACAGATGGCGTTGGTACTAAGATGAGATTAGCAATAAAAGCTCAATGCTATGATACAATTGGGATTGACTTAGTGGCTATGTGTGTCAACGACCTGGTAGTTGTAGGAGCAGAGCCAGTCTTTTTTTTGGATTACTATGCTACTAGTAAGTTAAAGATCGATACTGCATCCGCCATTATCCGCAGTATCGCGGAAGGGTGCTTACAGGCAGGTTGTGCGCTAATTGGCGGCGAGACAGCGGAAATGCCCGGTCTTTATAGTGGTGAAGAATATGATATGGCAGGATTTTGTGTTGGAATTGTAGAAAAAAACGAGATTATTAATAATAGCAAAGTCACTGAGAGTGATGTGTTGATTGCTTTAAGTTCTAGTGGTCTGCATGCTAATGGATACTCACTGATTCATAAAATTTTAGATTGTAGTCATGTGAACATACATACAACCTTCTTGCAAGGTAAATCATTAGCGGATCATTTGTTGGCACCTACTAGAATTTATGTTCATGCTATTCGTGCTTTAGTGCGGCAAGTTGAGATACATGCTATCGCTCATATTACTGGTGGGGGGTTGTGGGATAATATTCCACGTGTCTTGCCAGATAAAACACAGGCAATATTATATGAGTCTAGCTGGAAGTGGCCAAAAATATTCCAGTGGATACAACATGGCGCGAATATTAGTTGTTTCGAGATGTACCATACTTTTAATTGTGGTGTGGGCATGGTCATTATTGTACACGCACATGTAGCAGATAAGGCTTTACAAATATTGAATAATTTAGGTGAAATAGCCTGGAAGATTGGCGTGATAAAGGCTTTAGATAGTAATCATCGCGTCGTAATCAAATAATGAAACGTATCGTTGCATTAGTCTCAGGTGATGGTAGTAATTTACAGGCTATCTTAAATGCGTGTAAAAAAAATGAGATCCCTGGAAGGGTAGTTGCTGTTCTGAGTAATAATAGTCAAGCATTTGCGATAGAACGTGCTCGTACAGTGCATATTGCAACTCATGTGTTAGTGCCTTTACATTTTCGTACAAAAAATCTATTTCATCAGAAATTGATGCAAACAGTAGATTTATACTTTCCTGATTTAGTTATTTTAGCCGGTTATATGTGTATACTGAACACAGAGTTCGTCACATCTTATTTTGGACGAATACTTAATATTCATCCCTCTTTATTACCAAAATATCCCGGACTTTATACGCATAGCAAGGCAATACAAAATAGTGATGTCCAGCACGGATCTTCAGTACATTTTGTCACGGAAAAGCTAGATGCAGGTCCAGTGATTTTGCAAGCTAGAGTGCCAGTATTGCTCAATGATACTGAGCATGCTCTTGCAATGCGAGTTAAGAGACAGGAGCATAGGATTTATCCTCTAGTGGTGAAATGGTTTACGGAGGGTCGTTTAGAAATGCATGACGATGCAGCTTGGTTAGATGGGTCTAAACTACCTAAGTCAGGGTATATGGGGTTCATTAAGTAAGGGTCTTCATGTAGCGCAAGAGTTCGTAGAGTGGATTAAATCACACGCTATTTTAAAATCTTTTTATTAGTTGTTTTAAAAATACTTGTGTTTAATCTCATCGCTTGAATCATAAAGCTGAATTTTGTTAGTGATATTTAAGTTGCTCTATGGTTTCAATCTATATACAGACAGTAAATAGCATGGAGAATACACGCTTGTAAGTATCAGTGTATGTTGTAATGAAGAAATAGTAGAATAGGGCATATCCTTGATGTATAGAGAACTTTCATGACACTAGCTATATTCCAGGGATATTCAGTATGAAGAGTAATAAGTGATGCATATTTTGCAATTGTTATCATATATTGGTTTTTCTTCATACTGCTTTATGTGTGTATATATTATGTTTGTTTTTATTTGAATTATATATCAAGGATAGCGTAGAAATCTGATGATCGTGAGCGTTTAGTAGAAATAATGTATGGCATATGTGTATAGTAATGTTTATTTCATGCAATACATACTAGTGTTGGTGGCATCTTAGGTGATAATTTCACATATACTATGCATGTGTTTTTCTATGGTAATGAGCAATGATGTGTCCTGTCTCAATATTTATGGCAGAAGACGACAACAAGAAACTGTATTTTAATAAGCTATAGGGTGCGAGGAAAGTGTTTTCGGGATGTATTGACAGTCTGCCATTTTATTGACAGTGGAAGCTTGTTAGGAGTGAAATGTGTGTCAGTACAACGGTTAAGATAATCACATATTTTTTTTTAAGGTTTCTTTTAAAATATGCGAGGAAGCAATCAAACCAAATGAGGCAGTAACCATAGTAACAGACCCTAATCCTTGTTCACAATCAAGATGTTCTAGGGTGTGTGTTTTATCACGTGATATACATACTGATCCGTCGGTTTGTGGGTATAACATAGGTTCGGCAGAAAAAACACAATCAATATTTAGGTTGCCATTTTTATTTTTAGTTATCTGAAAACGATCTCTAAGTCGTCTACGTAATGCAGCCGATAGCGGATCGTGTACTGTTTTTGATAAATCTGATACTTGTATTTTCATTGGGTCAATTTTTCCACCAGAACCTCCAATAGTGACTAGCGGCACGTGATTATAATAACACCACGATACAAGCGCTGCTTTTACTCCTACATCATCAATTGCATCAACGACATAATTAAAGTTATGATTAAGCAATGTATCAATGTTTTGAAGGGTAAGAAAATCATCGATGCAGTTTACGTGGCATTCTGGGTTAATATCTCTTATGCGTGCTGCCATAACTGTGTTTTTAGAGTGTCCAATACTGGTGTGCATGGTATGTATTTGTCTATTTGTATTAGTGATACAGATGTCGTCCATATCAATTAAAGTAAGCATGCCAATTCCACTGCGGGTTAATGCTTCTGCGACCCACGAACCAACTCCACCAATACCCACAATACATATATGTTTCTGAGAAAAGAGTGGTAATGCAAGTTGTCCGTACACACGTGATACACCGCTAAATCGTTTTTCCCATGCTGCAGACAGTATCTTCATTTTAATAGTATCCTTCTATAACGTCGCGATTTTGATAATCTATGATACCACTATATTAGTTATGGATAATGGATGCAGCTATTTATTTCAAAAAAATAGACATGCTATTTAGATCTAATGCCAAGAAGATCAGAGTTATAAATTCTAAAATAATACGTGAGGTAAAATGCATTATAGATGGCGAGTAAATGCAGATGATGGATGCGTTGTTTGTCTATCTCTAGATCTATAGCTCTGAATGTATATTTATATTATCTGATGGGTACTTTGTATTATTTTACATGAAACCGCTGTATTAGTGGTGTCTGATGGATTACCTATCATGGATAGAAGGCAAATTAGCGCTTAAGAATTATATAGTACAAAAAGAATTTTGCTACGTTAGGTTCACTACTGAGTATCTAATGGGTATAGAAAATCCTTTTAAACACGTTCTTATTTTTTATCACATATCGTAATGTTATAGAGCCTCAGTGTATTTCTTATAGATCTATCCCTCTCTTTTATAGCTTGATTAAATCTTTTTAATCTAACATCAGGTGTCTATATTCATACATATAAAAAGCGAATTTATATATAGAAAATATATGTCAAAATATATACTTGAGTGGTTATGGACAACACCTGTAAGGCAGAATCGGATAGAGTTATCTTTTATTTATCACTATATTATAGCAGTGGGTTGAGCACTATGACAATGTAATCGTAGATTAGACTAAAAAAATAGAGTCGCGGAAATTTATTATAATATAGAAAATAACATGGCATACGAGTATATAATTTCATATACTTTTATTATTCTGCGTTACTTTTCTATTTATCTATTCTTGATGGAGACTAATCGTTTCAAGATATAACATATTCACTGCTCTGTCATGACTAGCGTCTGGTGGTGTGTGAAATAATATTAATTATATTATAAGAATATTAACAGTAAGTGATATATGCGCATCACAAAGAAGCTCGTAGATGCTTGAGGGTTTAGTATATGTTTAATCATCCTTTGTATATCCTGTCTGTTGCTATAAGAGATGGATGTGATAATATGCCTATTCCCACAGCACAATTTTGTCTTATACTGTTACAGTATGGAACTGAACTGCTCTTTTTACTGTGACTGACATGTGGTTGTTTGGCCTGCATCCTAAATGCGGAGAAAACAGCCTATTTTATTTTCATGATAGACAACTCCATTGAGAGTTCTACGGGCTCTAGAGAGAGTATCTGTTTTTGGTAGCGATTAGCACTTTGTAATTTACAGCTTTAAACCAAGATTGGATAGTGATATATCATTTTTTTATACCTGAAGATGATGGTTATAAAAAACATATTTATATTTCTATATCACATTTCGGCTTTTATATCATATTAATATTTTTATAATTGGTTATACATCTTGTATTGATATTTCTTTGATTCTAATAGGTTCCATATACATCACAGGTTATCAGAGATTCTAGATGTATGTTTATGATAGTAATAATTATTATAGACAGACAAAAACGTGCAGGCTGCAACAGATACTCATGAAGATTGTGCGTATGTATTAGCCTTCACTATATTTCGTTGCATGAATCAATATTCTTTTTTTAGAATATATCTATGATTATACCTCATAACTGATCCATCAACATTAAGGTGTTTTAGTTTTACCGATTTTTTGAATATAATAATAGCCTGATTAGATCAGATTAAGGTGGATTGTTTTAAGAAATATTAGAACTATAATTTATACTAAACACTCAATACACATCTCTTGGTATGAAATGAAAATAAGCAGTAGTTCATATATTACAGTACACTCATAATATTTTATTTTATCTAGAAACAGAGTAGTGGTAGGTTGGTTGCGGGAGCTGGATTTGAACCAACGACCTTCGGGTTATGAGCCCGACGAGCTACCAAGCTGCTCCACCCCGCGTTTAAGTCGATACCACCATAATGTTATGTGATATCACTATCGCTCTAATATCACTATAAACTCATTATACATATAATATCAGTGTTATGGTAATGTTTTAGAATGTGAAGTATTTGCAATTAATTAACATAGAATCTTTAAGAGTATGCATGATGTTTTGAGCATCATTCTTATTATGTGGTAATTATTAGAAAGAATTTCTCCTTATTTTATAGAAAACATTAGATCTGCAGATACTAGATAATGCAGACGAATGTTATCTTCACACTGTTTTATTATGCATATTGCTGAGACAGTGCAGTAATAGTGGTATGGAGTTAGCTCTCCCGTCTCTTGCTAGTGATTGATTATGATTGGTTTTCTTTAAGTGCACTAAGTGTGTGTTAATGCTATATCGATGTCGTTTTATGTAAGGATCTTGTAATTACAAAATCAGAGCTCTTTTTCTCAGAAAAAGGTAAATACTGAACATATGTGTGACCAAGAGAGTTATTTTAACTATGACTTTTTCTGACTAAAGTCTACTTTCAAGGTCTAGATACTTAGAGTATGAAAATATATTATGTGATAACTTAAACATTAGAAATCGATAAAAATTATGAATTACACGCAAGTGGGAGGTATTGCTTACATATCGTTATAAGTGACAATCATGAGGATGTAGTATTCTTTGTTTTGCATTTGTTGGATTTCTCTTCTTAATGATGAGGTAAAGGCCTAAATAGTATCAATGTGTTTAATGGAGCGTTTATGTACGTGTTATGGCAAGTAATTCTTACAATTGTATCTGGGATATGGCGAGGAATAACGTTAGTTCGTCAATGTTTTGTAAATTTATTTTTTATATTAATAGTGGTTATCTGTGTTTGTTTTTGGTTCCAAAACAAAAGCACTCATTCAGTGGGTGATAGGCATAAGGGTGCATTAATTTTTAACTTACATGGTAAAATAGTAGACCAACCAGTTAATAGCTATGATTTTGTTGGTCAGTTTAGTCATCAGTTATTAGGGTGCCGGAATGAGCACGTAAAAGAGAATTCTCTTTTTCACGTGGTAAACATAATACGTCAAGCCAAGAATGATAATAATATTACAGGGATGGTACTTGATTTACGTCACTTTATAGGCGGAGATCAACCATCGCTTGAATACATTGGCAAAGCATTAAAAGAGTTTCGTAATTGTGGTAAACCAATTTTTGCACTTGGGATAAGTTATAATCAAGGGCAGTATTATCTAGCTAGCTTTGCCAGTAAAATTTATCTATCCCCACAAGGAAGAGTTGATTTGCAGGGTTTTACTGTAAATAGTATGTACTATAAAACGTTACTCAATAAGCTGAAGGTGAGTTCGTATATATTTCGAGTAGGCGCTTATAAATCCGCAGTAGAGCCTTTTATTCGTGATGATATGTCACAAAAAGCTCGTGATGCTAGCAATCAGGTGATTAGGGAATTATGGAATAATTATCTTCAAACTGTAGCACAGAATCGAAACATCAGCACAACACAGATCTTTCCTGGCGAAAAAAAGATTATAGAGAAATTAGAAAAGCTGCATGGCGATAGTGCTACATATGCGTTAGAGAGTGGGTTAGTAGATGCATTAGCTTCTGCGGCAGCAGTAGAAAAAGATTTAGTTCATATTTTTGGCTGGGATGAACATAAAAAGAATTATAATGGTATTACTATTTATGATTACAAGTTGAAAGATCGTCATGACACAGGAAACATAGGGGTTATAGTAGTTAGCGGTTCTATCATAGATGGTGAACAAAATCCTGAGCGTCTTTCGTGTGAAACCACTGCTTTAGAGCTTCGGATGGCACGTCTTGATCCCACCATTAAAGCAATTATTCTGCGCGTGAATAGCCCTGGAGGTAGCGTTACCGCTTCTGAGGTTATTCGGTCAGAATTAGAGGCTATAAAAGCTGAAGGAAAACCAATTGTAGTTTCTATGGGTGGTATGGCAGCCTCAGGAGGCTATTGGATTTCTACACCGGCAAGTTATATTATTGCTAATAAAAATACTCTAACTGGCTCTATTGGAGTTTTTGGCGTAATACATACTATAGAGAATTCGCTAGATGCGATTGGTGTACATACTGACGGTGTAATGACTTCAAGCTTATCAGAAACTACTACAACTAAGCCTCTTTCTGAAGATGCACAGAAAATGATGCAACTTAGTATTAACCATAGTTACGATACTTTTCTGAGGTTAGTTGCAGAAGCACGTCATAAGACTTTGGCTGATATTGAGAGTGTGGCCCAGGGTCGTGTCTGGATGGGTCGTGATGCCAAATTGCATGGGTTAGTAGATGCTCTTGGTGATTTTGATGATGCTGTGTCTAAAACTGCAGAGCTCTCACATATACAGCAACCGAGTTTAAAATGGTATCGAGATGAGCCTTGTATCTGGGGTGTTTTTTTTGATCAATGGTCTGATTCTAAGCAGCGCGATCTTGTAAACAGAGTTATGCAGATGTGGCTATCTGATCCAATACTAGATTTTGTTTCAGATATCATAAAACGACCAGGTGTGACAGCAGAGACTATGCATGATTCTCAGCATCACTATGCTGTGTGTCTGAGTTGTAGCGATATTAGATAATCTTTTGCGTCACATAATTTTCTATTATGTGACGTTTTTCTAAGCTGGATCTTCAGGTATTATTTTTTAAACACCATAGTAGATTTGTACTACAAAGACGAGAAACTTTATTATTTTGAGTGCACCAATGCAAAAAAAAAATATTTATATTGCGTATACTGGCGGTACTATTGGAATGCAGCAATCTAGAAACGGTTTTATTCCAGTTTCAGGCTATCTGCAAAATCAGCTTGCTAATACATTAGAGTTTCACAGGGAGGAGATGCCGAATTTTACTCTGCATGAGTATCAACCGTTAATTGATTCGGCAGATATGATGCCATATGACTGGCAGATCATGGCAGAAGACATTAGGCGCAATTATGATTATTATGATGGATTTGTGATTTTACATGGAACTGACACTATGGCATTCACTGCCTCAGCTCTTTCTTTCATATTAGAAAACTTAGCAAAACCTGTCATTGTAACCGGTTCTCAGATCCCGCTTGAACAGATGCGTTCGGATGGTCATCAGAATTTGCTAAACTCTCTATTTATTGCTGCTCGCTATCCAATTCATGAAGTTACATTGTTTTTTAACAACATATTATATCGCGGAAACCGCACTACTAAGGTTCATGCAAATGGTTTAAATGCTTTTGCTTCACCTAACTTAGCACCTTTACTAGAAGTAGGGACGAATATTAGATGGTTAAATACCCCTCCAGCTCCTGTGGGAGTTGGTGAGCTAGTAGTTCACACTATTACACCTCAGGAAATTGGATTGGTTACCATCTACCCAGGGATTTCCGCTACACTTTTTTATAACTTTATTCAGCAACCTATCAAAGCATTGATCTTACGTTCGTATGGAATTGGTAACGCACCGCAAAATAAAGAGTTTCTCAAAGCAATTAAAGAAGCTACGCAACGTGGTATTTTGGTGGTAAATTTAACACAGTGTATGTCCGGAAAAGTAAATATGCGTGGGTATACTACTGGTCATGCATTACACAATGTAGGTGTAGTGAGCGGGGCAGATCTTAGTGTGGAAGCCGCACTCACTAAACTATACTACCTTCTTAGTAAAAATTTAGATATCCACGAGATGCGTTATCTCATGCAGAAAAATTTACGTGGTGAGATTACGATGGATGAAACAATATGAATGTTGTGATAGACTGTATGGTATTTATGGTTTTATGACGTTTTGTAGTGGATTACAGAAAATAGTATTATTATCATTTATTTTAGAAGAAAGCCTAAAGTATGATTCTATATTAACTATTTTATTAGTTTATCTAAAATAGTCTTTTGTAGCTGTTGATTGTGTGATTATTGTATAATACGATGCATGATCCCTTCTACCATGTGTTCTATGTCTAGATGTTCTACTTCTTTTCGACATGTATTCAGGATAAAATGCTCACGCTCCGGAGCGTGAAACGTTATTCTAAACTGATGTTTTATTTTTGCTATAGTTAACGTTATTTCTAGTCATTCTACTATTATTCTGATTAGTTTTTTATCCAAAATATCGATTCTTTTTCGCAGATAATCTATATTAGTTTCCATATAATTATCTCTTTTACATGCAATATAAGATAAGGTAATATTGTTTAACAAAGAAGTAACCATTGCTATTTATTTATACATTTGGTGTGAACATGCAATGTTAACTAGAGAGTTTATGTATAGCAAAGACAATCTTGTATCACCACCATCATAGGGAAGTCTAGATATAGTTATTTGATTATTTCTTGAGTCTCAAGTCCATAATATCACCTATTTTCTAACATAGCACTAGCTATACAGTTGTACCAACTCACATGTATAAGTGTAGAGTAGTAATCGTGTATTCTCCATATGGTTTATGTATTTTATGCATCATCATTTTATAATATTATGTTACATTCTAAATCTTTAGTAGAGAAGATATTGAAAGATGACCTGAAAAATTTTATTTGTGAGACAAAAAGAATATAGTATTCAATACTATTGATGAAATGTGATCTCACATTACAAATGAAGTTCATCACTTTTATGCACTGTATGCTGCTATATATCTCCTAGTATACAAGGTATAAGATCGCAAAGTTTTGTAAATGTTGTGCATCAGTATCATAGATTATGGTACGACAGAAGTATGAGGGTTGACAATGTATTTCAGTCTCATGTTTTGGAGTTTAAGCTAGAAAGGTGATTGCTATCTCTATGTGAAATAATGTTAGTTTTTACAGAGTATTTTTGTACTGAAATGAGAGATAGTTTTATATAAAATTAGGATTTTAGGACTAGTAGTTGTAAGGATATAGTAGATCTATGATTTTTGATACATATACTTGAGTGGATATAATTGCATTTGAAATATATATCTTGATTGCAGCATGAAGTATATCTTTATATTGGCATTAGTATTTAGATTAGGTTTTCATGTGGATAGAATACCAGGAAGGATAGATGACATACGCACTGTTATTTTTTATATTTACTTTTTTTGTTTTTGTGTAAGTGATCATTTGAAATAATTGTATTATTTTGTGTGATATTATGTCATGTTCAGAAGTATGATTGAAATTTTTTTAGACATTCGAGTAACCGATCTAGCTTGTTTCTCTTTTTAGCTTGACAAAGAGGACGGGTTGTTTAATTTTATAGGTATCAATCGATTGTGGTAATTTATTTTTTAAATCATATATTGTAGCTTTAGCCTAATTGTATTAAATGATTGATATCATTAGCGTATATTACAATAGCTTCAAGTATGATTTTTTAGAAAGAAGGATCAAGATTATCATTGTATTTACATTACATGATCACGCCGATATTATTAATTATTTAGGTACCAGTATTTTATGCAAGAATTATGCGTGCTACAAACATGCATAGTCATTAAGTCTCTTTTTATAGAACTATTTAGTGTGACAACGTGTTGTGTATGTTAGGTGTTTTCTGGATGAGATCATCGACTTAATGGGTTAAGTCTGATATTTTTTTGCGTATGTGTTTCGTTCGTTAAATATAGACGTAGATTGCTTTTAGTTAAACTGTATTTTTGAACTGTTTATTGTATCCATGGATATGGTTTTTCTGCATCAATGATAATTTTTGCCTGAAAATTGATACTTGAAAGGATGAACGGGTCCCTAGCACGACGTAGATGTTAGCAAGGAGTTTGCTTATTTATGCAAGACAGCGATCGAAGATTGAGCATAAGAAATGAGGAGCACTATTTTATACCTCTTCTTCGTATCTATGTGTTTGAAGTTCTCTAGGTAAAGACACGTAGAAACAGTTTTTATAATATTCAAGATCATAGATTTCTTTTGTGTGTTTGTCAGTATGTAGTGGTTTTTTAGTCAGAAATATCATGAGTGTATGCCTTTTGTGGTAGTGTTGAGTAGTGTCTTTGTTTTCTGAGTATTCTGCTGTATCAGCATGCTGTGCAGTAAAAATATTGTGTTAGTCATTCAGAAGCTTTTTAAAGATTTTTTGCAATAAGAAGAGGTTTTCTTAACCCCAAAGTTAAGAGTGTGGATACGTACAGCTTGATATATGTGTTAGTATTGTATACAGACTATGTTTCTAAATTTTATTTTCTCGCCACGTGATCATTATTTCAGAGTAATTAGTTACCTGCTTACTATTTTGCAATGACTCTTCTTGCGTAATAGATAGAAATACATTCTTTTAGCAGGTTAAAAGAATATCGTTCTTAATATTCTGAATTTTTATGATCGATTTTCTGTCTACAATTATTGCGTAATTAATAATGTTACATTGATGAAATTTATTTTTTTTTAGCAGAAGATCTCGTTTATAGATCACATTAGCCTTTTATTTAAGATTTCTTCTTTTGTCTTATATGGTGCGTGTTATCTCTTGAAAAATATATAATATATTTGGTTGCATTGTAAAACTATTATGTATGAGCAGAATATATAGTTTTTATATTTCTTAATGGTATTTTGTTTTAAAATTAATGCCACTAATCATAGTTCTCTGGTGTATATCATAGAGTATTCGGTATATCCTGAAACTTATAATATACTTTTGATACTCTCTAACAGAGATGGTGACATGTTATTATTTTAATAGACAAAAAATAATTTCTTTGCTGTCCTAATAAGGACAGGTGCTACATATAGATACGATATGTAATAATTGTAATATAGGCGTTTACTTAAATCGTATTAGTCATTGATAATCATCATCAAGATGTAAAAGCGTTGATTTAAAAGTATGGTTATTGCACCGTATAGAAGATAGTATTGATATACCACCAAGTGGTATGAGAGGTCTCGTTTAATATTTTTCAAATATTGCGGTTATTGCAGTGGTAAAAGTATTAAAATTCTCTAAAAATAGTAATGTTACAGACAACGATTTAAAGATTTTTAAAGGAAATCAACATTGATAATGATTTTTTTGTCAACCAAGCGATAGAATTACAATGTGTTCTTGATGTTATAGCGTACTATATTATATACTAGTATGTGATTATAGTGTGATCTTGTTTTATAATAATTTATTTTATGCACGATCAAGATTAGTAGGGTTCAGAAGAAACAGAGTGTATTTGTGATACCATATGGATAGATTAATGTATCACACAGAATGACTTGTATACATGGTTATGTTGTATATGGTCTTATCAGAGGTGTGGGTATCAATTACATCAATGATATTTTCTCAGAAATAGTAAAAATGCAGAGAAACTCTCGATTCTTACAATCCATGTTCCTGATTAGATTAGAAGTACAATGTATATATTTTATGTATAAAAATTATGAGTCTAGAATCCCCCAGAGTATTTTAATTTAAATTTTGCATGTATGTATTTTTTATAGATAGCATAGAAAAAGATGCTATATATGTAGGTGTAATGTTTTTTCTATCCTGAGAGCAGTGATAATAAAATTACCTATGATAGTTAATTTTAAGAAATATATTGTTAATATCACTGTTTTATTGAGAGGAGTATTTTGTAGGATATTGCTCTGTTATTTGCATAGAGTGTCAACATTTTGCCATTCCTTCATATTATGACGAATACTAGTAAACTTAGATGTATTGGATGAAGTAATAGTATGTATCTTTGTATATGGTAGATTGACATAAACAAATATGACAAAATTTTATATGCTATGAGTGGTTCACAATATGATGAGTTTAGAGGTGGTATGATACATATGCTTCTATTTTGATAGCTCTATCTGGTGCAATATGTATTTTTTTCTTTGAGATTGGTATTATCAGGTACGTATTGTTAGTAAGCAGGCAAAGAATCTTCGAACTACGTTTATAACACTTACAGACATATTAGCTGATATTTGACAGAAACAGCATATACGATCAGTAATATATGTAACATTATCACAGCAGAAATACTTTCTATAGAAAAATTTAACCAATCTATTAAGCCAGACGAGCATTGATACGTGTATTATATTAACCTACCATCATACTGAAGTGTTATAACATAATGATGTTGACTCACAAACGTTGCGTTCTACTATATTTCAGAGACATCAACTCTGTTATTGGTACTGTGTAATCTATGCAACGATTTATGGATCCAGGTAGATTCAATGAATTTGCGTTTTATGTAGTTATGTCAGTAGTTATTAACGATTTTTAATTTGATACATATACCGATCGATTATTGAGTTAGGATATGGTAATAAAGTTATACCTGTAGGAGTATATGAAAGTATAGATAACTATGAATAGGGATAATCCGTAGCATCCCATCAATTGTCACGAAATGATGACTAAGAAGACGATCGTTAAGGAGACATCTCTTATTTAAGATAGTAATTGTTTCGCATATTAATAACGAGAATATTCATGTGCGCTATCTATAGAAGAGTGGTTTTCCGATGACCTATAGTCGCATAGATACCACTCTGATCATTTATACTGTATTTCGCATTAAGTCAATGACGCGTAGTTTAGCCAGTGTTTGAGCTAACTCTACAGACGCTAGAGCGACATCCATTTCATCGTTTTTTCTATTTAAGCGCTCTATTACCGCATTTTTTGCTTGTAAAATGAGATGTTCATCTAATTCACTACCGCGAATAGCGGTATCAGATAAAATGGTCACCATTGCGGGTTGTATTTCTAATATACCTCCGGAGAGATAGATGATTTCTTTGGTTTGATCTGTATGCACGATACAAACCATCCCTGGCTTAATCGTAGTTAGAAGAGGGGCGTGGTTCGGGTAAATACCCAGTTCGCCTTCGCTTCCTGATATCTGAATGCTTTTTACAGATCCAGAAAAGATTCGTAGTTCTGCACTTACTACATCTAGATAAAAAGTCATAGTGAACCGTTCACCTCTATTGACAAATTATAACTATGTGTATTGCATGTCATGCCTGTATGATTTCAGGCTTGTATTATGCTAGTTTTTTAGCTTTTTCTATTACCTCTTGAATCGAACCGACCATATAGAAAGCCTGTTCTGGAAGTGAGTCAAACTGACCCTCGATGATCCCTTTGAAACCGAGAATCGTATCGGATAATGTTACGTATTTCCCTGAAGATCCAGTGAATACTTCTGCGACAAAGAAGGGTTGAGATAGGAAACGTTGTATTTTACGAGCTCGTGTCACTATAAGTCTATCTTCTTCTGATAATTCATCCATACCAAGGATAGCAATAATATCTTTGAGTTCTTGATAACGTTGTAGGATAGATTGTACGCCTCGCGCTATATCATAATGATTCTTACCAACGACAACAGGATCTAATTGACGGCTAGTGGAGGTCAGTGGATCGACTGCTGGGTAAATCCCGAGCGATGCAATGTGACGGCTTAGTACTACAGTTGCATCTAAGTGAGCAAACGTAGTAGCCGGAGATGGATCAGACAAGTCATCTGCAGGAACATAAACAGCTTGTACAGAGGTGATAGAGCCCTTTTTTGTAGAAGTAATGCGTTCTTGTAACACACCCATTTCTTCTGCTAGCGTGGGTTGATAGCCCACTGCAGAAGGCATGCGACCGAGGAGAGCAGATACTTCTGTTCCAGCTAGCGTATAACGATATATATTATCAATAAATAGGAGGACTGCTTTGCCTTCATCACGGAATTTTTCTGCTATTGTTAACCCAGTTAATGCAACGCGTAGACGATTGCCAGGTGGTTCGTTCATTTGACCATATACTAAAGAAACTTTATCAATAACGCGTGATTCAGTCATCTCGTGGTAAAAGTCATTACCTTCACGAGTGCGTTCACCTACACCTGCAAATACAGAAAAACCCGCGTGCTCAGCGGCAATATTACGAATGAGCTCCATCATGTTGACCGTTTTTCCAACCCCAGCCCCACCAAACAAACCAATTTTACCTCCTTTAGCAAAGGGACACATAAGGTCGATGACTTTAATACCCGTTTCCAGAAGTTCTTGCGAGCTAGATTGTTCTTCATAGGACGGAGCTGGACGGTGAATGGCCCAACGTTCTGTTTCACCAATTGCGCCTTTCATGTCAATTGGTTCACCTAAAACGTTCATCATACGTCCTAGCGTTTTAACACCAACTGGAACTTGAATAGGGTGTTGTAAATCTAATACGGCTAGGCCGCGTTTTAGACCTTCTGAAGGGCCCATGGCAATAGTACGTACGACACCCCCACCTATTTGCTGTTGTACCTCTAAGACTAGGCGAGTATTTTGATTTTTGACTTCCAGCGCATGATATATCTTTGGAATGGCATGCGGAGGAAATTCGACGTCAATCACAGCGCCGATTATTTGGATAATCTTTCCAGTAGTCATTGTGACCTCCTATTGCTCTCTCTAAGTCATTATTGCTTTATGACTTTTGGAGTTGTATTCGTGATATGTAGTGTATGTGCACAGTGATGACTAAAGTGACTTATTAATGTCTGCTTGAAAGTTACTGGTTTCTGTTTTATTTTTGTATATTGTATTTGTCGCACGGGATTAAACCGCAGAGGCGCCCGCTACGATCTCAGTTAGCTCTCTAGTAATAGCGGCTTGACGAGCTTTATTGCATTCTAACTGTAGTTCGGTAATTAGGTTGCTACCATTATCAGTGGCGATTTTCATTGCCATCATGCGCGCAGCTTGTTCACATGCTAGGTTTTCCATAACACTTTGATATACTTGAGATTCAATATAGCGTCGTAGTATGATGTCTAAAAGTGTTTTCGGGTCCGGTTCATACAGATAATCCCAGGTTTTTTTAGGAGCGGAACCTATGGGGTTATAGCGTGATAATATAGGTAGTATTTGTTCTATACGTGGCGATTGAGAAATGGTATTAATAAATTTATTGCTAGCAATATATAGCTGACTAATGTTTTTTTTATCATATGCATGCAACATGACTTGCACCGGCCCGATTACATCAGATAAGGAGGGTTTATCACACAGATTATATGTTTGTGCTACTATATTGCTTTTAATAGATCTAAAAAATGAGATACCTTGCGAACCTATAATCGATAAATCACTTCCTACTCCTTGTTTGGACCAGGCAAGCATATCTTGTATAATTTTTTTAAAGAGACGTGTGTTTAAAGCTCCGCATAACCCGCGATTAGTAGATATAATTAGATATCCAATGTGTTTTTCCTGTCTTCGATCGAAATATGGGTGTTGGTATTCTAAATGACCTAAAGCCATATGATCAATCACTTTACGTATAGCTTCTGTATAAGGTCTGCTGATTTCTGCGCGCTCTTGTGATTTTTTTAATTTAGACGCAGATACCATTTCCATTGCTTTTGTTATTTTCTGGGTTTTCTGTACACAGAAAACCTTATTGCGTATTTCTTTTTCACTACTCATAAGTTTCTCCGTAATGCTCCGGACCTATACGTTGTTACACGTAGTAAACATCCATTTCATTACCAGGATTTGGTGGTTTTGAATCTTTCTAGTAGAGTGTGGAGCTGCTCGTGAATAGTATGATTATAATCGCCTGATTCATTAATTAAAGTTAAGAGTGGTTTATTATGATGATTAGCATAATCGAGTAGTGCGGTTTCGAATTTTTGAATATCAACAAGTTCAATATCATTTAGAAAGCCATGCTCAGCAGCAAATAGTATGATACTTTGTTGAGCAATAGACATCGGGGTATGTTGTTTTTGTTTGAGTATTTCAGTTACTTTTTGTCCGTATCTGAGTTGTATCCTGGTAGTTTCATCTAAATCAGAAGCAAACTGAGAGAATGCTTCTAACTCACGATATTGTGCTAATGCAGTACGAATCCCACTGGATAGTTTTTTAATAATGTGCGTTTGAGCGGCGCTACCAACTCGAGATACAGAAATGCCAGGATTTACTGCTGGACGAATGCCAGCGTTAAATAGATTGGTTTCTAGGAAAATTTGACCATCTGTGATCGAAATAACATTTGTGGGGACAAATGCAGAGACATCTCCTGCTTGGGTTTCAATAATCGGCAATACGGTGAGGGAACCGGTTTTTCCTGTTACTTTCCCCTGTGTAGCATTTTCTACATATTTTTCATTTACTCGAGATGCACGTTCTAATAGTCGAGAGTGTAGATAGAAGACATCCCCTGGGAATGCCTCACGACCTGGCGGTCGACGCAATAGAAGGGAAACCTGACGGTAGGCGACTGCTTGTTTAGATAGATCATCGTACACAATCAGTGCGTCTTCACCGCGATCACGGAAGTATTCACCCATTGTACAACCAGAATAAGGAGCTAGATATTGGAGTACTGCAGGTTCAGAAGCAGTGGCTACTACTACGATAGTATTAGATAATGCATCATGTTCTTCTAGTTTAAGAACTATATTAGCAATAGTAGATGCTTTTTGTCCAATCGCGACATAGATACATTTAATACCAGAGCTTTTCTGATTTATAATTGTATCGATAGCCATTGTCGTTTTACCGGTTTGTCTGTCACCAATAATAAGTTCACGTTGGCCTCTTCCAATTGGGATCATTGCGTCGATCGATTTATAGCCTGTTTGGATTGGTTGAGTTACCGATTTTCTGTCAACAACACCTGGTGCGATGACTTCTATGGGTGCTAACAGTTCATGGTCTATATCACCTTTTCCATCAATAGGAAAACCTAATGTATTGACGACGCGACCTAGCAAATTTCGACCTACTGGGACTTCAAGAATACGCCCAGTACATGTCACAGACATTCCTTCTATCAGGTCTGTATAGGGACCCATTACCACTGCGCCAACAGAGTCACGTTCAAGATTGAGAGCAAGAGCGTAGCGATTATTCGGTAGCGCAATCATTTCACCCTGCATGACATCAGATAGTCCGTGAATACGGATGATACCATCACTGACAGAAATAATAGTACCTTGATTATAGTGGGTGTGGGTAATATCAAATTGAGCAATACGTTGCTTAATAAGTTCGCTAATTTCAGTGGCATTTAGTTGCATATCTGATTTTCCTTAAGATAGCAAAACGCTAGTGAGTCTCTCGATTCGCGTGCGCACGCTGCTATCAATAACCATATCATCTGTCTTAAGAATAACGCCTGCTATGATAGATTTGTCTACTGTATATTGTAGTCTAATATTGGAAGTAAGACGTTTTTCCATAATTCCGCTTAGGGAAGCGAGTTGTGCATTAGTTAATGGTACAGAGGAGACGACTTCAATATTACAAATGGACTCGTGTGCAGCGCGTAACTTGATAAATTGCTGCAGAATGGTAGATAAAATAGGTAAGCGTTTATGTTCGGCTATGACTTTGATGAAGTTTACACAAGCGTCATCAAGTTGATTACCACAAATTTTGATGAATTTTTCAGAGAGTGATTCCGGCGCTAGATGTCTTTTCATCAGACTTTTGATTTGCTCTTGCGCTGATACTGCAGCTGCGAAGATGAGCATTTCTTGCCATTTTTGAATAACTTTGTTTTCGCGAGAAAATTGAAACGCTGCTGTTGAATACGGACGAGAAATCGTGATATCTGTAAACATTAGACTATTCCTTTTGCTAGGGAAGTGACTAATGTATTGATAATATCATTGTGATCAGTTTGATTTATTGAACGTGAAATTATTTTCTCGGCACCAGTGATAGTTAATAGTGCAATTTGTTTACATAAATCCTCGCGTGCTCGTTGGCGCTCATTATCAATTTGAGTTATTGCTTGTTTTACAATTCTTTTCCGTTCTTTCTCGGCCGCAATTTTTGCTTCTTCTAGAATTTGAGAGTAGCGATTATTCGCTTTTTCAATGATGACTTGAGCATCTTTTTTGGCTTCTTGAAGATAATTATTGGCAGCGAATTCTGCATTTTCTATATCTTTTTTAGTTTGTTCAGCAAACGAGAGGTTTTTGTCAATTTCTTTTTGACGTGCTTCAATGGCGGTGATCAATGGAGGCCATACATAACGCATACAAAACCAGACGAATAGGATGAATGCAACAGCCTGACCGAGGATAGTGGCATTAATATTCATATGACGATATCTCTTATTAAGTCAATTTTCTTATGTACATAGACAGTCAATGTAGAACAGAGAGTCTCACCGCTCATGATATCTACTATTCATAGCCCTGTGAACAATATTATATCATAATGCAACAGAGAACATGATATATAACCCCAGACCAACAGCAATCATTGGGATTGCGTCTACGAGACCCATGACAACAAAAAACTGTGTTCTTAGAAGGGGTACTAGATCTGGCTGACGTGCAGCGCCTTCTAAAAATTTCCCGCCAAGTATGCCTATTCCGATTGCTGCACCAATTGCTGCTAAACCCATCATTACAGCGGCAGCCATATATAATAGATCTATATTATGATGTTCCATCATAAATCTCCATGTTGTGAATTATTAAATATACCAAGGCACTATCAGTTTGTAAGCATATCAAGTATATACGTGGTTTGCTCAGTTGTCTCAAAGACCTATCAATGTTCTTCGGAGGCCATAGACAGATATACAATAGTTAATACCATAAAAAGGAAAGCTTGTAGAAAAATAATTAAGATATGAAAAATAGACCACGGTACATTTAGCACCCATTGCGACCACCATGGTAATAGACCGGCAATAAGGATAAAAATCAATTCTCCTGCATACATATTTCCAAATAATCTTAAGCCAAGAGATATTGGTTTAGATAGCAGACTCACGCCCTCTAAAAGAAGGTTAAGAGGTATAAAAATAGGGTGATTAAAGGGTTGTAGGGCAAGTTCTTTACTAAAACCCTTAAAACCTTTTATCTTTATGCTATAAAACAGCATTAAAATAAACACACCAAGAGACATGGATAAAGTAATGTTTACATCAGCAGAAGGGACAATCCGTAATGCTGGGAGGCTTAACCAGCAATGTTCTCCGATATAAGGAAGAAAATCGATAGGTAGTATATCCATAAAATTCATAAGGAATACCCATACAAATATTGTAAGAGCTAGCGGAGCTATTATTTTGCTATTTCCATGATACATTTCACGAACATTTTGATCTATAAAAGAAATGACAAGTTCTATTGCAGCTTGTAACTTGTTGGGTACACCACTTGTTGCTGATTGTGCCACGGTACGAAAAATAACTAAGAAAACACATCCTAACATTACAGAGAAAAATATAGAGTCAATATTGCAAATCCAAAAATTTATGGGAGCCTCATCCGGAGTAACTATCTTCAAGGTGCGAAGATTAAATTGTAGGTGATGAAGATGATGACCAATGTACTCTTTTGTAGATAATGCCTCTCCTACTGCCATGATATCTTGTATCCCTCTTCGAACAAATATTCAATAATTTTCAGTTGTTCTAATGCTTCAACTATAATCTTTGCTCTAGTTTAATCATATCATTATAACGTGATTTCTTTTACATTGAACAACATGAAGAACGTAAGAATACGTAAGATTTAGTCTATACCTGTACTTAATTTCATCCAAGAAGATTTTCTTTTAGTAATAGCTAATTATACTCAATTAACTCAATAATGCAATTAGTAAAGAATGTGAATAATGTACCATATTACTTACAATTTTGGTGCTTGTACTATGATCGATTCTCCTTGACGAGATGAGCTCCTTGAATTTTTGATGACAAATATTGCTTTTTAATGTTTATTAGGGTGATATAATTTTGCATATGTGGCACATGTCTATAATTTAACATATATGGTATTTACCACCTTTGTAATCCTAACACTCGATGGTTAGCAAAGACATGATTATTTTTATATGCTTTTGTGACTATAGGTTATGTCTGTTAAGAATGCGCTGAATCATCTGTTTTTTAATTTTGAATGGCGTAACAATGATTAATATATCTTCTCCATTACATCATGTGTTTATATTCATGGGTGTATCTGGTAGCGGTAAATCTACTGTTGCTAATGCGGTGGCACAAAAGTTAAATATTGCTTTGCTTGATGGAGATTATTTGCATCCACGCACGAATATTGCGAAAATGTCTTCTGGTCATCCATTAAATGATAATGATCGACTGCCTTGGTTGCAGGCTATAAATGATGCGGTATTTGCTATGCAGCGTACTAATGAGTCATCACTGATTGTCTGTTCTGCACTTACGAAAAATTATCGTAATCTTTTGCGACAAGGAAACCATAACATTGTTTTTATTTATTTAAAGGGTGATTTCAAGACTATTCAAGTACGCCTACAAGCGCGTAAAGGGCATTTTTTTCAATCTAAGATGTTAGCAACGCAGTTTGCCACATTAGAAGATCCTGATGAAGACGAAAAGGATGTGTGGATTGTCGATATTAATCAACCATTACAAAATGTTTTAAATGTTACTTTAGGCATAATAAAAGAAGTAAAAAGGAATTTTATGGAGGTTGTATGAATACTCTAACTTTGCTTATCACAGCAGTAGGTTCTGTTTTTTTACTGTTATTTTTAGTCATGAAAGCGCGTATGCATGCCTTTGTGGCTCTCATTCTGGTCTCGGTCTTTACAGCGATTATTTCTGGTATACCACTACAAAATATTGCTTCAATCATGCAAAAGGGTATGGGCGGTACTCTTGGATTTCTTGCTATTGTTGTAGGGCTGGGAGCAATGTTTGGTAAAATACTACATGAAACTGGTGTAGTCAATCAGATAGCAATTTGTATGTTAAAAGTATTTGGTGAAAGTCGTGCTGCTTATGCCATTGGCATAGCTGGACTTATTTGTGCTCTGCCGTTATTTTTTGAAGTTGCAGTTGTGTTATTAATTACTATTGTGTCTTCCGTGGTACACCGGACTGGCAATAATTTAGTAAAATTAGTGATCCCATTATTTGCAGGAGTTTCTGCAGCGTCTGCCTTTCTTTTACCAGGTCCAACACCGATGTTGGTAGCATTGCAAATGCATGCAGATCTTGGGTGGATGATTTTGTTAGGGGTAGGCGCGGCTATTCCTAGCATGCTTATAGCTGGACCAATTTTTGGTAGTTTTATTAGTCAATATGTTGAGTTCCAGAAACTTACTACGGATATAGAACCTCAGTTTGTTTATAGAAAAGTGCCGTCATTTAGCGTAAGCCTGTTATTAATGCTTTTCCCGCTTATCTTAGTTTGTTTAAAAACAATTGGCGTCTGTTTTAGCAACCCAGGGACACATCTATATGGGTTTTTAGAATTAATTGGGCATCCGTTTATCTCTATTTTATGTGCTTGTTTAGTAGCGATTTATGGCATTGCTCGCCCTCAAGGTATGGATAAAGAACGTGTGATGCAGATTTGTGCCTCAGCATTACAACCTGCAGGGATTATTCTTTTAGTGATTGGGGCCAGTGGTGTATTTAAGCAGGTTCTGGTAGATTCCGGTATTGGTGCGGCTTTAGGACAAATGCTTACAGGGTTTGGTTTGCCAGTTGCCGTAACCTCTTTTATATTGGCGAGTGCAATACGAGTGATTCAGGGCTCAGCTACTGTTGCCTGTCTGACTACGGTAGGTCTAGTGATGCCAATGATTGAATCATTGGATTATTCTGGTGCGCAATTAGCAGCGTTATCGATCTGTATTTCTGGGGGTTCAATTATTTGTAGTCACGTAAATGATGCTGGTTTTTGGTTATTTGGTCGTTTTACTGGCGCCACCGAGGCTCAGACATTACAAACATGGACTATCATGGAAACTATTTTAGGAACTATTGGAGCAACTATTGGGATAATAGCTTTTGCATGTTTATAATAATGATGCGGTATATGGTGTGTTGTATCAAATCAGATAATTATGATATACATGGTATGTATAGGATTAGTACTTTTGTATGGTTTTTCAATTATGATGTATGTTTTATCACGATTCTTAAGTATTAAAACTACAGTGGTTTTTAAGTGTTTCTTGATAGAAATATTGTTATTGTATCAGTCTGTATGAGGCATACAATAGCTGATGAATTATAGAGTAGGATATATCCAGATGAGATTATGATGATAGATGCCAGCGCTTGCATTTTAGTGCGAGAGATCTTGTATCTTTTTTAAAAGATATTATGGTTATATTGAGTTGGACCGCATGTACTTTTTCTTTTTGAGGCATAGGTTTATATTTAATAATAGATAAATTTGTTATTTTTAATCGTTTCATCATATAAAATATTAGTGAATGCTAGATTTTTATGCTGCATTTCTATTCCTCAAAACCGGTGATAATTTATTTTTGTAGGCGTGATAAAATATCACAGTATGCTCATCGTATCGTAAAGTAATACTATATGTGTATTGACACGTCTCTTTATTTCTCAGTAATTTCATAAAGAGGTAGCACAGACAGTTCTTTTGGTAGAGTTTGAATGTATAGTACGGTACGTTTCACTGCGTTCACCACTGCTCGTGGAGTAATAGTAGCACCAGTAAATTGATCAAAATCACCGCCATCTTTTTTTACTGCAAATTTTTCTGTGTGACCATTTATGATTTTCTTATTATGGAAGCTCTCAATCCAATTAGAAAGGCGTAATTCAATTTTATCACCTAACCCCGGAGTTTCATGATGCTCCACTATTCGTGTTCCGTACACAAAACCATCAAAGGTAGCACCAACAATGATCTGAATACTACCAGAGTATCCATCTGGTGCAGTGGTTTCAATGGCTGCCGCTATAGGTTTATCATTTTTTTTTGCTATGTATAGTCGGTGTTTTCTAGTATCACCAAGAGCAGGATTGCATACACTGTAACACGAGGATTGTATATTATTATTATATAGTATGGGTGGAAGAACCTCATCTAAAAGTTTTTGTTGTTTAAGTTCTGTTTGTAACTCAATCTCTGGTTGAGTGATTACGTGAATCATTGCTGTAAGACCTGTAGTAATCGCAGCAAATATTGCCAGAGTTACGCCGTTTTTTTTTATCACATCTAGCATTAGAGTATTCTCTTTTTCGTGTGTCCGTATACGCGTGGCTGTGTATAATGATCAATTAAAGGCACACAGATGTTCGCGAACAATACGCCAAAGGCTACACCATCTGGATAACCTCCATAACTACGAATTAACCACGTTAGCAAGCCAATGACTATCGCATAAGTCAAGCGACCATTATTAGTCGTAGAGGCGGTGATAGGATCGGTGGCAATAAAAAATGCGCCCAACATTGTAGCACCAGAAAGCAGGTGCAGAGTCGGTGGAAGCAGGGCAGATGGCGCGTAAAGCCATCCTATACTTGAAAAGAGTGTCAGCGAGACGAGAAATCCTACAGGGATATGCCAGCGGATTGTATGTGTAATTAAAAGAAAGATACCGCCTATTAGAAATCCAAGATTGATCCATTGCCAACAAGAGGTGTTTGTTAAGTAATATCGATACATAGGATTGGTAAAAATTTTATTTACCGCTAGACCTTCATGTAGGCTAGTTTTGAAGTAATCTAGTGGTGTCGCTTGAGTTATACCATCAACATTTGGGTGTAAGGTGGAAGGAATTGATTTAAGATCAATGTGGTTGCAGAGGATTATCTGGAGCGTATCAATCATGCTAGGAGTACAGTTTTGTGTGTTGTAAATCGGAAGCCAGTTAGTCATTTGGACTGGAAAGGAGATTAATAATACAACGTATCCCACCATAGCTGGATTAAAAGGGTTGTGTCCTAAACCGCCATATATTTGTTTAGCAATAATAATAGCAAACATGGTGCCAATAGTTGTGATCCACCAAGGCGAGAGAGCAGGTACGCTGGTGCCTAATATGATTGCAGTAAGGAGTGCAGAGTTGTCTTTTAAAGTTTGTATGATGGGGTAATTTCTGGCTTTGAGCATCACTGCTTCAGTGCTCAACGCAATACTTGTAGCAATTAATATTTGTATGAGGGTACCAAAACCAAAGAAGTAGTATTGCATAGCTATGCCTGGGATCATGGCGATTATAACTAAAATCATAATGTAACTAGTGTTGCTATTATTATGTGTATAAGGAGCAGATGCTATAGGAAAAATCATATAGTGTGTTCTCGGTTTTCTTCTGTGTATTATGTTTTTGTGTATATAATAATATAATTACTAGTTTCACCAGACATATTATGTATGGATTTCGACTGTGTCTACAGTAATTATTGTGGATTTCGCTCCAGTTTACGATTCGAAGGTTCTTTATATACCCTGCCCTCCTATCAGACAATATAATAATGCTATTATACCTATCACTTGTTATTTTTAAGAGATAGAAACCCCTTTTCTTTAGTTTCGTATCTTTAAATACTGATACGTATCTGATACGTAATCGGTTGAGATTATTGAGACTGGCATGGATGGTATTTATAAAAACTAAGTAGTGCGTTGATAGATTTTTTTATAACCAGTTGTGTTTTTTTTGCAATATGTGTTTCTATATAGCAACAGAATTTGTGTGACTATAAATAATTTAATACGCATGATTTTTATGGTTGACACGTTCGCGTAATAATCTTTTTTTTCGCGCTTCAAAGCGAGCTTTCGCAAGCTTAGAGCGTTGGTTTTCTAGATCTATTGCCTGAATCAAAGCTTTTTCTTTTTGATAGTAGTGTACTAGTGGGATATGACTTGGGCAGACATATGCACAGGCGCCACATTCAATACAGTCTGCAATATTGTATGCGCGAGCTTTCACATGATCATGGCCTTGACTAAACCAGTATAACTGTTGTGGTAGTAAAGAGACTGGACATACATCAGCGCATTTACCACAACGAATACAACTTTCTTCTTGTTTTTTTTGTTTCAGTTCTTTAGTGGATGGTGCCACAATACAATTAGTTGTTTTAACTATTGGAACGTAATAATTCTGTAGGTGTACGCCCATAAGTGCTCCTCCCATAATTATGATTTGCTGGATCTCTGGATATAAACCAGCATACTTAAGTAGGTGGCTCACAGGCGTACCTAGTCTTACCCAAATATTACCGGGACGCACAATAGAAGAACCAGTGATTGTTACTACGCGTTCAGTGAGTGATTCTCCATTTATTATCGCGCGTTTGACAGCAAAAGCAGTGCTGATATTCTGAACAATGATACCAATTTCAGGAGCGTGTCCACCACGAGGGATCTCCTTACCAGTAAGTACTTTGATTAGCTGTTGAGCACCACCAGATGGATATTTCGTTGGTATTACACAAAGACAGATGTCTGTAGTATGGCTGAGGGCTTTCTGGAGGGAAAGGATAGCCTGTGGTTTATTATTTTCAATTCCGATTAAGACTTCATTGGCTTGCAGGATCCATGCTAAAATGCGAATTCCCTCTATAACTTCTTTAGAGCACTCCTGCATTAATCGATCGTCAGCTGTAACATATGGTTCACACTCTGCAGCATTAATGATTAATGTTTTTACTTTATTTAACCCGAACTGAATTTTACGCGCGGTCGGGAACCCTGCTCCACCAAGCCCAGCTATACCAGATTGCTGTATCCGTTCTATAATTTTAGAACGGGCTATATCATGATAGTTACTTAATTGTGGTGTATTGCACCATTGATCTTCACCATCTGGCTGAATAAATAAGCATGTTTCTAACATAAGTGTATGTGCTGTCATATGCTGAGCTATTTTTGTGACGACACCAGAAGTGGGGGCATGAATTGGTAACATACGATCGTTACCAAAAGTGAGAGCTTGACCTCTTAAGACTTTATCACCTACTTTTATACCAATCTCGCTTTCAGGCCCTACGTGTTGCTGAATAGGTACAATAAAGCTCATGGGTAACGGTAGCCGACGTAGTGGCGTACTATTAGATTGAGCTTTCATATTAGGTGGATAAATTCCGCCCTTGAAGTCCCAGATCTTATTGTGTTTAATTTTATTAAAGAGGTTTAACATCGGGATTGTACCGGAATCATTTTTTCCACTGGGATGTTATTAATAGTCATGTGACGTGAAATATTGGTAGTGTATGTGACATACATCTCAATACAGTGAGTTGGACAAGAAGCCACGCACAAATTGCATCCTGTGCAAATGTCACTTACTACTGTATGCATCGTGCGCTTCGCACCAATAATGGCATCTACTGGACAAGTGTGGACGCATTTCATACAACCAATGCAGTATTCTTCACGGATCCATGCAATTTGATTCTTAGGTTGGCGTATAGATGTATCTCCTAGAGGTTGTGGTTCGATATTGAGTATGGCTGCTATAGCTAGCATGGTGTGTTCTCCACCAGGGACACATTTATTTATCATTTCATTTTTTTTACTAATCGCATGTGCGTAGGGTCTACATCCTGGATATTCGCATTGCCCACACTGACTTTGCGGTAAAATGGTGTCAATTTGATCAACAAGAAGGTCATCTTTTACCATAAATGTTTTTGAGGCATACCCTAGGAGACCGCCGCTAATTAAACTAATAATGCTTAAAACCAAAATCGCTGTCCCGATAGCACTCATCATACTTTAATAAGTCCAGTAAAGCCCATGAATGCCATTGCCATTAAACCCGCAGTAATGAGGGTAATCGCTGAACCTTTAAATGGTGCGGGTACGTTAGCAAGGGCTAAGTGCTCTCGTATACCAGAAAATAGCACGATCACCAGTAAAAAGCTCATGGAAGCGCTAAATCCATACAGAGCAGCCTGCATAAATGTATGATGAAGATGCACACTTAAAAGAGGCACGCCCAGAACTGCGCAATTAGTTGTGATGAGTGGTAGAAAAATACCGAGTAGTCGATAGAGATGTGGGCTTGTTTTATGAACTACTAGTTCAGTGAATTGGACTAGAACAGCAATAAGCAGAATGTATGTCGTAGTACGCAAATAAATGAGATCTAGAGGTACTAGAATCAAAAGATTGACCAACCAAGCACAGATGGAAGAAAGGGTAATCACAAATGTTGTCGCAAAACCCATACTAATTGCTGTCTCCATTTTTTTAGATACACCCATAAAAGGGCAGAGACCAAGAAATTTTACTAATACAAAATTATTGATTAGTACTGTGCTAAAAAAAAGAAGCAGATAATCAGTCATTATGTGCACCACAAAGAGCGAGATTTGGCTAACGTGTCTAACATTCTTATGTAATATAGGTTATGTATTTATAGGTTGCCATCTATACGGTGCTACACCTCATTAGCGTGAACTTAAAAGTACCATTTGCAGTAATATTGCAATATTTTTAGGGATATCATTAAATTTTTTGATGATGAATCAGTACGTATAATGTATATCTATTTTAGTGGTGTCAGCGTATTAGTCTGCGCTAATACATGTAAAATATCAAGGTAAGAGGGGAAATTAATGTGTGGTAAAAGATTTTTATATATGGTTATTACAAGATATTCGGTACATCGCACTTTAAAAAAAATCTAGTGTGTTCGGAGTGAAGTGAAATAACCTGAAGCTGATTATCAATCTAGAATCGCATGGCAGCTCGCATGTTTTTGTGTGTATACTAAAGGAACATATATAATATATGTATATGTCATATATAATATATGTATATGTAGTGCGTTACACTATATTCATTACCTTGCGCGCGTATTTTTAAGAAACCACCATTGCCATTATGCTCAAATCTCTTGAAACTATTAATTATACTATCCGTTTAAAAATAACTTATTTAACTGAGTTTACGTCTCATGCTTTAGGTATAATATGTTTTAGTTTGCATTCTATCTTACGTAAACATACAAAACCTAGTATGTGTTTTATCATAATTTTTATGAAAAAGAATTAAGTGTATGATAGTACAACACCCTATTAATTTCCTCTAATTTTTAATGGAGGTGAGAGCTCTATTCTGTGGTTACAGGTGTCTGAAAAGTATTTTCTTATTGGAAAGTGCATTTAAATTCAATACAACAGTCTATCCTCGTTGAGGAGTTTTCTACTGTACACCATGCTTTTTCATGTAGTTATTAAGCTGGTTAATTTGGTGATCTGTTTTTTTCTTCGTTTGCTCTGACATTTAGTGCAGTAGCATTCAGGCGATATCAACTACTTTAAAGTTCTGTTCGAATGGATAACATTATGTTTAAAGATCTGTAAAGAAAATTACCATGTCAGTAGTACGATAGGTTTTTTATGATGAGAGAGTTGATTTTTTGTGATAGATTTTACATTCAGATGGCTATATCTTGTAAAGAGGTAATGACACAACTGTCATTAGTGTAGGACTTAGTGTTTGTGGGTGTTTATATATGACAATGTTTCGTTATATTCTATAGGTCTCTAATAAAGGCATAGAAACAAAAATATATCAATGAGATATAGCTTTGGCCATGCATTTTTTATATATGAAGCAGGGTGATATTTATTTTCAATATAACACCAAGATAAAAATGTCCTAGATCATACTACGGTATGAAAAGTATATCGTTAGGGCTGAGTATATGCATGCTCATTGCGTTATATAAAGTGGGGTTATTAGTGAATATTTGAGTGAGGTGGCAGACTAAGGATTTTATTTGAGTGAGGGGATGTATTCATGTACCAAATGTTCATTTGGGTGTCACTAATGATGGTGTAGTTATACTGTAGAGGTGATGACGATACGTAATCAGAGTTTCACATCACTTACTGTGTGGTGATTAGATTTTATTAAGTTTTGGTATACGGACCTCGTTTGTGTTGTACTACTGAAGGTACAGTATCATATAGATGCGAGGTAGATGATAGTGTGTTTAGCGGAGGGAATTTGGATAAGGGTATTATTAATGAGGCGGTTAATGAACTTAAGACCATTAATGATATGTTACGATGGGCTGTCAGTTATTTTGCTTCTTCTAACGTATGTTATGGTCATGGCAGTGATAATCATTGGGACGAATCTATACAGCTGATTTTACCAACGCTCTATTTACCATGGGATTGTCCAGAAAGTCTATATACTGCCAGACTAACATATAGCGAGAGGCAGCGTATTGTAAAGCGTGTTGATCGTCGGGTGCGTGAGCGTATTCCTGTAGCGTATTTAACGAATAAGTCTTGGTTTTGTGGCTATGAGTTATACGTAGACGAACGTGTTTTAGTACCTCGTTCACCGATTGGTGAGCTGATTAGTCATAAGTTTTCAGGAATTCTTAAGAGTGAACCTAAGTATATTCTTGATATGTGTACGGGCAGCGGGTGCATAGCCATTGCCTGCGCCCTAGCTTTTCCACAGGCAGAGATTGATGCAGTAGATATTTCTAGTGCTGCGTTGGAGGTTAGCAATAAAAACATATATGCGTATGGTTTACAGAAACGTATACAATCTATCCATTCTGATTTATTTAGAGAACTGCCGCACAAGCAGTATGATTTAATTGTTACAAATCCGCCATATGTTAGTGATGAGGATATCAATGCTTTACCTAATGAATATCATCATGAACCTAGGGTGGGATTATATGGTGGTCAGGATGGTTTAACAATTACTTTGCGAATTCTTAGTCAAGCCACGCAGTATCTTAGTGAAGATGGTGTGTTGATTTGCGAAGTTGGTGGAAGTATGGATAATTTAATCAAAAAATGCCCACAAATGCCATTTACTTGGCTACAATTAGATCAAGGCGGTGAGGGAGTATTTGTGATGTCTAGAAAACAAATAATGGAGTGTTAGTGTTAAAAAGTTTCATTAGAGTGGTATCAGAGTGGTAGGTCGCTTGCACAGATTATGGCTCATACAGTGTTTTATAAGAATCTCAGAGACCAGATAAGATATATTATCGTATATCTTCAAATCAAGATTATGATAGTATTTAACATAGAAAATCTTAAAACAAGCAATCGAGAGTTAGTAACTTATATGCATAGATAAGCGCTAAAGGTACAGCGATGTATGATATAATATAACTTTCTAGTAATCCCGAAGATATATGGTTGATAACATGAACAATGATGAGTAAACAAGGTCGTATTATATTGTAGTGATATGCGAAGAGCATAGCTTATTGATCATGTGATTTAGCAGGTTGTAATGATTTCATACACGACAGGAATAAGGAGAATTATATTATCAACATGTAATAACTTAGCGGGATATCTCACTAATTATGTGCATGGCAGTTTGTCTTTTTTGATTATATCTGGTGAGCCTTGCCAATGCAAATATATATATTACCTATAAATTTTAATCTATATCTCAGATTCATATACACATGAGAGGTTTTTGTTATGTATTCTAGAATATTATCTGGTAATCCACTAAATATGATATTGTGATGTGATGATATAGCACGTAATAAGCAATTTGAGATGTAATGAATGCATTGTAGCGTGACGGATATGATGTGGAAATCAGACAACAATCAAATACGTTACAGCTTCATAAATGTCAATATTCAAAAGAAGGGCTATACTGTCTAGGTTTACTGAAATAGTTGGAAAATATTGCAAGATATTAATAGTATTCTTTAAACATTAATGCCATTGTCATCCTGTTTTTTGTGAGTGACTAAATATATTATCATACCAGGTACATAGAATAATAGTGATAGAAGTATGTTGAATGGCCCTGATGCGTATAGGAGCCAGATACCATAGGCGCTTGCACCAGCTGATATGAAACTTAGCATAGGTTTTTTTAACTCTTGCGTTACTCGAAAAAGATAAGCTCCAACTAGCAAGTATGGTACAAGTATCATTTCTGAAGCGATAGTTAACAAAGTACTATAATTACAATGTGTTACCCAAATTATAATTAAGCAAATCTGTACAGAGAGATCTGTTAGATATAGAGAAAATTTTGGAGCACTACAGTTATGTTGTAGTTGTAGCGGATGAATTTTACATGCGCTATTTTGTACGGCAATCAATGGGACTTCTGCGGCCATAATTGTCCAACTAAGATATGACCCGCATACTGAAATAATAAGACCAACAATTATGATAATGCTACCCCAAGGCCCAATTAAATAATTCATCAGTCCGGCCATAGATGGATTATGCATTGTAGCTAATTCACTGCGTGGTATAACCCCTAATGATAGCAGGCTAGTTAGTAAATAGATTCCTAAGGTTGCGAGAACGGCCATTATAGTAGCACGACCAATATCGTTTGTATCACGTGCGCGTGATGACATCACCACTGCCCCTTCAATGCCAATAAACACCCAGAGAGTGACTAACATACTGTCCTTAACTTGTTGCCATACTGATGTACCTAGGGATAGACCAGTAAAGTCAAAACAGAAACAAGGGTACTGAAAGGCATGAGCCGCTAACAGGATAAATAACCCCAAAGGAATGAGCTTTCCTAATGTTGCTATGAAGTTTATACTAGCTGCAGTGCGTAGACCCATTAAGACTAGTGCATGAATGAGCCATAATAATAATGAAGCAGACAGCAGGGATTGCCAAGTATTGCCATTGCCAAATATGACATGATTTGGAGAATCAACAAAAAAACCTATAGCAGAACACACAATTACAAGATAAGAAGCATTTGCAATCACTGTGCATAACCAGTATCCCCAAGCAGAACAGAAGCCAATGAATTTACCAAAACCTTCTTGTGCATAAATAAAAATACCTCCTTGCAGAGCAGGCTTCAGCCTGCTTAATAAAAGAAACACTAAGGCTAACAGTATTACACCACATCCCGTAATACCCCAACCTATTAGAAGCGCTGCGGGGCTGGCAACTTCAGCCATATTTTGCGGTAAATTAAAGATACCTGCACCTATCATTGAGCTTAGAACTAGGGCGGTCAGAGCACTTAAATCTAGCTTTTTATCCAAAGGCATACTCCAGACATAGAAAGTGCATGAGTCATATTGTTATAGTTTATTGCATCATGATTAGAGTTAGAGTGAATATGTGTACATTTATATAATCTATAACGGTTTGATATCATGAAGATGCTTCTAACGTGTATTGTGCTCGCTTACTGTGTTTTTTATGTTTTTTGAATCGGTAGGTCCTATCTATAATTGCACAGTAATGGATGTGTTACTTAATGATTAACTTATATTGTATTAGGTCATGATAATGTGTATCTGAATTGCAAGTGCTAGATGGTTATGTCATCTATAATTATGTGACCTATCTGAATATGGTGTAAGGTTTTGACCTATAAGTCAAGTGCGCGGCATACCTTAGAGTGCATAGCCAGTGGTATTCATTTTATGTCTATGGTGATGCTTGATACTAAAAGTTTGTAATAAGTCTTATTCCACCTCATAGTGTGGTTTTGAGGTTAACAGAGAATTGACAGAAATTGCATTCCTTATCAGCGTGCCTGTGCAAGTTCATTAAGTATTTTTAGCAAAAGATAGAACTCATCTAATGTTGATCTGTAAAGACTATTTAGCAAGAATAGTGTTATTCATTTGTTTAATGAACAAGTGTTGAATATTTAATTGAGTATGTTTTATAAGAAGATATTTGCATAGATTGTATTTGTAATGAATATACTTTCTTGGTGATTTTTTTTGATCAGTGAGCCGATGTTTAATGAGAGCCATGTATATTACATATTAGGTTATTAATAGTCCGTAAATATCATAAATGTGTATTGTACTAAACGCCTACACTATCGTATCGACACTACTATCCGATGCCTAGATTATAGATATGACTGCAATATGGTTTTTTAAATATTGCAGCATATGCATTTTTTTCTGGAATACTTATGATTCTGTCACGTGTTAATCCTATTATATTTTAGATAATTATTATACCAGATTCATATAGCGAATGAATTATCTTTCGTGACGAATTTTCTATTTTTGTGTAGACATAGTTCTACTGCAAAATTACTTATAGCCATTTTGGGTGTGGTAGTTTAAAAACGATCTGTGTTTGTTAAAAAGTCATGACTTAGTCGCATGTTGGAGATTGTAACATTTGCTGATGCTTTATGAGCAGCATGTAGAGATAAACGCTATCTCTAGCGACCATCTTATAATAATATATTAAGGAGTATAATACTTCTATTAGCTATGAGAGGAAAGAAAAAGTTTATCGTGTTCTTTCCTAATCATTTTTTGTAAAGAACTCGCACCCTCCTAATAAGCGTAATATATACGTGGATTATGTGATAGACATACAACGACGGATGTTTTTACATAGCCAGCACTATGCATAATCTGATAATGTATCATTTGTGTTTAACGAGGATGTCAATTTTTTTGCATACTCCAATAAATCTTGAAGCAAGATCTTCTTATCGTCGTGATCCCGATATTTCTCATAAAGTGTATGAATTTTTTTCACATATTCTTGCATGTATGTAGGATGAAAAACATTACGTCTATACTCTAGCCAATCTTGTTTTTCTGAAGAAGTCAGAGAAAATGGAAAATTGCGTGCGCGAAATCGAAATAATAGTTTTTTAATACGCGTATCGTATATTATTAGATTCAGATTACTTGTGTTTTCTATTGGGGTATGACGAATAACATCTATTATATGACGGTCGGCGTCGTTAAAGAAACTTTCATACAACTGTGTATCTACATTGTCTGACAGGAGGTGTTCTGGTTTTTTTTTATATAATTGCATTACGTTTTGTGAGATTTCTGGATGTTGGTTCAATCGTGCAAAATTATTAAGATAGAATGGAAGATCTGCTCCAATACGTTGCGCATCTGTATCACGAAGTGTATGGGCTGGTGCTATCATGGGGCATTTATTCATATATATGAGCTGGAGTGGTAAATCAGGAGCTTCATGAATCGCGTCATAAGCAGCTTGCACGTTCATGCTGACCATTTCGGAATTGAGAGCTATCAACGACGTAATATCCTTGCTGAGATCACAAGTGATGAGTGCATTCTGATTATACGGATGCCACGCAAGTGGAGAAACGCATGTAGCATTCCCTCTTTTTTTGCCGAATATGCTTGAGATATAGACTAGTATCTGCTGATGCGGTATCTTGATTAGTTTTTTCAGCTTATTTTTATGGCGGTGAGCATAGAAGAAATGATACAGTTTTGGTTGTTTTGATTTAATGAGTCGCGCTAATCTAATAGTAGCATATACATCAGATAGTGCATCGTGGGCATTCCGATGGACAATGTCATTTTCTTGTGTAATTCGTTCTAGGCGGAAGCTAGGAAATCCATCTTCATTTTTGGGCCATTTGATACCGTTTGGACGTAAGGCATAACATGCTCGCGTTACATATAGGAGATCCCATCGACTATTTTGATTTTTCCAGCTCCATGAATACGGATCATAAAAATTTCGATAGAAAAGATAACGACTGATTTCATCATCAAAATGTATGTTATTATACCCGACAATACAAGTATTTGGTACACAGAATATCTTATGAATCCGCTGAGCGAACTCTGCTTCATTGACCCCCCGTGCATAGGTTAGTTGTGGCGTAATTCCAGTGATTAAAACGGCTTCTGGTTGTGGAAGATAGTCATTAGCCGGCCAACAATAAATCACCTCTGATTCTCCGATAGGGTTTAAATTTATATCGGTGCGTATTGCAGCAAATTGTGCTGGACGATCCAATGATGGACTCGTTCCAAAAGTTTCATAATCATAAAATAAAAGAGTAGGTTGCATGGTAATAGTTGGGTTAAGTGCTGATACTTCACAAGTTATCTGTCAGTTGTATACCAGCGTAAGGTTCTTGTGTAGTGAGCGTAAGATCTGTTCGTGGAGTTAAATATTATTTTTTATATGCGTACTATCTTGTGTATAGCCCGCTTTAGCATAAATATAGCACAGTATTGCTATCATAATGTCAGATATAAGTAGAACGACTGATTTTTTTATAAAAATGTTATTAATGCTGTTTTTAGTGTGTTGATTTTAACACCTGAACCAACAGATATAGATCTTAGGCAATATATATAGATTAGTGTACCATCTTTAAAGAATTGTACTATTAGAGATAATATATGTTTATAGACAATCTGTCACTAGAAGCAAAATATTTATCACACTTGCAGTGTTAAGTGTTAATTATTCAATTATGTTAATAGCATACATTTCTATTTGTAAGCGATATTATAGCAGAATATGGTACAATAGTTATACATAAATATCACGTAATAGATTGTTTTATATTGGTGAGTGTATTAGACTTTTTTTATAAAAAATAAAGTATAGAGATTAGATATATGGGATAATAATAGAAGTGATATTGGTGTTTTTATGGTTAGACAATAGTACGATTTTGTATGTTAAATAGGTGTGGTTTATTGCTGCTATCATGGTTATTTCTTGGTGATACTTAATATAATTATACATAATATAGCAGAATTCCTATTCTCTATTATGTAATAGAAGGTTTAGCTCTGCTTGTTTATCACCTAGCAATGATCCCACAGTATCATGCAGGGATAAGCACCGTAATATATAACATTATTGTTAACAGAGGTTCATGAGTTTAAAGCATAAAGCAGCAGTGTTTTATCAGGGACGCTACACTATGGTGTTTACATTCTTGTAACATGCATATAACTATGATATGGAGTGATCATTGATCACAAAAAGTAATGTGTAGAAAATAAGTAATACACTCCTAATGCTCAATGCTAATAGGTGTGAATGTAGGAATTTTGTCTTTAGTGCTGAGTATTAGGACAGGTATCAAGGGTTGGTATTATGTGCGTGTCCAAAATATCATAACATTTTTTGTTCCGAAGTACAGTTTGTAAGATTCGTTAATGTAGCTTTGTTCGTTGATACTCACATTAATAGCTATTAAGCATCCATTATTTATTTTTATGACTAAGCGAAGTGAATATAGATACGTACAGTTTAATTTTTTAGAGATATGTTATTTGTAGTTATATGATCATTATATTCTACTTTAGACTGAACATATTATTGTATTTGATTATTTTTTAGTATTGAAAATAAATACCAATTAGTATGCGATGACTACTTTTCCACACATATGTCCCGCTAAAACTAATTCGTGTGCTTCTAAAAGTGTATCTATATTTAAACCATGAAGCTCTGTTTGTAAAGAGGTTGTGAATATTCCCTGATCCACCATGTACGATATCTTGTTAAGAATTTCACCTTGGCGACTAATATCTGGAGTATTAAAAAGACTTCTGGTATACATGAATTCAAAATGCAGTGATACACTTTTACGTTTGATTTCTCTCATGTTAAGAGGTGCAGAATTGTCTACTATGGTGCAAATTTTCCCCTGCGGAGCGATTATGTTACTCATGTCTGACCAGTGTGCGTCAATAGAATTTAGACAAAAAATATAATCTATCTGAGTTATACAATGTTTCGCGAGTGATTCTGGCATGCATTCATGATTAATCACTGTATCCGCTCCGCGACTTATACACCATTTAGTAGAGCTTTCACGTGAGGCAGTAGCTATTGTTTGTACTTGACTACACGATTTAGCGAATGGGATGGCGAGCGATCCTACTCCACCTGCTCCACCAATGATGAGAAGTTTTTTGTCGGCATCCGTGTGATTAAGACGTAGGCGGTCAAACAATCCTTCCCATGCAGTTAGTGCCGTTAAAGGTAGTGCTGCTGCTTGAGACCAGTTTAATTTTTTTGGTTTATGCCCGGCAATACGTGAGTCAATGAGTTGGTGTGTAGCATTACTACCAGCACGAGTAATATCACCGGCATAGAAAACCATATCTCCTGGTTTAAAATTCCGTACTAAGCTACCTATTGATATTACAATACCACTAGCGTCCCAGCCAAGTACGCGTGGTTTGTGCAAACCATTTTTGTTTGCTTGTTGTCTAATTTTTATATCAATTGGATTAACCGAAACCGCTTTAACCTCAACGAGCAAATCATACCCATGAGGGTGCGGCATTTGGTTCTCTAGTGTAATAAACTGAAATGGGTTTGCTGGATTCAGAGCAATTGCTATGTATGTCATAGGACGATCATTGAAAATTTCGAAATAATAAAGTAGATACTATCAATATGTCATGCTAGTCAGTGTGCTAGTCAAATAACTATCATGTGTGTTGACAGATTGTATTTGTATTATAACTGAAATCGATATGATGTCAAATCATAGATGAATGATCAGATGGTTATTATATGTAGTATGTCGATTCATCTAGTGAAAATGATAGGATTTTCAGTGTAAAATGATTTCCTTATTCAGTCATAATTATAGCAGATCCATAGTTTGAAAAGAGATTTCTGTCTATCATTATGATGTAGTTATTTTTGATTACAAGGGGGGTGCGTAGTTTTTTTAAACTAAATTGTCCTGACGCAACTCTGCCTTCATATATGCATAGTAAATAGGAGCGGCAATGACTCCTGATAGGCCAAAAGTAGATTCAAAGATTAGCATGGCTAATAGGATCTCCCAGGTTTTTGCATTAATACAACTACTAAAAATACGGGCGTTAATAAAATATTCTAATTTGTGAACTAGAATAAGATATATTAAAGAAATTAGTGCAGCTTCAAGGGATATAGAAAGTCCAATGAGTACAATCACTGCATTAGAAATCAAGTTGCCAATGATTGGTAATAATCCGGTAAAAAAAGTTAAAACTACAATGGTTTTAGCAAAAGGAAAAGGTGGTACAAACAGAGGAAGGATGGCAAATAAGAAACATCCAGTTAGTACGGTGTTAAATACAGATACATTAATTTGTGCAAAAATAACATGATGAAAAGCTTCCGAAAGAATGTGTAGTCGATCTAGAATTGCATCTTTTAGAGGTGCGTTAAGGTGATTCTTACTTTCTTTGCGAAGAGAAATCATGGCGCCTAGTACGACTCCAATCAGCATTGTCGCAGCAGTATGTGCTGCAGTATGTCCAAAAGTTTTCATTGCAAAGTTTGTATTTAACCAGCTTAAAATTTTCTGTTGTAATTCTGTCATATCTAATGGCAAGTAGTGAGTAATTAAGGGAGACAGCGTGCGTTGAGCATCTTGGAATAGTTGACTAACTGCCGTATGATAATCTGAAAGATTTTGGAAGTCATGTAGAAGGAATTTTATTAGTTGTTTTATCCCTAAGGCTATCACAAGGACTAACAAAATGCTAAGTAGCATAATACTAATCCAGCGCGCTATGGGTCCCTGAACTAAGCGTTCTACAAGAAGAGTTAACCCTAGGATAATCTCATATGTGAGAAATCCGGTTAAAAAACAAGGCAGCAAATGAAGGGGAAAGATAGCCAATAATGCGGTGAACACTAGTATAAAACTAATTGTTTTACAAAGTACAACGCCATTTTCATGCCTTTTTTCCATAATGCATCCTCATAATACCAGATAGATCTCTGTATACCTTTTAGTAGTATACTATGTGTATGATAGTATGATTATACGCATCAGTAGTATGATAGCTATATATTCATGTTTCTTCAGAAAGAAATCCATAGTGGTTTAGAAAGAAAGGTAGTCAACATTCATCAATACGCAGCGTTAGTTTGTTAAGAGTTTATTATAATATAAGTATACGTTATGTTCGTCTGATGAGTTAGGTGGTATATGATGACTGTGTCCCTCGATAATAATCTTGTATCTGTATTTGTAATTACTTCAATTTTAGACATAGAAGATGATTAGAAGATGATCATTTTATCTAGATGCATGAAAGCAGATCCTTTATTTTGGTTCATTCAGGATTACTGTTTGATCTTGGAGGGTTATATGAGCATTTAACATTGTGTCATGAATGTCGATATATTCCGATATAGCGAATGTATGAATAATCAGACAGAAAGTAAGGCGTGTATATTGTTCGGGAAGCTTAGGACTGCTTGTATCAATCCATATTTTTTGGACGATACGTATCATCGCAGAATGATATTCGCGTAATATGTGTACCGTTTTGTTTTTTTATGTGACGCAATCCTAAGCGTAGTAGTAAAAATATTTTTGAGTAGCATATGTTGAGAATAAGATATCATGTTCTTCCTTTAGAAGGAATATGATAGTTTTTATTGATTACACTGGTATTACTAGTATTAATTTTTTCAGAACTCATGCTGAGTACAATATGCATATTTGCGTTATGCTTTGATATATAATGTTACTGATAGTTTTACAGAAATTCTGTTACAAAAGATAAGTTATCCGCAATCTATTTTATTTTATATGATCTGACGTGATAGGACGGAACTGTGCGTCTGACTCTCATGATCTTATTTTTCTATGTGTTTTCATTTTAGTATGCATCCTGCCAATTTCAAGAGATATTTTGTTCATATCAGGAAAAAGGTATTATACACCCTAATAGCGTAGTGTAGATCATGGCTCCAATAATCTATTATAACAACCATACTATACATTTAGAATCACAATGGATTACTTACAGTAGTTCTCTGCATATGCTGTGCCTTATCTTGCATTCATAATTGTCTGTGGTATGACTAATGTGCTTTTTAGCATTCTTAAAACAACGCATTTTATATAATTATGTAAATTTTGAATTTTTCATATAGGAGAAATATCTATTGGAATCTAGTGTCATGCATAGTCTGTTTATAATTGGTGCAATGCTAGTAGCTATAAGTATCTTACTAAGTTCGTTTTCATCAAAATTAGGCATTCCTATACTGGTTATTTTTCTAGCTATTGGTATGTTAGCTGGAGTTGATGGTATAGGTAAAATTGCTTTTGATAATTATCCAGCAGCTTACTTAATTAGTAATCTTGCTTTAGCTATTATTCTCCTGGATGGCGGTATGCGTACTCAGATTAGTTCTTTTCGAGTGGCTTTAGGTCCAGCGTTATCATTAGCTACAATCGGGGTTCTCATTACTGCTGGCTTAACTGGGGCAGCTGCGTCATGGTTATTTAGCCTTAATCTATCTAATGGTTTTTTGATTGGATCTATTATTGGTTCCACAGATGCTGCAGCAGTATTTTCTCTTTTAGGTGGAAAAGGTCTTAACGAGCGTGTTAGCGCCACACTAGAGATTGAATCAGGCAGTAATGATCCCATGTCTGTTTTTCTTACTGTAACTCTTATAAACATGATCCAAAGTCACAATAGTGGCGTGCATTTAATATTAGTAGTACAACTTATGCAACAATTTGGGTTGGGTATAATTTTTGGCCTATCTGGAGGTTGGGCGTTGTTGCAGTTGATTAATCGTGTATCGTTAGCTAGCGGCTTATATCCATTATTAGCTGTTAGTGGGGGGATTCTAGTGTTTTCCTTAACCACTACATTAGGAGGTAGTGGTATTCTTGCGGTATACTTATGTGGTTTTATCTTAGGTAATCGCCCGATTCGTAATCGTCATGGGATCTTACAAATTTTTGATGGAATGGCTTGGTTAAGCCAAATTGGTATGTTCTTAGTATTAGGTTTACTAGTCAATCCTGGTGACCTTGTGTTAATCGCGTTACCAGCTACTTTGTTGTCTTTATGTTTGATCATCATAGCTCGTCCACTCTCTATTATGATTGGGTTGTTACCTTTTCGTGGTTTTCATATTCGGGAACGTATATTTATAAGCTGGGTTGGATTACGTGGTGCATTGCCTATTATCCTTGCAGTATTTCCAATGATGGCGGGGTTGCCACAAGCTACGCTATTTTTTAATATTGCTTTTTTTGTAGTGTTAGTATCACTAATGGTGCAAGGTACATCTCTTGCCTGGGCTGCGCGTAAAGCGCGCGTAGTAGTACCACCCTTGGCATCGCCTATTGCTCGTATTGGGCTAGATATTCATCCCCAAAATCCATGGGAGCAGTTTATTTATCAACTTAGCGCAGATAAATGGTGCGTCGGAGCAGCACTGCGCGACTTACGTATGCCGTATGAAACACGTATTGCTGCTCTATTCCGTGAGAATAGATTAGTACATCCATCTGGAAGTACACGCTTAAAAGAAAATGATGTTTTATGCGTTATTGGTCGTGAACGGGATTTATCCGCACTTGGTAAACTATTTAGTCAGTCTCCACCTGTGTCTGATCAGAGGTTTTTTGGTGATTTTATTTTAGAAGCAGATGCTCTTCTACAAGATGTTGCACAAATTTATGGCATTGAACTAGATGCCGAAACAGATACTCAGCAAACACTTGGTAAAATGGTTTCAAGCATTATCGGAGCAACACCTGTCGTAGGGGATCAAATTGAGTGGAAAAATATCCTATGGACTGTGGCAGAAAAAGCCGAGCATGGGATTATTAAGATTGGTGTGAGAGTACAAGAGGGCTAACTTAGTAGTTTACTATGTATTAAAACATACATTTTATGTATATAATGTTAAAGACTTGGAGTCTCATTTAGATTTAAAATTTTGATATTCTCATGTCCTTATTGGGACTGTGATAAACAGCGAGCCACCTTTCTATGCTTCATTAATTTGAAGGGAAAGGATGTATGTTTTATGGTTTTTTTAAAAGAATGATCTGTTTTTTATTGGTGTCTGGATGATGTTTCATTATTAGATAGTTGAATTTGTAATAGATCGTACTGTTATAAATTGCGCTTGCCCTGTATCTGTAAATGCTTTGCGTAAGCAAAGATATTACGAACGTTCGTGAGTGTAGTATATCATTTACATGCAAAATATTCACGTTTTTTATGTTGCGCAAATCTGATTAAGACATGTCATCATAATACGAGATAGCTGTTATGTGTTATTTAGCAAATGAATCACCACTTATTTGGAAGTAAATAAGTGGTGATTTAAAAATTTTCTCAAAAAAACTGCGACGCTAAGGTCTATGGTTTATCTTTAATAGATTGTTCGCTAGAAAATAATTGCGTATTTTTTTAGACAGAGTTATAGAGAACATTAGCTAGAAGATAGTTGAGCGGTGTATGCGTATTCCACGACATTATAGTCATAATAATTCTCACGGTCTATTGATATCTATACATAGTACAGGGTTTTAAATAACCATATGCACAAGTTAATGACGTCCTGTATGCCCAAAACCACCGGATCCTCTGATGCTAGAATTAAGGTTTTCCACTATATTAAATTCTACCTGGATGATAGGCAGGAAAATGATTTGAGCAATACGTTCACCAGGTGTAATAAAAAATGGACCTATGCCGCGATTCCATGTTGAAACCATAATCTGTCCATGGTAATCAGAGTCAATTAAGCCTACGAGATTGCCTAACACAATGCCATGTGTGTGTCCTAGTCCAGAACGTGGTAATATGAGAGCAGTAATCTGTGGGTTAGAGATGTCTAGAGCTAAACCCGTGGGGATTAAACAAGTACCTCCAGGACGCAAAAGCATTTTATTATCTATACATGCTCGTAGATCTAAGCCAGCAGAACCGGCAGTGGCATAGGTTGGCAGAGGAAATTCGATGCCCATTCTGCTATCTATCACTTTAATATTAATTTTATGTGCCATTTTTTCGCATTATTAACCAGAAAACAGTGATTGAAAAGGTGTGTTTTAGATCACACTGGGGTATTTAACATATGTCGCTTGAGATGTTAGTTAGTATTAAAGAAGAAGCGGTGTTATACATATCACCAATGACGTCATTAACGTTTATGAGCAGTGCTAGAGTATGAATTGCATTAGTATTATGGTCCATTATCGACAATAGGGTAGATAGTCACAGACTATTATGCAGATAGTATTTTATCACGTGTCTCTATTAGTTTAGCTAGTTTGAATGTGTGGTCTCGTAGATGTTGTTTTTCTTTAATAATAATTGCTTCTGGAGCCATCCTGATAAATTCTTTATTATCTAGTTTGATACGGATTTTATTTATTACGACCTCTAACTTTATTATTGCTTGTGTGGTGCGGTCTAGTTCAATCGTTTTATCTACTACATCAACTACAGGAATGAATATTTCTGTCTCATCTATTAATTGAGTAAAAGAAAGCGGTGGTTCTGTATGGGTAGGCAGAATTTGGATTGTTTGTAAATAAGAAATTGCTTGGATTAATTGACTGTTATCATGCACGCGACGTATTATATTAGCGCAACTAGTACGAATTAATACATCTAATGGATGAGTTGAAGAGATATGATTTATCTTACGCATACTGCGTATGGCAATAATGACTTTTTTAATCCATTCCATATCCTCCAAAGCTGTGTCATTTACTTGACTTATAGAGAATATAGGTACTGCTTGCAACATAATAGTCTCATCTTTAATATTTTGGATAATTTTTACTCGCTGCCAAATAGTTTCAGTAATAAATGGAATCAGTGGATGTGCTAAGCAGAGTAAGTTTTTTAATATGTTTATTAAAGTATTACGTGTACCTCGTAACTGAGTTTTACTACCGTTTCGTAAGACTGTTTTTGTTAATTCAAGATACCAGTCACAAAATTGATTCCATATAAACTCGTACAGAATATTCGCAGCCAGATCAAAACGATATCTCTCTAAGGCTTCATGCCAAGCTTGTACTGTGTAGTTGAATTTTGCAAGGATCCAATGATCAGGTAAAGAGAGTTCTAGTTTTCCGCCATAAAAACCACAGTCATAGTTTTCGGTATTCATAAGCACGAACCGACTACCATTCCAGAGTTTATTGCAAAAATGACGGTAACCCTTTAGACGTTTCATATCCCAATTAATATCGCGTCCAGTAGATGCCAATGCTGCTAGGGTAAATCGCAGGGCATCGGTTCCGTGTGCCGCTATACCGTTTGGAAACTGTGTGGTCGTACGCTTATGAATTATTTCTGCTAACTTTGGTTGCATCATATTATTAGTACGTTTCTGGATTAATTCTGTGAGTGAGATACCATCGATCATGTCTAGTGGATCAATAATGTTTCCTTTTGATTTTGACATTTTCTGTCCTTCATCATCCCGGATCAAGCCAGTAATATAAACGATTTTAAATGGTATTTGAGGTTTTCCATTGATATCTTTTATAAAATGCATAGTGAGCATGATCATACGGGCAATCCAGAAAAAGATAATATCGAAACCGCTTACTAATACATCAGTGGGATGAAAGGTTTTTAGCTCTTTAGTATGGTGTGGCCATCCAAGGGTGGTAAATGTCCAAAGACTGGACGAGAACCAAGTATCTAAGACATCCATATCTTGGGTAAGGATCACGCTTGAGTTGAGATTATACTCTTTTCGCACCGTTTCTTCATCATGGGCAACGTAAACATTTCCAGACGTATCGTACCAGGCTGGGATGCGATGCCCCCACCATAGTTGTCGTGAAATACACCAATCTTGGATATTGTACATCCATGCGAAATACATATTCGTATATTTTTGTGGTACAAATTTAATATCCCCTTTTTCCACTGCCTCGATAGCTACCTTCGCCAGAGGGGACATGCGCACGTACCATTGTGTAGTTAACATGGGTTCTATTATAACACCACTGCGTTCCCCATGTGGAATTATGAGATTATATGGCTGGATATTGTCTAGTAGATTTTGTTTTCGTAGAGTATCGACAATGCTACTTCTAGCCTCAAATCTATCTAGTCCACGAAAATCTGGTGGTATATCAGAGGAGTAGACAGTAGATTTTTTACCAGTAGCATCATAAACTTTGGCATGGTTACGAATTTTCCCATTTTTTGTAAGGATATTAATCATCGGTAAGCGATGGCGTTGACCGATATCATAATCATTGAAATCATGACCGGGTGTGATTTTCACACAACCTGTGCCTTTATCTATATCCACATATTTATCGCCAATAATTGGAATGTGACGATGTAGTATGGGTAAAATTAAAAATTTTCCAATGAGATCTTTATAGCGTACATCTGATGGATGGACAGCTACCGCAGTATCGCCTAGTATTGTTTCTGGTCTGGTAGTGGCGATAATGACATATTTTTGATTACTTGAAGTTTTGACACTATTGGCAAGCGGGTAACGAATATACCACATAGAGCCTTTTTGTTCAATGTTTTCTACTTCTAGGTCGGAGATAGCAGTGCATAATATTGGGTCCCAGTTAACTAAACGTTTACCGCGATAGATAAGTTTTTCTTTATATAGACGAATAAACACTTCTTTTACTGCATGAGTGAAGCCTTTGTCCATCGTAAATCGTTGACGCTCCCAGTCAATAGAATTACCTAAGCGGCGCATTTGATGGGTAATTGTATTTCCAGACTCTTCCTTCCATTTCCATATTTGTTCAATTAAAGTATTACGATCATAATTTTGTAATAGTTTATTGTTTTCGTTTTTCAGCTTGCGTGTGACTAACATTTGCGTAGCAATGCCTGCATGATCAGTACCTGTTTGCCATAGGGTATTTTTGCCCTGCATTCGATGGTATCGGATCATAGTGTCTATGAGGGTATGTTGGAAAGCATGACCTAGATGTAAGCTACCTGTTACATTGGGAGGTGGTATCATTATGCAAAAATTTTCTTGAGATGGGTTATTATATGGTTTAAAATACCCTTTTTTTTCCCAAAATGTATAAATTTTTTGTTCAATGTCTTGTGGATTGTATTTCTTTTCCATTTTTACGATGTCTTAGAACACATGTAGTGTGTCTATGTGTTAGTCGATGTAAGCTGAATAAATATGCATTCCACTTTAATTATTACACGTAGATGCATGTTATGTCCGTAATAAATAGTATCATAGGTAGGTTTTTTACTTTATCTTTCCCCTATTTTTAGATAAGAATATTACTTTATGGTGCCGAAGGCCGGAATCGAACCGGCATACCTATCGGTGGTTGATTTTGAATCAACTGCGTCTACCAGTTTCGCCACTTCGGCTATTTGCAGGAAATACACACATGACCATATTGTCTATCGTATTATTTTTTCTTATTAGCTGCAACTTAATTTGATGTTTTAACTGGTGAATATTTATGATTACTTATAAGTAACTCATCATATGCGAATGAGGAAGAGATTAAATTAATGATTAAGTATTGCAAAAGACTATCATGGATAATTTTAAAAGTCCTTGCTGATATTATATCTCTGTAATGCATTTTAATCACAACCCTGAATTGTATCTAGATTATGCGCTATGAGATAGCGGCTAAAATTATATATTATATTAAGACATATTTGAGAGTAAGACGGTACCAAATTTTATTTGGTGTTGCACTGTGTTTCATGATTAACAGGTGTTATGTAAAGACAGCTGTCATATTTTTATTCAACCATATAATGGTTGAAGTACAGCTGAGAAAGTTTAAAAAAACGTGTCTATACTTAATAAGTATTCTCGATTTTGTGCAGAAATAGCGTATTAGAAAATGATTTTTCTACTTAACAAAGCTCAATACAGTATACTGAACCTCTGTTTGTAATTTTTAAAATTTGTCTGTTGTTATTATAAGGATATTCTTGGTTCAGAATCCAAGAAAACAGGTAGTAGAATACAGGGTTATTTATTATAATTATAGTTATCATGTTTTAAATGATCGTATCAGCATACTATTTAATATGTTTGTTTGACAGTATTTGAAAGTCAAGGGATACAGTTCTTATTAAAGATTTAGAAGCTATCACCAGATATGTAAGGTTTGCTGCGAACTGCTCTATCATTTCTTATATCAAGATAGGATTGCGTTTAGTGATACAAAAGTTTTAATCTATAGGTCTATAATTTTAATTATTAGTACATAGATGAGTATGCTTATCTCTCCTATAAATTGATAGTTATCACGCTATATAGAATGAAAATATTCTATATATTGCCGCAAATACATGACTATTAATAGAATCCTATAGCCACTGGAGAGAATAAAAATGCTATGTGCATACGATAAATTAAATATTTAGCATTGTAAGGATCTAGTAGATTTTTATCGTTTTTCATTAGACATGATTTAGTGCCATGTCCTTAAATTATAGCCTCGTGATTGCTAGTCATAAGTCTGGTGTTTTTATCAATAGCTGTTTAAAGCAGTGTTTAAAATTTTATTACTGTGGAAAAGATTTTTATATCTAAAATCAATTCTGAAATGGTTGTGCTTGACCTTTTCACCCATGGGTTCTCCAGTTCTAAGATAAAATCTTATTTTCCATTATATGTTTAATGGTATGAAACAACCATGCTTCTACCCGTTGATATTTACGACTATCTTGATTGGAACCAGTTGTCTCTGTATTGCTTATCATGTAATGGAAATAAGTATAAAGTAATATATTATAGTGTTTGATTTCTGTCGGAGTATGCTATGCTATGCTAGCGTGCGATAGATGCCACCTAAGTTCATTCAGTTTAAATTGAGATTGCTCATCAATGATCTAGAGTCGACCATAAAAGCATATATTATTATGTGCCAGTTACGTTAAAGTATGTACCACACCTTAAGGCGAGTATTGTATAGAATCAGCTGCTTATAGAATTATAGAGTAGAAAACTAATGAAATGAAAAATCATAATAGTTTATTAGGGTAGATGCCATACATAGATATTTATTATTCAAGGTACTTAAGGTAAACAGTTGCAATATACGATATGTTATATCAGATTTTTATTGCGTAGCATGTTACACCTTCATAACCGTGCACAGTAGATAGTCTATGTGTTTTTAGGAAAATAATTTCTATACATCTCATATAGGTGTATATAGATCACGTAGATGTTCTTCATTGGTGTTTAGATTTATGTGTACGGCATCTTGTATTGATTTGGAACAGATGTTGTTTATTAATGCTAAAGTGATACATTGTGAGGTTTTTAGACAGTTAAGCATATGTACTCATTACATGAATTTACTCCACGATTACTGCACATTAAAAAACATTTAATGCCTTTTATCGAAGGAAGATAATTTCTTGTATATCTAGATAGCTTATTTATAAAATTTGGTGGATAGCCGCTATGCATATACAATATACAAGAAAGGTTTTTACGGCGGCTATAGCGGCTATAGTTCTCGCGTTTTTTTTGTTAATTATTAAACTGGGTGCGTGGTGGTACACGGGATCGGTGAGTGTCTTAGCCGCCTTGGTTGACTCGTTAGTGGATATTGCTGCTTCATTAACTAATTTATTAGTAGTGCGCTACGCTATGCAGCCCGCTGATGCTGAGCATGCGTTTGGTCACGGTAAGGCAGAATCTCTCGCAGTACTTGCTCAAAGCATGTTTATTTGTGGGTCAGCTCTTTTTCTTCTTTTGACAGGTTTGCAGCACATTTTTTCTCCTCGAGAACTAAAGGAACCTATAGTATTAATTATAGTCACAATGCTATCTCTTGTGTCGACATTATTGCTAGTCACTTTTCAGCGCTGGATTGTACGTCAGACTCAGAGCCAGGCTATACGTGCAGACATGCTACATTACCAATCAGACGTCGTTATGAATAGCGCTATCTTATTAGCTATTGTTTTAAGTTGGTATGGTTTTTATTGGGCGGACTCCTTGTGTGCGCTTAATATTGGTTTATGGATTTTATATTCTGCATGGCACATGGCTTATGAAGCGATTCAGGTTTTGTTAGATCGCGCTTTGCCTGTCGCCGAGCATGAGGCGATTGTGAATCTTGTATCAACGTGGCCGGGTATATGCGGTGCGCATGATATTCGTACTCGTCAATCGGGTCCAACACGTTTTATTCAGTTTCATTTAGAAATGGATGATGAATTGCCGTTATTGGCAGCGCACATGCTATCTGATCAGATTGAACAAGCATTATTGGCTAAGTTTCCTGGTTCTGATGTGCTTATTCATCAGGATCCTCGTTCCGTGGTATCTCAAGATCTGTGAAGGTGTATGTTAGAAATACCAGTTTTTATGTATAATAATGTCTAGCTTTATATTATTGGTAATCATTATCGGTGGAGTTATGGTTAGAGCGTGTAAGTTAGCATCGACTGATTGTAGGTAGTAAAAATATATTATGAAGTAGAGAAATGGTATAAAATTAATACAATTGATTGTATCAATCTACATTATTACATTAATGACATTCACCCCCAGGATATTTTACTACACTGAGTATTTTTAGATGAGAACTCTGGAGCTTTAATTTTTATCTGTTGTAGTCTAGTTCGTAGAAGTTTAGGTGTTTAATATGATGATTGTTTGTGCTTTGAATGAGTTAATATTATTAAATACAAAGGTTTTAACGTATGCCTATTTTTTGTCATCCATCTGTAAATTGCTTGCATCTTTAAACAAAGAGGTTTCATGATCAATAAAATCGGTATATTAACTAGTGGCGGAGATTCTCCAGGTATGAATGCGGCTATTCGAGGTGTTGTGCGTACCAGTGTTAGCGCAGGGCTAGAGATTTTTGGTATTTATGATGGTTACCTAGGGCTGTATGAAGATAGGATGGTCATGCTGGATCGATATAGCGTATCAGATATAATCAACAGGGGTGGAACATTTTTAGGATCTGCGCGTTTTCCAAGTTTCTGCTCTAACGATGTGCGCAATATTGCAATCAGTAATATGAAAAAACGCGGTATTGATGCTTTAGTAGTGATTGGCGGTGATGGTTCGTACATGGGCGCGAGATCTTTAACTGAAATGGGCTTTCCTTGTATAATGTTACCAGGCACTATCGATAATGATGTCGCTGGTACTGATTACACTATTGGATATTTTACCGCACTCGAAACGGTAGTTGAGGCGATAGATAGATTACGCGACACCTCCTCCTCTCATCAACGGATTTCTATTGTGGAGGTGATGGGGCGATATTGCGGCGATTTAACTTTAGCAGCTGCAATTGCGGGTGGTTGTGAATTAATTGTCTTACCGGAAATCCCTGAGACCCGTGAAAAATTAGTACATGAGATACAGGATGGTCTTTCTAAAGGGAAAAAGCATGCCATTGTAGCTATTACAGAGCATATTTGCGATATCAATCAGTTAGCAAGCTATATTGCAAAAAAAACTCAGAGAGAAACACGTGTTACGGTGCTAGGGCATATTCAGAGAGGCGGTGTACCAGTGGCTTATGATCGTATTTTAGCATCAAGAATGGGGGCTTATGCCACTGAATTGTTATTAAGTAATTGTTTCGGTTATTGTGTTGGAATACAAAATGATCAGATGGTACACCATACTCTGAATGGTATGGTTGAAAACATGAAGCGCCCATTTAAACGTGATTGGTTGGAGATTGCTAAAAAATTATATTAATGCATTATGATGTAATGTTGTTGAAGGAAGTGTTATTATATAGATATTTTTAGTGTTATTAGTTTTGATACTTCATTCGCCTGCACACTCAACAGTAATAATTATACCAAAATTCTTTTATTTAAAGATATGATTTTTATCATACATAGCACATGAAGATATTTTTCGATAATTCTGTGTCATTATCTGATTATGCGCTTTTAAGCATAAAGACTTAAATGCTATTATCTTCATTGAATAGCATGTTACTACAATAAGAGATTTGTGTACTGGGGTTGATATGGTTTTTAATGATAGAATCTGGCGATTTATAAATTTATGAATAACATAGTTTTATAATGCATTAAACATAAAATTTACATCGATTCTAACATACATGATACAGGATGTCGGATGAGGGAAAAGGTTATAAAATTGTATTTTATGTTTTGATGTATGATGTTGAATAAAGATTGTATCATTTACTAGATGATATGTTTTAGTTTTAATTAAAATTTTAGGAGTTAGGTGGAACATAAGAGTTTTTGTTTTATTTTTTCAAACGGAATGGTTGCATAAAATAGCTAAGATGTATGATAATAAATCATGTGCTTGATATATCACCAGCGCGAGAGTGTATTATAATATACAAATTTTATTTTGTATTGTTTGTGATATAGACATGCAGTCTAGATATGTCTATGTTTTCGTAGTGTATTATGTGTGTTAATATTTTTTGATATGATACTACATCATCATTCAGATTAATACATCGTTATTTTTTCTAGTTATATGTGTTGATTTTATCTTTACCCGTACTGATGGTAAAATACAAATTATTTGATTATACATGATAACATCATCATCATGGAATGCCATTGGATATATTTATTTTATTTTTTGTAATATTTATATATTTTTAATAAAATAATATAGTAACACTAGTGGTGAGTCAAGCATAGTTTTTTATTAGACTCTAGGATGAGCACATTAGAAGCAATGAGCGCATTAGAAGATAAAGATATTGAAATCTCCTGTTTTATAGGGGTGCTAGAACGCGGTGCTTCATTGAAATTTTGTATAATATTCAAAAGAGAGATATTCTCAGTATGATTTTCATGTATATGAGGTTTTTACTACTAACGATAGTATGCTCTAGTTAGTTTTTTTTAAATGCCGTCACCAAATTCAAATCCTGGAAATGCTTTATTAAAGTGTGGATCGATTTTAATCGATTGCATGTTATTATTTTGTTTTTTTCTCACAATATTCGCTGGGACACCAGCAACAGTCGTATGAGGAGGTACTGGTTGTAGAACTACGGATCCGGCTCCAATTTTAGCCCAACGTCCTATTTCAATATTTCCAAGAATCTTAGCACCTGCACCAATCATGACCCACTCATGTATTTTTGGATGACGATCCCCGCTATCCTTGCCTGTTCCTCCAAGCGTGACTGATTGTAGAATGGACACATTATCTGCGACAATGGCAGTTTCACCTATAACAATTCCGGTAGCATGATCAAGCATGATGCCTCGGCCAAGTTTTGCTGCAGGGTGAATGTCCACAGAAAAGGACACGGAAGTTTCGTTTTGAAGATATCTGGCAAGATCACGACGACCTGTATTCCACAGCCAGTGGGTAATACGATACGCCTGTAAGGCGTGGAATCCTTTGAAATATAGTATTGGTGTGGAATATTTATCAACTGTCGGGTCGCGGTGACGTGTTGCATAAATATCATAGGCGGCGGACATAATCATAGATTGATCTGTTTGATATGCATCCTGTATGATTTCACGCAGAGTGGTTGCTGGGATAATGGGGCTTGCCAGTTTATTAGATAGCATATAGCTCAAGGCATGACCAAGATCTGTATGTTGTAATAGAGTGGTGTGATAAAATCTACTTAGCATTGGCTCGGATGCAGATAACTTATATATTTCTGTTTTGATATGATCCCAAATATGTTTAGGTTCTACATATAACATCACTGTGTTCTCCAAGAAAAATTTAGCATCCTCCGCTATTGATGTTGACTCAGTAGCTTTCATTATAGCCGCTATTATTTTCATCTTTACTTTTACGACAAAGTAAACTGTATGCAGCCTCTCTTGCATTTTTTCCACAGTATAATACTCGGTAGACTTGTTCGGTAATTGGCATTTCAATGTTATGGCGTATAGCAAGTGTATAAATCTCTTTTGTGTTGTGCCAACCTTCAACAATCTGTCCTATAGATTTTTTAGCGTTATGAATATTACTTCCTTGACCTAACAGAATGCCAAATCGCCGATTACGAGATTGGTTGTCTGTGCAAGTTAACACTAAATCCCCCAATCCTGCCATACCCATAAAAGTAGAGAGATTAGCATGTAAAGCTAAACCTAATCGACTCATTTCTGCTAAACCTCTTGTTATTAATGCAGCGCGGCTATTTGCACCAAATCCCAAACCATCAGACATCCCAGTGCCAATAGCAATTACATTCTTTACTGCTCCACCCAGTTGAACACCTATTAAATCTGGATTACTATACACACGAAAGTTTGTATTAGTGTTGAATAACTGCTGTATTTCTGCAGAAAATATCTTATCGGTTGCTGCTAGAGTCATTGCGGTTGGTAAACCTTCTGCAACTTCTTTAGCAAAAGTTGGGCCTGATAATACAGCTAATGGAATAGTATCTCCGAGTATTTCCGATGCGATGTTTTGTAGCAATCGCCCTGTGTTGTGTTCTAACCCTTTTGTTGCCCAAATTATACGCGAATCAGCACGTAGATATGGTTTTATTTTTTGTAACATGTCGCCAAACACATGGCTTGGGATAACTAATAGTACATTCCGACTAGACGCGATGGCTTTCATTAGGCTAGTTTCGATTAGTAATGTTTTTGGAAAAGGTACATTAGGAATGACATCTCGGTGAGAGCGATGCACTTGTAATTGTGTTTGGTGAGATGGATTGTGCCCCCAGAGTGTTACTTTTTGGCCATTACGGGCCAGTGCAATCGCTAATGAACTACCATACGCACCAGCGCCAATAATGCTTATTATAGATTGATAATGGTTCATTTATGTACCTGCGGATGGTGTTGTATTTGTTGTGTTGTGTGTGTTGTTAATAAAAAGCTCCTCAAAATTAATTGGTTCTAGGTGCAGAACGGGAAAAGTACCACGTCCGATTAAGTTAGCGATGCATTCACGAGCATATGGAAACAAGAGATTCGGACAGTATGCACCTAAGCTGTGTGCTATTTCTTTTTGTTCCATGTTTCTAAGAGAGAAAACACCACCTTGTTGTACTTCACACAGAAACGCGGTGTTTGCAGAAATATTAGCGATAACAGTGATTTGTAATACTACCTCATACATGTCATCCATTAACTGAACAGAAGTGGTGTTTATATTTAATTTAATTTCAGGATTCCAATAGCTCTGAAAGATTTGGGGCACGTTTGGCGCTTCAAAAGAGATGTCTTTAGTGTAAATACGATGGATCTGCACACATCTCTTATTAGGATGTTGTTCTAACATAGCAATGTATAACCCTATTATATTTAATAGATGCATAGGAGGTCGCAGAGTGCGAGCACACAAGTACGGTACTATTTTTCGTTTTGCATGTAGCCATGCTTATATTGCATGTATTTGATTTTTTAATGCAAGCATTAAGATAGAGTTATTGCAATAGGTATCGGATGAAGGATGCAAGTTATCTACTCACAATTTTAATCAAATAGTGCTTAAATAATGGTTCATTTGTTATAAAAACGCATTTTATATATTAAATGATAGTTCGTATCCACATTACTACTTGACTCTATATTTAGAGTATATCGAGATATATACAGTTAGCCATTTACTAGTGCTTTTATTTGTTATATGTCACATCTGGCTTTCCTTATTAGTAGTACAAGCATGTATGGTGCATCTTTGTAATAGAGATTACAATCGGGACAAGACTATCTACCGTCATCATATGATAGTATTAAGAATACAAAATAGATTATCTTCTAAAAGAAGAGTTTATTTATATAAAGATTTTGTATTGACATTCATAAAATAAATACATATTAATGATCTTGATATGCTTTGTGAAATGTTTAAATGTTAGGTGTAAATAACGATCAGATAATAGTATTTTAGACAACTCTCACAGAGATGTATTTCATGAATTACAGGATTATTGAATAACTCATATTAGTATATGTTATGGTGATAGCGATCAGGTCAATAATTTAATTTATTATATACATAGGGTATGGCTAAAGCATTCATAGAAATATATGTGCTTCTAACATAGATTAATGATCTAGATCGTTGCATAGATCATATCGATATTATAGTCGTGCGTTAAGACAAAACATGATGTAGGGGGTCTTTAAGATAGATCCGTTAAGGGTGTATTGGGTAGGCTTAGAGAGTCTATGTTGAGAGGGGGTTACTGGTGTGCATAGATGGTCCAGGATGGCAGATTAGAATGTCTACAATAAAATATATGATATACGAATTCATAAAGTGGGAATTATGATATAATGATATACGAAAAAATGATGATATTTTTATTAGACTATAACGCTCATTAAGATTTAATTAACTTTAGTACCAGAGGTATACTGAATAGATCAAAAAAGTGGTGACATTTTTAAATATAAATGATTTTACGTAATGACCTCTCTCATCTCTGTTCATATCTTTTTAAAAAATATTATATATTATATATAGTTGATTGATAGTACTATGAAATATGTTGAAATTTGTTGTGCATGTGGAAGAGAGTCTCTTTGATGATACAAAATAGAGGACCAAATAGTTGCATCTCTAAAAGTATTTTGAGAGAGTCATGTCTTTAAAATATTTTATACATGGTTGTACATGGTATCCCTAATACTTCAGGAGTATTACGCAAGAGTATATACCTCTCAGGCAATGGGGGGATAAGGTAGTAAATTTCCGGACATATAAATATATGTACGATCAATAACATTCCACTCAAACATTTTAATTTTTGGACGCTAATGGTAATATATTCTATATTGTGTCTAGATATCATATATTGGATTGTAGAGCACTAGTACTCAGTACTCATTGTTTAATCATGATGTATTTGGTGATAAAATACATCAGATTAGAATATATTGTGTCTATAGACATTTTGAAGGTAAATTGGAGTACTATCATACAATAGTGACAAGGTTTCGCATCAGTGAAACGCATTAATAATGGCTATGATGATAGCAATTGTTTCTTTCACAAGCAGAATTCTTCAAAAAAACTGAAGATACGCCTCAGTATCAGGTGGTTTTTTATGTTATGATAGCGGGATCCCACTGAGTTTTTAGATTATTACTATCTACCTTTCTTGATAAGAAACTTATATGGCAGTATCTCCACAGATGTCGCCACAAGAGAATGCTCCATAAAGCGACAAAAATTAGGAATATCATGTATAGTAGCGGGATCATCTGAAAGAATAAGTAAGATATCTCCATCTTTTATATTACGCATAGTTTTGCGTATCATCATTAGGGGCTCTGGACATCGCAGACCCTGAGTATTAAGGGTGAATTGATGGGTCATGAATAGATCTTTCATTTTTATCCTTACATGTTAGTCATTAATAATTACTAGTTGTTATGTTAATAAGACATGCAAGCAAGAGAATAATTCAGTATAATTGCTATTTAATTTCGGATCTTCTCGTTAACGCAACTGATAGTTTGTGGAATCACTATAACCACAAAGGAATAATATGTATGATACGTTATACAATTTTGACATTGATGGCAGTATATCTGATCATTACTGGTGGTTGCTCTACTGTAGAGAAAGTAGTCTATCATCCGGATATTATACAGGGTAATTATTTAGTAGATAAGGATGTTAAAAAAATTCATATTGGTATGAGTCAAAAACAAGTGCTTGATATCCTAGGAACACCTAGTGTTAAAGACATTTTTGGTAAAAATATCTGGTATTATATTTGCCATATACCACTGAGGCATCATCCCATACGTCGACAAAAACTGACTTTAACTTTTAATAATAATGGGATCTTAACTCATATTAATGATTTGTGTATTGATTATAATGATCATAAATATCATGAGGAATCCTGAGTATGACCTGTGGAGGGTGACTATGGAGTTATATCAAGAAATGCCAAGTTAATCAATCCTCGAATTATACCATGTTTATCTATACAATATGAAAATATTTTGATATGTAAATACATAACTAAAACTAATGCACTTATTATACTGATAATAAAATTATCAAGTGATCGTCAGGGTTTTTATCTTCTCTAAGTGTTAGTATTATTTTCTTTTATGCATGTAAATAATTATAGTTATCTATTTTGTCTAGGGTAGATGTCTTACATAGATTTCTAGTCATCAAGAGGATATAGCAATGCTGTAAAAGATCAAAATATTCTTAAGGACGCCTCGATCCTTATGATACTATCTTAACATAACATAATATGTGGATGCTTTCACGCTATATGGATACAACGAGAGTACTGGGTCTGAGTCTCAACACATGAATTGATGTGTGTATTGATTGAGTGAATGTTCATTGTACAAGATGAGTACTATATTCAATTATAATCACAATACATCTGTTATTGGCAAGAATGCAATTGTATACGCAGAGGATCAGTGATGTTCACAGGAAGTATTGTAGCACTTTTGACGCCAATGGATAAAGCAGGTAAGGTATGTAAACACAGTTTAAAAACGCTAATTAATTATCATATTATGAATGGCACTTCTGCGATAGTGTCTTTGGGAACTACTGGAGAAGTAGTCACTTTAACTGACATTGAGCGTCATGATGTAGTTTTGTTGACATTAGAGATTGCGAATGGTCGTATTCCTATTATTGTAGGCACTGGGGTGCCTTCAACGACAGCTGCGGTTGTTTACACTCAACGCTTAGAAAATCTAGGCGTATCAGCTTGCTTAACTGTAACCCCTTATTATAATTGTCCCACCCAGGAAGGTTTGTATCAGCATTTTAAAACAATTGCTGAAAACACAAATCTACCGCAGATATTATATAATATTCCATTGCGTACTGGCGTAGACCTTTTGCCATCGACTATTGAGCGTCTTGTGCATTTTAAAAACATTATTGGTATTAAAGATGCGACTGGAAATTTATCACGTGTCACTCAGCTTCAACAATTACTTACAGAGGACTTTATGCTATTTAGCGGTGATGATTCTACTGCATTAGACTTTATAAAGTTAGGGGGACATGGAGTAATTTCTGTAACAGCAAACATTGCTGCGCGCCAGATGGCACAAATATGTGCTTTATCCAAGCGTGGTAACTTTTCTGAAGCATCTCTATTAAACCAGCAGCTAATGACTCTGCATCATGCGTTGTTTATTGAATCCAATCCTATTCCAGTAAAATGGGCTGCACAAAGACTAGGTTTAATAGAAACTGATACATTGCGTTTACCCATGACGCCATTAACTCACTCTAGCCGTGCGGTGATGGAGAAGGCACTGCAGAATGCTCAGCTTATATCAGTTCCGCGAGGGGTACCTTATTATGGCTAAAACAGGATATCAATATATTATTATACTGCCTTTAGTACTAATATGCACAATGTTTTTTTCTGCGTGTTCTACTGATCCTTATAAAATACATAAAGAAGTGCTTAGTAAATCTGAATCATCTTCCGGTCATTTGAAAGAGTTAAAATCTCCGCCTGGTATAGTCTTACCGATAACAAATGATTTTTGGTATGTTCCTTTTGTGCACCTTATCAGGAAACAAGATGCGCCGATAGATCTTCAACCTCCTCGACAAACCCTGACATCAGGGCATGATAACCACATGCATGTGTTTGGTAATGTGGGTACATTGGTGATTAATAACGCTGTTGGATCTAGTTGGCTACAAGTCGTAGATAGCATAAAAAAAGCGCATATATCTATTGTAGATCGTCGAGATGACCGACAAATTTTGTATACTGATTGGATACAGTGGCATGATGCGGCAGATACACAGTACTTCGGACGCTATAAAATTAGTGTGCACCGACATGGGAATCAAAATATTATCGTAGTAACTCTGGTGCATTTGAGAAAAAAAGACAATTCAGTGTATTCTTCTTCAAATATTCAGAAGTATACTGCACAAATGTTACATTATATCTCGTCAAGATTAGAACTGTATCAGGCCTACCATCCGGTACTAGAAAGTCTTTCGCGTAATGGTTTTCAAGATCGTGTTTATGTGACCAGTGGTACTGATTATGCTGGATTGCCTAATCTTATTCTACATGCTCCGTTTGATCACGCCTGGAGATGGTTACCGCATACTTTACAGAGCTTGGGTATGACCATAAAAGAGGATCATTATACGCAAGGACTCATGCAGATCAAATATAAATCCCTGCATAAGCAAGGATTTCATAAAGGCGTTGATGTGGATATGCATTTGAAAAATGGTGATTATAAAATACAGATCGGCGATTTAGGGACTCATAGCAGTATGCAATTCTTTACTATCGATGGATACCCATTATCTCGATATCAACATGAGGCATTAGTTAATGTTTTACAACAACTGGCATTGCAAAAGTAAATATTCGATACAGTTTATATCAGAGGGTCTCTGACACATCGATGTGCTATATACTTGGATTTATTTTCTGTTGTATTTTATGCATAAGATTGTATCATTTACGTAATTAACTACATAATTAGGATGTAACAATGCTGATATATCATATTACTCTTAAGCATTAAGCTCTTATTATTACATTGTGCACAATACCGATTGTATTGAGATAATTAAATATTAATATCAGTGCATGGAATATTTATTTCAGTTTATGGTAAGTTGCTCTTGAGTGTGTATATAGTACAGGTTCTAAACATAAGACATTCCGCTTAAGAATCATCGTGAACTTAATTTTGACAGAGTGCTCTAGCACTAATGGTTTTTGTTATCCGAGTACTGAAGATAATATTATGTATAGGTTTTTCTTTTTGATGTAGTTTTTGCAGACAAAAAACCAATTCTACAGATAATATACCAATGCATGATATGATTCTCTCAATGATTACTATATTGAGTGTTACAGCGTGTAAGAGGTATTTTATGATCTTTTTGTATAAAAATTTCTATTAATTAGCAAGACAATGAAGGTACATCTTCACCATAACTACATAATATAAATTATGATGTAGTAGCTTATAATGAGATTTCAGCATGTAAACATGATGCCATGGTAGTTCTTATATGTTACTAGAATATAATTTAGTCATGGTGTGAGATGGAACAACGATCTGCATAGCTTGGTATTAGAAAGCACTGTAAATTGCTTCTATAAATCCAATGCGCACGATCGTCTCGAGTCTATCAAACACCATTATCTCTTCACTCAGAGACGTAATTACGATCAAGAATATCTAGATTTTAAAGTGCAATCCATGCAAGACAGAATGTCTGCAGTAGATAAGAAATTTATTATTTGTTATTTATTATTTATTATTTAACGCTGAGTGCAAATCATGCAAAAAAAAGATGAGTTGTATCGAGGTAAAACAAAAACACTGTATCGTACTGATCATCCGCAGTTATTAATATTGGAATTTCGTAATGAAATTTCCGCGTTAGACGGGAAGCGCATCGATAAGTTTAAGCGTAAAGGACTTATCAATAATAAATTGAATTATTTTCTTATGTCCATATTACAACAAGCTGGCATACCTACCCAGATAAAAGAACTGTTATCTCATAGCACAACATTAGTCAAACACTTAAAGATGTTTCCTTTAGAATGTGTAGTAAGAAATTGCGCGGCAGGATCGTTAGTAAAACGTTTAGACATCCAAGAAGGTTTACCTCTCAATCCTCCAATTTTTGAGCTATTCTTAAAAGATGATCTCAGAAGTGATCCTATGATAAACACTTCTTACTGTGAGTCATTGAAATTAATAGACACTCAATTTTTATTGCAAGTTCGCACGCTAACACATCAAATTAATCGACTATTAAGTAAGCTTTTTCTTGAGAAAGATTTAATATTAGTGGATTTCAAGTTAGAATTTGGTTTGTTTAGAAATGCAGTGGTATTAGGCGATGAATTATCGCCTGATAGCATGCGCTTATGGGATAGAGCAACCTGTAATAAAATGGACAAAGATCTTTATCGTCAGAACCAATTAGGTCTAATGGAGGCCTATGCAGAGGTTGCAAATCGTTTAGGTGTAAAATTAGACTAATTTATTGTCATGTGAGGTGAAGTTCTCAATCAATGGTTGTGTAGGTATATAGTATGAGATAGTTTGGTTGAAGCGTTAGTGAGTTGCAATTAGTAATGTGAGAAAACAATAGATCAAGCAAAGAAACATATTGAGTCTCGTGATGCTGAGATATACACTTCATGATGTTGAGGGTATTAGTAAAAAACGAGGGCCTGAAGAAGAGTATCTGTACTATAAATAGGCTGGTAGTATTATTAATACGATTAATGTTTTTATGCTATATACGCTGTGTACAATATATCTGTTTCTTTTGATCTGTATTTTTATATACATGCTTCCGAGTTCTATATCATCATGGTATTGTTCACTTACAATATAGGATTAAAAAAATGGTTGGACATAATCCGCCAATAACTGGACGATGTACATCGTAATACTGATCAGCTGATGCAATCAAACATTAGCATGTATGATAATGCATAAGATGTTTTCAAATTGTGTGCGGATATTCTATATATAATATGATGATCCTCATAAAAATATTTTTATGGATTTTTATAATGAAACAAGCAAAGAAAGAAAAGAGCATATGACGTTTTTATTAAAAATAAGGTTAGCTTCATATCTTGACAAACACAGATTAAAGTATCTCTGTTCTAGATATTTATTTTATAAAAATTGGTAGTGGGCAGTAATAGACATTGTCATTTTATTTATCTTGTATAGTTTCAAAATGCGATTGACTTAGTGTATCGGCATAAAATGGTTTTTACATGAATGTCATGAGATTTAATTAAGATGTGTTTATACATGAATCTAAACGCTTTACTGATCGCTTTTAAATTTAAAGTTCAAGATAGTTGCTCAATATACTTAAGTGTATGTGGCAAAATGTCAAACAAGAGTGCATATTATTTACTGAGAGCGATGTAAGAGCGAATACACTCTAATTGATAACTATTCTTGAAGAGGTTTAAATGATTTATTTACTACGAATAAACATCTATTTATGTCGTTACTTGTAAGTAAAAATGTTGTAATGAGCATACTAGTTGATGATGTTACGAAATAACTCTTAAAAATTTTACTTAGTGCTGATAAGTATGATATTTATAATTAAAAAACCCGATGCGTAAATTTAGTGTCTAATAGATTTTGGTATTAACCACAGCAGGTTTCTCTTTGTTATAGTTTTTCTTTTTGTTTAGATGATCTAATACACACTCATACGAGTTTGGCTATCCTATATGTCTCAAAATCTTATCATAGCGAAATTTGGCGGTAGTAGTGTAGCTGATTATATAGCCATGAATAACAGCGCTGATGTAGTATTGTCTAACCCGGCGATACGCCTAGTAGTATTATCCGCATCCTCTGGGGTAACGAACCAGTTATTGATACTAGCGACAGGTCAAAATAAGAAGAAACGACTTAATGTATTGACTGAGATTGTTCGTATTCAATATTCTATCCTTGAGAAGATGCCTCATCATGCATTCATCTATGGTAAAATAAATGATATAATAGAGAAAATTAAGATTTTGTCTAGTATTGCAGAACGAGTCACTTCTTCTGAACTGACAGATGAGTTGGTAAGCTGTGGTGAATTAATGTCCAGTTTACTTTTTGTAGAGGTTCTGCGTCAGCGTAGAATGGACGCAGAATGGTTTGATGTACGCAGAGTAATGCGTACTAATGCGTGCTTTGGTTGTGCTGAGCCGGACATTGGAATTTTAGGAAAATTAGTAAAGCAGCAATTAAAACCGCTTCTTGAAGAAGCATTAATTGTAACACAAGGATTCATTGGGCAAGACAAAAAAGGTAGAACTACTACTTTGGGTCGTGGGGGAAGTGATTATACTGCAGCAATCTTAGGTGAAGCGCTACAAGTTAAAAGAATCGATATCTGGACTGATGTACCAGGTATTTATACGACGGATCCACATTTAGTTCCGTCTGCTAGACGGATTGATGAAATCACGTTTTCAGAAGCTACAGCGATGGCAATGTTTGGTGCTAAAATATTACATCCAGGAACTTTATTACCAGCAGTCCGTAGCGATATATCTATATTTATCGGCTCTAGTAAAAATCCGAAAGCTGGTGGAACAATAGTATCGCATAAGACTCACCATTTACCTACATTTCGCGCCTTAACATTACGTCGTAAACAGATTTTGCTCCAATGTCATGGCCTTAAGAGGTTATCAAGAAATTTTTTAGAAACAATATTGAAAATATTTATAGACTATCAGATTTCTATAGCATTTATGACGATTTCTAATGTAAGTTTATTATTAATGGTGGATATGAGCTATGCGTCTACAACAATAACTAGTCTACTTCGCAAATCACTTTCTTCAGAACTTTTATCATCATGCCGATTAGAAGTGGAAGATAATCTAGCATTGGTTTCAATCATCGGTAATTCAGCGTTTCAGACCCCTCGCATCAATCAAGAAGTATTACGTCTATTGGATTTCGTGAACATACGTATATTAGATGATGGTAATTTATCCGTGCTGTGTTTGCTGGTGCAAGATTATGATTCTGAACAAATAATAAAAATATTACACCGCAAGATATTTGAATAATTACTTGTGTATTAATACATATCTATTATGAGTTATCGTGCCTAATTCATTGATGATAAGTGATCTATTATCATGTATTGTTTAATATAATCTATGAGAGATATTTTGAATAAGAGTGTTCTTTCTACTACAATCGTTTCAAATTTTCACTATGGTGGATTTATCAGGTCTTTTTATCAAAGTATGAAATTCTTGAAGAATTCATCCATTTAAAATTATATGTCTGATCGTACAAGATACATATGATGTATCATTGTCTTTATATTAAGGTTTTGGTAGCATCAGTTGCAGTAGAATTTTTACTTATTTTAAATGCACAGCTATGTTATCTGAAGGTTGATGGCAGAGATGCAATGCAAGTATGATAATTTTTTTGATGTTTGGATTATGACGTGATGTATTATGTATGCATGTATTGCGATTAATTTTGTAGTATAGAAAATGTAAAATTGCTTCTTGCTGTGATAAGCGATAGAGTATTAAGAGATGGTATCATGATTTAGTAGATTAGATAGAAAAATGCTGTGCCAGAAATTAAGATTTAGTAACGTTGATGATAATGCAGAAGAATGTTGTTGTTATGGTTTAGAGAATGCGATGACCTGTGTAGACTAGATGTCTTAGAACGCTCATAATATAGTGATTAGGCGGTCATGTAATTTTTTGGTGTTATTTTTTTGGATAGCAGCATAGGTATTCTGTGTGGTTTTTAGTGTAGAAAAATATTTTTATTCTCATGAGCTCAATGAGTACGTAAGAATTTTATCTGCATATGTAGAATGATTATTCTAAGCACAGATACTAAAAAATGATATCTAATTTTTTTGATTTCACGGAAAAGTTTTATCAAACGAGATGGATTTGCAAATAGATTTCCCTGAACTGGATAATCAGATCTATTTCATGTGTTAAAAATGATTTTCTCTTAAGTATGGATGGTGGATGTTGTGTATATTATGTGATATGTCCGTTAGGAACGGTTCCATAGATAACAAGGTTATCGTAAAATAAGTTAGTCATCACCTTATGACATTAGAGATTATTTATATATCAACGTATGAGTGATCTATTAATTCAATATAGCGATACTTGAGATATAAAATGTTAAAAAAAATAGATGTGAACATCTTCTCTAATATGATGAACAGCACTTACAGTGTTAACTTTTTGAGTTCGTAAATATGTCTCCAATTATAGAAAGGGTTTTCAGCCAGTGTATATTTAGTGTGTGTTTTATGGTCGTAGCATGCTTCGGCTTGACTCTCTTGGCTATATCATGGTTTTTAGGTGAGAAAACAAGCGGACGATATACGCATACACCATTTGAATCTGGTATTGTTTCTGTAGGCAGCGCTAGGTTGTGTTTCTCTGTGAAGTTCTATTTAGTCGCTATGTTTTTTGTGATTTTTGATGTTGAGGCTTTATATCTGTACGCTTGGTCAACTTCTATTCGTGAAAGCGGTTGGATGGGATTTACTGAAGCCACTATGTTTATTTTTGTTTTACTTGTTAGTTTATTTTATCTAATACGTATTGGCGCCCTTGACTGGTCTCCAATGAGTCGCACAATAGATATAAAGAAAACAGCTATATCGCATGATTTATCAGATACTGCACATACTCATACATACAAAGATTCATGAATTTAGATTCAGAAGGGCACAGCATATGGATTATACTTTAACGAGACCTGATCTCAATGGCGAGAACAATCGTTATCCTTTGCATCACAAAGAAGTAGGCGTCACTGATCCATTAGAGAAATATGTACATAAGAATATTTTTCTTGGAAAGCTATCACATCTTATACATGACACAGTCAATTGGGGGCGAAAAAATTCTCTTTGGCCATTTAATTTTGGTTTATCTTGTTGTTATGTAGAAATGACTACGTCATTTACTGCAGTGCATGACATTGCTCGATTTGGGTCGGAAGTGATTCGTATATCACCACGACAAGCCGACTTGATGATCATAGCAGGTACTTGTTTCATTAAGATGGTTCCAGTCATACAACGCTTATATGATCAAATGCTTGCACCAAAATGGGTTATTTCCATGGGGGCCTGTGCAAATTCTGGTGGTATGTATGATATATACTCAGTAGTACAAGGTGTAGATAAATTTCTACCAGTAGATGTATATATCCCGGGTTGCCCACCACGTCCAGAATCTTACATACAAGCGTTATTACTATTACAAGAATCAATTGGTAAAGAGCGGAGACCATTATCATCTATAATGAGCGATCAAGGTGTTTACCGTGCTAACATGTCATCAGAGCGAGATAGAAAGAATGCAGAACGTATTGCTATGACAACTGCACGTATACCGGATGAAATTTAATTCTATACACAGATGATGGTGTCGATATGTATTAATAAAATTACATTTTTAATTTTTAGCATATTGTGTGACGAAATAGGTAAGATTCTGATATTAGTAGCATGATGTGCATATGACATGTAAGTTGAGTGAACTAGAAAATAGTGAATAATCTATGAGAGATTCAAGTAGAAAAGATTTTGTACAGACAACATGGAGGAATAAGGATCATCAAGATGATCCGCTAATCAGTGAACTCCATCACCATTTTGGCGCGCATGCTTTTATTCTACAAGCTACGCGTATCGGTATACAAGTAGTTTGGGTGCAACGTGAACAGTTTCTCAAAATTATTGCATTTCTTTATAAGTTATTTAAACCATATATACTGTTGTATGACTTACATGGAATGGATGAGCGCCAAAGAATGCATCGTATTGGTTTGCCGCAAGCAGATTTTTCTGTGTTTTATCATCTAATTTTGATCAAACAAAATCGAGATATAATACTTAAAATAGCGTTATTTGAAAATGATTTACATGTGCCAACTATTAGTAATATTTTTCCAAACGCTAATTGGTATGAACGAGAAACATGGGAAATGTTTGGTATCAATATTATTGGCCATCCTCATCTCACGCGCATCCTCATGCCACAAAGTTGGCAAGGACATCCACTACGTAAAGATTACCCAGCTCGTGCGACTGAATTTGATCCCTTTGAGCTTACTAAACAAAAAGAAGATTCGGAAATGCAATCTCTGCTTTTCCATCCAGAACATTGGGGCTTAAAGCGCTCTAACGCTCATGAGGATTTTATGTTTCTTAATCTTGGCCCGAATCATCCTTCAGTGCATGGAGCGTTTCGTATTATTCTTCAGCTTGATGGCGAAGAAATTATTAATTGCATACCAGACATTGGTTACCACCATCGCGGTGCAGAAAAAATGGCTGAACGCCAGTCTTGGCACAGCTACATTCCTTATACTGATCGTATTGAATATCTCGGTGGTTGTGTTAATGAACTACCTTATGTTTTGTCAGTAGAAAAATTAGCTGGTATTAGTGTGCCAGAGCGCGTTGAAGTCATGCGCGTGATGCTATCGGAGTTATTTCGTATTAATAGTCATTTATTATATATCTCGACTTTTATTCAAGATGTTGGCTCTATGTCACCAGTATTTTTAGCCTTCACGGATCGTCAAAAAATTTATAATATAGTGGAGGCAATTACTGGCGCACGTATGCACCCGGCTTGGTTTCGAATAGGGGGAGTGGCAAACGATCTTCCTAAAGGATGGGAGCAACTACTTCGTGATTTATTGAATTGGTTACCCAAACGTTTGAGAACATATGAGAAGGTTGCTTTAAAAAATTCCATATTAATCGCGCGTGCTAAAGATGTGGCTGCGTATAATATGGAGGAAGCATTAGCTTGGGGTACTACTGGTGCAGGGCTGCGGGCTACTGGTTTAGATTTTGATGTACGCAAGTGGCGCCCTTATTCTGGTTATGAAAAGTTTGATTTTGAAGTGCCTATTGGTCATGGTGTCAGTTGTTCTTATACTCGAGTTCTCCTTAAGATGGAAGAAATACGTCAGAGTATGCGTATTTTAGAACAATGCTTGCATAATATGCCAGAGGGCTCCATTAAAGCTGATCATCCACTAACCACACCACCACCTAAAGAGCGAACTTTGCAGCATATTGACACTCTCATCACTCATTTTCTTCAGTTGTCATGGGGTCCGGTAATACCAGCTAATGAATCTTTCCAGATGATAGAGGCGACGAAAGGGATCAATAGTTATTATTTAACTAGTGATGGAAATACGATGAGTTATCGTACTCGTATTCGTACACCAAGTTTTCCACACTTACAACAAATTCCATCGGTTATTAAAGGAAGTTTAGTGTCAGATTTAATTGTGTATCTTGGTAGTATTGATTTTGTTATGTCAGATGTGGATCGCTAATTATGTATAGTAAAAGGATTAAAATTCATACACTGTACGAATCTGATGATAGTACGATCAGCGATCGAGAGCGTGATTCTATAATGCATGAGAAGGATTTCTATGAAGATACGCGTGCGATTGTAATTGAAGCGTTAAAGATTATACAGAAAGAGAGAGGCTGGGTATCCGATATTCTGATTAAAGATATCGCACATATTTTAGATCTTCCCGTCAGTGATGTAGAGGGGGTTGCAACGTTCTATAGTCAAATTTATCGTAGACCAGTCGGTCGTCATATTATTAGATACTGTGACAGTGTGGTGTGCTATCTTATGGGATATGAGATTATTTTGTCTACGCTCGAAGACTGCTTGCACATTCAGCCTGGACAGACTACAAACGATCAGCGTTTTACATTACTACCAACTTGTTGCTTAGGAAATTGTGACAAGGCACCAACAATGATGATTGATACAGCAACATACGGAAATCTTACGTCTGAAGATATTAGTATACTACTGGAAAAGTACGAATGAAACAGGTGAAGCGTACTGCTTATACCCATCCTTTAACTTGGCGTATGCGAGAAGATAGGGGTCCCGTTTTTCTAGATGAATACCGCAAGAAAAAAGGGTATTATGCTGCAGAAAAAGCGTTAACAGTGATGACGGCCAGTGCAGTGGTTGCATTAGTACATCAATCTGGTTTAAAAGGACGTGGTGGTGCAGGTTTTCCCACTGGATTGAAATGGCGTCTCATGACAAAAGATGTATCAGGCAACTTTAGATACTTGTTATGTAATGCAGATGAAATGGAGCCTGGAACTTATAAAGATCGTTTACTCATGGAGCAAATGCCACATCAATTAATAGAAGGGATGTTAATTAGTGCTTATGCATTGCATGTATATAGAGGGTATATTTTTCTTAGAGGTGAGTATGTTCAAGCCGAAGTAAATTTACGTCGCGCTATTGCAGAAGCAAAAGAAGCAGGATTTTTAGGAAATGATATTTTCGGCACTCACTTTCATTTTGATCTTATCATTCATACTGGAGCGGGTCGTTATATTTGTGGCGAAGAAACAGCCTTAATCAATTCCTTAGAAGGGCGTCGCGCGAATCCAAGATCTAAACCTCCCTTTCCATCCGTAATAGGGGTATGGGGTAAACCAACATGTGTGAATAACGTGGAAACACTTTTTAATATTCCAGCAATTATTGATCATGGTGTAGAGTGGTATACAAATCTCTCAAAGAGCCCTGATGCAGGAACAAAACTGATGGGTTTTTCTGGTCGAGTCAAATATCCAGGCGTATGGGAGCTTCCGTTTGGTACGACTGCACGCGAAATCCTTGAAGAGTATGCTGGTGGTTTGTGTGACGGATTCAAACTTAAAGCATGGCAACCAGGGGGCGCGAGTACTGATTTTCTTATTGAAAAGGATCTGGATTTACCTATGGAGTTTTCAAGCATTAGTCATGCTGGCAGTCGTCTAGGCACGGCGCTGGCAATGGCTGTGGATCATAAGATCAACATGGTATCTTTAGTGTATAATATAGAAAAATTCTTTTCTCGTGAATCGTGTGGTTGGTGTACACCTTGTCGGGAGGGATTGCCTTGGAGCGTAAAAATCTTACGAGCTTTAGAGCAGAAGAAAGGGCAATCTGGAGATATTGAACTGTTATTATATCTTTGCAGACATCTGGGACCTGGTAAAACTTTTTGTGCCCACGCTCCTGGTGCTATTGCCCCATTGCGGAGTGCTATTAAATATTTTCATGAAGAGTTTGAAGCAGGTATACTATAGGCATATCAAGAAAGTCAATATGGTGAGATGCGTGTAATTTGTGTGATGTACACTTACTTAATCAATGTCATATTGAAATTGTGCCATATAAATCGCGCGGAGTGCTTGAACGTGTATGATAGAACTAGTTTGGTGGAAGTATAATGATGCCTACAATTATTTATGTAGATGGCACAGCATACCATGTGAATTGTAAAGATAATGTATTACAGGCTTGTTTATCCCTAGGGTTAGACATTCCTTATTTTTGTTGGCACCCTGTTCTTGGTAGTGTTGGTGCTTGTCGTCAGTGTGCAGTTAAGCAGTATCAAGATACTGCAGATCTTCAGGGACGTCTGATAATATCTTGTATGACTCCAGTGACTAACGGTATTCGTATTTCAATTCATGATAAAGAAGCACAAGAGTTTCGTAAAAGTATCGTAGAATTATTAATGATTAATCATCCGCATGATTGCCCCATATGCGAAGAAGGTGGTCATTGCCATCTACAGGATATGACTGTAATGAATGGTCATATGTTACGTCGTTATCGCTTTACTAAACGGACTCACCGCAACCAGGATTTAGGTCCATTTATTGCTCATGAAATGAATCGTTGCATCACTTGTTATCGGTGTATACGGTATTACAAAGACTATGCAGATGGAAAAGATCTTGGTGTTTATGGAGCTAGTGATAATATTTACTTTGGGCGTACTGAAGACGGATGTTTAGATAGTGAGCTATCAGGAAACTTAGTAGAGATTTGTCCTACGGGAGTTTTTACAGACAAAACTCATTCTGAGCGTTATAATCGCAAGTGGGACATGCAGTTTGCGCCTGGAATTTGCCAGCAATGTAGTCTTGGGTGCAATATTAGCCTTGGTGAACGATACGGCGAACTACGCCGTATCGAAAATCGCTATAATGGTATGGTTAATCACTATTTTCTTTGTGACCGTGGAAGATTTGGGTACGGCTATGTGAACCTCAAAGATCGTCCAAAACAGCCTATGCAGCGTCAGGGTGCGGGGTTAACCTCAATCAATGCAAATACAGCGGTACACAATGTAGCAGAGGTATTGCGGCAAGCAAAAAAAGTTGTCGGTATCGGGTCCGCACGCGCTAGTATAGAAAGTAATTTTTCTTTATTGTCATTAGTGGGAAAAGATAATTTTTCTACTGGTATACTAGCGAGTGAGCAGGTGTGTCTAAATTTGATACTAGAGATATTACGTAAAAGCGGGGTACGTACTCCTACACTTCGTGAAATTGAAAGTTATGACGCGGTCTTAATTTTAGGTGAAGATGTAACTCAAGTCGCTGCACGAATGGCATTAGCAGTGCGTCAGGCCATCAAAGGTAAATCACGTCAAATAGCTAAAGCACAACAAGTAGATGATTGGCATAGCGCAGCAATTATGAATAGTAGTATAGAGGCTAGGTATCCTTTATTTGTCACTAATGTGGATTGTACCAGATTAGATGATATTGCCACTTGGAGTTATTACGCTCCGGTAGAAGACCAAGCTCGTCTTGGGTTTGCTATTGCGCACCGGATAGATCAAAGCGCTCCAAGAGTGATTGGTGTGCATACCTCGCTAGATTCTCAGATTAATCTCATCGCAGATGCTTTATGCAATTCTAAAAAACCACTCATTATTGCAGGTACTAATGCAGGGAGTGTAGCCCTGCTTCAGGCAGCAGCGAATATAGCTAAAGGATTGATAGGGCATGTACAAGAAGTGGGCATCAGCTTTCTTACTTCAGAAGCTAATAGTATGGGCTTAGCGTTAATGGGTGGGCGTTCACTAGACGTGGCATTAGAGGAGTTGTCAGACGGAACAGCAGATGTAGTAATTATTTTAGAAAATGATCTATATCGTTATATGCCACGTCATATCATTCAGAATGCATTAAGTAATGCGACACATGTCATTCTATTAGATCATCAAAATACCAACACTAGTCAGCACGCCAATCTTATTTTTTCTAGTGCCAGTGTTGCTGAAAGCGACGGGACTGTCATAAATCAAGAGGGACGCGCTCAGCGTTTTTTTCAAGCATATGACCCAGCTTATTATGATACAAAAATAGAGATGTTGGCAAGTTGGCGCTGGCTTCACGCGTTTAAGCAAAAAAGGAATAGTCAGGTCATAAATTGGAATCAACTAGATGATGTAATTCATGCTTGTGTAGAGGAATTTCCAGAATTATCTGGTATCAAAAAAGCAGCGCCAGATGCTTCTTTTCGCATGTATGGTCAAAAAATAGCACGTTCTCCACATCGGGCTAGCGGACGTACTGCAATGCGCTCTGCTATCAGCGTTCATGAGCCTCGACAGCCACAGGATCCAGATAGTATGTTTAGTTTTTCCATGGAGGGCTATCAACAGCCCTGTGAGGAACATTCACAGATTCCGTTTGCTTGGTCGCCTGGCTGGAACTCGCCACAGGCTTGGAACAAATTTCAAAGCACGATAGGTGAAAAATTACGTGGAGGGGATCCAGGAGAGCGTCTGATAGAGGCAAGCACGATGTTACTTGATTGGTTTACAGGTATTCCGTCTTCTTTTAAGGCACGAACTCATTATTGGCGTGTAGTCCCTTATTTCCATCTTTTTGGAAGTGAAGAAATGACGCAGCGTTCCGATGTAATTAAACAGCGTATGCCGGAGCCATATTTAATCATCAATGCGCAAGATGCAGAGCAATTAGGTGTCCGTGAAGGTGATTATATACAATATACGCATCATTGTGAAGAGTGTTCTCTTCCTGTATTCTTATCCTCTTACTTACAGGTGGGGCAAGTAGGCATACCGATTGGTTTTCCAGGTTTTTGTTTATCTCTACGTGGGGAAGATGTGTATAATTTGCGGAAGGTGGAAAAATGAGGTTGTTAGCAGGAGACAGTACTTCCATAATAGCTTCTGTCATTAAACCCTTAGTTATTTTATGCGTAGTAGTGGGATGCGGTGTTTTTATGAGTTTTTTAGAACGACGCTTGCTAGGTTTATTTCAAAATCGTTATGGACCAAATCGTGTAGGCTGGGAGGGGTCATTGCAGATAGCAGCCGATATGATTAAAATTTTATTTAAAGATGATTGGGTTCCTATATTTTCTGATCGTAGAATCTTTATTTTAGCACCAGTTATTTCCTTTTCTGCCTTACTTATGGTGGCTATTATAGTCCCCTTGACGCCGACTTGGATAGGAGTAGATTTTAACATTGGTGTTTTATTTTTTCTTATGATGGCTGGTTTGTCAGTATATGCAATCTTGTTTGCTGGTTGGTCTAGTAATAACAAATATTCACTTTTAGGCGCTATACGTGCTGCTGCGCAAACACTGAGCTATGAAGTTTTTTTAGGATTATCTTTAATGGGTGTAGTGGCACAGGCTGGATCTTTTAATATGCTTAGCATTGTGAGTAACCAAACGCAGATGTGGAATGTTATTCCACAATTTTTAGGTTTTATAGTTTTTTTAATTGCTGGTTTAGCTGTATGTCATCGTCATCCATTTGACCAACCGGAAGCTGAACAGGAGTTAGCTGATGGTTATCATGTGGAATATTCTGGAATGAAGTTTGGTTTATTTTTTGTTGGTGAATATATCGGTATTTTTATTGTGTCTGCACTCATTGTAACTTTATTTTTTGGTGGATGGCATGGTCCATATTTATTACCAGCTATTTGGTTTAGTATAAAGATATCTTTTTTTATAGGTTTTTTTATTTTGCTTCGCGCCGCCCTACCACGTCCACGCTATGATCAAGTAATGTCACTTGGTTGGACTGTGTGCCTACCTTTAACACTCTTGAATCTTCTAGCCACTGCTGCAGTGATTTTATGTATGGAATAGCTCAAAGGGCGCACATATGATGACACTAAAAGATGTTATTGTTGGATGTAGTACCATTTTACGCAGTATCTGGTTAATTGGTGTCAATGCTTTTGCAAAACGCGAAACGTTAATGTATCCAGAGGACCCTGTGTCTATGCCTCCGCGTTATCGTGGGCGCATTATTTTAACACGTGATCCGGATGGTATCGAGCGTTGTGTAGCGTGTAATCTGTGTGCAGCAGTTTGTCCAGTAGATTGTATTTCTTTACAGAAAGGCGAGAGGGCAGATGGACGTTGGTATCCAGAGTTTTTTCGGATTAATTTTTCACGCTGTATTTTTTGTGGGCTATGTGAAGAAGCTTGTCCGACTACAGCAATTCAGTTAATTCCAGACTGTGAGATGGGAGAGTTTAAGCGCCAAGATCTAGTATATGAAAAAGAAAACTTATTAATTGCCGGTGTAGGAAAGTGTCCACAATATAACTTTTACCGAATATCTGGAATGTCTATTGCAGGTAAAGATAAAGGATGCGCAGAGCAAGAAGCACGACCTATTGATGTTAAGAGCTTGTTACCTTAATTAAGGGTTTCGGTATGGAATATATATTTTATATCTGCGGGTTTGTGTCTGTTGTCTCGACTATACGAGTGATTACGCATATTGAACCCATACATGCACTACTATATTTAATTACTTCATTATTAGCAGTGTCTGGAGTCTTTTTTTCACTTGGTGCATATTTTGCTGGTGCTTTAGAGATTATTATTTATGCTGGTGCTATTTTGGTGCTTTTTGTGTTTGTAGTGATGATGTTAAATTTGAGTAGTATTGTAATAAAACAGGAAAAAGACTGGCTGAAGCCCTCTATGTGGCTTGGTCCAGGATTTTTATCGTTCTTACTTTTTCTCACTTTATTGTATGCTATTTTTTTAAATCATGACACAGTAATACCTTGGGCTATTATCGATGGTAAGCAGGTGGGTATAAAGTTATTTGGACCATATATGCTAGCTGTGGAATGCACTTCAATGCTTCTTGTATCAGGATTAGTCATTGGGTATCATATGGGGTATAAACCTCGACTACCAGGAATACCATTGATAGATGAATCCTTAGTTACTGCCACAACGGATGAGGAGCAAAAGATTTGATTCCTTTAAAGAGCGGATTAATTTTAGCTACAACTCTATTTTGCCTTGGTTTAACTGGTTTAATTGTTCGTCGTAACTTACTGTTTATGTTAATTAGTCTTGAAATCATGGTTAATGCTGCATCATTAGCGATGGTAGTAGCAGGGAGTTATTGGGGTCAGGCAGATGGGCAAGTCATTTTTGTTTTTGCTATTAGTCTAACGGCAGTTGAAACTAGCATTGGTCTAGCTTTATTGCTACATCTCTATCGCCGCAGTAAGAACCTTAATATTGATATACTAAGTGAGATGCGTGGATGAATATTTTTTATTTAACTATACTTTTTCCACTACTCGGATTTTTATTTCTATCTTGTTCTGTAGGCCGCTTGTCGGAAACGATCAACTCTATTATAGCTCTTACATCAGTTGGATTAGCAGCAATTGTTGTAGGATACATCTGGTTTGATTTCTGGAAAAGCGATCAACAGGTTTTTCATCAGATCCTATGGACCTGGATGCAAGTGGATCAATTGAGGATTGATATTAGTTTTATGTTAGATGGACTCTCTTTGACCTTACTGACCATCGTAATAGGAGTAGGCTTTCTGATTAGTTTATTTTCCTCTTGGTATATGCGAGACCAAGAGGGCTATTCAAGATTTTTTGCTTATATGAATTTATTTATTGCTAGCATGGTCGTGTTAGTATTAGCTGATAATTTGGTTTTAATGTACCTTGGTTGGGAAGGGGTAGGGTTGTGTTCTTACTTATTGATCGGTTTTTATTATACGAATGCATCTTATATGCGATCGGCAATGAAAGCATTTGTGATCACGCGTATTGGTGATGCTTGCCTCGTTATTGCATTATTAATGCTTTATAATGAGATGAATACATTCAGTCTCTGTCGCATCACGGCTCTAGCTTCTTTATATCCTTTTTCTTATACCGGGCATGTATTGCCATGGATTACGCTGATGATTTTAGGGGGAGCAGTCGGGAAGTCTGCTCAAATACCATTACAAACTTGGCTAGCAGATGCTATGGTAGGTCCTACTCCGGTTTCTGCGCTTATTCATGCTGCTACTATGGTTACTGCCGGGGTATATCTGATATCCCGTACTCATGTCTTATTTTTACTAACACCAGCGGTTCTGCATTTGGTAGGTATTGTTGGGGCAATCACTTTATTGTTAGCCGGGTGTTCTGCTTTAGTGCAAACTGATATTAAGCGCGTGTTAGCTTATTCTACTATGAGTCAAATAGGTTATATGTTTGTAGCTTTAGGGGTGCAAGCGTGGCAACCGGCGATATTTCATTTAATGACTCATGCGTTTTTTAAAGCATTGCTTTTTCTCTCTGCTGGGTCAGTAATTCGTGAATGTAATCATGAACAAAACATGTTTAAGATGGGGGGGTTGCGTTATCGTATGCCTCTTGTTTATATTTGTTTTGTAGTAGGTGGTTCGGCCTTAGCCTCTTTTCCGTTAATAACCTCCGGTTTTTTTAGTAAGGGGGCTATTTTATCAGGGGCTTTATCTCATGGGGATATAAATTTAATGTTAGCAGGTTTAGTCGGGGCGTTTCTGACATCGCTTTATACAGGTAGAATGATTTTTCTGGTATTTCATGGTCAAGAAAGATTGATTTACACACAGACACAAAAGACTATTGCCTATCACGTACCGCTAATGGTTTTATTGATGCTTTCCACAGTTGTAGGAGCCTGGATTACACCTCCTTTACAAGGGGTATTACCAGCAAATACACCATTACTGAATGGTTCCAAAGCTATATTAGAAACGCTTTCTAGTGTATTAGTAGTCATGGGTGTGGTCATATCGATTTTCTTATGGGTAGGAAAACCTGTGTGGCTAAATATAGTTTCATGCGGTAAATTAAGTGGTTTGGTTCGCGTTTTATTTTTAAGGGGATGGGGTTTTGATTGGTTATACCAGAAGATATTTACGAACAGCTACTTAATGATTTCTCATATTTTATCACGAGATCCATTAGCTGCGGTTGTTAATAGCGCAGGTTTACTAGCGTTTATGACAAATCGCGTATTAATTCTTAGTGTAAATGGTTATCTACGATGGTACCTTTCCGTTATGATATTGGGTGTGGTGTGCATCTTAGCATGTACGATAATAATCTAAAAGATCGCGATAGACTATGAGTCCATAGTAAAAACGATTATTATGTTTTATGTCGCTCGCTAGGAACATATAATCATCTCTTAAAGTACATCTCTGTAATTATGTCGTAAGTGTATACGCATTTGGTGACACATTCGTATAATGCAATACAAAAATATAATGATAACCATAAGGGTTTTATAAAAACTATAGAAGATACTATAATGTTATTACTTTGGTTAATTGCAATACCATTGACAGGCGGCTTATTTTGCTGGCAATCCGAACGTATAAGTATTATGTATCCGCGCTGGATTGCTCTTATTACAATGAGCTTCACATTTCTTGTTGCATTGGTACTTTGGGTAGACTCTACACACATCACCTTATTGAGAAATAATAATCTGGAGTGGATCAGTGAATTTTCAGTACCATGGATCCCGCGATTCGGTATTGATTTTCATTTAGCCCTTGATGGGCTGTCCTTGTTAATGATTGTTCTTACCAGTTTATTAGGAATAATGGCGATCTTGTGTTCATGGAGAGAGATTGAGCAATGGCATGGTTTTTTTCATCTAAATTTACTCTGGATTCTGGGAGGGGCGATAGGTGTTTTCTTATCTATGGACCTTTTTTTATTTTTTTTGTGTTGGGAAATGATGTTAGTTCCGATGTATTTTTTAATTTCATTATGGGGTCATAAATCTTCAGATTTGAAGACGCGCGTTTCTGCTGCTACTAAGTTTTTCCTGTATACTCAAGCAAGTGGGTTTTTAATGTTAATTTCTATTGTAGGCTTAGTGTTTTTACATCACTCTTCCACTGGAAATTTAACTTTTAATTATGAAGCTTTACTACACACCCCGATGTTACCTCAGGTTGAAAAATTATTAATGATGGGTTTTTTTATTGCTTTTGCAGTAAAAATGCCAATTGTACCTCTGCATGGATGGTTGCCCGATGCGCATAGTCAGGCTCCCACTGCAGGATCAGTTGATTTAGCGGGTATTTTATTAAAAACAGCAGCTTATGGACTACTACGTTTTACATTGCCTTTGTTTCCGCATGCATCAATTACCTTTGCGCCTGTTGCTATGTGTTTAGGAGTTATGAGTATATGTTATGGAGCCTGGATTGCTATTTCTCAACATGACATGAAGCGTTTAGTGGCTTATACGTCTGTTTCTCATATGGGGTTTTTGTTGATTGCAATCTACACAGGTAGCTTGATAGCATATCAGGGGGCAGTGATTCAGATGATTGCACATGGTCTTTCGGCTGCAGCATTATTTATTATATGTGGCCAAATCTATGAACGTTTGCATACTCTTGACATGCGCAAGATGGGTGGTTTATGGTCACGGATACAATGGTTACCAGGATTGTCTGTATTTTTTGCTATGGCCAATTTGGGTATCCCCAGCACAGGGAACTTTATTGGTGAATTTATGATCTTGACGGGTAGCTTCCAGATAGCGCCTCTGATTAGTGTATTAGCTACCTGTAGTCTAGTATTTTCTGCAGTATATTCATTAGTTATGTTACAACAAACGTACTATGGTGAAGCAAAATCAGACGAGAAATTACGAGGTATGTCTATACGTGAGATTAGCATACTCGTAGTATTAGTAGTTCTTTTATTACTTTTGGGTTTATATCCTCAAATTATATTAGATACCTCTTATTTTTCTATGAGTCATCTTCAACAGTTGTGGACTTCCTCACTGTTAACTACAAGGTTGTAAGTTTTTATGATATTTAATTATCAACAATTCATTGCGTTATTACCGGTATTCATTCTTGCATTCATAATAGTCATTATGATGGTGAGCATTGGAATTAAACGTAATCATAGAATTAATGCCACTATTGCTATTATCGGTTTGAGTTTAGTGCTATTTTCTTTATATTTTATCGCAAAGGTTGGAGTAGTAGATCTTCCTCCCTTACTGCGGGTAGATAGACCGTCAACTTTTTATGCAAGTTTGGTCATTTTAGTGAGTTTGTTGACTTGTTTGTTTGCTTATCCATGGTTATCTAGCATTCAAGAAAATCGCGAAGAATTTTATTTACTTTTAATGATTTCTACGTTAGGAGGCGTCGTACTAGCTAGTGCTAATCATTTCGCCGCTTTATTTCTGAGCATGGAATTAATGTCGTTACCGTTATGTGGTTTGATAGGATACGTGTTTAAGAGTCATTGCAGTTCGTTAGAAGCGGCGTTTAAATACACTATTTTATCAGCAATCGCATCAGCATTTTTTCTTTTTGGGACGGCGTTGTTGTATGCAAATACAGGAACATTAGATTTTAGCGAATTAGGAAATACTATACATAGTAGCCAAATAGTTCAGCCACTACTAATTGCTGGTTTTTGTCTAATACTAGTAAGCTTTTGTTTTAAACTTTCCTTAGTGCCATTCCATTTATGGACGCCGGATGTGTATCAAGGCTCTGCTTCTCCAGTTGGGATGTTCTTAGCAAGCGCCAGTAAAATAGCAGTCTTCGGTGCTTTTATGCGTTTATTAATATGTGCTTCAATCAAGAATATTCCAGGAATAGGGGCCGTATTAAGTGTGATTGCGGTGGCGTCTATGTTACTGGGAAACTTAATGGCGCTTAGACAAAATAACATAAAACGCGTGTTGGGCTATTCTTCTATTGCGCATTTTGGGTATATTTTAATTATATGCATTGCAATGCAAGATACAAAACAATTACTAGAAGCAGTTGCTATATGTATAGTGAGTTATCTATTTAGTAGTGTAGGTGCTTTCGGTATTCTGTCTTTAATGAAAATGGTAATTGTTAATCAAGACACTGACTTGATTGGATCTTATCGTGGTTTATTTTGGAAGCATCCTCTGTTAGCGGTACTCATTACAGTAAATATGTTATCATTGGCTGGTATGCCTATGACCATTGGTTTTATAAGTAAGTTTTATCTCCTCTCTCTAGGAATATCTTCTCACTTATGGAGTTTAAGTGGCGCGCTTATTCTCGGTAGTTCTATTGGAGTATATTATTATCTACGGATCATTATTATCTTATACCTACCTCCCAGAAATTTTATGGATTATCATCCACTAGCATATAGCTGGGTCAGTACCCCCAGGGGTATTGTAGTTTGCTTTTTAGCTGCGTGTTCTTTTGTGTTAGGAGTTTACCCACAACCAATGATTGAGTTAGCTCAATTCGTAGTACTGAATGCTTGACACTCTATAGTCTATGTTTGCTTATGATGTAGCTACTTGTGACATGAATAATAATTGATTTTGGTGTATATGCTGTTATATGGCATAATGTTGTGCTTTTCTATTGAGTCATCATTTTTCTAATTACTTGCGCCGCGTGAATAATTTCTTCATCAGTTGTAAACCTACCAAATGAGAATCGTACTGAACTATATGCGAGCTTTGAGCTGATACCCAAAGCTCGTAAAACATAAGAAGATTCTATTTTGCTAGAACAACAAGCAGAACCAGTAGAAATCGCTAGATCTTTGAGTGCAATCATCAATGTGTCGCTATTGATGCCTTGAAAGCTGATATTTAGAATATGACTAATACCATGGCTAATAGATCCGTTGATTGAGATTGCTTTGATGTATTTAATACCACTCCATAGTGTGTTACGTAATGAATAAAAGTGCATTATGTCCTGAATCATTTGATTTTTAGCAATGAAACACGCTTCACCCATACCTACAATTTGGTGTACAGCGAGTGTACCGGATCGCATATTGCGTTCGTGACCTCCACCATGCATTTGTTTGGAAAGATAGACAGGTGGTTCGTTTCTTACAAAAAGAGCGCCGATCCCCTTCGGGCCATAAGTCTTATGAGCAGAAAAGGACATCAGGTCCACTGGGAGTTCTTGGAGTTTAATCGGTAATTTTCCTATACTCTGTGTAGCATCAACGTGGAAGAGTACATTCAGTTTGTGACATAGTTTTCCTATAGAAGCAATATCTTGTATCACACCAGTTTCATTATTGACATGCATCACAGATACTAATAAAGTATCACGTTGTATTGTTTTTTCTAATTGATGCAGAGAGATTTTACCATTATTTTGCGGTTGAAGATACGTAATTCTAAAGCCTTCCTTTTCTAACTGCGCGCAAGTATCTAATACCGATCGATGTTCAGTGGTCACAGTAATTATATGACGGCCTTTGTTTTGATAAAACATCGCGGCGCCTTTAATTGCTAAATTATTAGATTCAGTAGCCCCAGAAGTAAAAATAATTTCTCGTGACTCCGACCCAATCAGATCTGCAATCTGATTTCTTGCAACGTCTACTGCTTCTTCTGCTTGCCAACCAAATCTATGTGAACGGGAAGCTGGGTTACCAAATTCACCTTCTATAGTCAGATACTGTAACATCTTTTCTACTACACGTGGATCCACTGGTGTAGTGGCGGCGTAATCTAGATAAATGGGTAATTTCATTACTTTTCTACCATGAAAATGAATGATATGTAAATAGGTTAATGCAGTATCTGGATGTATGTTGTCTATGAGGTGTGTAGCATGTCATAGAGCTAGATACAATCAGTGATTATTAGGCATACAAGTGGAGGTTTTTCTTTTTATTTTAAATTGCTTTGCTCCTGTATATAAGCATTGTCTATCAATTTAAAATAAGTAAAATATCTGGATGTTGAATACAATCTATTAGCGTTATATATTTTAGACACTTAGTATTTAACCTGTTTAGCAAATGACACTATAAAATATGAATGAAGCTGAGTTTCTGTTTTGAAAACTCTCTCCTGGACACTGAGTAACATCTACGGAATCATTGCCTACGATTATAATAGAATTTACAGAGATAGCCTTATATATTTTTGAAAGCATAAATAGTGGTCCTGTTAGATCTTAGAGATAGCTTATTGTTCTTAAAATACTTATGGTAGGTACTCTCTAATTAATATTGATACTGGAGCAAAAATCTATAGCAAGTATGTTAGTTATCGCGTAGCTACTTGTGAATATAAGTTTCATAAGCTACCTCATTCTACTTATGATTTGACTTAGATTTACAGTAACGCAACACAGATAGAAATTACTATATACTATTTCACTTCTAATGAAGATAATCAAGCGCCTCAGTTCTTTCATGTAATTCAATGGTAATGATTGCTGATAATGATCTTGCGATTTTGTAAGATATTGATTTGTGCGGTTTATAGAGAGGTCGTGTTATATGTTAATACCAGCATGAGGTAGTGAGAAGAAGCTCCAAGTATTTTTTATATGCTGCTTGTCTTCTAAGTTGTGATAAAAATCGTATTTTTATAATTACTGTTAATCACGTCTGATACTGTAGATTTGTCTTGTATGTGAAACAGTTGTAAACTGCTTGAACGTTAAACTTTGAATTGAGATGTCATGAGAGGTTCTTTCTAAAGATTTGCAGTAATTGTGATGCGCTTTTGTATTTTATAGTTAATAGATATTTCTGTTATTCTTGTTTTCTAAGAAATTAATATCTAATGTTATTTATGCCAGACATTTATATCTAAATAATTTTCCTCTGCAGCCTTAGTTATGGATTAAAAAAAGAATGTATATAGTGTATTTTCGTATAAGTTATTAGAAGTTTTTATGCCACCCATTAGGACAGAAAATATTTATATCCTTATGAGTTCGAGGTGTGGTTTTAGATGTTTTTAGGGGATAACATTTTGATAAATACTTAAGTTTGTGATGTTAATTTAGTGTGCTGTGCCAGTTTAAAAAAATAAATAATGTTAAGAGAAATGACGGAGCGGAAGGACCTTTGTATCCAAAATATATTGTGTTAAGTGTTAAATAAATAATGATGTGATAAATAGTTAGACGAATTCCTAATGATCATATATGTATGATCGCTCTTACCTAATTAACGCATATTACCTATTAGAGATGTGATATAGATAATCTTATGATTTGACATCATATGTTGTATGTATTGTTTTTTGTTTATTCATACATGTGAATGTGTTTAGTAGAATATTTTAGAGAGGAGTTTGTAATTCACTGATAGGTAGAATATCTTATTTAGAAAACTTGGGATTGTTATATTGTATATGCTACTTCAAATAATATTTTAGTTTGTATTTTATTGTTTTATGCATGCGAAGTTTATCAACAAGAAACACGGAGAGTAAATAAAGTACTTCTTCTGGATATCATGAGAAAGTCAGTGACAAGTAATCATGCATTGTAAATTAATACTAATAGATTTTGCATGATCGTAATTAGTAACAGCATGATTGTTCCTATCACAGGAGAAAAATTCATATCGGTGTATAACCTATGGATTTTTCATATATTTTGAGAACTTTTAGAGATAACTAAAATTTATGTGTTACATTGTAGGGTTAACAGGAGGTATTGGTAGCGGAAAAAGCACTGTTGCAAATATGTTTGCTCAGATGGGTGTAGATATTGTTGATGCTGATATTATCGCTCGGGAGATTATGACTGCTCATAAACCAGTTTTGCAAAAGTTATATGCACATTTTGGAGATGAAATTTTTATGCAGAATGGTGTATTAAATCGTGCCGCGTTACGACAAAAAATGTTTAGTTCTGTAGATGATAGATTGTGGATCAACAATTTATTACACCCTATCATTCGCCGAGTATCTCGTAAGAAGTTAGCACTTGTGCGCTCTGCATGGTGTTTGTGGGTTGTGCCATTATTAGTAGAAAATAATCTTACATGTTATGCAAATCGTATTTTATTAACTAACGTAGATTATATGGACCAAATTATCAGAGCTTCTAAACGTGATCATATTAGTCACGAAGCAGTGGAAAAGATTGTTCTAAGTCAATCTAGACTTTCAGTACGTACTGCAATGGCAGATGATATTATAGATAATAGAGGGTCTCTAGATCTGCTCAGGAAGCAAGTAGCTATTTTGCATAAACGTTATCTCGCTTTAGCACGTGCTACAGGTTAGTGGTCTGGGTCTTTGTTTAATTCAGAATGATGATGGTTTTATATCCTCTTGGTCAGCATGTATAGATACTACTGTTTGTTTTTTTTTGGGCACTGAAAAGCACTGGTTTACCGTATGCAGAGTAATCACTTTGTATTTCATGTAGATAGTCTACCAGGTTCTATTTTTAGACCATGTACCTTAAATAGTGTTATTTTTTTATTTCATTATTACTTATATAAATTTTATAAATGTATTGAGTTTGGTTTTTTAAAGATCTCTGTATCATATTGAGGTAATTATCATAGTGTGAGAATATAGATGTTTTAATCTATCTGACTTGAGCTTTTTGGAATTGGTTTTTTGTATGGGTCCACTATGTGAATGTATATGAGGGAGTAGCTTGATTCCTAGATATATAGAGAGAGGTAAAAAGGAGCAGTATAAGTGCTCTGTCTATCTGTAGAATACCCCTACTAAATGTTAGTATAGCGTCCGTCATATATACTCCATAAATCTTAATACAGGAATGCGAATTTTCCGATCAATATCTATAACTAAACTAGAGTCATAGTGAATTTTATTGCATTACGGTTGAAATTTTATATTTTGTATGCTCAGTATAAATTCAAGTGAAATTGAGCCTATACGCGATATTTTTAGTAACATACTTATAATATATGAATATACTAGTAATAGTGAACGACATTTTTATGTGTATAATTTATTTTCAGGTTCAGTAACCATATCCTCATTTATAGTCATATCCTTTCTAAGCACTGAAGAAATTAGTGGCTTTATTGTCTTTTATGTACATAATTTTTAACACACATTAGGATCTATTTTCTAGAATTAAGAATTAAATATTTTCCATATATTTTTAGAATATAGTTTCAAACTATTACAAGCGTAAGCAGCATACCCATGAATCATATACGAAATTTTTCTATTATTGCCCATATTGATCACGGAAAATCAACGATCTCTGATCGTTTAATTCAATTATGTGGAGGTTTAACAGAACGTGAAATGGCCGATCAAGTCTTAGACTCAATGGAGTTGGAGCGCGAACGCGGTATTACAATTAAAGCACAAAGCGTTACTCTTTCATACCATGCAAAAAACGGTCACACTTATCAACTTAATTTTATTGATACTCCAGGGCATGTAGATTTTTCTTATGAGGTTTCGCGTTCATTGGGGGCTTGCGAAGGCGCGCTTCTTGTGGTCGATGCTGTGCAAGGGGTAGAAGCACAAACAGTAGCCACTTGTTACTCTGCTACAGAAATGAATTTAGTAGTTGTCCCGGTTCTGAATAAAATAGATCTTCCTGCAGCAGATCCAGATAGAGTATTAAAAGAAATTGAAGATATTATTGGCATTGACACGACAGATGCTATACGTTGTTCAGCAAAAACTGGTATGGGCATATCTGAGATACTGGAACGTTTAGTACGTGATATACCACCTCCTGCCGGTAGATCTGACAGTCCATTACAAGCGCTAATCATTGACTCTTGGTTTGATAATTACCTTGGTGTTGTTTCTTTAATATGTATTAAAAATGGCACTGTACACAAAGGAGAAAAAGTGATGGTGATGAGTACGGGTCAGGTACATATAATCGATCGTTTAGGTATTTTTACCCCAAAACGTAAAGACACCAATGTGTTACGTTGCGGCGAGGTGGGGTGGTTAGCATGCGGGATTAAAAATATCTTTGGGGTTCCAGTTGGAGATACACTGACATTAGTAAACAATATGGCTTGTCAAGCATTACCTGGATTTAAAAAATTTACTCCGCAGGTTTACGCCGGGTTATTTCCATTGGAACCTCATTCTTATGAGGCTTTTCGAGACGCGTTAGGAAAATTGCGCCTCAACGATGCTTCTTTGTTCTATGAACCTGAAAGCTCTACTTCCTTAGGGTGTGGTTTTCGTTGTGGATTTCTGGGTTTACTCCATATGGAAATTATTAAAGAGCGTCTTGAGCGTGAATATAACCTCGCACTTATTACTACTGCTCCTACTGTCATGTATGAGGTGCACACTAGTGATGGAAAGATTATATATGTAGATAATCCCGCTAAGCTACCATTAGGTCATCACATCGTAGAATTACGTGAACCAATCGCTGAGTGTCAGATTTTAGTTCCTCAGGAGTGTCTTGGTAATGTAATAATGTTGTGTATTAAAAAACGTGGCGTTCAAACTAGTATAGTTTATCATGAAAAACAAGTCGCTTTAATGTATGAGATACCTTTAGCGGAGGTAATACTCGATTTTTTTAGTAGTCTACAATCTAGCACTCGTGGATATGCCTCATTAGAATATCATTTTAAAAAATTTGTGGCTTCTAGTATGGTGCGGGTTGATATCATACTGAATGCAGAACGCATTGATGCATTGTCCCTCATTACTCATCGTAACCACGCGCAGCTTTATGGGCGTGAATTAGTCAAAAAGATTACTGGTTTAATTCCACGTCAACAATTTGAGATCGCTATTCAAGCGGCGATCGGGAACAACGTGATTGCACGAACTACGGTGAAGCCGTTGCGTAAAAATGTGCTTTCTAAATGTTATGGTGGTGATATTAGTCGTAAGAAAAAACTGCTACAAAAACAGAAAGACGGAAAAAGGCGTATGAAAAATATAGGACGTCTTGAGCTACCTCAAGAAGCTTTTCTTGCAATGATGAATATCGATACAGACAATAAATAAAATTCTATAATTTTAGAGGTCATAGACATGGCTTATACATTCACATTATTTTTAATCATTGCAACGATTAGTAGCGGTGTACTTTGGTGTATCAGTGTTCTTCAGCGTGTACGTATGCAACGTTTGCAAAATATAGACCATTACTCTACCAAGATAAAGAGAACTAAAAAGAACACATTGATAGGATGGATAGATAATATAGCATCTCTATTTCCGGTGTTTTTTTTAGTATTATTGGTTCGTTCGTTTATTTATGAACCATTCCAGATTCCTTCTGGGTCTATGATGCCTACTTTATTAATCGGTGATTTTATTTTAGTAAAAAAGTATGCTTATGGCATTAAAAATCCAATTACACAGAATACCTGGATTAGCACTGGACGTCCTAAACGTGGTGACGTTGTAGTTTTTAAATACCCCCATGATCAGAGCCAGGATTATATCAAACGCGTGATTGGTTTACCAGGGGATGTAGTCACATACAACCCTTGTAAAAAAACTTTATCCGTACAACCGGCCTGTATTGATCAGAAGAATTGTCAAAATTTACTAGCGGTGACTTACTCTGATGCTAGTCAGCATGACAAACAGGTTTTCATTGATTCTATAGATAAGGACATTAGCAATAGTTTTGATGCACAAATTTTTAAAGACCCTAGGATAGGTGACCCGTATTTAGTAATACGCACTGAAACATTAGGAGACGTAAAGCATCAAATTTTGTTAATGATCGGAGAGAGATATGTGAGCGAAGATTGTAATCAGCAGACAATTAAACAAAAAACAATAACTTGGCTAGTTCCAGAGAATATGTATTTTATGATGGGTGATAATCGCGATAATAGTTCAGATAGTCGTTATTGGGGTTTTGTACCTGAACATAACTTAGTTGGTCAAGCCATCGCTGTATGGATGAGCTTAGATAAAAAGCAGGGGCAATGGCCAACAGGATGGCGTCTCAATCATCTCGGTAGTATTCATTAACATAGATCCGTAATCTACATAATGAACATTGTGTTTGTTAGTTAGTATTAGTGGTGATGAAATAGAAAACGGATGCTTTTTTGAAACTAATACCTATTTACTTAAAAGGTAATGCTTATTTATTTTTGGTAAAAGGATAATGCTTATATCTAGCTAGTGGTCTTATATGAATTTATCAACAATGTATCAGTTGCTGCAAAGAAATATCGATTATGATTTTAGGAATATTGAGTTGTTGCAGCAAGCACTAACACATCGTAGTGCTAGTGGTCAGAATAACGAGAGATTAGAATTTCTGGGGGATGCCATTTTAAGCTATGTGATTACTTATGCCATCTATCGACGTTTCCCGTATGTGAATGAAGGTGATATGAGTCGCATGCGTTCCACTCTAGTGCGTGGTTATACATTAGCAGACCTGGCAAGAGAATTTGATCTTGGGTCTTTTTTGTATCTTGGTCGTGGGGAATGGAAAAGCGGTGGATATCTACGTCAATCTATTTTGTCTAATACAATGGAAGCGTTAATCGGTGGAATATTTTTAGATAGTGATATATCAACAATAGAGAAGGTTATCCTAAAGTGGTATGCTCATCGTTTAAACACTATTCGACCAGGCGATAAACAAAAAGATCCTAAAACACGATTACAAGAATTTTTACAAGGGCATCACTTACCATTACCGTCTTATTGGATATCACAGGTAGAGGGTGCCGAACACAATCAGGAATTTACTATTTATTGTCAGGTTAGTGGTATCAAAGAACCTATAGTAAGCACTGCTTTTAGTCGTCGACAAGCTGAGCAAGCTACGGCTGAAAAAGCACTAATTCAACTAGGTGTTAAATGACAGAAAAACCTACCTATTGTGGTTTTATTGCGATTGTAGGACGTCCAAACATAGGGAAATCGACGTTATTCAATCGGCTTATTGGGAAAAAAATTTCAATTACTTCAAGCAAACCACATACAACTCACCACCGTATTATTGGGGTTCACAATGCAGGAGGGTATCAGGCTATTTATATTGACACTCCAGGATTATGCACGCCAGAAAATAATATCATGCATAATATGATGCGACGTCATGCCCTTCATGCTATTAATAACGTCGTCTTGGTGATATTTATGATAGAAGGAGTGTGTTGGACTACTAGCGATGAAAGAATTTTAAACAATTTACTTGACACACAGTCAATCCTATTAGTGATAAATAAACTTGACCGGATTTCGAATAAAAGTCTCTTATTGCCACACTTACAGACTTTAAATAAGAAAAGAAAGTTCATAGGTATTATCCCAATTTCCGCTAAAACAGGGGATAATATTGATGTGATTCACAATACGATACGCCAATATCTTCCGAAAGAAAAACATTTTTTCCCGCAAGAATATATAACTAATTGCTCTCAGAAATTTATGGCTTCAGAAATTATGCGTGAAAAAATTATGCGTGGATGTGGAGCTGAATTACCATATTCAATATCAGTGAATATTGAAAAATTTATTATTAACACGCGTGGTATGCTCATGATTTATGCGCTTATTTTAGTACAAAATGAAGGTCATAAGAAGATTATCATTGGTGTGCAAGGAAGCAAAATTAAAATTATTGGAACGCTTGCACGAAAGAGTATGGAAGAAGCATTCGGGAGAAAAGTTTACCTTGAAAGTTGGGTCAAAGTTAAAGATAACTGGGTAGATCATATCTCTGTATCACATAATTTAGGGCATGTCAATCATTTATAATCTGATGTGAAACGCGGCTAACAAGTATAGTTCGAGTTCTCGGTGATATACAATTATACTAGCATGAGAAAATTTATTAATGTTATCAGTTAAAAATATGCTTTTGCATAGTTATGCTTGATTTACTGGTAATGCTTACAGAATGCCAGAAAGGTATTGGCTTGATTTATTATTGAGATAAGCATAAATCACAATGATGGTATCAGCATTAGTTTATATGCGATGATGTGATGTATAAAATAGTTATTTTACTGACGACTATACTGAGCATATTCAATAGCACTCTCGTATGGTAAATAACCTGGCTGTTCATACAAAACATGTGAAGATACTACCCGAGCAGGTGGTTAATTCTCAAGTGATCTAAAGATGAAAATCTTTCTCATGATGGATTTTTATTAATATACATCATTATTTTGTTATATTTTTAGAGCGCATTTATTATGTTTTTTAGATTTTTCCTAACCAACGTGCTAGTTGGCAATATTGCATAACACTGATGTTTTCTGCACGTAATTTCGGACAAATATGCATGTGTAAAAGGACTTCAGAAGGGATTAAGTGAGAGAGACTATTGCGTAGTGTTTTACGACGCTGACTAAAGGCTGCTCGCGTAACACAAGATAGTAAATACATATGGTTAGGCAATTCTTTGGAGTGTCGTATAGGAATTAAACGCACTACTTTCGATCTGACCTTTGGTGGTGGAGTGAAAGATTGAGATGGTACATTTAGGACTGGCAAGATATCACAATAGTATTGTGCCATTACTGATAGACGACCGTAGGATTTATTGCCAGGATGAGCTAAAAGACGATTAGCTACTTCTTCCTGCAGCATAAAATGCATATCGTGGATTACGCTTATATGATTAAACAAATGTAATATTAACGGTGTAGCAATATTATACGGTAGGTTACCACAAATACGTAATATCTGAGTTTGTGATCTTGCAAACCGTGAAAAATCAAACGTTAGGGCGTCTTGTTGAAAGATTGTAAGCTTTTGCTTTAAGAGCGGGTTATTTTGTAGACGTAAGATTAGATCATGATCAATTTCAATCACCACTAGGTCATTTAGTAGTCTTCCTATATGCACTGTTAGTGCACCAAGACCAGGTCCAATTTCGATCATGGATTCACCATGTTGAGGCTGAATTGCACGAATAATATTCTCAATAATAGACTGATCGTGTAAAAAATGTTGCCCAAAACGTTTGCGGGCGTAATGCCCCTGGTATATATGACTAGTCATAGGTATTGTAATATCACTGAATCAGTTGATAGGTTAAAAATATTAAATAAAAAACAATAGTGCTTCATGTGCATAATCAATATTACCATATGTAGCACTAACGTTTATACTGAGTGATTGGCGGTATACAATTTTTATGTAGTACATTAAGTATAATGGAATTCTTTTTTAGAAAACACACTGTGCATAACATCGCTTTGGTATAATATTTTATATAAAGATATATTGGACCTGCATTAGGAAGTTTTTTTGACTCATACAGATAGCATATCTATATGTTTAGTTGAGGTCCTATAGTAAGGTAGCATATTGTCAGCATAGATGGAGAAATAATTGTATTTATTGTGATGCAAGACGCAAAAAATAATGTGGAAGATTTCGTTAGCACTTTACATGACACAGTGGTGCCACGCAGCTTTTGAGGGATTCTATCATCTGTGATAGCAGAATATTGATAGCGGTGTACGGCGGTACATATCTCAATATACATCTTGTGAAAAGTGGAGTGATTGGCGCGGACAGCTATTCTGAACTGAGTGATTCTAGCACATTTTATTGCAGCGTTAATGTAAGAAGAGAGTCTTAAGTAACAATTTCTTGAGCTATCCATACAAATGAAATATTATTGAGTGTGCTCCCTAATCATAACTTAGATAGAAATAGGGGTTTTTAGTTCATATGGTTATGCAAATAACATGGTGATATGATTTTTATCATGTAAGCTTTTACAAAATTATTTTTGTATTTGTTGAATGTTTTGTATGCCTATCGCTACCAGCGATGGTTGTGATTATAATATAATCAGCACATAACTAACTAATTAAGGAAACAATGGTCTGAGATGATGATAAAGTGCTTTGTCAGTCAAGGTCTTATTGATGAGATTTCATAACATCTATATTTCAGAGATAATAAGATTATTGTGCGCCCTACAGGATTCGAACCTGTGACCTACGGCTTAGAAGGCCGGTGCTCTATCCAGCTAAGCTAAGGGCGCATATTTGTGCCTGCATTATACGGTGAATCAAGTAGCAGTCAACTGTTTACTAGAACTATTTATGCTTTTTGCTTGACTCCTTAACCTTGATTCATATGAATGATACTATAATATATAGTTTTTATGGTGTTAAAAATTTTTTAGTTATTAACTACACGACCATGTTTAACTTTATGTCTTATCAATGCATATAGAGCTATACAAAGTGTATAGAGTACACAGTATATAACAATATCCATGGAATATCTCATCAGTGAATATATTGATGATTGATGATTGATAATTGATAATTGATGATCTATTATTTCTATGTAGCGTGTCATCATAAGTGAGATGCTCTGTTATCATATTTGTCTCAAAATCTTTTTCAGTTATTTCATTGTAAAATTTATATATACTCGCATTTGTAAATGGAAATGACCAATGTACTCACGCATAGTGCTTGCATATATTACTTATTGGTTCATGAAAAGAAAGCACATAGTGGAGCCATCATGCTTATGATTATTTTAGAGTTGTTTCTCTTAGGTGCGTAATATATTATAGTAATATATGCTTGCTTTGATAGAAGTTAAAAACATATCTATCTGTATCAGTATGATAATGCATCTATTCGATGATATTTTACGGTAGTTCCGTGTCTGCTCATTCACGATTTATTAATGTAGTTAAGTATCAATAGGTTCTGAAAGTTTGTAGTCCGAACAGTAGATTTGAGAGTATTGGCTGTATTAAATATTCTAACTTTAACAACATCATAAGCTATGATCCTATCTTATTGAATATAGTAAATACAATATTACTATATTGTATTCATACAGTCAGTCACAGTAAACGTTATATTTTCAGACAGTCAGTACGTTAGTTAATAAGGATGGAAGCAATATCTGCTTAATTAGCATGCCATACATTATAGAAGATCAGTTTTTCACCGTGAATAATGTATATTATTTGTATGGGTTTTTATGAGCATACCATTCCTTCTTTGATTGATCAACATACTACAAATGTATCGGTGTTTTCTTTTTTTATCATAAAATAATATCATAAGTCGAAGAATTTTATATTTCTATATATGTTGTTCTTGTCGGGCAATCTCTAGTGTAGGGGCCAGAAGACTTTGAAAATATGAAATGCAATAGTGATGGTGTTAGTATACATGCGTCAGTGGTATGTCATTGAAAATCAATAAGATCATTTAAAACAATTTTGTGTGTTGATACATGGTGTAGATATAATATAGACGACTTAAACACGTGTAGAGCGCGGACATAGAATATGTAGCTGCTTATTAAATCATTGAGGATTACTAACAGTGTTGATATTAGTACATAGAGAAATGATGCCGTTAAAAACATCGTAGTAGGGTTAATAATCTCTATTTTCAACAAAAACAACTGTTTATTACATCTCTTATATATGATGGTTATCACGCGCAGAATTTTTTTATTCTATGCTTGCCAGCATAAGATAGTTAGTGTGCTCTAGTATAAAAATATGAAGATATAGCGCCATAATAGACACTATGAACCTAGATAATGTTATGACTTACAGATATGGACAATCTAAAAACAATATCTTCTTGAAAAAGACTCAGAAGTAATTCTGTGTACATTATAATCTTCCTTGTATACGGTGTGTTCTGTCTGGTTCCAACAGATAAGCATGTAAGTGGTACAGTATACAGCTACAGTACTATAATGATGCGAATCAGTTATATGATATAACTAATATATCATACTCAGTGTATTATAGAAGGATACAGGAGTTCATGCCTGCAAAAATAATGAATGGTGCGCAGCTTGCTCAGGAGGTACTTCGATCTCTTTTTCATTGCGTTCAAAGACGCTTAGAAATGGGTAAACGTACTCCAGGTTTAGCTATTGTATTAGTAGGCTCAGATCCTGCTTCAAAGATTTATGTGTCTCGTAAGATTGAGGCGTGTACAAAGATTGGTTTTATAACCCGTCTATATGATTTTCCTGTCACTGTTACGCAAATCCAACTGTTAAATTTAATTGCAGAGTTAAATAAAGATAAGAGCATTGATGGTATTTTAGTACAACTTCCCTTACCAACTACTATCGATCGTGGTTCGGTAATGGAACGCATTTCTCCTTTAAAAGATGTAGATGGTTTACATCCTTATAACCTAGGTCGTTTATGCAATCGTGCGCCAACTTTATTACGGCCATGCACTCCCCGGGGAGTGATGACGCTGCTGGAGCGTTATCAACTGAAGATTTGTAGCTTAAACGCGGTAGTAGTTGGGGCTTCTAATATAGTTGGTAGGCCAATGAGCATGGAGCTTCTTCTAGCCGGCTGTACAACAATAGTTGCACATCGTTTTACGAAAAATTTGGACTCTTTTGTGTCGCAAGCCGACCTGCTTATCGTTGCAGTAGGAAAACCAAGATTTATACCTGGCCACTGGATTAAATTAGGGGCAATAGTGGTGGATGTGGGTATTAACCGCTTAATCAATGGTAAAATAGTCGGTGATATTGAGTTTGAAGAGGCTGCGGATCGGGCAGAATGGATTACTCCTGTACCGGGTGGGGTTGGACCAATGACTATTGCTACACTTATGCAGAATACTTTATATGCTTGCGAACAGCACGAGAAGGATGTTTGTTCGTCGTAGCTACTATCACTAAAAAATGATTTTTTGTGTTGATTTGGTTGGAGTACCAAAAAGCAATCTTTTAAAAAAGATTATGTAGCATGCTGCAGAGAAGCGCTTTTATTTTGATAGCTTAGAAATGTTTAAAACTTGCACAATTGAGTTCCATACACAGTACTATAATAAAAACTTTTTATTAATAAGTAGTTTTAATTATGAAATAAATGTGCGTGTGGTATGTCGCGGAAGTTCTTATATTTTATAAGTAATTTGAGTTTTATTACATCCTCATGAAACGTATATTTAATTTTTTAAATATAATATAAATAGAGTAATATGCTTTTAGCAGCTGCAATACACAGGCGGTTTTCTTTACCGCATATAGCGGGTTGTATAATCATCATATACTATAGGTTGTTCATTGTGATCGCTATGGTCAGGGTATTTTACCATCTATGGTATATCCAGTCATGTTGAATAGCAAGATCAGTTTATATAGTGATAAGAATAATACTTGTATGCTGCACAATAATCATTTTTTAGAAGGGACGTTGTATTTTAAATGGTATACAGATGCTTTTGCATAACTCTCTAACATAGAGATATCGAATAATATATAATCACAAAATGTGTTTGTTTGTAGGGTTCTATAGGTTGAACAAGATGATGTATCCGGACTTCTACGATGAAGAAATGCTACGCCCACAATTAGTACATAAAGATTTATTAGCATTTAACAGTTATGGCATGTAGTCATGTGTGGCCTGATTTTGTTATTGATTTGGAGAATTATATTTATAAGATGATATAATAAGATTATTGTTGTATCCTGGATCTCTAACGAATGCAGAAATCCGTTACTTCATCTCTATGTATCATAAATATATAGAACGCAGAAGATAGAAAAAACGCATACTCTGTTCTCCTAAGCTAGGGACATCAAGAATTTTATAATGTATGAGAAATACCCTCAATACAGTATTGCAAATTTCTGCATGAAGAAGAATGTCTATACACGAGACAGGCGATATGAAGAAGGTGTTTTATAAATAGAAAAGAGATTCATCACAGAGCATTAAGCAAACTATTAAGGGATATTACTAAACTATCTATTTTCTCCTATGGGGAGACATCAAGATCACTCTATTGTAACTGGCACTCGTGAAGATAGAGCGCACATTAGTTCATAGCCTATCGTGCCAGACATTGACGCTACGTCATTAATTCTCACATTATTTCCCCATAACTCTACCAGGCTACCAATACGAGCTTGGGGGCATGTTGTTAGATCTACGGCCATCATATCCATAGAAATAGCTCCGATGGTGTGTGTCATGCTTCCTGCGACCATTACGGGGGTGCCAGTAGGGGCATGATGCGGATATCCATCAGCATAACCACAGGCGATAATTCCAATCTTCTGTGTTCGGTTAGCTCGGTAGTTATGAGAATATCCCACTTGTGAGCCTGCAACCAGTCTTTGTATTGCAATGATTTTGCTGCTAAGTGTCATTACAGGTAAAAAACCACTACTAGAAATATTTTTCAAACAACCACCTGGAGAGACACCATATAATATAATTCCAGGACGCACCCACTGAAAATGTGTGCGTGGATGCCATAAGGTAGCAGCAGAGTTAGCTAGGGATATATTACAATTCAAACCTTTGGAAGCTTGAGCCAGTTTTGTCATAGATTCCGTAACGTCTTGCACAGACTCTGCTTTAGAAAAGTGCGCCATTAAGGTGACCATACCTACATTTTTTGATTTTTGCAGTTGATGCCAAACTGCCCGGACATCTTTGGTTTGAAAACCCAAACGATTCATTCCACAATTTATTTTTAGGTATACATCTAAAGGAGATGATAGATGAGCTTTTTTTAATGCTTCTATTTGCCATTGACTATGCACGATGGTAGTTAAATGATATCGATGCAGTATGGTTAGATCATTGGGGTGAAAAAATCCTTCTAGTAGTAAAATAGGTTTTTGAAAACCTTTTTCACGAAGTAATAAAGCTTCATGGATATTAAGTAAAGCAAAACCATCCGCGTAACTTAGGCTTTTCCAGACTCGTTCAATGCCATGACCATATGCATTAGCTTTAATGACCGCCCACAGACGTGATCTAGAAGCTATATTGCGTACTATAGAAAGATTTTTTTGTAATGCGGTTTGATTAATTATAGCCATAATAGGACGAGACATAATCGATCCTTTCTCGATATTGTAGTTTTAAGGATAATTCTTTTTACTAATCCTAGAATGAAAAATATTAGTATACTGTAGAACACTATCAGTAGATTTTGCAGTTAGAGAATTAGAATATACGTCCCGCACATGTTAAGTTGATGACAGACATATCTTATACATGTGAGAGACACTAAACCTTAGTAGACTTAATGCACTATCAATAATAAATCTGAGAATATATTTTATTGATGATTCAGTATAATTGTGCATTTATAATGATATAATTAGCGATCATATGGGTTAAGAATAGCAATAGTAAAATATTTCTGTATTAGAGTCTCTATTTCTAGTGTATGTTGAAACTTTCAAAGAATCACAGAACTTTGTTTCATTTTTAACATTATATTTTTCACTTACACTGGTCTTGAATTGTTCATGAGATGCCTACGAGCATAAATATGCGATCGTCCAACACAATGAGAGTCGGTGTATTTCTAAAATGTACTAATGATGATGTAATATATTATTAAGTTTCTGTGTTATGTTGAATTATCGAAGTGGAGTCTACCGTGTCACTTACACTTTGGCAACAGTGTCTGGCTTGCCTGAAAGATGAACTATCTGCTACTGAGTTCAGCATGTGGATAAGACCATTGCAAGCTGAAATTACTGATAACACCCTATCTTTGTACGCACCAAATCGTTTTGTGTTAGATAGGGTTAGAGACCAATATTTACATAACATTAATGCTCTCCTTAAAAATTTGGGTGGTACAAATGCGCCTTTTCTGCTTTTTGAGGTAGGAAGAAAACCTGCCTCTGCTACGATCAGAGAGTTATCTATAACAGGTGCGCAGGAAGCTGCAAGTCACATCAGTCACCCTTCTGAGTGTAGTCGGGCTCATGGGAGTTATATAACGAAATTAGAAGAGTTTTCTTATCGTTCGAATATAAACGCTAAATACAACTTTGATAACTTTGTAAATGGTAAATCAAATCAATTAGCACATAGTGCAGCACAGCAGGCAGCAGATAATCCTGGTGAGACGTATAATCCTCTGTTTTTTTATGGTGGTACAGGTCTTGGTAAGACTCATTTACTACATGCAGTTGGCAATGGTATTTTAGCTAAAAAATCTAATGCGACTGTTTTATACATGCATTCTGAGCGTTTTGTGCAAGACATGGTTAATGCATTGCAAAACAATGCGATTGAAGAATTTAAATGTTATTATCGTTCAGTCAAGGCACTTCTGATTGATGACATTCAGTTTTTTGCGCATAAAGTACGATCGCAAGAGGAGTTTTTTCATACTTTTAACTCGTTATTAGAAGGTAATCAGCAAATAATTTTAACTGCTGATCGTTATCCAAGAGAAATCCATGGTGTAGAGGATCGATTAAAATCCCGTTTTGGATGGGGATTGGCAGTAGCTATTGATCCACCAGAACTAGAGACACGTATAGCTATTTTAAAAAGAAAGGCGGATCAGAATAACATTTTTTTATCGAACGAGGCGGCATGTTTTATTGCTAAAAGACTACGTTCTAACGGACGAGAATTAGAAGGAGCATTAAATCGTGTCATCGCTCATGCAAAATTTACAGGTTGTACTATTACTATTGATTTTGTCCGTGAAGCACTGCGCGATCTGTTCGCATTACAAGATAAGGTGGTGACTATTGAGACTATTCAAAAAATAGTTGCTCAGTATTATAAAATTAAACTTGCGGATCTTTGTTCTAAACGTCGATCGCGTTCAGTATCACGGCCGAGACAGATGGCAATGGCTATAGCTAAAAAATTAACTCATTGTAGTTTACCAGAAATAGGTGATGCTTTTGGGGGGCGTGACCATACCACAGTTTTATATGCTTGTCGAAAAATTGAGAAGCTACATAGAGAAAGTCATGACGTTCAAAAAGAGTTCTCTACGATTATTAGAACCTTGTCTTCTTAATCGCCCAGAAGGTTTCCTTAGATTATGCAATTTAATTTAAAACGGGAAGTTTTGCTTAAACCCTTACAGTACGTAAACGCACCATTAGGCAATCGTCCCGCATTTCCTATTCTTGGTAATTTATTATTATCAGTAGAGCAAGATGTTCTGGTTCTTACTAGTGCTGATTTAGAAATAGAAATTGTAGTGCGTATCTCTCTAACCAACCAGCATAAACTTGGAAGGATTACAACCCCTGCACGAAAGTTCTTTGATATTTGTCGTGGATTACCAGAGGGTGTTGAGATAACAGTATTGCTAGAAGGAGATAAAATACTCATTGTTTCCGGCCGAAGTCGCTTCTCTCTTGCTACGTTACCAGCTAGTAGTTTTCCTAATTTAGACGATTGGCAAAGCGAAGTTGAGTTGAGTATTTCTCAGAGAACTATGAAACAGCTTATTGAAGCTACTCATTTTTCTATGGCGCATCAAGATGTTCGCTATTACCTCAATGGTATTCTTCTTGAAACCGACGGAAAGGAGTTATGTGCAGTGGCTACAGATGGGCATAGATTGGCGCAATGCTCTATGCCAGTAGAACAGGTATTACCTCGTTATTCTGTGATCATACCACGGAAGGGTGTAGCAGAGCTTTTACGTATATTGAATGATAGCACTACTGCTGTACAAATGCAATTTGGGAAGAATCATATCCGTGTGTCTTCTGGTAATTTAATTTTTACTTCGAAGCTCATAGATGGCTCTTTTCCAGATTATCGTCGAATTTTCCTTATAAGATCTGATAGTATTTTAAAGGTTAACTGTGATCTACTAAAGCAGGCCTGTATTCGTGTTTCGATTCTTGCGAATTGTAAATTACGTAGTGTATGTCTAGTTGTAAACACGAACTACCTTAAAATTACAGCTAATAATTCCGATCAAGAAGAAGCAGAAGAGATTCTGGATGTGATGTACAACGGCAGTCAGATGGAAATTGGTTTAAATGTGAGTTACATTATAGATGTCTTAAATGCATTAAAATGCGATATGGTCTACATATCACTCATTGATTCCGTATCTAGAGTGCAAATTGCAGACGCAATGAGTTCCTCTGCAAAATATATTATTATGCCAATGCGCGTGTAGTCTATTTGCGTATGCAATATAGAGAAAAGAATTACTATAATAAAAGTTTCAAACCACACTGTTACTTACTATTCAATGAACGAGAAAAAATAATGTCAAGTGTTTATGACTCATCGAGTATTAAAGTGCTCAAAGGGCTCGATGCGGTACGAAAACGTCCTGGTATGTACATCGGGGACACAGACGATGGTACTGGACTGCATCATATGATTTTCGAGGTGTTAGATAATGCTATTGATGAGGCTCTTGCAGGTTATTGTTCGTATATTAGCGTAACTCTTTACCCTGATCGTTCTGTTTCAGTGCGGGACAACGGGCGTGGTATCCCTACTGGGATCCATGAAGAAGAAGGGGTGTCTGCTGCGGAAGTAATTATGACTGTACTACATGCTGGAGGTAAGTTTGATGATCACTCTTATCAAGTTTCCGGTGGCTTGCATGGTGTTGGTGTGTCTGTAGTTAATGCTCTGTCAGAAAGATTAGAGCTTACTATTTTTCGTGAGGGGAAAATATATTCGCAGTGCTATATGCACGGCATCCCACAAAGTGCCATTAAAATTACAGGTAACACTCACTTAACTGGCACGCATATACATTTTTGGCCAAGTTATCAAACATTTACAAATATCATAGATGTTGAATCTAGCATTTTAGAAAAACGGTTGCGCGAATTATCTTTTCTGAATCCCGGTATTTCTATTGAGTTGGATGATAAACGTCATGGTAAAAAAGATGTTTATTATCATCAAGGGGGGTTGAGAGAATTTATTAAGTATTTAAACCAGAATGCAACCCCTGTTAATACTAATATATTTTATTTTTCTGCTCAGAAAGATAATATTGGTGTTGAAATAGCACTGCAGTGGAATCACGCTTTTCATGAAAGTATATATTGTTTTACTAATAATATCCCGCAGCGTGATGGCGGTGCTCATCTAGCAGGTTTTCGTTCTGCTTTAACGCGTACTCTCAATATATACATGGATAAAGAGGGGTATAGTAAGAAAGCTAAAATTAATATTATTGGTGATGATGCACGTGAAGGCTTAGTGGCTGTTATTTCAATCAAAGCATCCGATCCAAAATTTTCTTCACAGACTAAAGATAAGCTCGTCTCTTCTGAAATTAAAGTAGCAGTTGAGCAACAAATGAATGAATTATTTTCTGCATACTTGCTAGAAAATCCATGTGATGCAAAATCGGTGGTGGGAAAAATTATTGATGCAGCTCGTGCGCGTGAAGCATCTCGTCGTATACGTGAAATTACTCGCCGAAAGAACGCATTAGATTTCTCTATCTTACCAGGGAAGTTAGCTGACTGCCAAGAGCGTAATCCTTCTCTTTCTGAAATTTATTTGGTTGAAGGCGACTCAGCGGGGGGGTCTGCGAAGCAGGGCCGAAATCGTAAAAATCAGGCTATTTTACCTTTAAAGGGGAAAATTCTGAATGTAGAAAAAGCGCGCTTTGACAAAATGCTGGCTTCTCAGGAAATAGCAACGTTAATTACTGCTTTAGGGTGTGGCATTGGTCGTGATGAGTACATTCCGGATAAGTTACGTTATCATCATGTTATTATTATGACTGACGCTGATGTGGATGGATCACATATCCGGACTCTCCTGCTTACATTTTTTTATCGTCAGATGCCAGAAATTATTGAAAGGGGGCATCTCTATATTGCACAACCACCTCTATATAAAGTACGAAGAGGGAAACAAGAACAATACATAAAAGATGATGATGCTATGGAGAGCTATCAAAGATCTATAGCGCTCGATCAGGCGATATTACATCTTAATGATGGCACGCCAGATTTAAGTGGCCAACCTCTTGAGGATTTAGTGGTAATTTTTCACCGCACGCATCGTATGATTAAACGACTCGAAGCACTCTATCCAATTGAATTACTGAAGGTTCTGATTTATCACGACACCTTACATGATTTAACAGTTAAGCTTAGAGTAGAAGATTGGTTAAGTAACTTATTGCAGAAATTAAACAATAATAACGAAAATGGTGAGTATTATAATGGGTTTGTACGTGAGAACTCTTTCTTGCATTTATTTGAACCTATAGTATGTAGACGTGTTTACGGTATGGACAGAGAGTACTGGTTAGATCATAAATTTATCACCAGTGATGAATATCGTAGGATTTGCATGCTCGGGGGACGTTTACGTGGTCTTATCAAAAAAGACTCCTATGTTACACGTGGTGATCGTTATCAGTTTGTTTCTAGTTTTGAGCAGGCTATCAATTGGTTGACAACAGAGTCCTGTCGAGGTTTAACTATTCAGAGATATAAGGGTTTGGGAGAGATGAATCCAGAGCAATTATGGGAAAGTACAATGAATCCAGATAGTCGTCGTATGTGTCTAGTGACCATTGAAGATGCTGTTGCCACTGATCGGCTTTTTACGACTTTAATGGGTGATGCGGTAGAGCCTCGTCGTGTCTTTATTGAAGACAATGCTTTGCGTGCAGCTAATATTGATATTTAATTCAAACTGAAATTAACCTAGAATAGTATTATTACCCATGATGTTATGTTTATATTTTTCGGATTGTATATGTTGAGTTTAGTGTATTAGATGATATACCCTTTCCAGGGTAGTGATGATATGTTTTTACTGCATGATATAATAAATAAATGATAGAGAAACATTCTCATACCGTCAACACTCTAGTTTTTTTAAAATAAAGGTATACTATGTTAGTATATAGAGAGACATTAAGATTCTGAGGATAGTATGGCGATTAAACTGATTGCAATTGATATGGATGGCACATTACTAAACCCGAAGAATGAGATCACAGCACGAGTACAAGCAGTAATTCAAAAAGCATCTAGTGTAGGCATCACTATAATCTTAGCTACCGGACGACCATTTATTGGTGTACAGCGTTATCTCAAGGAATTAGGTTTACAGAAAGATAATCAGTGCTGTATCACACATAATGGTGCATTGATTCAGCGAGCAACGGATGGAGAGTGTGTCTCTGAATTATTACTTAATTTTAATGATTATCTCTATTTTGAACAATTGGCACGAGTATTAGGAGTGCATTTTCAAGCCTTAACTAAAACAGAAATGTTTACATCCAATCAGGATATTAGCGAATATACTGTACACGAAGCTTGGATGACTGGAATCCCGTTGCGTTATCGCTGTGTAAGTGATATGGATTGTAATTTATTTTTTCCAAAAGTAATGATGCTGGACCCGCCAGAACTTTTGGATCAGGCAATTTCTCATATGCCTTATGTAGCATTACAGAAATATAGTATCATGAAGAGCTCTCCATACTATTTAGAAATATTAGATAAAAGAGCTAACAAAGGAACTAGAGTAAAATTTATAGCAGAGAAGTTAGGACTGAAAAGACACGAAGTCATGGCCATTGGTGATCAAGAAAATGATTTATCTATGCTAGAGTATGCAGGTATAAGCATAGCTATGGGAAATAGTATCTCTAGTGTAAAAAAAATAGCACAATTTATTACTCATACCAATGCAGAAGATGGTGTAGCTTTAGCAATTGAGAGTTTTGTCCAACTTAGTTGATATCATAACTATAGAGACCTCATTGAGGATATGCTGTGTATTTTTTTGTTAATATTGAGTTCATCCAATATATAGAATAATATCACTTTAATAACATTGTTATGAGAGCTATTCTCTGCAAAAAGATGCAATTGTACAGATATTAATTTTGGATGATTTTAGATAGACTATCTTTATTCTGTACATTACATAGGTTGATAACCATCAATGCCGTATTGACTCATGATATTTTTATATATATGATTATATTGCGAGGTCAGAATGAGATTTTTATGTAACATGAGTTCGATGTATGTAAGGGAAACTTCATGGACTAAAAATAGTTGATATGTATAGCAAATTTATTGTGGTGTATTATACCAAAATCGTATGTTTTGTAGACACTATGGGGTTTTATATACCATCATAATTAACACACTATGTTGAATGGACCTATCATATGCATATCTAAAATCAAAATAATACATTTAATTTAGATATGGATTCGGTCAGTGTACAAATCAGAAATTGAGATATAATATTTTTACTAGATAAAGAATTTAGATAGATTGTAGGTAAAGCAAGAATGAAACGCACTTTCCAACCCTCTGTACTGAAGCGTAACCGTACTCATGGTTTTCGTGCTCGCATGGCAAGTAAAAATGGTCGTAATATCTTATCCCATCGACGAGCGAAAGGTCGAACACGTCTCACTGTATCAAGTGATAAACACTAATTTTTATAAATAGTGTATGAAGAAATTTTCTTTTTCACAAAAGTTACGGTTATTAACTGCTAAAAGTTTTTCTTTTGTTTTTGATCAACCACAGAGAGTAAGCATAACGCATATTACTATTCTTGGACGTGCTAATTCTCTAGGATATCCAAGAATAGGTTGCATCCTTTCTAAAAAAAACCTGAAATATTCTCACGAACGAAATAGAATAAAACGATTAATTCGAGAAAGCTTTCGGCAGAATCAACATATACTTCCGGAGATGGATTTTATAATCATTGCAAAACGTGGCATAGGAATACTTGACAACCATACTCTAATGAAAGGATTGGAGACATTATGGAAGCGCCATCTGCGTTTATCGCGCGGTTTTTAATTGCACTCATATACCTCTATCGGCGTTTCATTAGCCCAATAATAGGGCCGTGTTGTCGCTTTCAACCAACTTGTTCTCAATACAGCATTGACGTATTACAGAGTTTTGGAGTGCTAAAAGGTAGTTGGTTAACTATAAAGCGTATATTACAATGTCATCCTTTTCACTTTAGTGACCACAATCCAGTGCCGCTAGGTAAACATCGACTCCAGAGAACCTTACAGATGCCTTCGCAACGCAATTTTTTTCTCATTATTGTTTTTCTTTTATCCTTAGTTATTTGGCAAGGATTACAAATCCATAACTTGGTGCAGCCATTGCCAGCCCATGGTATACAGGGTACTGCTAATATAAATCATGCTATTTGGAACGAAGAAGTTTTAAAAAGCAGTTTAAATAAAGTCATTACAGTGAAAACTGATGTGCTTTCTTTAAGAATCAACACTCATGGCGGTGATATTGAACAAGCAGCGTTATTAACTTATTCAGATAAGTTAAGATCCACGCGTCCCTTTATTCTCTTAGAATCTAGACCTGATTTCATATATCAAGCACGCAGTGGTTTAACTGAAATTGACGAATCAGGGCATCCTGTGCATGATAGGCTTGTTTTATTCACTAGTAATGAAGAGAACTTCGAGCTATCAGAGAATCAAAATGAATTACGCGTTCCATTAACATTCGTAGGAAAAAATAATCTTACTTATATAAAGACATTTATTTTAAGACGTGGTGATTATGCTGTAACCGTTGATTACAAGATTCTTAATATGACCGAGAAACCAATAGAGCTTTCCATGTTCGGTCAGATACAACAAACTGTCAATCTACCAGAAGATCGCAATACTAATAGTAGTAATTTTGCACTACACACTTTTCGGGGGGCGGCTTATTCCAGTAGTGAGAATAAATATGAGAAGTATTCATTTGACACTATTATGGAGAATAAGAATCTTTCTATGATTACAATGAATGGATGGGTAGCAATGTTACAGCAGTATTTCGCTACAATTTGGATTCCACATACAATCGGTAGTAATTCTCTTTATACTAGCAATTTAGGGGATGGAACTGTAGTTATTGGATATCGATCTACACCAGTGAAAATTGCACCCGGTTCTCAAAAACAATTATTAGCGACATTGTGGGTGGGACCAGAAATTCAGGATCGTATGGCCAATATCGCGCCATACTTAGATCTCACCGTGGATTATGGTTGGTTGTGGTTTATTTCACAACCTTTATTTAAATTATTACAATTCCTGAACCGTTTTATTAAAAATTGGGGTTTTTCAATTGTCTTGATTACTTTAATTGTACGCACTATTATGTATCCACTAAGTAAGGCACAGTATACCTCAATGGCTCGTATGCGTATATTACAACCTAAGATTCAGGTCATGCGTGAGCGTTTGATCAATGATAAGCAACGTATGAGTCAGGAAATAATGGAATTATATAAAAAAGAAAAAGTAAATCCACTAGGAGGATGTCTGCCGTTAATGATTCAGATGCCTATTTTCCTTGGGTTATATTATATGTTGATTGGATCGGTAGAGTTGCGGCATGCCTCATTTATGCTCTGGATTCAGGATTTATCCGCACAAGATCCATACTACATTCTACCTCTTGTAATGGGAGGAACAATGTTTGGTATTCAAAAGTTTTCGCCAACTACTGCGACGGATCCTGTACAGCAAAAAATAATTGCTTTGATGCCAGTAATATTTACGATATTTTTCTTGTGCTTTCCATCCGGTCTTGTTTTATACTATATTGTGAGTAATCTGGTAACTTTATTACAACAGCATATTATTTATCGTGATTTAGAAAAACGCGGTCTATATGATCGTCATAATGATAAGCGTAAAATTACAGTTAGTAAAAGTTGAGTTACTAAACTCATTAGATCATTATATCCATATATAATAACTTATAGTGGATGTTCAATGACAATTTAGAAAAAGAAGATTATTTTCTATGTTGAGCGAATCAAAAGTAATATATAGTGTTTATTAGACACACTAGGTACAGTTATGCGAAATATGAAATATTTCTGAGTGTGCATTGCAACGAGTACATTAGAAAAGTGATGAACAGTGCACGGATGCATATCGAAAATGACTATATACTAAACATATTCCAAGTTTTCAAACAAATTATTACTGCAATCGTGTACTATAGATATAGCATTACACAGATCATATATAGGATCCCCTTATAATTGTTTATTATAAAGAGAGGGTGTAAATGACGAAAGAAATGCAAATTATCAATGTTTCCTCTTTAGGTAACTTGGATGCTTATATCAGAGCAGTGAATTCGTGGCCGATGCTGACGGCAGACGAGGAGCAAACATTAGCTAAACGGTTGTATTATCGGGGTGATTTATTAGCAGCTAAAACATTAATCTTATCTCACTTACGGTTCGTAGTGCATGTTGCGTGTAATTATTCTGGCTATGGTTTACTTAAGGCAGATTTGATTCAAGAAGGCAATATTGGGTTAATGAAAGCGGTACGACGCTTTAATCCAGAAGTTGGTGTGCGTTTAGTATCTTTTGCCGTACATTGGATAAAAGCAGAAATTCATGAATATGTATTACGCAATTGGCGTATCGTAAAGGTTGCTACAACAAAAGCACAACGAAAATTGTTTTTTAATCTGAGAAAAACTAAAAAACGTCTAGGTTGGTTCAATCAGGACGAAGTAGAAATGGTGGCACGAGAGTTAGGTGTGAGTAGTAAAGATGTACGAGAAATGGAATCACGCATGTCTGCACAAGATGTAACTTTTGATCCTCAGCCAGATAATGATTCTGAACATAGCACTCTGTCTCCAATGTTTTATTTAAAAGACTCTGCTTCGAATTTTGCACATGGTGTTGAAGAAGATAATTGGGGCGATTATGCTACCGATAAGCTTAGTTCGGCCTTACAGGACTTAGATGAGCGTAGCCAACATATTATTCGTGCCAGATGGTTAGATTCGAGTAATAAAACCACCTTACAAGAGCTAGCTACTCATTACGGAGTATCTGCTGAACGTATTCGGCAGCTTGAGAAAAATGCTATGAAAAAGTTACGTGTAGCTATTGAAGTATAATATATATGTTTTTTGAAAACTCTGATGCATTTAATCACCGTCATCATGACAAATATTCGGATACGTATTATATCATCTTTGATGACTGGTGATACAAGAGTGTGAATAATGATTTTTCTATATTGATCCTTAGTGTATGTAAGCGATATATGATGATCTAATACAGTCGTATATCATACTATTTTCAATCTAAATGTTGATGCAATAGGTGCTGTAAAAAGATTTTGAATATAAGACATTTGCGCTTTCATCACATGATTAATTATACGCGTATCATTAGGACTGTATCATAAAATGGTTGATCCATTATTATAGGTTAGTTTTTTACAATAAAAAATTTAGCATGAGTGTCAAAAACGGTTCAATGATTTATATATTGCAATATAGATGAATACAAAGAATTTTTAAAAGTATTTACTGAATGCATGATGTGTAGAGCACGTCAATAAAATTGAAAATAGCCACATGCATGTAGAGCATATATAGGATATTTTTTTGAGCACGATTTTACACTAGAAATGTATAGGGATTATCATAAGGTATTTCGAATAAAAATAGAATAATAAATCAGCATGAGTGCTTATCATGCATGTAGCACAGTTTATACATCAAGATATGTATAGCTGTTTGATTATGTCATAAACCATATGATTACTAAATGTACATAAAAACTCATTGGTATATTCTGACTTTTGGAGATGCATTGAGGAATATAAACTATCCAGACGTCTGATGTTGTATTGTTAATAACACAAATGAAGAAAACAGTACGAACGATTTTTTTCCCGCAACGAAAGTTAGGAAAGATAATAAACTACACAAAGGTGTATTTTAGTACAACTGATATGAATAATGATACTGTTACTCAGAATAGAATTATTGTTCTGCCTGATATGGCAGCACAACGTATAGATAATTTTTTACATACAAGGCTTAAAGGTATTCCAAGAAGTATGCTTTATCGTATATTACGGACTGGTGTTGTACGTGTTAATCAAAGACGCATCAAACCACAATATAAATTACAATTTGGAGATGAAGTAAGTTATCCTAATTTTGCTACGACACCACAAAAAAATACGATCAATACTTCGCAAGCAGCGATATTTTCTGCATTAGAACATTCTATACTTTATGAGGATGAGTATGTTGTAGGATTAAACAAACCTTCTGGAATAGCGGTTCATGGCGGAACTGGTTTAAGATTTGGTATTATTGAAGCTTTGCGTGCATTACGACCCCCTACATCATTTCTTGAATTAGTTCACCGCTTAGATCGTGATACATCAGGTGTTTTGTTATTGGCAAAAAAACGCTCATCATTGCGGATTCTTCACGATCAATTACGCGAAAAGAGTATGAAGAAAGACTACTTGGCTTTAGTACAAGGTCAGTGGCCCACACATACTAGAGTGGTAGATGCACCTCTTTTAAAACGGATAAAAGTGCATAATTATCAAAAGATGTGTGTTAGCAGCGCTGGGAAACCATCTATTACATTATTTCAGATAGAGGAGAGTTACGCACAAGTTGCAACTTTAGTTAAGGCCTCTTTAGTCACTGGGCGTATGCACCAAATTCGTGTGCACGCATCGCATGCAGGTCATCCTATTGCGTTAGATTATCGTTACGGAACTCATGAGTTCCGTAAGAAGATGAGTTATATAGGATTGAATCGTCTATTTTTACATGCCACTACATTATCTTTTATACATCCAAGAAATGGCAAACAAATATCTATAAAAGCGCCTCTGGATGATGAATTGAGGAAGTGTTTGGAAACATTGCGCGGTAAGTAGTACGCTGTATAGAGTGATAGTACTGATTTTTTATCACGTGGGTATCTTTATGAAGCTATATACTTTAATGCGTGTTTTTGAAGTCAGCGTGATGTGTCACTGTGACAACAATAAAACAGTTAGATGTTTTGGATAATGACCACGCAGTGGATGCATTCATAATAGAGATCATAAATATGCAAATAAAGTGAATAGTTAGTCTTTTATTACGGATGTTAAGACTCTTTAACTGTATGTATGATTTTTGTAAAATTAGTATATGGAAGATGAATAGAAGTGGAATATAGTATCAGCACTAAGAACGTGAGAACGAATTTTTTTGCGCATTTCGGGTCATATAATGTTCAGAGCTCGTGTGATATAACATTTTTTAACATAAATAGAGATATGAATAAGATTATAAGTTCATAACGTGCTGTATAGCATAATACGCAGTCTAGCTTTTCTGTGTGATAATATCTCTCTCTATATTGAACAGGAGATATTGAGTAAGTAGAGAATAAACCTCTGAGAAGCAGGACTACAAAGTAGTGTTTTGATAAGATATTTTATAGAGTCGATCAACAAGAGTGTTATCATTCTGCAGCTATTTTTTTAAATAAATTTTATTTCTCCAAAGCGCGATGGCGAGATTGTACGGTTTTACCATATGATCGAAAGTAATCTGCTAATTGATTCACGACATAGACTGAGCGGTGTTGACCCCCAGTGCATCCAATAGCTATAGTAAGATAACTACGGTTGTTTTTTTCTAACATGGGAAGCCATAGTTCTAAATATTTGCATGTATGTGAAATGAAGTTGTAAACTTCCATCTGTTGTTTTAGAAATTTTGTTACAGGTTGGTCGCAACCTGTCATGGAGCGCAGCTCAGGATGCCAGTGTGGGTTTGGTAAAAAACGTACATCAAATACATAATCAGCATCGATAGGAATACCATATTTAAAACCAAAAGATTCAAAAACTATTGTCAATTCACGCTTACGTTTTCCTGATAAGCGTGCACGCAGTATTTCCGTGAGCTGATGGACTGACAGTTCTGAAGTGTTAATCATTAAATCGGCTCTGGATCGAAGGGGAGATAAAAGAATATTTTCTTCTTCGATAGCATTTTCTAATGAAATATGCTGTTTAGATAAAGGGTGTAAACGACGGGTATCACTATATCTCCGGATTAATGTATTGCTGTCAGCATCTAGAAAGAGAAGCTGTGGTATAAAAAGATCTGGCAAATTAAGTAATACTTTTTCAAAGACTCCAGGGTGTTTCGGCATATTGCGAATGTCAATGCTGACCGCAGCAGATATATAACGTTCAGCTAATAAGCGAGCTAAATCTGGTAATAGAACTATAGGTAGATTATCTACGCAGTAAAAACCCATATCTTCTACTGCGCGCAAAGCTACAGATTTTCCTGAGCCTGAACGACCGCTTATAATCATTAAAAGCATTTTCCCTCCTGTGATGTTTTGTAAAAAGCTTTTGCAGTCAATTTATTTTAGGGGGTTTGCATGATCTTATTATAGCGAAGTAAAGTGCCCAATCACCCACTAATCTAAATGATATAATCATAGTTACAACACATGATCATTTGTATTTAATAGCTGTATACATCTAACAATGTTTATTAGACTTAGGTCATTCCTCTAAAAGCTTGTACTTGGTAAGCGTATTGGCGGAGTATGAACTATAATTTGTAATATTGTGTGTGATGCTTACGATGAAGGTATATGTTTGCAATTTTTAGGTTAGTCAATGACTGACTACAGTGTATACTTTAATTTTTGTTTATTATGCACATTAGTAATATTGCATAGTTAGTAGGAGGTATATATATTTTCATATCAAGCAAGCTCTTTTAGTTTTCAGTGTATTACCAGATTGTATTTTTGAAATATAAATTATATATGCATTAAATTATTACATGTTAATAGCAAAAAATAGATACAGAGCATAGGTATCTATGTCTTAAAAAGTTTTTCAGCAGTGCCATACTCTTGTCTCGCGATTGTTGGAAGAACGGATAACGGTGAGACAAATCAGATTAATTCCTGTGTCCTCACAAATAAATGTTAATTCTAAACAGAGTGATTGTGGATATGAACAACAAAGAGCAGGGTAGTATGGAAGAGCAAAAAAAGTTCTTTCGACATTGCATGCGTGATACACGTCAGTTAGTACAGGATACTATTTTCCATACGCCATTGCGGAAAAATCACACTCGAAGAACTTTGCAGCGTCTTTTATTAGAACAAAGAGATGAGAGTTATTATTTTTCTAACGAGTTTCAATCCATTGTATCTAACGAGAGTGCATTATATTATATACGTCATGATGTTCAGCGTTATGAGCTTAAAAAATTATATAGTGGGTACTATATACCAGAAATTTTTCTTGATCTTCACGGGTTAACTCAAATAGCAGCAAAAAGGGAACTAGGTACTCTGATTGCAACTTGTCGTAGGGAAAACCTTTATTGTACTGGTATTATGCATGGATATGGTAAGCAGGTGCTTAAACAACGCACGCCTTTATGGTTAGCAAAACACCCCTTAGTCATGGCTTTTCATACAGCACCTAAGAAGTTTGGTGGTGATGCTGCGCTATTAGTGTTAATAGAAGTAGAAAATCGGTGTTATCAGGGTAGTTAAAATAATTATTGCTATCATAACATTATATTATATGAGTCTTTTTGATGCTAAGGAATCAGGGTGCTTATATATTTTATCATTGAGAACAGGGAGTGCTAATGCAAATATTCTCTGAGATGCCGTGATAGCTTATAAAGCATCTGGATGTTACTTTATCATTAATGGATATAAGTTTTTAAGTTTATTATTAGTAATACAGAGATAAGAGTAGTGTAAAAATAGAGTTTGCTGTATAGCTATTTATAGAGAGAATATGAAATAAGTTAAATTTCTTTTAGAACGGATCGTTGTTTGTTTCGTAATTAGCATAGTCTTTATTCAGACGGTTTTGTTTAATAATTTGAGGGGATATATACCATTGTATTTTACTGGATATTGGTTTAGAACAGAGGTCGATACAGGCGACTGCTGAAGTAGAAAATATTTTATTTTTTGTTTGCGGACACAATACATCAAGCAGATTTCTAATAAGAGGTAGATGCGAAATAATCATCACTGATTGCGCCATGTCCTGTTCTAGTTCTTGAATATAAGTAATGATTTTGCTATGCAGTCCGCCTGGGATCAATTCCCATAAAATGTTGACTTTTAGAGGTAATAAGAATTCTTTTTGTATTGCATTGAATGTTTGTTGAGCACGTATATAAGGACTGATTAACACTTTTTCTACATAAATTAATTTTTTACTATATAGCCATTGTGCTATTTGACGAGATTCGAAATATCCGCGAGAGGTTAAAGGTCTGTAAAAATCATTAGTATATTTTGAGATAGACTCACCATGACGCATTAGAAAAATTTGCATATGATACCAGAAAATTCATATATAAGTGATAATCTAATTTAATTTTTTAAGATAGTCATGAGTTATGACTATACTATACTTTTCTCCACAAATACTAGTAAAGAAGTTCATTTTTTAGATTTTATAAGTCAAAATAATGTTAATTCTTTAAAAGACAAAACCTTCTTTTTATACCACTAAATATAATTTTTTTGCAAAAAATATCTTTTTGTTGAAGGTCGTTTTTTTATGACAGAGGATATACCTCTGGTATATGTGCAAGAGCTATAGATAGTATTATAGTATATACTATACTCACATTAATATGTTATCAAAGTAAAATAATACATTCAAAATTCTTGTATGTAAAGTGTCGTGATTATATTTTCGTGATGGTAAATCAAGAGTATTCATGATGTTTATACACTATAAGTAATTTTTTCTCCACAAATATCTTATTAGAGAGAACATTGGTTATATTCGATTATTGTCTATCCTAATGGTGTTTATGAATTTTGTGGCGAAATTTTAAAATCTTATGATTCAAAGTGCTTTTTTCTTAAAAGAGAACTATCTATGTTACAGTAATTAGTGTCATCATCTTATATAAGAACTGTCTCTCGGGTTATGTTACAAAATATTACGAGCAGATGCACAGGTATCGCCTATGCTATTATAGTATGTGTAATATTTGTAGCATTGTTAATGTGTGATCAGGTTGTTAAATTATAGTATATTATTTGAAAAATGGCATCCTGTTTACACAATGACTATCATATACATAGAATTATAAAAAGTGTAGTTAGAAGCTTTTCTGTCTGTTCATGTTGCCTAAAAATCATCATCATTGATAATAATGGTTTCTAGAAAAATAATTATTGCGGAGTGATTGTTAGTGATTGGCCTTATTTTGTATTATATTGAGACATTCTATATATGATTTTACATGTAAATATATGTCATAATGTTTATTAGTCTAACCTTTTGTAAATATGGCATAGTTTAATATTTGTTTCTATGCTAGGGGCGTGCGCTGGTGATAAATTTCATCAATATATCGTAACGATCCTCCACATATAGTTTTGATTGTCATCAGATTCAAGGAAGACGCGTATATAATAGATGGAAAACCCTCCACTATGCATATACAATCTTTGTGTATATTTAGTATATAAGATTTCATGTAGCATGAATGTTTCTAAGTGTTCATGGGTGATATGCCTTATAACATGATGGTTTGATGTAGATATATTTATAGAACAATATGACTTCATTAGTGTTTTTAGGAATCATATGTTTTTAATTTCTGATACATGGTGTGATATATATTCTAATATCGATGGTATATGTATAGAGAATTAATGCATCATGAATGCATGTCTACATATTTTAATAATAAGAATATATGTTGGATATTAAACATCATACAGACAGCAGCTAGGTTTTATTAAAATACTATCAACTATGGTATAGCCTCTTTTAATATAGTATTTAAAAGAAAATGTACTCACAAGTATAGAAAAGAGGTAGATAAAAGTATCACATTACACGACAGTAGTTATATTGAACGATAATTGTGTATGGTGAGTAGCATTCTGAGTTTTTGAGTAGATTAGATCACTGCTATAAGAATGTATAACTTGAAATAAAAATGATCGATAACAGCACAGATTGCATAGATTGAATAGATGTGATTACTACATGAATATAATGATTACATGCAGGTCGTATTGCAGTATAATGTGTAATTATATACTGGGTGTATCAGTAATTTCTCGTGTTTCCTATGTATGTATAGAGACAGTTCTATTACACAGAGAATATTATTAATATATGTTGCTATATTATATGAGATAGCATGCATCAATATTTGTATAATAGCATATCTATATACCAATGGTAATTGACAAAAGAATAAGTCGGTACAGTTATGAAACTTGGGCTCAGTATATGACATGAATATAACAAATTACTATTTATGATCGCACATTATGGTGTCTGAAAATTTACTACCTTGCTTTTCTAAAGATGAGCGCGTTAGGCTAAACAGCCTATCCAATAGGATATATCATTAAGCAGACGTGAAACATGAACAGTAATATCGATGGTAATAGCAAGTATACATTTACATGTAGAATGTATTTTGTTTTTTCGGCTGTTATGCTGCAAGATGTCAAAAAGATTCTTATTTAGTATGTATAAATATATTTAGCGAACAGTGAACGTCATTCCATTTCTAAGTAATGTTGAAAATTGTTGAATTATAGTGAAGAATTGTGATACCAAGTATTTAATTGTTGTTGAAGTGTATCGACACCTAATTTTTTCTTTGCAGAAAACAGTTCAATTTTTATTTTGTCTGCGAAGAGATTAGTTGCTTTTCGTACTGTATTCAACTGTATTAAATTAGAACTATGGGATAATTTATCCGCTTTTGTAAGCAGAATGAATATTTCAATTTTATTTTTTAGTGCTAACAGTATGATCTGACGATCTAGTGCCTGAAGTGGATGACGAATATCCATTAAAATTAATAATCCTCTTAGGGAGAGGCGATATTTGAGATAGCTGACAAGCAGGTCTTTACATTGTATCTTGATGCTGTGTGTTGTTGCTGAATAGCCATAACCAGGGAGGTCAGCTAATCGGTAACCTACAGATATTTGAAAGAGGTTTATAAATTTTGTACTACCTGGTGTTTTACTAGTTCTTGCAAGATTTTTTTGGTTTGTTAATGCGTTTAGTGCACTAGATTTGCCAGAATTAGAGCGCCCAATAAAAGCAATTTCAACGCCAGTATCTTCTGGAAGATAGTGAATGTTCGGCGCACTAGTAATAAAATGTGTTAAGTTGTAATTCCATACAAACATAATATATCTTCCATATTGACATAAATATACAACTATTATATACCATGTTGAAGTATATAAAATAAATAACATTTAACATGTTCCTAAAATGTAATTAAGTGGTTTATTGCGAGGATAAATTTTAATAGACAAGCGCTAGTGCTATGTAGACGTCCTTATACAACTTCATTTTATTACTCTGTATAAACTATGGATACAAAAGTCAAAGCACACAGTTCAGCTATATTGATCTTTGTATTTATGTTTGTCGTGAGATGTATTTCTGCGTACAATGATATGATCTCTAATAAGTTAAAATACTCGAATATGTAGGATATTTTGTGATTGATAATCAAAATCTATATATAGAGGTAATAATACATATGATATCAATATATATCTTTGATGTATACGTTATATCATATATAAGAGAAAAATATATATAGCTTATATAGCTTATATAGCTTATATAGCTTATATAGCTTATATAGCTTATATAGCTTATATAGCTTGCCTGATTTTTATTAAACCGTATTGCGTATTGCTAACACGATTCTTTGAGTGAATCTTAATGACATGACAGTATTAAGGACGATTGTTATAAGGATGCATTCTTTAATCTATCATTTGTAATTGATAGTAGGGTATATTCATAAAAAAATACTGGATAGATGAATCTTTATAACTAACAGAGAACATGTCTTGTATCAATATTACTGTGTATCAATAGTTTACGTATCAGTGGTTAATCGTTTGTCAAAAGCATGTGAATCCTATTCATATCAGATAATAGCCTTGTAAGATATATCCATCTATACAGTCGATTTATGATAGATTTAGAATCTATTCTTTTGTGCTACAGACAGCATGATTGGAGAAGGTGTGAAAAAATACTTTAGGTGTATGCCTACATCAGATTATATTGCGTCTCTATTAGCATTTGCTGCTGCCTGGAATAAAGAAGAGACGTGGTTGGCAACCCTGTATACGATTAGTCCGTTTTTAAGTCATGTCTAGAAAGAAGAATCGGTATTATTGTACCGCCAATAGTACGTATTTCTTTGTAGTTATTGAAAGCTTTATTGCAAAACTATATTTTACTGGCTGCTGATAGAAAATATAGAAACTGTACTTATCTAACATATAGTAGATGGAAAGTTTCTCTGTAAGGCATTATTGGATACATATATGATTAGATGTAGCATCATAGTATGGATAGAGTCTAAAATAAACGTAAAAACGCCTCTTTTGCATTTTTTATATATTATGTTAGTGTGTTCCATTGTATAAATGACCACACAGAGAGTTATTTTTCATGATTCATCAATATCTGATTGTACAGATTCTTATATGAATATGTTAAGTGTATGATACAAAAAGATAGCATTAAGAATAGTGTATGTAGTCACACAGAAAGATGGTAAGGTACACTACGCGTAGTACACACTATGAATATATAAGACATTGCTCACATTAGCACAGGTGGTAAGATTTTAATATAGCTGGTTTTTATATCAGCATCTTTTTGCTATTTTCAGATCTCAGTAACAACATAAAAAATAAGCATGTGTAGTATTAAGTTATGCGTGTCATGTGTCGTATTATAGATGATCCATACAACGTACAAGAGACTGTCTTATACAATCAACACCATAATAAGGAAAATTTTCTACTTTTGTAATGCGTCTCTATGAGAGAGATGTTATTTATACCCTAGCATTTTATATTACTTGAAGTCTATCATGTGAGATGTGCGATATGTTACTAAATCTTGAATTGTCACTACTGGCATTTTATGTTTGCGGGAAAATAATATTATTTCTGGAGCACGTGCCATGGAGCCGTCATCATTAGTTAGCTCACATAATACCCCTGCTGGTTTACAACCTGCTAACGTAACTAAATCAATGGTCGCTTCAGTATGTCCTACGCGAGTTAAAACCCCTCCCGCTTGAGCGCGTAAAGGAAACACATGTCCAGGACGATTAAGATCACTTGGTCTTGCATGATCAGCAATAGCAGTACGGATAGTGGTGAGACGATCAGAAGCAGAAACGCCGGTACTGACTCCTTTCACAGCTTCAATCGTCACAGTAAAACCTGTGCCGTAAGCGCTAGTATTATGATGTACCATCATTGGTATCTCTAGTTGTTTGAGACGTGTCTCATTCAGACATAGACACACAATACCACTACCGTAACGAATGCTCAGTGCCATTTGTGCTACAGTCATATTTTCTGCAGCAAAAACCATATCGCCTTCGTTTTCACGATTTTCATCATCTAACACCATAATTCCATCCCCAGAACTTAAGGCATTAATAGCTCGAAGCACACGTTCTTCGGATGTTCCTAATTTGGAAAGCAGCGACTGATTCATGGTACACAAACCTTTATAAATATTTGGATGACTAGAAGCGGGGGGTGTTTAGGAGCGTTACGTAAGAATCATTAATTATGTCGTGTTTTTCACTAAATTTATTTTTCTCCTATGTATATTTCATTACCGCTCCGAGATAATACCGGATCTACTGATTTGGTAGATATAATTGAAAATACTTACAGGTTGTAGCATACAAAAGGTTATCATTTTTCACAGTGTTTTTCTAAATTAATGTAATCTATCATAGCCTGGAATAAGTAATAGGGCAATTTATAAAATATACTATTAACCAGTTATATGGATTATGCTTAAGTGAAGAGATTGCTGTTGTTATATATTTTCTATAGTCTATGCTAATTATATGCATCGTTGATTATGTAATTTTTGTTTTTGATGGTGTATATTTGTTATGCAGTTCTGTAATAGATATAAAGTATGAAGCGATAAGTATAATATAATCAATAGATTGACCTTGTTTTTCCAAAGAGTTGAATACAGTTCTTAAGTATACTTTCATGATTATGAACGATATGTATCCTGGCATTTTTATGAGTGATGACGTAGCATAGAAACTAAAATTTCTAATATATATGTTGTGCAGAAAGAAGTATAAAAGTGCACTGCAATACATACAATTATGAAACATCATTGGGTTAAAGATTTGAAGATATGTGAGTGATGTTTTTGCTGACATAAGAATTATAGACATCTGTATATGTCATGCCCTTGCATGATAAGTGTTCGTAAGAGTATCTATGATTTTTTATTTTAGCATTGTATAATGACTATGAAATTATATAGGTCATCTTTAGAGGATAAAATTAGATATAATTAAAAAGATTCGATTATCATAGACAAGTCACTATAGTGTGAATTCATATGTATTTGTTATTATTTGATTAGTAAGTATGCTTTTTGTACACTATTGTGTAGTGTGGTGTGTATGAAAATAATATGCTAAAGGTAGCTTGCTTTACAAAAGGAATAAAGATGTTTATAATGCTCTAAATATATTAAAGTATGGACATGGAGGAGTGGCCGAGTGGCTGAAGGCACCGGTCTTGAAAACCGGCGACGGGAAACCGTTCCAGAGTTCGAATCTCTGCTCCTCCGTCAGTCAGTCTTTATACATCGTTTTATATTTTTGAACTTTCACGATAATGATTGCAACGCTAGTATTTTTGTGTTGTGCGGTATCAGGATTGGAAGCACAGTACATCAATTGATATGAATGATGCATACGCAGATTATGTAAAATTTATATCAGCGCATTCTGATTGTGAAGATATAGATTATATGTATATGCATAATGCCAAGTGTATTTTTAGTGCATCAATCTAATATAAAAAATTTTTTATATAATAAAGTACATATTTAAAATCGGTTAACTTAATTAATTTACATGTTTGTCTGTGAGTTGAGTATTTATAGATTAGATATAATCTATAACGTTTGTGATAGTATATATGGATAGTAGGATATATCCTACCATGTAGAAACTTTTTTATTATAACTATTTAGTATATAAAAATCTATTTTTAAAAAACGAAGATCCTTATAGACATAGTGGTTTTTTGTATTATATTAATAAACTTATGTATAATAGAATGTGCATTCTATGCAAGGCCATTATTCATGATATGTTATGATTAAGAGAAATATCTGATGTTTGGCATGTATTCCAGAATACGTGACCAATAAAGTGAATATTTTTGAATATTAAGTACTATGATATTTAATTGGTAATGATTTTATTGACTGGATATTCGTAAATCTATGTCTGTTTTAAATGTGTTGAATTTTCCTGACGAGCGATTGCGTGTCATCGCAAAACCTGTACAAAAAATAGCTGGAGATGTTCAGAATATTATCAATAATATGCTGGAAACTATGTATGCTAAAGAAGGTATTGGATTAGCCGCTACGCAGGTGAATATTCACCAACGCATCATTGTAATTGATGTTTCTGCAAATTGCGATAGTAGTTTGGTATTAATTAACCCGCAGATTCTCCATCAGAGTGATCAGATAGTAACCGAAGAGGGGTGTTTATCTATCCCTCAACAACGTGCTTTAGTTTATCGTTCTAATAAAGTTCAAATAAGTGCATTAGATCGCTATGGCTGCAATTTTCAATTAGAGGCATGTGGACTTTTGGCTATTTGTATTCAGCATGAGATGGATCATCTTATTGGTAAATTATTTATCGACTATCTTTCTTCTATAAAACGTCAGCGGATTCGTCAGAAATTAGTAAAACTATATCGTAAAAATAATCTCTAGTAACTAAATGCATATAGAGGTAAAAATATTTGTCGCATGTATTAAAAATTATTTTTGCGGGTACTTCTTATTTTGCACAGTGTCATCTTAATGCACTGCTATCTTCTAGTCATAAAGTAGTATCTGTTTTGACAAAGCCGGATAAACCATATGGCAGAGGTCAAAAATACACTCCAAGTCCGGTAAAGACATTAGCCATAGAATATCAGATCCCAATATTACAACCAGAATCGTTAAATGTTCCAGTGTATCAGGATTCCGTGGCTGCATTTGATGCTGACATTATAGTGGTTGTGTCTTACGGCCTTATCCTGCCTCAGGCAATTTTAGACATCCCCCCCCGTGGTTGCATTAATGTACACGCTTCGCTTTTACCTCGCTGGAGAGGGGCTGCACCTATTCAGCGAGCTATATTGGCTGGTGATAGAGAAACTGGAGTAACTATTATGCAGATGGATGCTGGTTTGGATACAGGATGCATTTTGCATACACTGCCATGTCCAATTTCACCTACTGACACTAGCGCTACATTGTATTCTCGATTATCTCATTTAGGATCAGTTGGTTTATTGACAACACTAACGAAATTAGCAACATATCAATGTTCTCAACGTATACAAGATAACAACAAAGTAACATATGCAGAGAAACTGCGTAAATTAGAAGCTCGATTAAATTGGTCGTTGTCTGCTCTTCAGCTAGAAAGGTGTATTCGTGCTTTTAATCCCTGGCCTGCAAGTTATTTTATGCTGGATTCTCAACATATTAAGGTATGGAGAGCTTCTGTATTACCCGCTTTGGTTACTGGAAAAGTGCCTGGAGAGATTGTAAAGACAACGCATGATGGTATTCAAATGTGTACTGCAGATGGTATCTTAAATATTGAAGAACTACAACCGGCCGGAAAGAAACCAATGACAGCACAAGAATTTTTGAATTCTCGTTATAAATTATTTATTCCAGGTCGTGTTCTTGCCTAATAGAGATTATGGTGCATTTCCATATTGTTGGTATTTCACTACATGTTTTCTGGTATATTCTTCTAATATTGAATATATAATAACTAGTCTGACAAACATATACAGCATATATATAATTACTATTTTTGAGACGTCACTCTCAATAGCAAAACTATGTTTTATACGCAGAACAGCGTAAATTTTTTAGCGTACATTACGTGTCATTGCATGAGATAGCATCTCTTTATGAGATTAGGTGTGGAATAATATAGTAGTTTTTGATAGTTATTTTAATAGTCATTTTGGTATTATGGTGAATAGTTCTACTAGAACAGTGCATGTCAGTAGTATAGATGCATGCATAGGTTATGGTGAATTTATCATCTATACCACATCATATGTAGTAGTATATGCCCTGTAGGTAGATGGTGTCGTAAGATCATACAGAGGTAGTATGTGTACTGATTACACCATAAGAATTCTAAGAGATACTCAGTGGTTACTGAACCGCGGTTCCTGTATATTTCTTACGTAGTATTTTTTTAGATGGACATATTTTTGATGATAGTAGATGACATCAGAGAGATTTTTCATTAGGTGATAAAGAAAAAATAAAAAGTATTCATCTTCAGCATCATCCGTGTGTTTGGGCATACTCATAAACTTTAATCAAAAAATTGATGTATCATGGGACACATTTTTTATTTTTAATACTAAGATGCTCGATCTCATGTCAAGACATTTCAAACAAAGTAACAGCACCATTGTACTTGCATAAAGTTAAAGCTTTCATTTTTTTAAAGTTGGAAATCGCATTTCGCTGTATTTGACAAAGCGACTTTTATTTTTTATTTTAAATACAAGCCAAATGCATAGGAATATAGGAATACCAATATAAGTTGCAGTCACGTCACACCAATTAAGATGATCGAGATAAAAGGCTTGGTAATTTTGTCCTAAGGTGATGATCACACAAAGAGTGAAGGCAAAGATGGGGCCGACTGGAAAAAAAGTAGAGTGATATGGTAGTGTATTTAGGTGAAAACCTTGCGCTATATATCCTTTGCGAAAACGGTAATGGCTGACAGCAATGCCAAGCCAGGCAATAAATCCTGTTACTCCTGATGCGTTTAATAACCATAGATAGACGCTTTTGTTGTTAAATAAAAAAGTAAGAAAACACAGTCCCGCTACTAGAGTTGTGGCATATAGCGCAGTATGAGGTATGCCTCTGTGAGATACTCTTGTAAAGATACGAGGTGCTTTACCATCACTTGCGAGAGCATATAGCATCCGTGTAGCGGCATAGACACCGGAATTTCCTGACGATAAAACTGCGGTTAGGATCACCATATTCATGATGGTAGCTGCGGATGCTAGACCTGCGTGTTGAAACACTAATGTAAATGGACTGATACTAATATCTTGGATATTATTTTTTAAAAGATTTTGGTCAGTATATGGAATAAGCATACTAATAACTATAATAGAAAGTACATAAAATAATAAAATTCGCCAAAATATTTGGCGAATCGCACGTGGAATGTTTTTTTGGGGATCTATAGATTCACCAGCAGTAACACCAATAAGTTCCGTGCCTTGAAATGAAAAACCAGCCATCATTGCAACGCGAATAATCGCAGGCAGGCCACCTGGAAAAGGCGCATCATCAATAGTCCAATTATACCATATTGAGTTTCCAGAATTATGACTAATATTAAAAATTAGAAAAGTACCAATAATCACAAAAATGATAATGGTCGATATTTTTACTAATGAGAACCAATACTCCGCTTCACTAAAACCTTTAACTGATATGTTGTTGAATAGGAAGATTAACCCCAAAAAGAGTGCGCTCCATATCCATCCAGGAGTACCTGGAAACCACCAACCCATAATTATCTGAGCTGCAACGAGATCGACCGCTATAGTTATTGCCCAGTTATACCAATAATTCCATCCTAATGCAAAACCAAATCCTTCGTCAACATATTTAGACCCATATACAGCAAATGAACCGGAAACTGGCATAAAAGCAGCCAGCTCACCTAAACTGGTCATCAGAAAATAGACCATTACACCAATTAAGATGTAAGAGAGTAACGCCCCTCCTGGTCCAGCTTGAGCGATTGTAGCACCAGAGGCGACAAAAAGACCAGTTCCTATAGATCCACTAAGAGCTATCATCATTAAATGACGAGTTTTCAATGCTCTTTTTAAACTAGTGTGTTGTTTTTTTTTCATATCATCATGTATATAGATCAGTTAAGATTTTGCAAAAGAAATAAAAATGATAATAATTTATCATTAGTAATGTTATAATAATAGTATTTGATACATTGGATTAATCATACATTATATTGATCAATCATATTTTATAATTTAGAATGATCGATTGTTATCATATTTATGATCTATGTAGTATCCAAGATTTTAGTTCTTAAAAGTGTTGTAGTGTAGTTGCTATATCTATATCAGCATTGAATATAATTCTGTATTCTCCGTTGTTAGTTACGATCACTCCATGCTGGCTATAGCCAAAGGACAGGTGTATCAAGATCGCGTGTCTCTTATTACTACAAGATATATATATTTGTAGCACGTGTATTTCATACCACTCGGTGTCTTCATTTACATGGAGGCGATTCATAAACATGATGTGTTTTGAAGCGTCAGTAATATTGTATCTTAGTATGATCTTGGTAAGAGTACTTAGATATTACATAAGTATTTTTTAAGAGCAAGACATTGTTATAGAAATAATGTTTTTTATATAGAATGATTTTTCTGTGCGGCATCTAGTTGAAAACTTATTATTTGTAGAGGGTCTAATCTCGATTCTTATTAATAGCACGTATAATATGAGTGAATGGATAATTGACTCTGCTTAATTTATGGCGTTTTTTACGAATTCTTGTGTTCAGTTTAGGTAACCGAAGATTTTATAAGCTATGAATTTAGAAAAAGTATGACATAGTCATGTGCCAGCATCATATCATTATTATTTTCTGGTGCGGTAGTAGGTGGTCGCTGTGTTGAGATATGAGGATTTCATGATAAAAATATATTAATGATCATAGTGATTTAATGTGGACCTTCTATTTATTGTAAGGATACTCTTATATTTTTTTAATGCTATGCATGCAGTCCTGCGTTTTGTAATAGGATTAGGCGGTTTGAGTGACCTTTTTAATACACATTTTAAATTAGTGTGTCAGTGATTATGGAATATGATAAACATATTATATAAGTCTCTTTTTTTGCTAATTCTCTCTTATAAATAACCTTCTGGGATTTGATAGTAGTGATAAAGGTATATTTTTATAGTATAATGTTGAATACATATCTGTGTATAATATGTGTTTGCACAAACTTATCCAGTGTAAAGATAGCATATTTTTAAGCATATAAAATAAGACTTTATGCTTAGGATTGCGTGTCGTTTTATGCGATATCACAACAGCCTGTGCTCTTTTTCAATGAAGCGGCTGTACTTTTTGAAGTCTAGGCGGTAATTACTATTAGCGCGATGATGATGTTATCAGAAAAATATTTATAACTTACGCTGAATGAGCACGGGGCTCTTACCCCGTGTATGTAGATAATTTATATAAACTATTGTGTGATATAACAGTCATTAGAATTTATATATTAAACCAAGTCCTATAGTATTTTTTGTAGAAAATCCTGCGTTAGTATTGAAGTCATTCTTTTTTACTAGATTGATTTTGTAATCAACATAAGTTACTAGATTTTTGTTAAAATTATAATAAGTGGCTAAGTCGATATACTTATATAGGTCTTGATTGCCAAAGGAAGTAATTTTTTTACCTATAGATTGTATATAAGCTAGCGAAGGACGAAGCCCGAAGTCAAATTGATATTGCGCTACTGCTTCAAATTTTTTTTCTCTGTCAACCATACCTTGTTTGATCTCAGTTGATTTAATTTTAATATAGGTATTATTTCGAGTTTCACCGTACATAGTGGCTAAGTAAAGATTATTAGCGTTATATTTAATTGCAGTAGACCATGTTTCCGCTGTTGGGTTTTGTTTGCCAAAGTCAGCATTTTTTTGGTTTTCAGTTCTATCTGATCTTGTGTAAGCCGCAGATACTGCTACGCCCGTTGGCGCTCTGTAGGTTACTGCCCCTCCTATTCCCTTTCCATTTTCTGCATTAATATCTTTTTTTTCGGAATGCGCGTGATTTTTTCCTTGATATTGTAGTGCAAAGTCCAAACCATCAATTAAACCAAATAGGTTACTATTACGATAAGTGACTAAGTCATTAGAGTGGCCGATTAGTCCATGACCAGGGCGAGTAGAACTTCCTCCTGATGCTGGTATAGTATTTGTCCATGCTAATGGATCGTAGCCCACTCCATAGTTTTTACCATAATCAAAAGTACCATAATTGCTAAATTTTAAACCAACAAATCCAACACTAGGTTGATAGTGAGAGCCATTTTCTGCACCAGACGGCTTAGTTTGAATACTATATGTTAATTGTCCATAACCAGTTAATAGATCGCTAATCTTAGTTTCACCCCTTAAACCAACAAGGATGCGTGATTTTTCACCTTCATCATGAACATTGCTAGAGACTTGATGATTCAGATCCATTTTACCGTATAAATTTAATTTATTGCCATCTTTTTTATAGATCTCTGCAGCATGCACAGAACCAGCCCCGAGTAGAGCTGGTAGCATTAGTGCAAGAATTTTGCGATGCATCATTTTATGATCCTTATTGGATTGATTACCCAGGAAACTGTTACCTAAATATTTTCGATAATAGGTTTTACATAAACTCTCAGTAGAGTGTTGTTCTCTCTTTTGCTTTAGAGATTTTATCACTTCTGAGGTGATTAATCTAGTCTGAAAATAATACTTGTCTTTTCATTACAGTCAACCTATCTGTGGTATTATAGTTTAGTCATTTATGATGACATCAAAATAATAATTTTGGATTATGTATGATGATTTTTTATATGTGTTTGCTGCTTTGGTATGCCATAAATTTAGAATGATGTTTCTAATCTTATATTATATTACGGTATAATATTGTATTGAATTACAAACATAAGAGATTAGAAAGAAACGTTACGTGTTGTTCGCGGAAAAGCAATAACATCTCTAATGTTTTTCACTCCTGTTACGTAGGACACTAATCGTTCAAACCCCAGACCGAAGCCTGAATGTGGCACTGTACCGTAACGACGAAGATCACGATACCACCAGTAATCTGTGATGGATATACCCATTTCTACTAAACGCATATCTAATATATGCAAGCGTTCTTCTCTTTGGGATCCACCAATAATCTCTCCAATACCAGGCGCTAAGATGTCCATAGCGGCAACAGTTTTACCATCTTCGTTGAGACGCATATAGAATGCTTTTAAATCTTTAGGGTAATTTTTGATCACTACTGGTACTTTGAAATATTTTTCAGTGAGATAACGTTCATGCTCGGATGCTAGATCCAAACCCCATTGAATTTGGTGACTGAAATTTTGTTTAGATGATATTAGGATATTGATAGCATCATCATAACTAATTGTTGTAAATGGGTTTGTAATACAATGTTGTAAACGTGTGATCACATCTTTGTTTATTCGTTCTTCAAAGAAAGCCATATCATCCGCACGTTCAAGAAGAACTACTTGGAATACATATTTAAGCATGATCTCTGCAAGATTTGCAATATCTTCTAGACTAGAAAATGCTATTTCTGGTTCCAACATCCAAAATTCTGCTAGATGACGACTGGTGTGCGATTTTTCTGCACGGAATATAGGGCCAAAAGTATAAATTTTTGAAATAGCACTAGCGTATGCCTCACCATTTAATTGACCTGAAACAGTTAAAAATGCTTCTGTTCCAAAAAAGTCTGCATCGTAATTAACGCTTCCTGTTTCGGTGCGAGGAAGGCGTTCCATATCTAAAGTGGAGACACGGAACATGTCTCCTGCTCCTTCAGTGTTTGAGGCGGTTATGAGGGGGGTGGCAACCCAGAAAAACCCTTGATCGTGAAAAAAACGATGTAGAGCTTGTGCTAAAGAATGACGTACACGCGCTACTGCTCCAATGATATTAGTTCGTGGTCGTAGATGAGCTACTTCGCGTAGATACTCGAGACTATGATTTTTAGCTGAAATTGGGTAACTGTCTGGGTCCTCTACCCATCCAATGATTTCTATATTAGTTGCTTGCATTTCAAAGATTTGCCCTTTACCTGGCGATTTTACCACTTGCCCCGTGATAACCACAGAACAACCTGTTGTTATACGTAAGACATCAGATTGTTCATGTGTAGCTACAACCTGAATAGAATGGAAGCAGGAACCGTCATAGACAGTGATGAAGGAGATACCAGATTTAGAATTCCTACGGGTACGAACCCATCCACGTATAGTCACTGTATTGCTTGGAATCACTTGTCCTTGTAGGATAGCTGCTATAGAAATGACCGTCATATGATCCTCCTAGAATCACACATAGTTTTCATAAGAATGTTTGGCATTATGGTATCTCTATATTTTAGCATTGATTAGTATGTTTTATTTCTTAATGCACAGAAGAGATAAGAGACCCATCGTGGATATACGATACGAGACTATTATGAATACTATATTGATTTAAAGCGCAGAGCTGATGTGAGTAATAGATACTTATGAGAGGCATGAGAGTATCAGAGATAGTGTATTACTTATAATAGATATATGCATGAGTATTTAAAATAATTAAAATTGTAGGTAAGTATAATTCTATATGTGTATGTTTTTATATGTTAGAGTTTTTATATGTTATACATTAATTGTGCAGTGATATACAGCACGGTGATTAAATTACATGGAATATTGATGTTTATCGGATTTAAGGAAGAGAGTGAGTTGATAGAATATGCTATGTGGTTGTATATATCATGGATATTGTAGACAGACTTTAGCAAACATTGTGCATTGTATATGATGTATTAACTTAAATAATTATATGGGTGATTTGAAGTAAGGACTCAGTATGATTCAGTGTGTAGACTACAGTAGATTGAGCAGCACTTTCTATCACTGATCTCTTGTGAGCATATTACAGGTGCTAATATTAAGAGAGCTATGTTGATTGATTGCAAATTAACTAGTGGTAATACCAGATTTATCTCAATAGATACGATGCTTGTATCATGTAAAAACAAACATCCCTGCTTGATGTAAAAGAGTATTTCAAATATTTGAGAGTTTCATATTTAGTAAAATGTACGAGATATGGGCTTTATAACTAAGTTTATATTTGACACGAGTTTGGTCCTATCAGTACAGGTGTGAGTCATCATGAGATAACGTGTATTTATTTTAGTGTCATTGGGGTCCTTTGCCGTACTGCCTCATAGAGACAAATACCTGTAGCAACTGAGACGTTTAGTGAAGAAACATTACCATGCATAGGAATATAGATTAGTTCATTGCAGTGCTCAGATGTTAAACGCCTTATACCTTTGTCTTCCGCACCCATAATTAAAGCGATCGGTCCTGTCATATTACTTTGATAAAGAGTGCAAGTGGCTTTATCGGTTGTACCAATAATCCAGATGTTTTGTTGTTTTAATATGCGTATCGTGCGTGCTAAATTAGTGACATATACAAGCGGTATGTGTTCAGCAGAGCTACTGGCCACTTTTTGCACTGTAGAATTTAATTTTGCTGAATGATTCTTTGGTAAAAGAATAGCGTGAGCTCCTGCAGCATACGCGCTACGTATGCAAGCACCAAGATTATGCGGATCAGTTATGCCATCCAAGATTAATAAAAGCGGATTGTTTATTTTCGATAATAGAATGAGTAAGTGCTCTTCCTGGAACTGCTGCTTCGGCTGTACATAGGCTATAATCCCCTGGTGTACAGCACCATCCGATTGATCATCCAGTTTTTTTCGATGTACAATATTAATGCTGATGTCATGTATTTTTATTAACTGCAGAATGCGCTGCAGACGGATATTGTTATACCCTTTAATAACTAAAACTGTTTTAATCCTTTGCGGAGAGGTCTCCAGCATATCTTGTATTGGGTGAATCCCAAAAAGTATGTGACTCATATTATTAATGTTTGTGGTTATCGTTAAGGTATCAATTTTTAAACACTATGATCAATAATCAAACAGTAGTTTATGGTAGCATACCATATATCTTTGGTTTTTTACAGATAGAGATTAGACTTTGCGCTTTATCTTATATCATAATCTATGACGTAATTTTTATTGGTCAATTCCTTATTGCAGTTATAGGAAAGTTTTGATTTTTGACTGAATAATTTTTAAGACGTTATCATTGCAATATTATTGTTTTTTGGTTTTTTTTAAAAGGTCAGGGTATAGTGGTCATTTTATGACGATCATTCTCACGGAAATATAGTTCGGTGTATTTTTAAGATTGAGCGTACTATATGTATCTAGTATTTACTTGATAGTTTTACTTCTTTGCTTTTTATTTATTAAAATCAATTTTTTTTTCGGTTTGTGATTCTTCGCTGTTTCTTTTTTATGATGCATAGTTGAGCTGGTGTGTAAAGGTTTTGGTAAGGTTTTTTTTGTGAGTAATGTAAAAGTGATTTTACGTTCTTCTAGATGTACACTTTCTAAACATACTTTGACTATATCGCCGAGACGATAAACAGGTCCTCCAAGCTCTCCAATTAAACGTTGTCCAATAGGATCAAATCGATAATGGTGATTATCGAGCGTAGATACATGTACTAGCCCATCAATAAAAAGGCCATCAAGGCGTACAAAAAAACCAAAGTTAGTAACATTAGAAATCATGCCACTAAATATTGAACCAACTTGTGCTTGCATAAAGTCACATTTTAACCAGTCAGTCACATCACGCGTGGCTTCGTCAGCGCGGCGTTCGGCCATAGAGCAATGTTGACCAAATTGTAACATTTGCGATATTGTATAATGATACCCCCCCGTTGATGTATCGAGATTTTCTGATCCCTCTTTTATTGTTTCTTTCGCTAATAGATATTTAATAGTACGGTGTAATAAAAGGTCAGGATAACGACGGATAGGTGAAGTGAAGTGTGTATAAGAGGATAAGGCTAAACCAAAGTGCCCGCGATTTTCTAAATCATATACTGCTTGTTTTAGAGAGCGCAAGAGCATAGTTTGTATCATATCATGATCTGGGCGTCCGCTAATTTGTTTGAGTAGCGCTGAGTAATCTAATGGGCGTGGCTGGTCGCCACCGAGTAGGGTTAGCCCTAATTCATGGAGAACCAAGCGAAAACTTTTCACGTTGTCGTCTATCGGCCGGTCGTGGTCACGAAACAATGCTGGCTCTCTATGTTTTTCAACAAATCGTGCTGCTGCAATATTGGCTAGAATCATACATTCTTCTATAATCTTATGTGCATGGTTGCGCACCATTTGTTCAATACGCTCAATACGTTGGTTAACATTAAAAATAAATTTTGCTTCCACGGTATCGAACATAATGCCTCCGCGTTTTTCGCGAGATTTCTCGAGTGCTAAGTACATATAGTATAACTCATCTAAATGTGGTGTTAACGCTTCATAATATTGTCTTAGTTCTTTGTCACCGTTTATCACATTTCCCACGGTGTTATAAGTCAATTGTGCACAAGAGTTAATGACAGCTTCGTAATGCTTATAACTGACTAGTTCTCCATTGGAAGAAATACACATTTCACACACCATGCATAGACGGTCAACTTTTGAGTTAAGTGAGCACAGTGTGGTAGAGAGAATTTCTGGTAGCATGGGTACTACTTGTGAAGGAAAATAAACAGAAGTTCCGCGATTAAGAGCTTCAGCGTCTACAATGGTGCCGGGACGGACGTAATAACTTACATCAGCAATTGCAACCCATAGACGCCATCCTCCTTTTTTGATGCGCGTGCAAAAAACTGCATCATCTAGATCACAAGCATCTTCGCCGTCAATAGTGACAAATGGTAGATGTCGTAAATCCACGCGATTATTTTTGGCATGTTCAGGAACTTCTGTATGTAATAATGTGTTTGTCTGCTGTATTGTTTTTGACCAGATATAAGGAATATTATGAGTGCGTAATGCAATATTTATAGCCATCGTAGTGTCTATATTACTACCAAGCACTTCAATAATTTTACCTATTGCTTGATTACGGTATGTTGGACGTTGTGTAAGCTCTACTACTACTACGTCACCACTGCATCTACAAAGAACACTTTGATCACGAACAAGAATCTCGAACCTTAAACGATTGTCATCTGGAATGACATAATCTTTTTGAGCGTTTCGGAAGTATCTCCCTACGATATGCGTATGGCGTGGTGTAATCACACGAATCACACATGCTTCTCTGCGCCCTTTACGATCTGCTTCCATGCCTTGTGCAAGGATGATATCGCCGTGTAAACATAATTGCATCTGTGCCACAGAAAGATAAAGATCATTTTTTTGTCCTTCCACGCGTAAGAAACCAAAACCATCACGATGTCCAATCACTTTTCCTTCTAGTAGGTTAAGCGTTTCCGGTATGGCATAGCCTTGTCGACGAGTAAAAACTAGTTGGCCATCACGCTCCATAGCTCGTAAACGTCGTTTTAGTGCATCAATATTTTTTTTCCCATGAATCAGTAGTGCTTGTGCCAGTTCGTCACGACGTATTGGTTGTTTGCGTTGTCCTATATAAGCAAGTATGCATTCACGACTAGGAATGGGGTTATCGTATTTTTTGGCTTCGCGTTCCTGAAATAGGTCGTGTAACATCAATGTTTCTCCATTCTCATCTTTTCAGTTAAAGATCATTGATTTATTATGATATAGTACAACTGAAGGATGGTCTTCAGATAGAGTGTTTAAGGAGTATTCTTTCATTTTACGAAAATATTTGTTTATTTCTTCAGTACTCAGTGTGTTTCATTCTCTACTCAAAGCAGTATAGTATAATACATATATCCTATAAGTTTATTCATCTGAAGAGGTCAGTTTGCATTTGTCAGTCATACTGTCATCATACAGATGAGTGGTATGGCTGATTAAGAATATGATATATAGATGATAATGCTATTGCTTTAGAGTCCTACTAATCACTTTGGTCATATAAAGGATTATTAACTGATATTTTTAGTAGGTCTATGTATTTAGGAATGAACAATCAGTGTTTCAAATATATTTAGGAAGCTTCAGCTTATAGCATTCTTGTGATATGAGTTAGATCTCCAGTGAGATAACGCTTCTATTTTAGAATAGATTCAGAATCAAATGGGTTGCGGAGTATAATGGTTTCACTGCGATCTGGTCCGGTAGAGATGATATCAATCAGAACCCCTGTAATTTCCTCGATGCGTCGAATATAGTTAATAGCTTCTTGTGGCAATAAATCTAAACTTTTTATGCCATATGTAACAGTGTTCCATCCTGGTAGGATTTCGTAGATTGGCTCAATGCCCTCCCAGTTTTCAGTTGTGCATGGTGTTATGTGTACTTTGTTTCTATTTTTCATGCGATAAGCTACACATATTTTTATTTCTTTGAGTCCATCTAATACATCTAATTTAGTTATACATAACCCTGAAATAGAGTTAACTTGTATTGCTCTACGTATTGCTACCGCATCTAGCCATCCGGTACGTCGACGACGACCAGTGGTTGCTCCACACTCCTTGCCTTTTTTGAAAAGATATTCACCAGTGTGATCAAGTAATTCGGTAGGGAAAGGTCCTGCGCCTACACGGGTAGAATAGGCTTTTAGTACTCCTAGGATATATTCTATATCGCGGGGGCCTACACCAGTCCCAGGAGCTACCCCCCCTGCTGTTGTGGTGGAGGATGTCACGTATGGATAGGTGCCGTGGTCAATATCTAATAGCGTCCCCTGAGCCCCTTCAAAAATAATTCGATCCCCTTTTGTCTGTGCGTTCTCTAGTAGTTCAGCAACATCAACGGCCATACTTGTTAAGCGATCAGCTATACTCATGATGTTTTGAAGTACGGAATCGTAATCCACTGCTTTAGTTTTATAGTAATGTGTTAGCTGAAAATTATGATACTCCATGGTTATCTTTAGCTTTTCCGCAAACGTCTTTTTGTGGAATAAATCTCCCAGTCTTAGTCCCCGTCTTGCTATTTTGTCTTCATACGCGGGGCCAATGCCACGACCTGTTGTTCCAATGGCTCTTGGACCGCTTTGTTGTTCGCGCGCGAGGTCTAGAGCTACATGAAAGTCTAATACTAAGGGGCATGCTGTAGAAATAAATAGATGTTTGCGCACTACTCGCCCTTGTTTTTCTAAATCTTGTACTTCTTTCATGAGAGCAGAAGGTGATAGCACAACACCATTTCCAATCACGCTGATGACATTTTTATGTAAGATGCCTGAGGGAATTAAATGTAAAATGGTTTTTTTACCATTAATCATCAGGGTGTGGCCTGCATTATGCCCACCCTGGTAACGTACTACGTATTGAGCCCACTCAGTTAAAAGGTCAACAATTTTCCCTTTTCCTTCATCACCCCACTGGGTTCCAAGCACCACGACGTTTTTACTCATGTTACGCAATCACCTAATTCTTAAAAAATATTATCATCATGAATGTTCTTGTATATTGAATTATATTGAATGAGTTTTACATACAGCTTCTTGGCATACTAGTATGTTACTTTATTGCGCATTTTCAACCTCATTTATAATTCATACTGTAAAAGCATACTCTGAGAGGTTTTTTAAAAAACACGTTTCCTTTCTTTCTGATCTTTAAAGAATACACATTTATAATAGATATTATAGATATATCAGCGTCTCAGATATTGTAACTGTACCATAAATGTTGAATAAGTATATCACAAAACAGCGGCGAGGGCGTCGCATATACATGATATGTTATCGAGAGTAATGCCCGCTATGTTGACACGGCCTTCTTGTACTATATAGACTCCAAACTCACTACGTAGACGGAGCAATTGCTGCTGTGTGAGGCGTAATAAGGAAAACATACCGGTTTGCGTGGTCAGAAAATTAAAATCACCTTTTTTTATCTTTTTGTTGAGGTTTTGTGCTAATAATTGGCGCATTTGCTTTATACGTTGTCGCATAGTAGTGAGTTCCTGCTCCCATTGAGTACGCAGATCGTTATTTTGAAGAATGGTGACAACAACTGCGGCTCCATGTGATGGGGGGGTAGAATAGTTAGCTCGAATAGTGGATCTAATGCAACTAAAAACAGTATCAGCTATGGTGCTATGACTAGCAACAATGGTTAATGCACCTACACGTTCATTATATAGGCTAAAGTTTTTGGAATAGGAGCTACATACTATTAGTTCTGGATGTATAGAAGAAAAAGTACGTAGACTAGTGGCGTCTTGCTCTAAGCCCAACGAAAATCCTTGATAAGCAAAGTCAAAGACTGGTAGCCAACCTTTATCTAGGGATAGGTTAGCTAAATATTTCCACTGTGCTGTGGATAGGTCAATACCAGTGGGATTATGACAACAACCTTGTAAGAGGACTACATCGCCCGCACAAACAGCACTAAGACTCTCTATCATCGCTTTGAAGTCAAGACTGTTTTTAACCGCATCATAATACTTATATGTCACTACTTCAAATCCAGCCGCATAAAAAATATTATTATAGTTAGGCCAGCTAGGATTACTAATCCATATTTTTTTTGCATGACTTTGACTGGCAAGAAAGTCTGCTGTAATACGGAGTGCCCCTGTACCACCTGGTGTTTGTGCGGTACGTATACGTTTTTGAGTAATTAGCGGACTCAAAGGACCAAAGAGCAGCTCTTGAGTGTAGCGTCCAAAATGCGATAGACCTTCTATATTTAGATAGTGTTTTGTTATTTCATGTTCTAGAAGCAATACTTCAGCTTTTTTGACGCTAGCAAGCACAGGTGTTCTTCCGAAACTATCTTTATAAACCCCGATACCTAAATTAATTTTATTGTCGTGATTGTCTATGTGGAATAAATGGTTTAAGTCTAAAATAGGATCCCTTGGTGCTTTTTTAATTAGTTCAAACATTGTGTATAATCCATTAAAATATATATTACGTTACGTAATGCTTATTAATTTATAAAATTTATTATTCATGACTTTTATGTCATGTATGATGAATGGATTTCTGCATACAAGAAAGAATTAGTGTTTGTCTTGAAAGTTTTAGAGAGTCTGTTAATATTTTCGTTCAAAACGATGTATTATATAAAAGCCGGTGTAGTAAGCCCATAAGATTTATTATTAATAATCTTGAAGATCTAAGGCTGTGTGGAGCATGTGATATTCTAGCTTGAGATTGCCTTTTTAGATTTCTAGTATAGTTTAAATCCTAAAACTTTAATAGTTTTTCTATCGTATACTTTTGCATACCCTCTTCCATTCATGGTTTTTTATTCTATGAAAATAACTTATATATCACACGCATCTTTAATACGTTTAGATAAATCATTATAGATAGATCGGGAGGTTTTTCGATATTTTCTTGTAATTTAGTAAGTTGGTTTTCCAATTTTAATATACTAGAAAATAGTTTTCTGTTGTACGCATGAATGTTACGCTGTACGGTATGATTATGTATATGCCAAGAATGTTGATCTAGAGATAATAGTTTCTCATGATCTATAACACTTTGGTAATGTTATGGGTCCTTTTTGTAATCATCACGCAGACATATTTTATGTGTAGGTCTTGCAAGTGGAAAAGATTGCAATGAGGGTGAGTATTTCCTAGGGGGTTTAGAGCAATATGCATGAGTAATAATAGCTATATTAACATATTGTTCTATAATGACCAATGACATTCCTTGCCAGAATTTACAATATTGTAACTAGATAGAGTGGCATTGAGGAGACATGTATAATCAACTGGTTTTCTGATTTCCCCAAAAATCTTGATGCAATTTAAATTCAGTTTTTTTAGAAAAATATATGAAAGACGGATGGTAATAGCAGATTTCTAAAAAAATGAGAGACCCGTAGGGTCAATGACAAATTTTTCTGATATTTTACTATTCGTGTCACGTGAAATAAGCGTTATCTAAAAAAACATAATTTTTTATTGATGTTTTAATTGAGAGTGCATATTAAGAGTACAATTGAGGGTGATTTGAGTAGTAATATTGTTAATTATATTGATACATTTTATTAGGATGTCTTATCATTTTTTAATGTTTCTTTGCGTATAATGTATACATCTTTTACTAGTTGACGAGCGCTACTAGGTGAGTATTTTGTAGCGCAGGTATCTATAGGTGGTGATATCAAATAAAACACACCACCAGACTACCATAATGGTACGGTGGCATGGTATTACGGTAGTAATTTTTTAAAAGCATTGCACGTATAACATATTATAATATATGGGTACGATAGGATCGTAATCTATAGTGAGTATAGCGTATACTATAGCTTGAAGAGCTGATGTTCAGATTGAGTACTCTAAGGATGATTATGTGAGAATCTCAAAAAATATCTAAATTCTGAATATTGTAGGAAGGTATATAGGTTTGCCTCTCAAGCAATTTTTCCTAGTTTTGTACGATTGCGATTAATGAAAGATTAGTCGATGTACGACACTGTACATAATAACAGCAGCATGCTAGAAGTTATTATAGACGCAAGGGGCTTGAGCGTAGAAATCTCTTGTCTCTTTAATATTTTCTATTTGTGTAGGATCATATTAGAACATTGATTGCCATGATGTGGATTGCAGTCGTGTGAATGCCAGTACATTAAAGATATAGCGATATTTTTGTGTTAAGAGTTTAGTATATTGTCCTGTGTGCGATTTAACCTTTAGTCTAATGTGTAATATATTTAGCGTATTAACGCTTCTCAGCCTATTTAATTTTTCATTTATTTAGGCGCACTAGTGTGGTTGGGTTATGCAGTATATGCAAGGTATCATCAATGAGTATTCTTAAGAAAATATCTATTGTGGTTAAAACGCATAAGCATTTTTAGATAGTTTATGATTTTAATAACACCATCGATTTCTGTATTAAATTGTAGGTCATACTATAACAACACATATTTATTAATTTAATCATCTTCATAACAATTATGTCTTTTATATCCTTGCCAAAGTAAAGTGTTTTGAGAACAAAGTAGGTGGTGTTTGACTGAGCCAGTGTGACTAATTGTTTCGCTCATAATAGCAAGCATTAATGTGTTAAAATATTATACATGTGAGACACAATGGGTGTATGGTACAGATTATATCTCAGCTCATATCGCGATGTAGAGAGAGTAATAATGCTGTAGCGGCGCTCTCTAAGTAATTACCAATATTACCACTATGTAGATACCATACTACCTCCGTGAGGGGGTGTTGATCTTGTAACTTCATTAAGCACACTGATGTATAGGAAAGAGTATGAAAAGTTATGTATGTATTCCATCAGAAGGCCAGAAAATTCATTTTAAGAATGGAAAATTGGATATACCAGAGTATCCCATCATCCCTTTTATTGAGGGTGACGGTATTGGTATAGACATCTCCCCGGTCATGCGAAAAGTTGTTGACGCTGCGGTGAAAAAAACGTACGTTAATCAACGAAAAATAGTCTGGATGGAAGTGTACGCCGGTAAGAAGGCAGTAGATATATATGGCCAGGATGCTTGGTTGCCAGACGAAACTATCGCACTTATTAAAGAGTATCATATTGCCATTAAAGGACCTTTGACGACTCCGGTAGGAGGAGGAATTCGTTCTTTAAATGTTGCTTTACGCCAGTTGTTAGATTTGTATATTTGTCTGCGTCCAATACGCTATTACACGGGCACTCCTAGTCCTGTAAAATACCCAGAAAACATTAATATAGTGATTTTTCGTGAGAATTCTGAAGACATTTATGCCGGTATCGAATGGGCAGCTGGTACAAAAGAAGCAGATACCGTGATCACCTTCTTGCGCCAGAACATGGACGTACAGAATATTCGTTTTCCAGAGCAATGTGGCATTGGTATTAAACCTTGTTCAGAGGTGGGCACTAAACGTTTGGTACGCGCTGCTATTAAATATGCGCTGCACAATGACCGTGATTCTGTAACACTAGTGCACAAAGGTAACATTATGAAATTTACTGAAGGTGCATTTAAGGAGTGGGGATATCAGGTTGCGATAGAGGAATTTGGTGGTGTACGCATTAATAGCGGTACATGGGTGATGATTAAAAATCCAGATACTACTAAAGAAATTATAATTAAAGATGTTATTGCGGATGCGTTTTTACAACAGATATTACTACGTCCAGCTGACTATAACGTCATTGCGTGTATGAATCTCAATGGAGATTATATTTCAGATGCTGTAGCAGCACAAGTGGGTGGAATCGGCATTGCGCCAGGTGCTAATATTGGCGAACAATGTGCAGTGTTTGAAGCGACTCATGGCACAGCGCCTAAGTATGCTGGTCAGGATAAGGTTAACCCCGGGTCAATCATCCTTTCAGCTGAGATGATGTTGCGTTATATGGGTTGGACGGAAGCAGCGAATCTCATCATTACAGGTATGGAAAGAACAATTGCTTCTCAATCGGTGACTTATGATTTTGAACGTATGATGATAGGTGCCAAATTACTTAAGTGTTCTGAATTTGGTGAAGCTGTTATTGAAAACATGTGATTCTATACACACAAAATACAACCTATATTGAATCAATAAATATTATAGTGCATTAATGCATTATAAGTATCATGCGAACGCAAAATTTCTAATTCCTTATTTTAAGATGTTGGAATGTGCATTATTAAGCATGTATAAATTTTTTCAAAGACGGAATTATGTAGATTTTATAACGGATTTTATAATAGATTTTATGGTGTTTTCAGTTATTTTATTGAAAATTAGTATGTAAGCATTATAAGTATAATTAAAACTAAGTAACCGAAATACACCTTGTCTTAATCTAAAATAAAATATATTTTATATTTCAATATGAAAATATAGGATAGATGAACACTATGTCAGTGTTGCATAACACAATCCCACGTAAAGAGTTGCAGGCTCGCGTATTAGCAGAACCTGATGCTCGCATGACTGTTTCGTTCTATAAATATTTTACTCTTGATGACCCGTTCTCCTTCCGAGATGCTCTATATTTAGCTCTGTCTAAACTAAGGATTTTTGGACGCATCTACGTATCTCAAGAGGGAATTAACGCTCAGGTCAGTGTACCACATACTTTATATTCAAGCATGGAAGATATGCTATATGCCTTTCATCCTAGTTTTTCGGATTTACAGATGAATATCGCGTTAGATAATAACAAACAGTCTTTTTGGGTCTTGAGTATTAAAATACGTGCAAAACTTGTGGCAGATGGTATCACTGATACGAGCTTTAATGCAAGTGACGTTGGTGTTTATATAGACGCAAAGACAGTAAATAAATTACATGATGATGTCAATGCGATTTTTGTAGATATGAGAAATGATTATGAATATGCTATTGGGCATTTTCACAAGGCTTTGGCTATTCCAGGAAGAACTTTTCGTCAACAGTTATCAACAATAATTGGTATGCTGCAAGGCTATAAAGAGTATCCAATAGTTTTATACTGTACTGGAGGGATTCGTTGTGAAAAATCTAGTGCCTGGATGCGCTATCATGGATACAAGAATGTGTATCAAATTCAAGGAGGAATTATCAATTATGTTCATACAGCTCGTGCTCAGGGTTTGCAAGTATATTTTATAGGAAAGAATTTTGTGTTTGATAAACGCATGGCTGAATACGTTTCAGAGGATATTGTTGGCAGCTGTTATCAATGTGGTAAGAAAGATGATCATTACATCAATTGTCGTAATAATCGTTGCCATAAACTGTTTATTCAGTGCTTAACATGTTCTAAGAAGTTTAGTTATTTTTGTAGCAGGACATGTATGAACACATGGCTATATTATATAGAAAGGTCTTGAACCGCATGAGTTTATTATGTCAACATTCTATTAACTATCAGTAGATCTGATAAATCCTCATAATATTCCGATAAGTCATATATAGTAGCCATCTATATTAGGAAAATATCACAGGAAATTTTTGACTGATATTTTTTTAGAAAATGTGCTGTTTATCGTTCATAATAGTAATATAACATGGAGAATACTCATTGATCGTTTGATAGAACATGCATGTTATGTATGATAGATGTTTGGTTTCAGCATTCTATAAATAGTGTAAGTATTGAGCATGATGTGAACACATGGGACAGTGATAAAAAATTAAATCTATGACAGTGTGTATCCAGATAGGATATGAATGAGATTCATAATATAATAAATATTATAGCCATATCTCACCTATCCGCATCAAAATAAAAGTATGTAATTTTTATCCTTTAATCATCTACGCTATAGAATTTTTTGTATCGCCTAGGTAAGGATATAATAAAGAAATTTTATTATGGTTTGACTTTTTTCGTGTGGTTATGTCGTTTCTTCTTAACACCCTCTACATCAGAAAATCAATTTTAATATTTGTGAAGCTGATCGAAGGCAGTGAGAGTAGTATATTCTATGCGATATGTGTTATTTGCTTTCTATATATTAATATAATTAAATATATAACCTGTGTGTGTTTTGTGTGTAGATGCCGCAAGTATTAATCAGATTGGTTTATAAATTTTATGTTTTTATATCGCGAATTAATAGGTAATCCCGTGATGCTTGTATATCATGTATTAAGGTATACAGTCTTTTTGCAAACACGCTTTGTCAAGAAGCGGATTGAGTATGTATCATTTATTCTATGAGTTCCCAGAGACAACCTGCGATATTTGAGGTAGAGGAGTACGACAAAAATATCATACGACTGAAATTAGAAAGTATGACGGACAAGCATAAGTGAGACCCTAGCAATTATAAGCGTGTCTTGGCTGTACCCGCAAGAATCACGATCATATTGCATGCAAATAATAGTGTTTGAGATCAGAAATGGTTATGCTGTTATAGAAATGCATAGTGATGGTATTACTGCAAGTGATCACTGCTATTAGAAGATATGATAGATATCAAGACCTCGATGTCTCAGATGTAATGATTATTACCCTGATAAGATGACTATATTGTGATATATAGCTATATGCAGTCTATGTCTCTAGAGATAGACGCACTGTGCGTGTATGAAGTCGATCGCACCTTTCAATCTTGTAACAGGAATATATTCAAGAACTAATCTACAGACGGTCTATATCACACATAACATAATAGAAGTCTTCCTTTTATCTTAATAATGAATGGGGCGAGTATAGCGTTTATAATTACAACTAATATCATATTATTTCTGTATTCACTCAGGATGCATAGATATCTACATGTTTTGTGACCCGGTATGAATGTTAATAACTTAGCTTTATGTTTAAATCATCAACAACGCGCTGCAGTATTTGCGCCACGTACTAATTTTTTAGTTTTAGCCGGAGCAGGTAGTGGGAAAACCCGTGTGTTAGTATACCGCATTGCTTGGTTGATAGAGGTTGAAAAATGTTCCCCTCAGTCAATTTTAGCTGTCACTTTTACTAATAAAGCAGCTGAGGAAATGAGAGAACGTCTCAGAGAATTAATTGGAGCATTACAAAGTTCTATGTGGATTGGGACTTTTCACTCCTTGTCTCATCGTTTTTTATGTAGTCACCATCTCATGGCAAACCTATCAAAAGATTTTCAGATTATTGACACTGAAGATCAGATACGCTTACTAAGACGCTTAATACATTCCATGAATCTTGATCTCAAACAGTGGACGCCTCGGCAAAGTCTGAGGTATATTAATTTAAAAAAAGACAAAGGTTTACGCCCTAGTCATATTGCAGGCTTAGCGTGCCCTATAGAAAAAACATGGCTGCATATTTATCAGGCTTACCAAGCTGCTTGTGATCGTTTGGGCTTGGTAGACTTTACTGAATTACTATTGCGGATTTGTGAGTTATGGAGGAATAATCCAGATGTACTTGAGTATTATCATAGAACATTCACTAATATTTTAGTAGATGAATTTCAAGATACTAATCATATGCAGTATAATTGGATTCGCACGATTTCTGGTAAGAGTAGTCATGTCATGATTGTTGGCGATGATGATCAATCAATCTATGGATGGAGGGGCGCTAAGCGTTCTAATATGAAAAGCTTCCTGAAGGATTTTGGATTGGCAACCGTCATGCGCCTTGAGAGAAATTATCGATCAACATGTCATATTCTGGAAGCTGCTAATATTTTAATTGCTAATAACAATAGTCGTTTTGGAAAACAGTTATGGACTGAAGTTACAGATGGAGAATTAATTACGATTTACTGTGCTCTTAATGCATTTGATGAGGCCTGTTTTGTAGCAGATCGTATGCAAGAATGGGTTCAGAATGGTGGCGTATTGTCTGAATGTGCTGTGTTGTACCGTAATAATTCTCAATCTCTAGAAATAGAAAAAGTGTTATCGCAGAGAGGGATTATATATCAAATTTATGGCGGTATGAGATTTTTCCAACGACAGGAAATTAAAGATGTGCTGGCCTACTTGCGCTTAATTGCAAATCGAAATGATGATATATCTTTTGAACGCGTTGTAAATACTCCTCCGAGAGGTATTGGGGCTGGCACATTAGAGGTGGTGCGACAGTTAGCACGTGAGTGTGATTTACCTTTTTGGGAATCTACTAAAATTTTATTAAAAAAGAAAGTGTTTGCTTCCCGAGCAAGCTGTGTTTCTTTAAGGCGTTTTCTTGAGTTAATAGACTTACTAGACTCAGTCACCCATTCTATGCCGTTATCTGTGCAAATCGAGCGCGTGCTTCAGGACTCAGGTCTCTGGTTGATGTATGCACAGAAGCGAGATGAACATGACAAAAGACGTATGGAAAACTTAGAGGAGCTAATTCATACTACCCGGCAATACGATAGTGATTTTTGTGATGATGGAAGCGTAAGTCCTCTGCCGGTATTTCTGGCGCAATCTATACTTGAAGCAGGAGAGAGATCCGCTCACAAGATCCAGGATGCTGTGCAGTTAATGACTATGCATGCTTCTAAGGGTCTGGAGTTTGCGCAGGTGTTTATAGTTGGTATGGAAGAGGGTATTTTTCCTGGCCAGATTTCTTTAAATGAAGAGGGAGGTTTGGAAGAAGAGCGTCGTCTTGCCTATGTTGGAATCACTCGCGCAATGATCAAACTAACATTAACTCATGCGATAAATAGACGATTATATGGGAAAGAGGTTTGTCATGAACCGTCTCGTTTTATTAGCGAGCTACCATCTAGATGTATCGCAAAAGTGCGTTATAGTGAACGAGATAGTCAAAGGCTACATTATACGAGCACAGATATCAACGCTACGGGTATAATGAATGATAGTAATTTACAAATAGCTCAACGAGTGCAACATGCAACATTTGGGCTGGGGACTGTCATGAATACTATAGGGTGTGGTGAGCAAAAACGTATGCAGGTAAATTTTGATCATTATGGTGTTAAATGGCTGCTTGCTGCCTATGCTAAACTAGACGTACGGTGATCTATATATAGAGTTTTAACATAATATTGATAATGTTATAGGGTCTCATAGGAAGAGGCAGGAGTGTAGGGCGGTGATTGTAGCACCCAGTGCATATATGATGACCTTGATATATAATGTTATAATGGTATGTATATCAGAGATGCGCTCGATTATTTGCATTACAGAGATTTTTTGAGATAATTTTATTTTTTTCAAAATCGCATATGTGATTAGGTTTTATTTCGTATGGCAAGAGTGTGCAATAGATCTTTTTTTTACAATGTGATTAATATTACGGCGATATATAAAACACCAAGCATTTTATTGAACAATGAAGGATTGTATTATAGATTATAATTAATTTTATCCGTGTTATATGTGTAAATTTAAAAAAAATTATTTGGTCTGAGTGCGTTTTTTTCGTTAGTTTTTAGTGGGAAAAGATATATATATTTATATTAATACTTTGCTAAAGAAATGTGTTATATGCGTCGTATTTAATAGAGAGTTTTTTGGCCGAAGGGGTGAATACATCTAGGTTGCTCGCATAAATTATGTAGGATAAGAAGCAGTATTTTGTATTGGAACAAGGATCCATAATTTTGTTCAATTTTCATTTGAAAAAATAATAGTTTGATAAGCTTAGTCAATTTTAATAAAAAGGAGTATGACTATAAAAAATAGATTCTTTAATCATCTCAAGCTTAAATTAGAGCGAACACGTAATTACTTTGGATTTGGATTGAGTAAATTACTTCGAGGCAAAAAAATTGATAGTAACCTTTTCGATATGCTCGAAGAACGGTTTTTGCTTGCGGATCTTGGGGTAGAAACTACTAATCGCATTATGAGTAGGCTCAAGACTCAGGTGAACCACAATAAAATTAATGATGTGGACTTACTTCATCGTCAGCTACAAATAAATCTATCACAAATACTTTCTAAAGCAGAGTTAGTTTTAGATATTTCATGGGCATCACCATTTGTAATTTTAATGATAGGAGTCAATGGCGCTGGGAAAACAACTACTATTGGAAAGCTCGCCCATCATTTTAAAAATGAAGGTAAATCAGTGATGTTGGCTGCAGGAGATACATTCCGCGCCGGAGCTGTTGAACAGCTAAAAATATGGGGGTCGTGTAATGATATTGAAGTTATCTCGCATAAATCTGGCACCGATGCCTCTGCAGTAATTTTTGATGCGATGCAAGCTGCTAAGAAGCATAAGATAGATGTTTTGATTGCGGACACATCTGGTCGCTTGCAAAATAAAGCATATTTGATGGATGAGATAAAAAAAATCATTCGTATTATCAAGAAACAAGACGTTACAGCTCCGCATGAGGTGATGCTAACCATTGATTCCAGTACCGGGCAAAATGCTATTAGTCAGACTAAAGTTTTTCATGAGGCGGTGGGTGTGAGTGGCATTACTCTAACTAAGTTAGATAGTACAGCTAAAGGAGGTGTAATCTTTTCACTAGCAGATCAATTTAACATCCCCATCCGCTATATTACTTGCGGTGAAACTATAGAAGATATACATGTCTTTCAGGCAGATAAGTTTATAGCAGAACTGTTTTCTAAAGAGAAGACGATCTAGTGGTATGGGTGAAAAGAAGCATGCTGACAATAAGAACAGGGCGACAATGCAATCATGCTTGTCGACTATTATGTAGAGAGCATTTATCATTGTATTTTATATATTAAATGTAATTGGTAAAGATTTTGTAGCTTATCTGTGATGCACAGCGCCGGAAGAGAGTAATAAAATATAATATAAAAATCGTATCTTATTGTATAGAAACGGCTGATAGTGAAAATATAGAGTAATTTTATAGCATGTTATCAGCACCTTATTTTATAAATTTTAGATTGTTATTTGGTTTCTCTAGAATAGCTCATAAATTGTAAAGGTAGTGGAAAGATCTTTTGTAAGATAGTAGTTTTTACCATAAAGTACATGGCTAAAAATAGTTGAATTCAAAAACATAGAATTTAAAAAATCTACAAAATGATATGATGCGCATAATCAAGTCATACCTTTCAAAAAATTAATGTCAAAGACTTAATCACTGCATGGTCTCATCATGTAGGTATTCAATAATACGTGAAATATTTAAAATTATTGCAGTACACATAGGAGTTATTAAAGACATATTTGGCGCATAATAAATCGAATGTAGAATTCTGAGAATATTTAGAATACAACTGTTTTCAGTTAAAAATCTTGTGCTTACCAAGTACATATATATCCACAATATTTGTAAATGCATATAAGTTTCAACAAACTACTTTCAACGAGGTAATCAGGTTGCTCTCAGCTATCACTGATCAATTAAACTATTTTTTCACAGTTGATACAAGAGTAATTGATAAGGGTATAGTGATAGCTATAGCATTTTTACAAGTACTGTCGAAGGAGGTATGAATATAGCAAACAGTCTTTGTGTAGTCTTACTACTACTATTCATTTAGTATTGCATGAACTTGATTATTTTTAGACTGAAGAATAAGTAATAAATTATGATTAGTAATCACTGGTTGAGTTTGAAAACCAGCAGAATCTACTTGTTTTTGTAAAACTAATCGACCATTATCGGGATTAATCCAATGTATATATCCTTGTTGATCGCCTACTACTAAATGATTACAATATAACACAGGTGGTGTCAGATGTCGATTAAGCAGATGACTCTGTTGCCAAATATAGGTACCATTTTTAATATTTATCTCCATTAATCTATCTTCTTTATCAACAACAAATATGCGATTCATATAAAGCACCATAGCATGCACCGACCCAATATTACGATTCCATAAAATGTGACCGGATTGTAAATCTAGTGCTGTAAAGTTACCATTATATGCTACAGCATACACCACACCATTTATAATTAACGGAGTTATGTCAACATCAGATAACCGATTAATGCCTCTAATACCTATTTTTTTAGTAATTTTTTGTTGCCATATTATTTTTCCTTGATTGCTTGTCAGCGCACTGACGTTACCGTTATCTCCCCCTACAATAACAGTACCGTGTGAAACAACGGGAGAAGATTGCCCGCGTAGACTAAATGCTGGTACATCAAGATGAATAGACCATTGTACAGCACCATTAAATTTATTAAGACCCTGTAACATTCCATTACTGGTATGTACTAATACTAGATTATCACTAATTACCGGGCAAGATAAAACCTCGCCAAGCACATGAGTTTTCCAGACAATTGAACCATCTCTAATGTTCAGAGCAAAAACTGTTGCATGCTCAGTCCCGACATAAAGGTAATTATTATGAATAGTGAGTCCACCAGAAAGCAATGCTGGGTTTTTGTTAGAGAATAAGCTTATGTATTCAGCAAGATTAACTTTCCATCTTTCTTTGCCATCAATAACATTCAGTGCTGTAACGATACCACTTTGATCCGCAGCATATATGGTGTTATTAGAGGCTACTGGTTGTAATGTTGAATAAGTATAAGGTTTACCATCCCCAATTGTTTTGCTCCAAACCTTTACGGGCGCAGATTTATTGTGTGTAGTAGAAAGAATTGACTTGGTGTCAAAATGATCGATATCACTAGACCAAGAGCACCCACTTAATAGCGTGAGTAATGTTAGGTTTGTGAGAAGTATTTTATGAAATACCATTACAGTCCTCATTGTAATATTTGTAGAAAGGTGCTTAAGGTAGACCTGAGTCCTCTCTTATGCTTAACTCTACTATAGAAATATAGTTTGCTAAATAGCATCTATCAATAATAGTATATTCAACACGCTTCTATTTCGAGCATTCTTTAAAAAGTATTACAGAAATATTACCACAAGATAAGCATGTATCCTATTGGTGCTCGCTGGATATAGTTTTTATATATACAAGATTAATCATTCGTACTTGCAGCGTGGTTATGAGTATGCCATAGTGAGTATTTTGCATATTTCATGTATCTGGGTAGAATGGGTTGATCTTTAAAAGCATATCTGATACAAATATAATTTATCTACAAATAATCATTAATTTTCTAAAAAATTCATGGTTGCTTGCTCCCAATTTACGATATTCCAGAAAGCTTTGATATAGTCCAGGCGCTGGTTTTTATATCGTAGGTAGTAAGCGTGCTCCCATATATCTAGGCACAAGATAGGTTTACCATATGTACCAGAGATGGCTTCTCCCATAAGCGGACTGTCTTGATTCGCGGTAGATGCTACTACTAATTGATCTTTTTGCTGTACTAACCAAGCCCATCCAGAACCAAAACAAGAAGATGCCACTACCTCAAAGGAATTTTTAAAATCTTCAACACTGCCAAAATCTTTTTCAATTGCTTGTTTTAATTTACCCTGTAAACAGGTCTTTGGTTTTAAGATTTTCCAGAAAAAGCTATGATTAGCGTGTCCTCCTGCGTTATTGCGTAGTAGGGTTCTTTTATTATTTGGTAGTCTATCAAGTTGAGAAATTAGAGTTTCTACTGTAATATCGGCAAAATCAGTGCTGTCTAAAGCTATATTCGCTTTATTTATATAGGTTTGATGATGCTTTTGATGATGTAGTATCATTGTTTGTTGGTCAAAATATGGTTCTAACTTATCATATCCATAAGGGAGGGATGGTAGTGTATAGCGCATAGTTTAACTCCAAAATAGTAAGGAAAGTATGAAGTGATATAAAACATAAACACTTAATGTTAATGATCACCATCAGATGGATTTTAGCATAAAATATCTCATCAATAATAAGGGATATTCATATTATAACAATTTGTTAGCAATTAGGACATCGATCTTAGTAGAAATTTTCATTTCTTAAGTATCTATTAAAGTCATTAATATCTCTCACATATAGATCTCTCACATATCAGAGTGCATATTTAATCTTTATCAAAGCACTATCTAAAATTTTTCCATGATCTCTGAGAGAGATTATGAAATGATACTATAGATCTTTTTCACATTATGAAGCCATAGTATTGGAGATATGCACATGATCATTAGGGGAATCCATAAATCATCTTTTATGTATTTTTTTGTTTAAATGCGTAAGGGTATTTTAATGCAAACATACAAAGTCAGGGTTATTAAACTCTTATAAAGTTATGGCTCGGATCGCATTGCTGAGGTAAGTTTAATGTTGTACATGTATACAATATGCGTCTCCATATCTAGTTAAGCGGTATAACAGGATTATTTTGCATAATATTTATTGCCTAATTTATATAATATAGCCTATCATTATCAGTTCGCGTACTTTTATGTGATATTACCATGTAATATAATAAAGTTCTTTGCATTAGCAAGTTTTATTTGATTGAGATCAATTCTCAATTCTGCTGATTATCTAAATTAGTTCTTTGCTACGACCTATTTTAAGTGTTATTTCTCTGATTGGTTCATGGTGATATAAAAAAGGGAAAATGTTATTTTAGATTGATGAGAAATATAGCTTCTATATAATAAATACTGTTGTGATATCTCTAATAGTTTGTGAATAATATCACTATATTAATTGCCAAGATGATGACAGGCATCCTTTACGTGTAATTATGATCTTAACCTATTCATATAAGGTGTATTTTTATTATAAAATTGTGTTTGAGGAAACAGATACACCTTCTAAAAAAAGCTGTGACTGATGTATTATGTATATCTTATTATGAAGAATGAAGAGGATTCAAGAGTACATAAACTTATATACCCATGGTACGTGATTCAATCGCAGCATATTGTATCTTCTCTACAGTGTGCGTTAGGTATTTTCAGTTTTTGGTGAATGATGACAATCCATCACGCATGATGCGCATGGAAACTAGATGTTTGCGCTTGCAGATAAAGACGGGATATATCAGAATTAATGCCAATTACTATAGTATTTTTTAGAATTATACTGAATCTCTCGTTAGAGAGAACTTGAACGTACGCAATATGCATAGCGTATTTCTCGTCAATGTCCATCATGTACTATGGTGATAAATTATTATTATAGCATCTCGTGCATTTCTATCAAACACGAGAAGTACTCATTACTGATCATTAAATAAGGATATATAAATATATGCTCTAATCTAATATTATTAGATTATATACTCGAATCGAATATTATTGGATTGCACATACAATAGCGCAGTTGTTTTTTATAAAATTAATACCATTGTATAGTACATAATTTTATTTTATAAGAAGATCTGCATATATTATCATAGAGGTCATGAGGTTGGTAGAGGTGTTTTAATATAGAGAAGGAAATACAATGAGCCTTAAATATGTGTCAGCTGGATGTCATATCCCAGATGATATTTATGTAATTATAGAGATTCCATCGTCTTCTCATCCAATTAAATATGAAGTGGATAAAGAAACTGGTGTGCTATTCGTAGATAGATTCATAGCTACTACTATGTTTTATCCTTGTAATTATGGTTACATAAATCAGACTTTGTCTGAAGACGGCGATCCATTAGATGTGTTAGTTCCCACGCCGTATCCACTACAACCTGGTAGTGTTATTCGCTGTCGTCCTATTGGTTTAATGAAGATGATTGATGAATCAGGACTAGATTCTAAGATAATCTCTGTTCCAGTAAAAAAAGTCACGCTAGAATACGAAGATATTAGAGATATACAAGATCTGCCAATATTATTACGCAGTCAAATGCAACATTTTTTTGAGCAATACAAGGCTTTGGAAAGAGGAAAATGGGTTAAGATAGGTAGTTTGGAAGGTGTTGTTTCTGCTAGAGAGGAAATTATCGCATGCAGTAGGCGATTTACAGATCGTCAGGTGCTTGATAGTAATTAAAAATTATTATTTTCTGCATGGTGTCATATGATGTCTCAATTTTGGTATTAAGTAAAAAGATGTAGCGAAGTGTGACGTAGCACATCAAGTACAGATATCTGTGGTGTCAGTTAAAAAATGCGTAACTGATGTGCGTGGTGCATAATATTACTCTTCATTTCTTAGTATGATGAGAAGCGGCGTATCCACCATGTCTATGTGCAAATATGTTTATCAACATTTTCTTTTATTCTTCAATCAATCATATTAAGAAAATTTTTTATTGAGCTGAAATTACAGAGTGGCTCAATAACATTGTTATCATAATCATAACGACTCTACTGTATTGTATATAATTTTAGCCTGTGGTTCTATAATTTAATATTGCGATATTTTTTGAGAATGATATTAGATACAGATGTTGCAGTGTAACTAATACATACAATTTTATCAACGCAGACATCTATCTATACACAAGACGGTAGTATGAATGTTTAAATTTAGTATGTGAGGGATTGTGTTAAATGCATGGAGTCTGTCAAACGCTATAGAATAAGCGCCTGAGGTGATGATACTGATCTATTTTAGATATCGGTTTTTCACTGATATCTAAAATATCTACTATGGTAGCGTTATGCCTTTGGTGATAGAAACGCGATAGATTGGTGTGGTTCATGTATTTATTACAGCATTAGAGGTTTTGTTTTAGAGTATTATTCATGGACACAAAAGTTTGTAAGCTTGAGCAAAGATCTTAAATATCAAAGTCATTTTATGACGTCTTGTTGATGTCCAATATAAATAACCTGAAGTAAAATAACACTGCCAGATCGTACAATTATTAGGAGCCAAAGGTGTCGACAGAAACTATTTTTAGTAAAATTATTCGTCATGAAATGACAGCTGATATTGTATACCAAGACATACTAGTGACCGCATTTCGCGATATTTCTCCCTGTGCTCCCACACATATCTTAATTGTACCGAATATTTTAATTCCTACCCTTAATAATGTTTATCCTAGTCATGAAGCGCTGTTAGGTCGAATGATTACCACAGCAGTAAAAATTGCCAAAGATGAGGGAATTGCAGAAGATGGATATCGCTTAGTTTTCAATTGCAACAAAAATGGTGGACAGGAGATCTCTCATATTCACTTGCATTTACTTGGCGGGATGCCTTTGGGGCCTATCTAACATTTGTTTTTGTGATACCATCATAATGGGTGCATATGACCTCTTTTCACCACACCAGAGGGGTTAGTATTTATAATTGTTGGACCAGCAACGATCTATGAAGTAGAAAAATATTACTTTAAGAGTATCTCATAAGTATGGGCACATTCACACATAGGTAAAATAAAACATTTATTTGGCGAGATGGTTTTACTATTATTTCTATTTCATGGAGTCAATTTTTTTATAATATATTGAAAATATTCTGATCTTCTCTGTTTTTGTGTAATGGTTTTAAAAAAAAGAACTGTATTAAGTGTTATTTATTAATCATCAGCGTGCGATGGTTTATTAAAACCAAGATAGTAACATCTATAATTTACGGAGCATTCATGCGATCACAATGATTGAGTTTTAAACTTGTGCCTAATGTAGTAAGATTATTTTCCCGTTCATATATTTTGAATTATACATTAATGTTTAGTATGAAAGAAAATACTATAGGCGGATCCTTAGTTTAGAATGATTACACTATGGGTAAAGAGAAAGAGAATCGAGCATTCACTGATATTCTAATCTAATTTACATGATACTAGATAAAAAATTCTATACTGTGATAGTGATAGTTATCACGACATTAAAAGATGGTATTACATGTCATTTCAAGCACGTTTGCGTTTATCTAGTGTGTGTTAGAAAAATCATGTAGTATGGTTACTCTGATTGTAATGCTTGTATAGCGGTCAGAGCAATAGTATATACAATGTCATTGACTAGCGCACCGCGTGATAGGTCGTTCACTGGTTTGCGCATGCCCTGTAACATAGGTCCAATAGAATTTATATTTGCTGCGCGTTGTACTGCTTTATAGGTAGTATTGCCTGTATTGAGATCCGGAAATATAAAAACTGTAGCCTGTCCGGCAACGGGTGAGCACGGTGCTTTAGATTTTGCTACATCCATCATAATAGCTGCGTCATATTGTAAAGGCCCGTCTATTAATAAGTCTGGGCGCTTGTTTTTAACAATATATGTTGCTTCTCTGATTTTTTCAACATCTTTACCAGACCCTGAATGACCGGTGGAATAAGAAATCATTGCTATACGCGGTTCGATTCCAAACGCTAGTGCTGAATGTGCAGATTGTATAGCAATTTCTGCTAATTCTTGTGCATTTGGATTTGGATTGATGGCGCAATCACCATATACCAAGACTTGTTGAGGTAACAGCATAAAAAAAACTGAAGAGACTAGAGAGGTATGCGATGCTGTTTTAATAAGCTGTAGTGCTGGTCGAATAGTGTTTGCAGTAGTACTTCTGACGCCAGAAACTAGACCATCTACTTCACCTTTTTCAAGCATCATAGTGCCTAGTACTATATTCTCTTCTAGCTGTGTTTTTGCCATACAGGTGTTCATACCTTGTTTTTGTCTTAGCTCTACTAAACGGCGTACATAGTGTCCACGTATATCAACTGGATCAAGTATTTGAATATGCGCTCCAAGCGTGACATTGAGTTCTAATGCAATATTTTTTATATTTGTTTCGTTGCCTAACAGTATACAAGTAGCCATACCACGTTCAGCAGCTATGGAGGCCGCTTGAATAATCCGGGGCTCATCGCCTTCCGGCAGAATAATACGTTTGCATACTTGACGAGATAACTTAGTTAGTTGATGTTTGAACGCTGCCGGGGAGAAACTCTGTCTTTTTTTGGTAGATTGAGATAAGGATGTAATCCATGTAGTAGAAATATTATGAGCTATATGAGCATGTGCGTTATGATTATTCTGCATGTTGTCTATAGCGTTTTCTAGGATAAAGGTCTGAAGATTCTGTGCTGTTTGTAGGGTATCTGTTATGACTTGAAATATTGGTACACCCGTTTGAAAAGCTTTGGTGCATAAGTTCCAAATAGTGAGTGGAATAGAAGAACGGCCTATTAATAGGATGCCAGAAATTTCTATGTCTCCTATGGTCGCTAAGCAGGCTGCTAGTAATAAATCTAGACGTTCTGAAGATATGACGAGCAAGGATCCCACTTGTAAGTGTTCTAACATTGTTGTGATATCGTGAGCACAAAACATTACTGATGTGATACGTCGGGATTCGCCATAATGAATGGCGGTGGCATCCAAGTAACGAAAGACATCTATAGAAAAGGGGGCTGTTAGTTCTACCTGCCATGGCACATAGCCTAAAATTGGAAATTTGCTTGCGGTGATGAATTCTTGTACATCTATACTAGATAGCGATTGATTTTTAGAATGTTGGAAAATATTGAATATCTTTGGGTAAAGATGAGGTGTTGTTCTGAAGAGATCATTCCTGCGATTAACGATAACCCCGGCAATATTTGTGTACTCAGGTAGGCTAGCATATATGAGTTCTATCTGTTCTTGGATTTGAGACAAGGACTCATCACCTACTGTTGTTACAACTACTATCTCAGCATTCAGTGTGTTGGCTATTTCATAGTTTAGGCGTACAGCCCATGGGTTGGCATCACTAGTTTTCAGACCTTCTACTAATACAATTGCATCTTCATTAGTTTTATTACTATAATTCGAAATAATCTCTTCCATCAGTATATCCATATGACCAGATTTTAGTAGGTCTTTTACACGGTGTGCTGGAATAGTAGAATCTTCAGCTACTCTATGCGGTGGATCTTTTCTTGTATCATTTGTAGGAACTTTCTGTATGGTCTGATGAGGGATTAAAGCAATAGGTGTAAAAATACATAAGTGAATTCCTGTGTTTTTTGCCGAGAGCGTAATCCCGTATAAAACACTCATAAGATTCATATAAGTATCAGTAGGAATAAAAATAATCGCACGTCGCACAGTTAATGTCTCCGTTAAATCTTGAATTATTTTTGTAGAACTGTATCATAGGAGCCCTTAATATTCTCATTCTATACTTTAGAATAGAGCAAGGGCTAACTAAATATTAGTGTACTAATATTTCATAGTTTTGAGTGGTGGTATAAAGATCATCGTATATTTTATATTTGAATATCTGCAATCGATTAATTTCATAGATTTAATAAGTCATTTTATTATAATCTTAGTGATTAGTTAGTATCAAGTAAAAGAGAGTCATTCGGTTAGGAGGATGGCATCTCGAGCAATTAGTAATTCTTCTTTTGTTGGTAAAACAAGAATAGGGAGAGTATTATCTTGATTGATAAACCCAGAACGACCAAATCGAGCAGATAGATTACTTTGATGGTCTATTTTAACACCAAGAAGACTCAGCTTATTAAGTGTTAGTTCACGTACCATATAAGAATTTTCTCCAATTCCACCAGTAAAAATAATTGCATCTAGCTGGCCTTCCATGAGCGCAGTGTAGGATGCAATATATTTCGCTAGTCTATGACAATAGACATCCATGGCGCGTTTAGCGTCGGCATTACATGTGTAGTTCTCTTCTAGATATCGGCAATCGCTGCTAACATCAGTAAGACCCAGTAGACCAGACTTATGAGTAAGCATATGATGGATGTCATCCATACGCATGCCTAGTTTGTTGTGTAAGAAAAATATAATAGAGGGGTCAATATCTCCACTACGAGTTCCCATCACCAGACCTTCAAGCGGCGTCAGTCCCATAGAGGTGTCTACGCATTGACCTTTTAGAATAGCCGCTATTGAGCTGCCGTTACCAAGGTGGCAAGTAATAATATGCAGGTTTGACACTGGTTTTTGTAAAACCTTCGCTGTTTCTTGAGTGATATACTTATGACTAGTTCCATGAGCACCGTAACGCCGAATGCCGTATTTTTTATAAAGTTGATAAGGCAATGCATAGAGATAAGATGCCTCCGGCATAGTTTGGTGGAATGCTGTATCGAATACAGCTACATTTTTCTTAGATAAGTGGGGAAAATTTTTAAGTGCTTCATTGATGCCAACTATGTGTGCCGGGTTATGTAGAGGGGCAAATGATGATGCGTTTTGAATATCTTGAATTAATGCATCATTAATAATTGAGGACTTTATAATCTTTGGCCCCCCGTGAACAATACGGTGCCCTATAGCGGAAATTTTTTCTAATATCTCCGATTGTGTCTTGAGAATCGTTTTGACAATAAAATTTAACGCCTCTTTGTGCGCTGTGCCATGCCCTAGATATGATTCGTTAGTAATTCCATTCAGTCTCCAATGAATACGAGCATTATTAAGGTAGAAGCATTCCGCTAACCCAGAAAGGGGTTCTTCTCCACTTTTTGGGTCAAGAACAGAAAATTTTAAGGAAGAACTCCCGCAATTCAAAACTAATACTAAATTGTTAGACATAGAGGAGCCTATATTTTATCAGTTGATATGATTGATTCTGTATCATGGCAGTGATGAACTGTTTATAATAATTTTGCGATCAAATTAGGATGAGTATATACCAATATTAAACTAATGCATGGGTTTCTATTCATTGTTTAAGAAATATGTAATATGCATTACACTTTGTTTTGGTACACATGCTAATTTTTATTATATAAATGTTAATCTTTATTCCAATCTAAATGTTTTAGGTAAGTTATCCGATGGTAATGCAAGCAGTTGAGTTTTTGATCATCACTATCTCATAAGCAACATTCTGTGTATATCGGCATTGGCGATCATATGGTAGTATAAAGTCATAGGTTTTTGATGTGGACAAAATAAGTATGTAAGGCATATACTAATCTTCTAAATATTATATTTTTCCCAGTGTGTGGAGTAATAGTATGAATATTTCATGTGATATTTGATAATTGAGGATAGACAAAAGCAAAGATTAAGTAGGGAGTTCGTTTATTTTTTATATCGTATTTTTTGATGAAGTCTTATTGTCTGATCAAACTATATATATTTATGATATTTATTTAATAAAATTCGTCTTAGTGTGCGATGCTGATAATCAGGTTGATTTAACTAGAAATGCTTTATATGTATACATGGATGAATCATGTAGTTGTACTGAATTTTTAAAATTGAAAATTACCATACACAGCATTTAAAGATCAGAGTTTATGTGCATTCACAATATGTAAATTTTAAGACAGGGAAGATTTTTATTGTTTTAGATAATTGAAAAGAGTAGTGCAGTTGAGATTAATGATTTACTTAAAGATATCAGGGGCAGCCTTTGCTAAAGATCTAGCAGTCTAATTGTACTGAGATACGCTGTTAGGAAAGCTGGTCAAGTACGAGAGGATATACATATTAGATGTAAGTTAGATGTATGTAATTAGAGACACAGAGTACTCGAAGGGTTATGAAAAGATACTGTTATAATATTGTTGGATTTATACTAGCATACTTTATAGAGCATCGAGCATATCACTGGTAAGCACGATTCGTTTAATAAAAACAATTACAATATCCTTTTTGGCAGCTAATATTATTGATCTAATCACTGCATCTAATATCTAATAGACCTTTTGCGTAAAGGAAATTTGGGTATAATGATTGAGGCATTACATTTTTCACAACGAGTTCTCAGTTGGTACAAAACAGACGGTCGTCATAACTTGCCATGGCAGACAGAGAAGACGCCATATACAGTCTGGTTGTCTGAGGTGATGTTACAACAGACCGCGGTAATCACTGTTATACCATATTTTATGCGCTTTAGAGCAAACTTTCCTGATATTGAGAATGTAGCACAAGCATCATTAGATGAGGTGTTATACTTTTGGTCTGGTCTTGGATACTATGCCCGAGCGCGTAATTTACATAAGGCAGCAAAAATTATATTTGAAGAGCATGCTGGTATATTTCCGCAAACTTTTATCGAAATATTTCATTTGCCTGGCATCGGGCGTTCTACAGCCGGAGCGATTCTCTCACTAGCATTCGGGAAACCTTTTCCTATTTTAGATGCTAATGCAAAACGTGTTTTTTCTCGTTTTTATGGTGTATTTGGGTTATCTGACAGGAGAGCAGTGGAAAAACGCTTATGGTGTATTAGCGAAGCAGTGACTCCCGTTAATAATACCGCAGAGTTTAATCAAGCTATAATGGATTTAGGGTCTTCTATTTGTACGTCTGCAAGTCCTAGTTGTCATATGTGCCCATTATATATAAGTTGTTACGCTAGGAAATATGGAACTGTTAAATTTTTACCAGAAAAAAAAGTTAAACATAAAATGCCATGCCGCACTAGTTGGTTTCTAATAATACAACGAGGACCGGAAGTATGGTTGGAAAAAAGACCGCCATCCGGGTTATGGGGTGGTCTATTTTCTTTTCCTCAATATCATACTGAGGCCGAATTACGTTTCGGATTAGATGAGTATGGTTTTAATGTTAATCATATGTATTTTATGGAGATTGTCCGACATACTTTTAGTCATTTTCATTTAAACATGATCCCTGTTCGCATATCTTTACCAAGATCGTGTGTAAAAACACATTATGGCATAGGTTGTTGGTATAACTTACTTCAACCTCCTATGGTAGGGGTGTCTGCACCCGTAGATCGTTTATTAAAACAAACATGCTCATCAAAAGATTAGATGTATAATATAGAGCATATGGAAAATGGAGGGGGGATGCGATGAGTCGCACGGTTTTTTGTACCTTTTTAAGACGCCCTGCCTTAGGTCAGGATTATCAATTATACCCTGGTGAAATAGGTAAACGACTTTTTAATGAGATCTCACAAGCAGCATGGGAAAAATGGATGGAAAGACAGACTATGTTTATTAATGAAAGAAAACTAAATATGCTAGATATGCAACACCGAAAATCAATAGAAGAAGAGATGATTAAATTTTTATTTCAAGATCGTAAATTTGAGCCCCCAGGGTATAGCCCGCAACAAAAAGCATAGGTTTGGCGAAAAGAATCTAGTGCATCGTAGATATCTCCAAATATGAATAACAATCTAATTTTTTTATTTCTTGTGGGGCCATTACTAGCGTCTTGCTCTCATAAGATAAATGATACATTTTGTGAGGAGTTGGTTAAAGACACGAACGCTTTTGATATTTTAATGGAGCAGTTTGCTTACAATATCGATAATTTATGGGGAGATAAAGAAGTACTTATTGCAGGTCCACAAGACTACATCCAGTATAGTGATCAGTATCATACTCGCAGTCATATCAACTTTTCAGCTGGTCGCGTGACTGTATCTACGATAGATAATAACAATCCTGTAACTAGCTTAAGGAAGGCTATTGTTAATATTCTTGTTATCGGCGATGATCCTTCTGATCTGCACAGTAATTCTGATAGAAAGAAGATAGCACTTTACCCAGAACCATTGTTATATGGACAGGTTGTAAACAATACCGGGCAACTTATTATTCACCGTGCAGATGCTGTGCGTTATGCGGATTACTTACTACAGCACCGGCGAAACTATCGACACTCAGGTTCGCATGTCATTTGGTCAGTGACTATTCCTATGGTGTCTAATCATCTTGATCAACGTGCACGTAAATATTTATCTATTGTTAAAAAAGCTTCAGAGCGATATGGTATTTCTCAGTCTTTAATTCTAGCTATTATGGAAATTGAATCTAGCTTTAATCCGTATGCTGTTAGTCACTCTAACGCTTTAGGGTTAATGCAGATCGTACAGAATACAGCTGGATTAGATGTATTTCGTATGCAGGGTAAGCATGGTCAACCAAGTCGTAGATATTTATTGGACCCAGAAAAGAATATAGATGTTGGAGTAGCATACCTTTCATTATTACAAAGAAACTATTTTGCTGATATTAGAAACCCTGTTTCACGGATCTATGCAGTGATTACTGCTTATCATGCTGGGGCAGGCAGTGTATTTAGGGTGTTTTCGAGTAAAAAAGATCGTGCTGTGTCTGTGATCAACCGTCTCTCTTCTGAAGAAGTATATAAGATGCTAATGGATACACATCCAAGACCAGAATCACGTCGATATTTATACAAAGTTCGCCATGCACAAAAAGCTTTTAATCGTTATTAAACGACATGGTTGTTTAAATCTGACACATTAATGATCACTATTTCTTATAGAATGCAGTAATAGGAATTGACTATTTTATAGTCTTCCACAAGAAATATTGTGATGAGAAGGTTGATAAGATTTTTTCCGCTTAAGCGGAATATAACTTTAGAAGTTATTTCTTGGAAATGTACACACTATCTATAGTGTAATGATCTTATATTCTGCGTGTCATCCCTAAGATGTCATCTTCAATTTTAGAAGGGAGAACAAGAAATGTTATATTTAGTAAGAATTAAATTCTATTTAAAGATCTCAGTGGAGAGAAGGTATCAAAAAAAGAATCTATATGCAGAACGTGTGAGTAATGATTTAAAATCAGCGCATCTGGCATGACATGCATCTTGCATGAAAGATATACACTACTAATATGGCAATCGCAGTATATATATTTTAGAAAAACCTTCACTCTAAAGGGAAGGGAATTTTTATTATATATAATATGATTATTTTCGGCGATATTATACATAATTTATAGACTCCCTCAGGTATATATGAATTATATAAATACTCTATTCGAATTCGCTATTAATATATCTAGATTCTGTATGGTACAAGACCGTAGATCATATTAATCCTCTTGTTTAATATCGGTGCGAGACGTTGTTTGTAATAGGACTGCAGTCCTACGCTCGCCGATAGGCTGTAAGCTTTAACCAAAATCAAACTATAAGCATGAAGCAGAATTCATATCAGTCATAGAACAAAGAGTCTGCTGTATCTAGAAAACGATGACAAATCCTTTTAAATCTAAAAATCTAATGGTTGGTGATCAAATATATCTGATCGCATAAACATTCCTATACTATAGTGTTGACCATCAAATATAATAAGAACTATATTTTGTTTTTTTGAAGTAATTCATAAGAAAAAGAGTGTTTGAGGTTTTGAGGTGATGACGGATGTGCATATTTTATTTTTTGAATTGTCAGTAATATAGTGAATTTATGCTAATTTTAATGTCATGATACTTGGTATGTTCTTTTCTATATCAGAATAATTTTATGCCATGTATGTGGTGTTTTAAATTGTAATCTTTTAGATATGAGAAACCATTTAAGATTTTCTAATATACCAAGCGATAGTAGCGTATATCATGCAATAGCGGGATTCATAACCATTATGATGTAATAGGTGGTTTTTTTCACTAGATATTATCGCATAATATATCATTATTGTGATATGTATACCCATAGTATGAGTAGAGTTCTATAGTGTCTTTATATAATGTAATCACATACTTATTTTTTAATATTTGAGTGCATTGTGAGAATACAAGACAGTGGTAAAATCCATATTAAGATAGCTAGTAAACGTAGTGATATAGCGTCGCATATGCAGTGAGATAGGGTATCTTTGTTCTCGATACTTAATGCGAAATTTTTCTATGTATGTACACTTTTTTCGAAAATGAGATTTCTAATTAATGCATGATTTCAATAAGCCAAACATACTCCTCAGTAACCGTTTTCGTGGTTTTTATCCGGTTGTGATTGATATTGAGACCGCAGGTTTTGACGCTAAAACGAATGCGTTATTGGAGATTGCGGCGATCACGCTCAAAATGGATAGTCACGGTTGGCTTGGAAAAGATGCTATTTTACATTTTCATGTGAAGCCTTTTCCTGGGTTAACGTTACATCCCGAGGCGTTAGCATTTAATGGAATTGATCCAGGAAATCCTCTACGTGGTGCAGTTTGTGAATCAGAAGCTTTACATGCTATTTTTACACTAGTTCGTCAAGGATTAAATAAAAGTGGATGCAATCGAGCTATTCTTGTAGCGCACAACGCAACATTTGATTTAAGTTTTATGAATGCTGCGATTGCTCGTTCAAATCTTAAACGTAACCCCTTTCATCCTTTTGTAACGTTTGATACTGCAGCTTTAAGCGGGCTCGTACTTGGCCAAACTGTACTTGCAAAAGCATGTACAACCGCTGGTATATCATTTGATAATAGTCAGGCTCATTCAGCATTGTATGATACTATGCAAACTGCAGAGTTATTTTGTGAACTCGTGAATCGCTGGAAACGGCTCGGTGGTTGGCCATTAACTCAAGCCGTACATGTATAGATTTGATACAGAATTTTGATTTTATCCTGACGTATATTGCATATCATCTAGTCACGCATAATAGTAATCTAGCAGCAACATTTATATAAAAAAGACGGATAGGGTTGAGTATAGAGTAATTGAGTATAGAGTAATGATGAGGTTGTTTCATTATTTGTAGAAAGAATCTATAGAATAACTTAAGGTATAATGCAAAAAAGATATGTTTCATAAATTAGAAGTCTTTAGCACTATTTAACTCCTAGCTATTTCTGTATAAAAATAAAATTGTATATATACTTCATTAAGCATTAAAAAGGAAGTATAAATGCTGATTTATAGTTAATAACATATCGAATGCTAATGAATTTGTAATGATTTCTACAAAACATAATATAGCAGAAGATGGTCGGCATCTTAATTATTTTTAATTATGTAAGCTGAGTTTTTTGTTACGTTTATCCTCTAAGGTTGCTACGATTCCTGAGAAAAATATCGCAAAATATATATAATTTTTTATAATTATAATATCGAAGCTTTCTAGTATTAATGCCATGCCAATTAAAATCAGAGCGCTGAGTGCTAATATTTTTATTGATGGATTGTGGTTGATATAGCTACTAATTATATTGGAAAAAAGCATCATTACTAATACTGCAATGATTACCGCTGTCATCATAATTATTAGATGGGCCGAAAGACCAACTGCAGTGATAATTGAATCTAGACTAAAAACCATATCTAGTAAAATAATCTGTATGATAGCTCCCCAAAAAGGGTACGCATGAGTGTTCTTTGAGCATGAAATACCTTGTATGTTTGTATACAGCTCAATGCTAGAGCTCAAGAGCAAAAACACTCCACCAAGTAGCAGTATGATGTCTCGTATCGAAAAATGATGACCTTCTACTACGAATAGCGGACCAGTGCAATGCATGATTTTTGTAATAGACACTAGTAAGATTAATCGCATTATCATGGCTGCAGTCATGCCTATTAAATGTGCAGAATGTTGCTGTTGTTTTGGTAGCTTTTCCACTACTAGCATCAGAAAGATAATATTATCAATGCCAAGAATGACTTCAAGAATGGTTAGTGTGCCAAGAGATAACCACATATCAGGGTTGGTAATCCATTCATACATTCTTTATGTTTCCTTAAAAGGGTAGCTCTTCCATTGTCACCATTTTCTGTATACAGTGTGTTATACTTCGTATAAAAGCTCTAGGCTTTGGAAGCATACTGAGCGTGATTTTAGAAAATGGATGGTGTAGTATACATATGACTTATTACAACATAATCATCTAGTACAATATTTTCTTCGATTTATAATGTACGGTATATCCTTGTGCGCTATGATTTCGTTGCAGTTATAAGTATCTATGATAAGAATTTTGTACGACAAACTATTATTGTAAGAAATTTTAGCACTAGACTTCAATAGTGTTGACTAGATTTAAAATAGATAAAGAATATATCTTATAGTTTTAACATCACCCTCAATCAGTGTTATAGTAGGGTCTAAAGATGATCGGGAGTGTGAAAGCTATTTGAGAGAGATTTATGTATTTCTGTCGTTATAGCAGTATAGACATACTTACTACAAGTCTCATGAGTATAATGGGAGCGATATTTAGGGTGTCTTGTGACATATGATGTCTTTTTTACTGTAGCTCTTAAGGTTAATAAAAAGCTTTTTACATTTTTAAACATATTTGGTGTATTAGTAGAGAGTTGAAGTAATAATACTATATTATATATTATAGTGATAACAATAATTATGATCGATAATATCGAGAAACAGCTTTATAAAAAAGATTGCTCTATCCGTCGCGTTTTGAGTTTTATGCCTCGTCAGGGTCGTTGTACTCCCAGTCAAAAGAAAGCATTGGAAAGATTATGGCCTATAATGGGTGTTGAATACCAAAGAAAACCTATTGACTTTACTTTTTTATTTGGTTGTTCAGCGCCAGTTGTATTAGAGATTGGTTTTGGAATGGGTTCTTCTTTAGTAACTATGGCGGCTATGAATTCACATAGGAATTTTTTTGGTATTGAAGTTTATAAACCAGGTGTCGGAGCGTGTTTGGTAAAAGCACAGGAAGCTCAAGTAAGTAATCTCCGTATAGCATATCACGATGCAGTAGAAGTCTTAGATCTGATGGTGCCTTTAGACTCGCTTGATACGGTACAAATTTTTTTTCCGGACCCATGGCCGAAGAAACGCCATAATAAGCGTCGCATGATACAAAAGCCTTTCGTACAACTCATTTTACAAAAGCTTAAGTTAGGCGGTGTGTTACATATGGCAACGGATTGGAAAGATTACGCTCATGACATGCTTAGAGTAATGAATGCTATAGACGGTTATCAGAATCAGTCCATAGATAACACCTGGGTATCACGTCCAAAATTGAGACCATATACAAAATTTGAAAAAAGAGGAGAACTCTGTGGTCACGGAATATGGGATTTAATGTTTCAGCGTGTGAAGTAATCGCTGGATAGCATAATATTTTAGGATTTGTTTACATAAAAAATTCATGTTATTATATATAATTATAATGTAGTATCAAAAAAATTTATTTGCAATTTATTGAATGCAAGTCAAGTGGGATGTGAATTGGTTTTGTAATTTATCGGGGAAGATGTATTTCTTTTCTTTTTTGGTTTTTATAGTGCATTTCACGGAGCTCAGGGAGTATGATTTTTCTTTAGCCTCTTAATTTCCTTTATCAGCATACTCCATTTGTATATACAGTAAGATTGTATCTGATGATACACAGGAACAATATTATTAAAAATGAACATGAAGATAGTGCTGAAGCTCTATAAGTATAGATACTATAGCTCGCGTGAGTGTGTAAATAAAGATTGTAGTGTAAGGATGTCTCATGCCTGTAATAACCATTTTTAATGGAAGACAGAGATCATTTGATCAGCCTGTTAGCATTATGGATATCGTAATGGCCATGGCCCCAGAACTCGCAAAAAAATGTGTTGCGGGAAGGGTAAACCATAAGCTGCTTGATATATCTGATACAATTTCATCAGATGCTACCGTAGGTATTATCACTGTACAAGACCCAGATGGTATTAATATTGTTCGTCATTCTTGTGCTCACTTGTTAGGTCATGCTATTAAACAGATTTGGCCAGATACTAAAATGGCTATTGGTCCAGTTGTTGAATGTGGTTTCTATTATGATGTTGATATTCCTCATACACTTACGGAGGAGGATATTACGCTTCTTGAACAAAGAATGCATAATCTAGTGCAAAGTGGTTATGAGGTAATAAAAAAGAATGTCAGTTGGAAAGAGGCACATGATATTTTTACCGCAAGAGACGAAACATACAAAATTGCCATTCTAGAGGAGAACATTCTACCAACGCAGAGCCTAAGTGTATACATTCATCAGGAATATATTGATATGTGTCGTGGACCGCATGTGCCAAATATACGTTTTTGTAATAATTTTAAATTGCAAAAAATTTCTGGTGCATATTGGAGGGGCAACAGTCAGAATAAGATGTTACAGCGTATTTACGGTACTGCATGGGCAGAAAAGAAACAGTTAGTGAGTTATTTGGTAGCATTGCAAGCAGCAGCCAAGCGCGACCACCGTAAAATTGCTAAACAGCTTGATTTATATCATATGCAAGAAGAAGCGCCAGGCATGGTTTTTTGGCATCATGATGGGTGGAGTATTTTTCGTGAATTAGAAGCATTTGTGCGTAGTCGATTACAGGAGTATGATTATCAAGAAGTAAAAGGTCCATTGATCATGGATCGAGAATTATGGAGGAAAACGGGTCACTGGGATAACTATAAAGATGCAATGTTTACAACCTTTTCTGAGAACCGCGAGTATTGTATAAAACCAATGAATTGTCCTGGGCATGTGCAAATTTTCAATCAGAGCCAAAAATCTTATCGAGATCTTCCATTACGAATGGCTGAGTTTGGTAGTTGTCATCGTAATGAGTTATCCGGTGCGCTACATGGATTGATGCGCGTGCGTGGGTTCACCCAAGACGATGCCCATATTTTTTGTACAACAGAGCAGGTACACGACGAGGTAAATAGTTGTATTAAGATGTTATACGAGATGTATAACACATTTGGTTTTAAAAAAACTACGGTCAAGTTATCTACGAGACCAGAAAAATTCATCGGTAGCGTAAATCTCTGGGATCGTTCAGAATCTGATTTAGTGTCTGTACTAAAAGCAAACAAAATTCTATTTGAATATCAGCCGGGCGATGGTGCATTTTATGGTCCAAAAATTGAATTTACATTGTATGACTCCCTGGACAGGGCATGGCAATGTGGTACTATTCAATTAGATTTTGCATTACCAACTCGTTTAAATGCCTCGTATATAGCGGAGAACAATGAACGTAAAGTTCCTGTGATGATTCATCGTGCGATATTAGGTTCTATAGAACGGTTCATTGGAATTTTAACGGAAGAGTATGCGGGATTTTTTCCAACTTGGCTTGCACCACTACAAGTGGTGGTGCTTAATATTACACAGAGTCAAGAAAAATACGTTCAAGAATTTGCGCACACTTTAAAAAATATAGGTATTCGAGTCAAAGCAGACGTGCGAAATGAAAAAATCGGATTTAAAATCCGTGAATATACCTTACGTCGTGTGCCTTATCTTTTGATTTGTGGTGATAAAGAGATGACGACAGGAACAATATCTGTTCGTACACGGCGCGGTAAGAACTTAGGTTGTGTAAATGCTCAAGATTGGATGATGCAATTACAGGATGAAATCTGCAGGCGTCAGAACCTGCATTAATTGGAGGAGCATAGTATTAAAGGTGGAAAACGAGTTCAACTAGTACGCGCGAATCGTATTAATGGAGATATTCGTGCTACTGAAGTTCGTCTGACAGACATAGAAGGTGAACAGATTGGTATTGTCAGCCTAGATGAAGCTTTAGAAAAAGCGAAAGGGGCCGGCGTCGACCTTGTTGAGATTAGCCCAAATGCTGAACCGCCAGTCTGTCGTATTATGAACTATGGCAAGTTTCTTTATGAAAAGAATAAATCTTATAAGGAACAAAAGAAAAAACAAAAAGTCATGCAAGTTAAAGAAATTAAATTCCGTCCCGGTACTGATGATGGCGATTATCAGGTTAAGTTACGTAATTTGATGCGCTTTTTAGAAGATGGAAATAAAACTAAAATTACACTATGTTTCCGTGGTCGTGAAATGGCGCATCAGCAACTTGGGATGGAGGTTATCAATCGTGTACGCAAGGATTTATGCGAAGATAGAAATCTCGCTATTTTAGAATCTTTTCCTACAAAGATTGAAGGTCGTCAGATGGTAATGATTCTTGCGCCTAAAAAGAAATAGTAGGCAAGAAAGAGATAAACTTGCACATATCTCTAATAATATTAGAGAATAAATGTTTTTCATCAAATGCCGCCGTGGTTCATCATGCAAAGTGGAAATCGCACATGCCTAAGATTAAGACTATACGTAGCGCCGCAAAGCGCTTCAAAAAAACCGCCTCTGGTGGTTTTAAACATAAACAAACTAATTTACGTCATATTTTAACTAAAAAATCCACTAAGCGTAAACGTCATTTACGACCGAAAAATATGGTTTCTAAAAGTGATATAGGCTTAGTACATGCTTGTTTGCCTTACTCATAAGAAGCTTCAATGTCATACTTTACTCTATAATTATATTTGGAAATCATGATTTTAAAAAAGAGTATCATATTTTCTATATACAGGGGGAGATAAATGGCTCGTGTAAAACGTGGTGTAATTGCTCGTGCGCGTCATAAGAAAATTTTAAATCAAGCTAAAGGTTATTATGGATCTCGTTCGCGTGTGTATCGAGTTGCATGCCAAGCAGTTATAAAGGCTGGGCAATATGCTTATCGTGATCGTCGTCAGCGCAAACGTAATTTCCGTCGGATTTGGATTGTACGTATTAATGCTGCAGCTCGTAGATATGGAATGTCATATAGTATTTTTATGAATGGTCTGAAACAGGCTGCTATTAGCATAGATCGCAAAGTATTATCAGATATTGCTGTGTATGATAACGTAGCATTTAATGAATTAGTAACTAGGGCAAAATCAGCATTAGCTTAATCCACAAAAATATTAGTAGGATGATTTATCTGGTCTTCAATAGTACTGTGTCAGGAAATTATATTTCCTTATAGGAAATATGGTTATCTCCATTAATGTATAGTACAACCACTCATTGATTCTTATTTATATGGCACCTAAGTTTACCATTTTAAAATTATTAAGTAAGATAAGTAATGCATCAGCAAAGCGTCTTTTAATTCATGTCATGAAAATATGTATTACACAAAATTTTAAGAGTATTTTACACTAGTATGTATAATCTTTCTATGATAGTCAGAGGTATGGCATAGCAATGCACAATAGATTTCGTTCTACATAGGATTATTACTACACCGTTCTTCAGATGTCAATCCATGTGTATCGATCATGTTATATTTAACAAGGAAACAGCGGATTGTTAATATTATGTAGACTATTCTCTCATTATTAGGAAGATATAATTGTTTTTGTATGCACCACTTATTAGTGGCAATATTATGCATTCTTTAGATATTGCATGCTTTGATACTTGATTGTATGCAATATGTCATGAGTCATCCTTTATGTTTATATATGGCATCTAATATCTCGATAATAGACAGCGAATAAATATTGGTAATATTAATACATACAACCCCTTGAGGCATAAATATGAAGATATTTCCTGAAATACGTTTTCGATTGTTTGAGATTGAGTACACTATTATATAGTGACATGACTACAATAGAGTGATCTGATATGAGTGAAGGTGTGCAAGATACAATAGCTCAATCTAAAATAGATATGCAGAAGAATGCTAGAATAATATTATGCATAAGATGCACGTACGCTGTAATCTATGACCCATTGAGCATTCATAATAGATCTGCGTGCCACTACAAGTAGATAGGAGGGTGTGATTATGGAGATCCAAAGATCTTAAAGGGTGTTTAAGGGAGCTATTGTATTATAGCAATCTCTCTGTTTTATTTGATCAATTTGGATTGGCGCATAGTGTTATATAAATTGGATCCTATAATCTCTTATATTTGTCATAGGTCTACTAGGAAAGTTAGTAAGTATAACATTTTATATTGGAGCCTAGCTATCTGTCTGTTGGACTTGTATGGTCCAGACCATGGGTACAATATATAATATCTCAGGTACTAATATCCGGAGAATTAAGTCTATCTCTTATATTTTTCTGCTCAATAGGCGTTATAATACAATATTATGTAATTTCTTATGTGATTTCTATGTACTCTATTTTCTCGCTGCTAGAGTAATTGAGAAGCTTACGTATAGTGTTCGGGGTTAATCTTCGTTAAGTACAGGGGTCATATGAGAAAAAAGATATGATTGCATCAGCAGGAGAAGGTAATTATATATTTAAAATGATAGCGTATTTAAAATAATAGGCATCTGAAAATCGTAGCATATTACAGAGAGTTGACAAGGGCTGAATTAAAGAGGAAAACATGGTGTATCTTGCAGACTTGGTAGCCAGCGCACAACTTGCTATTAACAATGCTCAGGATTTTTCCGCATTAGATCAGGTACGTGTTGCATACCTAGGTAAAAAGGGGTATCTAACGTTCCAGATGACTGCTTTGCATGAGTTATCTATAGAAGAAAGGGCTATAGTAGGAGTCGAAATAAATAACGCTAAAAAACAAATTCAAAATGCACTAAAAATTCGAAAAAACCACCTAGAATACTTGGTGCTGAATGCACGGCTTGTAACAGAAAATATTGATATTTCACTACCGGGTCGACGCAGAGAAAATGGTGGGATACATCCCATCATACGAACTATAGAACGTATTGAAGCATTGTTTTGTAGGATTGGTTTTGTAGTCGTAACTGGTCCAGAAGTTGAAGATAACTATCATAATTTTGATGCACTGAATATGCCTCGATATCATCCAGCACGTAATAATCACGATACATTTTGGTTTGATAACGAGCGCTTATTACGTACTCAAACCTCTGTAGCACAAATTCGAACGATGAAAAAGCAGAAGCCACCTATTCGTATTATTGCACCTGGTCGCGTTTATCGTAATGACTATGATCATACTCATACGCCTATGTTTCATCAAATGGAAGGTCTTTTGGTAGATAAGAACATTAGTTTTGCTCACTTAAAAGGTACCATATTAGATTTTCTGAAAAGTTTCTTTGAAGATGATATAGATATACGTTTTCGGCCGTCTTATTTTCCGTTTACAGAACCTTCTGCTGAAGTTGATATTATGAGTGATAGCGGTAAGTGGTTAGAAGTGTTAGGTTGCGGACTGGTGCATCCTAATGTTATGTATACCGCTGGTATTGATCCTAATATTTATTCTGGATTTGCATTTGGTATAGGAATAGAGCGGCTGACTATGCTACGTCACGGTGTGAGTGATTTACGTTTGTTCTTTGAAAATGATTTGCGTTTTCTTAAACAGTTTAACTAAGGGCCAGTCAAAAAATGAAATTCAGTGAACACTGGCTGCGGGAATGGGTTAACCCTAATATGGAGAGCTTAGCTTTATGCAATACTATCGCTATGGCGGGTCTTGAAGTAAACCATATTGAACTAGTTTCTCCTCCTTTTCATGGAGTCATAACAGGTGAAGTTGTACAATGTGTAAAACATCCACTTACTGATAGATTGTATCTAACTACTGTCAATATAGGCATGGATCGTTCTCTTAGCATTATATGCGGTGCGTCCAATTGTCGACAAGGCATGAAAGTCGCTGTGGCGACAGTAGGAACTACCCTACCAAACCATGATGTTATTGCGGTCACTCTAATTCAAGGGGAGCGATCAGAAGGCATTTTGTGTTCATTCTCTGAGCTCGGGATCAAGATTGACCAAAAAGGCATTATAGAACTTCCGAGTGATACCACTATTGGTATAGATTTATATCAGCATTTAAAATTAAACGATAATATAATTGAAATTAGTGTAAGTCCAAATCGGGCAGATTGCCTGAGTATCATGGGTATAGCGCGTGATATCTCTGCAGTTACTGGAATCCCGCTATATGCAAAAGCGATATCACCTTTTAGAGTTAACATATCAGATCAAGTCTGTATTCATATTGACGTACCTCAAGAGTGTCCGCGTTATCTTGGACGTGCAGTCAGAGGAGTAAATATGCATATTCCTACTCCCTTATGGATGCAAGAAAGGCTAAGACGTTCTGGAATTTTTGCTGTTAATTCAGTCCTGGATATTGTGCACTATGTCCTATTAGAGTTAGGTCAACCTATGGATGTATTTGATCTTAAATATATTGCAGGAGACGTTACTATCCGTCACTCTCAAGAGGGTGAGGTGCTCTCTTTAATAGATAAGCAAGTGATCTTAGAGAAGAATACGCTAGTAATAGCCGATAAGAAAAAAATACTTGCACTAGCAGGTATTTGTAGCGCTCATGAGTCTAGTATTACTGCACAAACACAGAATATATTTCTGGGTGCTGCGTTTTTTCACCCATTGGATATTGCTGGATGTTCTCACCGTTATGGCTTACATACAGATGTGTCTCATCGCTTTGCCAGAGGAGTGGATCCAGAGCTATTATATCAAGCTATGGAGCGTACCACAGGTCTCTTATTGTTGATTTGTGGTGGATCGCCTGGTGCATTGATCGATTGTACTGACAAATATCGATTACCGTCACCAAACATTATTTTTCTTTCTCGTAGCTATTTACATCGTTGCATGGGGTGTCTGATACCAGATGATATCGTAATCGATATTCTACAACGGTTGGGATGTAATGTCAGTACTAGGTTATCTAAAAAACAATGGGAAGTAGTGACGCCTAGTTGGCGATTTGATCTTTCTATTGAAGTGGATTTAGTAGAAGAAATTATGCGTATTTATGGGTATCATAATATTCCTAATGTACTAGTACCAACGAGTTTATTTATAACTCAGAGTTCTGAAAAAAAATTTTCTCTTAAGCGTGCTAAGGAATTACTCATTGATAAAGGTTATCAGGAAGTCATTACTTATAGTTTTGTGAATCCAACCATCCAAACTTTGCTGCACCCAGGAACAGAAAGCCTAAAGCTTATTCGGCCAATCTCGTTAGAAATGTCAGTGATGCGTTTATCATTATGGAGTGGTTTATTAGGAGCGGTTATCTATAATCAAAATCGTCAACAATCACGTATTCGGTTTTTTGAAAGTGGTCTGTGTTTTATACCAGACAAAAAAGCACCGCTTGGTGTACGTCAAGAGTTAATGTTAGCAGGAGTCATAAGTGGTGATAGATACAATGTACACTGGGATCAAGTACAACGTGAGGTAGATTTCTATGATTTAAAAGGAGATATAGAGTCGCTTTTTGATCTGATGAATCAACTTGTAAACGTAGATTTTATTAGGATAGCCAATCCTGCACTACATCCTGGTCAGTGTGCGGGACTGTATATTAATAAAGATTATGTGGGATGTCTTGGAGTTATCCATCCAGCTATCGAATGTAAGTTAGGTTATAAAAGTCGTGTGATCTTGTTTGAATTATTATGGGAGAAAGTATCAGCTTTCACTTTATCTTGTGTTACTCCTATTGCTCGTTTTCCAGTGAATCATAGAGATATTTCTGTGGTTGTTGATGAGAGTATACCGGCAGGGGAGATTATTAAAGCATGCAAAGATATTGGGGAAAAACATAATATAATAGATGTGAATGTCGTTGATGTATATCGCGGGGGAAAAATTATTGAAGGTTTTAAGAGCTTAACTATTAGTGTCACCGTGCAAGGTACAAGTCAAACGCTAGAAGAGAAGGAAATTACTACTATTATTGATAGATGTATATTAGTTTTAAAAAATCGATTTAACGCTTCATTAAGGAGGTGATATGGTGGTCGTTATTAAAGCGATCATATCGCTTTGTATATTTAAAACAATTGGTTTAAAAAAGATATACTAACACATTAATACTTTTTTGTAGCGATGCGACACAATACTATTGAAAATAGTAAACTGGTTAGTTAAGGTATGAGTCTTCTAGATTTTTGCCGTTCGTTATAAAAGCACTTTGATAGCAACCCTCACATAGGTAAAAACTAAAAAACACTTCTCATTTGCTTAAAATATTTTAAACAGTTGAAAAATTTAGAAATCTTATTCAGGATGCTTGCATACATGATTGGAACATAACTCACATTGTATATCAATACATATAATTTTATTATTTACCAAAATATCACTTTTGTGAAGTTTTATGCACTCTTGATGATTTTGAGTATTTGGCTCTTATAGAGTCTTATATCAGTGAGGTATATTCTGTTTACCAGAAGAGTGGTAGCTGAAATCATCCTTATTCTTATGCTGAGCTTGAGTGAGCTAAAGTTATTATGCACTTAACTTTTATGCACTAATAATTAAATACGACAGATCAAAAGCTCAGGCGTAATAACCTTACATGCCAGACAATTGACACCATAGATGATGTCTGAGAAAGTAAGCAGAGAGCTCTAAAGAACCACCACTCTCTTTACTCCAGATTCTTGGAGACTTGTTTTTCGAATATAACATATCTGACGTATTAATAGTCGTGTTGTTGAATATACAACAGCGCTTTATTGATGCGTGTCAGACTGCGTTGTTGACCCACGGTGTAAATGGTTGCATCTAACGCAGGAGATTGTAGTGACCCAGTGATAGCAACGCGCAAAGGCATGGCTAGACTGCGAATACCACCTAATTGATCATTAGCGCTACTATGTATCGCCACCCGAACTTCCGGTAATGTCCAGTTGATTATCGATGCTAAATTAGTATAGACCACTCGTAATAATCGACGCGTAACATCTAAGTTTTCAAAAAAATATTTTTTCGCTGCCTCTAAGTCATAATCATTAAACTCTTCGTAGAAGAAGCGAGCTGTATCTGCTATTTCTTTTAATGTATGACAACGTTTGCCAAACAATGTGACTAAATCTTCTAGGCACGGACCATTTATAATATTAATATTGGCTTGCTCCATATGCCATTGAAGATTCTTAGCAATATATGTAGGTGGTAAAGAATTAATATATTTTTGATTGAGCCATTGTAGTTTTTTAAGGTTCATAGTGCTTGGAGATTTACTGATGGCTTCAAGTGTGAATAGGGTTTGCATTTCATTCATACTAAAGATTTCTTGATCACCATGAGACCACCCGAGCCGAAGCAAATAGTTCAGAAGCGCTTCAGGTAAATAACCTTCTTTTTTATACTGTGTGACTCTAATAGACCCGTGTCGCTTAGATAATTTTTTACCGTCAGAACCAAAAATCATAGATACATGTGCATAAGTAGGAATATGAGCTCTGAGTGCCTGAAGCAGATTGATTTGACGCGGGGTATTATTAATGTGATCGGCTCCACGTATTACATGAGTGATGTGCATGTCTAAATCATCAATCACCACACAAAAGTTATAAGTTGGAAGGCCATCAGAACGACAAATGATAAAATCATCTAATTCTTTATTGCTAAACTTAATCACACCATGTATTTGATCTTCAAAAATTACGAAACCTTCATCTGGATTACGAAAACGCACTACATATGCTGTATTTTTTATGTTATCTTCATTACGCTCTCGACAATGACCATCATAGTGTGGTTTTTGCCCAGTAGCCATCTGTTTTTTGCGTACAACGTCCAATCTTTTTTTTGAGCAATAGCATTTATAGGCACTATTGTCTCTCAGCATTTGATGAATGACCGCGTTATATCGTTCTAAACGTTTAGTTTGATAATATGGTCCTTCATCCCAATCAAGGTGCAGCCAACGCATATCATCCATAATTTCATCACTAATGTTTTTATGGGAGCGTTGTAAATCGGTATCTTCAATGCGTAGTACAAACTGACCGCCGTGACGACGGGCAAACAACCACGAATACAACGCAGTACGAGCACCACCAACATGCAAATTTCCAGTAGGGCTGGGTGAGAATCGAGTTTTAACTTTCATCTAAAAAACCTTGTGTTGTGAGGAATTCTATAGGTTTATAAACATGTTATATGAGCGTGATTTTTGTATATATGATGTAGTCTTTCACATTCTCTAACTTGAATTAAAGATATAACTGTTATGATGATAGTATTCATTATACGCCATACTTCAAATAATATATGTAATAGTCGATTTGATGTTTCTAGACATACGCCATATCCATTAATATATATCATTGATTAAGATAATGCTTATCATTCATCTAGTTTGCTAATGTGATATACTATACTACTTTACATATAGGATTAATACAGAAAGGGAAAGTTCCTACATGAATGACCTTATCCGTGCAATTACATCGGTTGATATTGCAGAAGAATTAAAGAAATCGTATCTAGATTATGCTATGTCGGTGATCATTGGGAGGGCGTTGCCAGATGTCCGTGATGGTTTAAAGCCTGTACACCGTCGTGTTCTTTATGCTATGAATATACTTGGTAATGATTGGAACAAAGCCTATAAAAAATCTGCGCGTGTTGTGGGTGATGTGATTGGTAAATATCACCCGCATGGTGATTCTGCTGTATATGATACAATTGTCCGTATGGCGCAGTCGTTTTCTTTGCGTTACACTCTAGTAGATGGGCAGGGTAATTTTGGTTCTGTTGATGGGGACTCTGCTGCAGCAATGCGTTATACTGAAGTGCGTATGTCTAAAATGGCTCATGAACTTCTAGCAGATCTTGAAAAAGAAACAGTAGATTTTGTACAAAACTATGACAGTACAGAAAGTATTCCTGTGGTCATGCCTGCGCGTATACCGAATCTATTGATTAATGGTGCTTCAGGCATTGCTGTTGGTATGGCGACAAATATCCCGCCGCATAATTTAACTGAAGTTATTAATGGTTGTTTAGCGTATATTGCAAACGAAGATATTACTGCTGCAGAATTAATGGAGTATATTCCAGGTCCAGATTTTCCAACATCTGCGATTATTCATGGACAGAACGGGATTCATGAAGCTTATCATACCGGTCGTGGAAAAATTTATATTCGAGCTCGCTCTAGAGTAGAGGTAAATCTTAAGAGTAAACGGGAAAGTATTATTGTATATGAGATTCCCTATCAAGTCAATAAATCACATTTGATTGAAAAGATTGCTGAATTACTTAAAGATAAACGTTTAGAGGGTATTAGCGCATTACGAGATGAGTCTGACAAAGATGGTATGCGCATTGTCATAGAAGTTAAACGTGATGCAGTAAGTGAGGTGGTTTTAAATAATCTTTATTCTTTAACACCGATGCAAACTTCTTTTTGTATTAATATGGTTGCTTTGCATGATGGTAAACCACAGGTGATGTCACTTAAGGATATCTTAGCAGCCTTTGTATGCCATCGTCGTGAAGTGATTACACGTCGCACTACTTTTGAATTACGTCACGCCCGTCATCGCGTTCATATTCTTGAGGCGCTGGCTTTAGCGTTAGCAAATATTGATACTATGATTCATTTAATCAGATCTGCGTCTACACCAGCAGAAGCGAAAGAAAAGCTTATGAGTAACACATGGACAATCGGTAATGGGTCTATAATGCTAGATTCTTCCGGTGTTTCTCTAGCCAGTACTCAATTACGAGAAGCGCAACATTATCTGGCATCTGGTAAGCATTCTCTGACTGCTCATCAAGCCCAAGCGATTCTAGATTTACGTTTACAGAAAATAACTGGACTTGAGCATGTAAAATTACTTGAAGAATATGTAGGTCTTGTAGACCAAATTGAGAAGCTAGTATTTATTTTAAATAGCTCAACGCGATTGATTGAGGTGATGCGAGAAGAGCTTGAATTAATTCGAGATCAATTTGGCGATAAACGTCGTACTGAAATTACCACTAATAGCGCTAATATCAATATTGATGACCTTGTGCATCAAGAAGATGTAGTAGTTACTTTATCGTATCAGGGATATATTAAATATCAGCCACTTGTGGCCTATGAAGCTCAACGTAGGGGTGGAAAAGGAAAATCTGCGGCAGGTATTAAGGAAGAAGATTTCATAGATCGTCTTTTAGTGGCTAATACACATGATACTATCTTGTGCTTTTCTAGTCGCGGTCGTTTATACTGGATAAGAGTTTATCAATTACCGGAAGCAAGTCGTATTGCTCGAGGTCGTCCGATTGTGAATCTTCTTCGACTAGAATGTCATGAGCGCATAACTGCTCTATTACCAGTTCGCGTGTATGCTCGCGGTTGGAATATCTTTATGGCCACCGCTAGTGGAACAGTAAAAAAATTAGCACTCACTGAGTTTAGCAGACCTCGTAGTGCTGGAATTATTGCTGTAAATCTGCGTGCAGACGATGAGCTAATTGGTGTATCTCTAACTAATGGAAGCGATGATGTAATGTTGTTTTCTGCCTGTGGAAAAGTAGTACGTTTTTCTGAGATAGAAGTGCGTACTATGGGTCGTACTGCTTCTGGAGTACGAGGTATAAAGTTATCTAAAGGGGATAGAGTGGTATCTTTAATTATCCCACGTGATAATTGTGCTATTATGACCGTAACCCAACATGGGTATGGAAAGCGTACAAAAAACATTAAATATCCCTTGAAATCACGTGCTACACAGGGGGTGATTTCTATTAAGGTTACAAAAAGAAATGGATTAGTCATTGGCGCCGTGCAGGTAATGGAAGGCGACCAAATTATTATGATTACTGATGCAGGTACTTTAGTGCGTACCCGAGTATCTGAGGTTAGCATGATTGGTCGTAATACACATGGCGTAATTTTGATTCGTACGGCTGCCAATGAAAATGTAGTAGCGTTACAGAGGGTAATTGAGCCCATTAGAGGAGAAGAACTCGGTGTTCTGAAAGTTCTTGCGACGCATAGCACAGATAGTATTGCGTTAACTAGCCGTCCAGAAAATGTTTTATTAGCAGATAAGGATGACTAATCTGTGGAGAGTATGAGTATTTCATTGATCTGAAAAACTATTATTTAGCTATGTATTTATCTGTTGTACCCCTACTATTATAAAGTAGTATGAAAGTTTATCATGCTGTGCTATACGATATGAGCTCTATGCAATATTTCTGATTGAATGGGGATTTGTATCGTGAGTATTATATGTAAGATATTGAAAAGAATTTTATGTGTTGTAGTTGTTGAATCAAGAGTATATAGGTGATTCCTATACCAACAGTATGTTTTCTAGTTGATAAAAAGAACCCTTGCATTATTTTAAGTATCTAGTATGTATGAAAAGGTACACTGAGAGCATGAACTGCATTGAGAGAGAACAGAGGATAAGTAAAGTGAATTTAAATTAAGAGAGATAAAAAAATAAAATACGTATACGATTATGATTGATATAAGTTATATATATGTTTAGAGTATATGGTTATCGGTAGGATTTTTATCTATATTCCATTCTCTTTCAAAAACAATATTTTGTTGTTTTAAAAGTATATCTATGTTCATAATACATCATATTTCATATGTTAAAGATATTAAATTGATTGATATGGAATATACACGAAACATCTTTTGTGCATTACCAGATGTGAAAATGATTTCAAAGAATTTTCTTTTCCTTATTTATAGGTAAGATTATTCCCATTCGATGGTTGCTGGTGGTTTATTGGAGATGTCATATACCACTCTAGATATACCTTTAATTTCATTCATAATACGAGTAGACACACAAGTGAGAAATTCATACGATAGATTTGCCCACTTTGCTGTCATAAAGTCAGTAGTTTCTACCGCTCTAATCGCTATCACCCAGTCATAGTTCCGTCTATCACCCATGACGCTAACAGCGTGAATGGGAAGAAAAACAGTAAATGCTTGGTTTACTTTATGATATAAGTTAGCTCTGTGCAATTCTTCAATTAAGATAGCATCAGCGCATCGTAATAGTTCACAATATTCTTGTTTAATTTCCCCCAAAATTCGTATGCCTAGTCCTGGGCCAGGAAACGGGTGTTTGTATATCGCAGTATGCGGTAAACCTAATTGTATTCCGATTTTCCGTACTTCGTCTTTAAAGAGCTGCTTAAGTGGCTCTACCACACGTAATTTCATGTATTTTGGCAGACCACCAACATTATGATGTGATTTGATTACGTGTGCTGGTGCAATAGATGACATTCCAGATTCAATTATATCAGGATAAATTGTCCCCTGTGCTAACCATGTGATGTTATGTAACTTAGAAGCTTCCTCTTCAAATATGTCAATAAAGACACGACCAATGATTTTACGTTTTTCTTCGGGTTCGTGTATTTTAACTAAAGCGCTTAAGAAGCGCTGTTTTGCTTTTACGTAAATTATATTAAAGCCTAAACAATGAGAGAACATATTGAGCGCTGCATTAGCCTCATTGAGGCGTAGGAGTCCATTATCAATAAATACGCATTTTAAGCGATCACCAATAGCGCGGTGAAGTAATATTGCGGTAACTAAAGAATCTATACCACCAGATAGCCCAAGAATAACTGTATCATTTCCTATTTTTTGGTGTAAATACTGAATAGTATTATCAATGATATTTACTGCAGTCCATAGCGTCTCACATCGGCAAATGTCTCGCGCAAATCGTTCCAGTAAGAGAAAACCATGAGGTGTGTGTGTAACTTCTGGATGAAATTGCACACCGTAGAAGCGTTTTTTTTCATTCACCATAATAGCAATAGGACACTTTTCAGTGCTGCCTATGGTAATAAAATCAGGCGGAATGTCAGTAACATTATCACAGTGGCTCATCCATACCTCTAGAGTTTGTTGCTGATCCGTTGGGATATTATTGTTTTTCGGACAAAAAAGTGAGCTTTGCTCTAAAATCATGACTTTAGCGTAGCCAAATTCACGTTGACTGCTACTGTTTACTTTACCGCCTAGTTGTATGGCCATAATTTGCATACCGTAGCATATGCCAAGAATTGGTACGCCGGCGTCAAAGATATAGTTAGATGCACGTGGGCTAGTGGTGCTAGTACTATTTTCTGGACCTCCAGAAAGGATAATGCCATTGGGGTGAAAATCTTTAATTTGTTGTTCTGTTGCATGCCATGATGCTAACTCACAATATATCCCGATTTCCCGTATACGTCGCGCAAGTAGCTGAGTATATTGTGAGCCAAAATCAAGTATAAGAATACGTTTCTGATAAATATTTTTTTGTATCATGGGTGTTTTTCCAGAGCGATATGCAATAGAATGTTATGGTATAATCTGTAATGGTGTTCCAATAATGATAAATACATTCATATACCACTATATAGTATAACTAGATTAATATAAGAAGAAAGCACTTATTATGCACTCACATGGTAGTTTGGAGGTTCTTTTGTAATAGTAATATTGTGCACGTGGCTTTCTGTAATACCCGCTCCGCTAATTCTCACAAACATGGCTATTGTGCGTAATTCTTCAATAGTTGCACAACCAGTAAGCCCCATACAGGATCGTAAACCTCCCATTTGCTGATATATAATCTCTTTGAGACGCCCCTTATATGCTACGCGTCCTTCAATACCTTCTGGTACTAGTTTATGTGTGGTATTATCAGTTTGGAAATAACGATCAGCCGAACCTTTAGTCATAGCACCTAAGGAACCCATGCCGCGATAGGACTTAAATGAACGTCCTTGATATAGTTCAATTTCACCTGGTGATTCTTTGCTTCCAGCAAGCATGGAGCCTACCATAACTGCTGTTGCGCCAGCAGCAATAGCTTTGGCAATATCTCCAGAAAATCGAATGCCACCGTCAGCAATAATGGGAATGCCAGAACCTTCTAGAGCAGAAGCGGCATCTGACACTGCAGTAATTTGAGGGACACCCACGCCTGTGACAATGCGGGTAGTACAAATCGATCCCGGACCAATACCAACTTTAACTGCATTGACACCTGCTTCAGCTAATGCAAGTGCGCCGGCACCGGTTGCTACATTACCACCTACAATTTGTAGATTTGGATATTTTTCACGGGTAGCACGAATTCGTTGCAGAACCCCTTCAGAATGACCATGTGAAGAATCAATAAGTAGAACATCAACACCAGCAGCAACGAGCATATCAATGCGCTGTGCGTTCCCTGCGCTGACACCTACAGCGGCTCCAACACGTAGGCGTCCATGTTCATCTTTACAAGCATACGGCTTACGTTCTGCTTTTTGAAAATCTTTAACGGTTATCATACCTAGTAAGTGAAAATTTTTATCTACCACCAAGGCTTTTTCAACCCGTTTTTCGTGCATTTTTTGTAGGACCACCGCACGAGCTTCCCCTTCTTTTACAGTGACTAAGCGTTCTTTTGGTGTCATGACGGCAGATACTGGAAGATTGAGATCAGTTACAAACCGCACGTCTCTTCCAGTAATAATGCCATCTAGCTGATGGTATTTGTTGACCACAGGATAGCCCGCAAAACCATTGCGCTCAGTCAAGGTTTTGACTGCGCTTAAAGAAGTAGTCGATAACACCGTTTGCGGATCAGTAACTACTCCGCTTTCATACTTTTTTACCTTACGCACCTCTTCAGCTTGCTCTTCAATAGACATACTTTTGTGAATAAATCCCAGTCCTCCTTCTTGTGCAATAGCGATCGCTAGATTAGATTCAGTGACAGTGTCCATTGCCGCTGAGACAATAGGAATATTTAAACGTATTTTTTTGGTGAGAAAAGTGGTTAAGTTAGCTGTATCTGGGAGAACGGAAGAATAAGCTGGAACAAGTAGAACATCGTCAAATGTCAGGGTTTCTTTAGCGATTCTGAGCATAGCAATATCTCAATCTAAAAGTGAATAAAAACATATAAATATTGCTATAGTATTCTACATGTCATACTAGATTTTCTCTAGTTTTTTATGTAAAACTCTTGAGTTTTTATGCTAGTTTGTTCCTGTATTGATGATTAACCACATATTTTAATGGTAAGCATCAATCTTTATGGTGAAAAATTTTTCTTAATATTTTTGTATTAACTCAATATGGAATATATGTCTATGTCTTACATTTAAAGCCTTATTCGACTATGACTCAACGCACCATCTTGATATTATAGATGTATCTAATTTTATGTACTCATGTTACTTGTTGTTTGCTCTTTATGTCTTTTTTGGATTGTCTAACTTTGCTAATTGTGCATGCTGTGAATATATATGTTATAGTACATTACTATAATTAGTGATAGACGCATCAACACTCTTGTAGGACTAGTATGTGATATAGTGTTATATAAATAATATGTGTGCTAACAGTAATAGTATTGAGCAACTTTCCATTTATTGATTAGTATCATCACAGTCTGTCTATAGATTGATGTCTGTTCAAAATAATGTGTTTGCAGCGCAACCTAATGCAGTCAGGAGCAATAGATATTATAAGTCTGAGTTAATACAACTGAATCCGTCTATAGTGTTTTGTGTTTACAGAAGAATGATAAAAGTTAAGTGGCTATATGAGCTTACTTTTAGGATGAACGCTGCAGCTTCGCGCATACATATCATACAGATCACATTATCGGATACAAAAGGTTATGGCATCATAATTTTATCAAAAAGACATGTATATCTTTAATATTATTATTGTATTCTCTACATCGGTTATTGTAATAAATATACGTCACTGAGATACGAATTTATATAGCATATATACATTAATCACTCTGTTTTATTACATTGGATAATGTATAGTTCTAACAATGTGAGTGTATAGTGTGCTATTGTCTGTTTACTCTTATCCAATAAGACTGGCTGTTAATAGTAAATAACAATCAAAACAACGCAAAAATAATATTAACATACTGTATGTTGTGAGCGATAGGACGTGAGCCATCAATTAATATTAATGCATATACAGTGCTTTAGGATAATTTTAGTCAAATAATATAAAGACATTTTCATATGATAAAATTTATTATCGCATGTGTCAATAGTGCGCAAGACTATTTTTAGTAGATGATTAAACGTTATGAGTTATCAGGTATTAGCCCGTAAGTGGCGCCCACAATCTTTTACTGATGTAGTGGGACAAAAACATGTATTAATTGCATTAGAAAACGCATTGTCTATGGGGCGCATACACCATGCGTATTTATTTTCTGGAAGCAGCGGTATTGGAAAAACTACCATTGCGCGTCTTTTGGCTAAGGCTTTAAACTGTGAAATGAGAATAACTGCGAATCCTTGCGGTAAATGCGATCAATGTCATGCTATTGCCGTAGGTTGTTGTATGGATTTTATCGAAATTGACGCTGCTTCTCGAACAAAGGTAGAGGATATTCGGGAGCTATTAGATAATATTCAATATACTCCATCTAGTGGTCGCTTTAAAATATATTTAATTGATGAAGTGCATATGCTATCCCGGCATAGTTTTAACGTATTGTTGAAAACCTTAGAAGAACCACCACAGCATGTAAAATTTATTTTAGCCACTACCGATCCTAACAAACTTCCCATCACTATTTTATCACGTTGTTTACAATTTCATTTAAAAGTCCTAAGTCAAGATCAGATTAATAGTACCTTGAACCATATTTTACGGGTTGAATCTATTAGCGCAGACACTCGCGCAACACAGCTATTAGCGTGCGCAGCCAATGGTAATATGCGCGATGCACTAAGCTTAACTGATCAAGCGATTGTTATTGGTAAAGGATGTATTACTATTGATAGCGTAAAGTATATGATGGGATCATTAGATGAAGAACAACCCATGGCTCTAATAGAAGCTTTAGTTAATGCTAATGGAGCGCGAGTCATGGAATTAGTGCATGAATTTGTAATCCGTGGTAGCAATTTAGAGATATTGTTAATTGAATTGCTGCAATTGTTGCATCGCATAGCTATCATGCAACTCTTGCCTTCTACAATTAGTGCTGGTCATACAGCACTTTCTAATCGATTGCAGCAATTAGCTGACATATTGTCACCTTCTGATATCCAACTTTACTATCAAATTATCTTAGTTGGCAGAAAGGAGTTACCCTTTGCCCCAAATAGACGTATGGGGGTAGAAATGACCCTATTGCGCGCATTGGCTTTTCAACCCAAAGAGATCATAACGACACCAATAATAGATACTGTCTTCCAGGAGATGCCATCTGCTGAATAAGTGTGCCTAAGAATAGTTAAGGTTGTTGAATTATAGAGACGCGTATGTTGTAGTAACCCATCCTAATAATCGTGAATACATACTTAAAATATTTCTTGAATATATAGTATTCAGATAATGGGGGTAATCATAATGTAGTTATAAAGTTATATAATTATAAATTATGACTTTTTAGTTTTTAAATAAATGAGTGAATGATAACCAATAGTGTAGGTATTAATAGCAATGTGTCTTGAGCATTAAAGAAAATAAATAGTGATTCAAATCAGCAGTATGTTTAATACACTGTAAGAGTAGTACATAGAGTCACAGAGTATGTGTCATGTAGCCATCGCATATACATTCTAGATATACTTCAATGTGAAAAAAATCTGTTGTTTCTGCAAAAAATTAAGAAATAATAGCAAATAGGTGTTTTATAAAATAAGATTTATCATATTGCTATATTTTCTGCACTAGTATTAGGTTAGAAAAACAATTTTCGCGTTTGCCAATCAAATATTGAAAAATGATATTTACCATTTTGATCTATAAGAAGTAATATCAACATATTTAAGGTTTATCAGACATAAAGTAAAGTAGTGCATCACTTGATTAACCACTCCACTATCATTCAGAGTATTGACGGATAACACCTCGTATTAAATAACATAGATAATATGGTAATATAAAATGCATGCGGAGAGGTCAGAATAAGCACATTAATATATTATGATAGGTGCGTATGCACAGACGTGATGTTATTGTTTGAGTATAAAATGGTTGAAGATAGTATTCTACTGCTGGATAAAAGAGAAGATTATGATTTATTTTTTTATTAAAATTACGCTATTATTCTATATAGCTCACCTATTTTTATCATAAAATCACAGATAAGGTAGAAAAAGTTCTTGTTTTATTTTATAAGATTCTTGCTCTGGTACTATTTTCTCTGATAGCTGAGAGTTTGAGCTTTGCATTTTTTAAAAAAATAAGAAAAGCTAAAAGCTGCAAAAATATTTAGCATATATATATTGTCAGGTAAGTAGGTAACCACCCTATGTGCGATAATAGATAATTTTACTGCTATCATCGTGCAAATCACACTTAAATCTGGAGCTTTTATGTTTTAAAGTTATGGATATGATAATTTACTAAAACATATATAGGACTAGAGATGTTAAGATTAGATAAACTTCTATTTTTACCAACTGTGGCTCAGTGTGTTAAATGATTGAATATATTTCACGTATAGTATTAAATGACCATCGGATAATCGGTTGTATATGAAATGCAATAGACTACATATAGTATATGCAGAGCATAGATCGTTGTATATTATTTTTTAAATGATATAGATAATGCTTACGTCTGATATGATATGGCGACTGGGTAGTCATCATTTATTTTTTTACATGTTTTTCCCTTGTAAACCCAATGCAGATTTGCATTTCAATATAGAAATAAAAAATCTTTCTTAGACTGACTTTTAGTACAAGCAGTCAATTCTGCAGACAGAAAATAGTTTTATACCGAAGTAATGATTACCATTACACTTGCATTAATAATAAAATAGATGAAGAAATTACTGCTAGTTTTCTGTTTTTTAGGAATTTTTCCTAGTATATGTATGAGGAAAGCTATATTTCCCTACTGAATAATTATGTAGTTTTTGATAAAAGACTTTTTATACGAGTATAGGTCAGCTGGTCCAGTATTTGATGTACTGTGTCTTTCTATGAATTTTGGTCTAGTAGATTACATGTATAAAAATACATTACGACTAGCAAAAAGTAAAAGAGAATTTAACTATTACATAGTAATGCCACCAGTGACATTACTATGTAATAGTTCACCGGTGGTGATCTCTTAATGTGAGTTTTACGAAATCATGTATATTAGCCTCAACTAGAAGATATGCTTGGATTCTCTATATGAGATTGTAGTAGCATGCGGTTCAGTCGCTGGATAAATTGATGAGGATTCTCTAGAGTGCCTGTGGCAGCAAAAAGAGCTTCAGATAGGAATAATTCAATCCAATCTGCAAATTCTGCATCATCCTTTGTATCAGCCGCGCGTTTCACCAATACATGATCTGGGTTGATTTCAAATAAATAGTTAATTTCTGGTACTTCCTGACCTGTTGCAGAAAATAGTTTAGCCATCTGGGTGCTCATATCATTCACATCAGTTGTAACGATAGCTGGTGTATCACATAAACGATGCGTGAGGTTTACGTCCTTGACACGTGTACCCAGCAATGCTTTAACTCGATGTACAAATGGCTCAAGAGCCTGTTCGGTTTGTTTTTGTATTTCTGCGGTTGTGTCTGCTAGTTGATTGAGTGTAGTATCTGCGGTGCTTACTGATTGGAATTTTTTACCCTCAAATTCAGTAATATGACTCATCATCCACTCGTCAATACGGTCAGAAAGGAGTAATACTTCAATAGATTTTTTATGAAACATCTCTAGGTATGGGCTATTTTTTGCTGCCAGGTAGCTGTCAGCTGTGATGTAGTAAATTTTCTCCTGATTTTCTTTCATTCTCTGTGTATAATCTACTAATGATACTGTTTGTAGTGCATCTTGACACACAGTAGAAGAAAAACGTAGTAAGTTAATAATAGTGTTTATGTTACCTCTATCTTCTGCAGGCCCTTCTTTAAGAACTCGTCCAAACTGCTTCCAGAAAGTTTTATATTTTTCTGGATCATTTTTTGCCACTGTTTCAAGCATTTGTAATGAACGTTTAATTAGCGCTACACGTAAAGTTTGAGTAATATGATTTGTTTGTAGTATTTCGCGTGAAATGTTTAACGGCAAATTATTTGAGTCGATAACTCCTTTAATAAATCGCAAGTAATTTGGCAAAAACTGTTCGGCATCGTCCATGATAAAAACACGCTGTACGTATAGTTTTAGACCATGTTTATGTTCACGATTCCACATATCCCATGGTGCTTGAGTAGGTACGTAGAGCAGACTAGTATACTCTTGTTTGCCTTCTACTCGGTTGTGACTCCAGGTTAATGGATCAGACTGATCGTGGGAAAGGTGTTTATAGAATTCTTTATATTCATCCTCTGTAATATCGGATTTATTGCGCGTCCACAGCGCTTGAGCTTTATTAATTTGTTCCCATGAGGTGGTGTCATCTTTTTCATTATAGGTTTGAATTTCTACTGGTAGAGAAAGATGCTCGGAGTATTTGCTAACAATACTGCGAATATGCCACGGATCCAAAAATACATCTTCGTCATCACGTAGATGAAGGATGATCTCGGTACCTCTCTGATCCTTTTCAATGTCAGTAATAGTATATTCGCCTTCCCCAGAAGATTGCCATGATACACCCGAATTATCAGGTGATGTAACAGAACGCGTACGTACTTCAACTTTATCGGATACAATAAATGCTGAGTAGAAACCAACGCCAAATTGACCTATGAGTTGACTATTTTTAGCTTGATCTGACCCAAGTGACGATATGAACGACTTAGTCCCTGATCTTGCGATAGTCCCTAAATTGTCAATCACCTCATCGCGCGTCATGCCGATGCCGTTATCACTAATCATGAGAGTGCGACATTCTTTATCAATTGATATCCGTACGCACAGATTTCCATGATCCATGTTTGAAGTGGATAATGCCTGAAAACGTAATTTTTCAGCAGCATCGGACGCATTAGAAATTAGTTCGCGTAAAAAGATTTCTTTATTTGAATAAAGGGAGTGTATCATTAATTTCAGAAGTTCTTTGACTTCTGACTGAAAGTGAAGTGTTTCCTGTCCTTTCATGGTTATCTCTGCCTCGTATTGTGTGGTGCTGCATGTTGTTTGTTTGGCAATTAGGTTTTTGATCTAACATAAAAAAATTTTCATGACTGAATAGCATTTTCATTGTGGTGAAAAATTAGATTTAAAAATCAAGGACGACAGTCATATCAATTATAAATAATCATACCATATTGTGACTGTGTGTTTTATATATCTAGCAAGGTGAATTCTTTATTCTTTTGTAGAACTTTCGTATTCACAGGTTTATACGCGTAGATTAGATACTAGAATTTGGATGCATTCACACTTCCACTGCTGCGAATCATCTTTTGTCTATGTATACCACTGGGCTATCAGTGGTGATTGAAAGATGCAAGATAGTCATATGGTATATTTTCCTTGTCAATGATTCGATACAATTGCAGAAGCGCTGAGTCTTGAGTTTAAAATATGATCTCTTTGAGGAGGTATGTATAATGTAGAAGCACATAGTATTAAACACAACTAAGAAATACAATGATGTGATCATGTTGATATTTCAGTATAATTTTTATATGAGGATGGAATCGCAGTTCTGCCCTGGCTAGTATAATTTTATTTAAGCAGGTAGCAAGGATCTTCTAATGCTGCAAAATAATGCTTACGACATACTGATACATATTTTTCATTACCACCGATTTCTATTTGTTTTCCAGATAAAATAGGCTTTCCAATCGCATTAATACGTAGCACCATACCAGCTTTTTTGCCACAATAGCAGATTGTTTTTAATTCAATCAGCTTATCTGACCAAGCTAATAAGTATAGACTGCCAGAAAATAACTCACCACGAAAATCTGTACGCAAACCATAGCAGAGTACTGGAATATCTAATTTATCCACGACTGTAGATAATTCTTTCACTTGTTTTCGTGTTAAAAATTGACTTTCATCAATGAAGACACAATGTACCGGATTACAATCATGTTCAGCGTAAATCTCCTTGAAGAGTAATGTGTTTAAGTGATATAATTTAGCGGTCGAAGAGAGCCCGATACGCGAACTAATCTTAGCTATTCCACAACGATTATCTATTTTAGCAGTATAGACTAAGGTTCTCATGCCTTTTTCATGATAATTATAAGATGATTGTAATAATGCTGTTGATTTTCCAGCGTTCATTGCTGAGTAATAGAAATACAGCTGAGCCATCCACTGTTACTCCTTAAGGTAAACATGAGGCGCGTCAAACATAAAATTGCTAATATTGTATGTGGGAAGAGAATATATATAGAGGAAAAGTTTGTATTTTGTATAGTGATGATGATTTGGTTGTAATAACATCGCTTCTACATCTCGTGTATTAAAGAAGATCCTAGTGTTCACATATGTGATATTTTGCATAAAATAATCAGAATTATCATTTTTTTACTAGATGGATTTATGGTTGTAGCGTGCTATTCAGTCAACATCTAATCATTAATAGCTGATATAAGCGTGTAGCAATAAAAATATTTGTAATAGTATGTAAAAATACTACACTGTTCTTTGTGTTTTATTTTCTATCGTTATCACATTTTTATCTTGGCTTAGTTTGAATAATATACTGCAATGGTACTTGGATAATAAAGAACAACACAATAGCTCTTAGCAAGATGTTTGCAGATAACTACGATCATTATTTATTCAAAACACGTACATGTTCCTACATACTTGCCTATCATAGATAGTGGCTGTGATAGCATCACGTCTCAATACAATCCTGTAATATCTTACATATCAAGAGGATTTAATAGGAGTATGCAAGATTTTTGCAAATTTCTCTAAAATTAATACATATTATTGACATACTGTACTGCAGAAACGATAAAAGATTGTATTGATATATATGATGCGTGCTTATTAGATGTATAAAGATAGCTTGTATCTGTATCCACTATTATGTATATGTATACATAATAGACGCATCATATGTGATATGTTGAATGCTATTGATTTTTATATATGTTATGTGGTAAAGATTCATTAATGATATTTAATGTACATATGGCTATATTTGATAGATTATCTAAAGTCTGATTTATATCAGAGATGCTCATAAGATAGTTATAGCACTCAGGCCTGGACTTAAACATTGTTTATTTAGCAATCAACACGATCAAAACTACAGTAGATTTTAGTCTAGATGGTGTTATATATGTATAAGTTTAGTGTATGTTTTGTATATTATTGGCAATAAAATACTGATGATGTAGACGAAATCTCTTCTATAATACATTAATAATACATTAATATTAAGATGATTTAATATGTACGATAATGCGATTAATAATATAGTATAACGTTTAGCACCATCTAAAAGAGAGAAGTGATCTGTTATAATCAAAAATTTTCATTGTAGTGAATTTTTTTGAGCATACAGAGGGAAATATATTGTTTTGTTTGTTATAATATTATACGGGATATCATAGATATAATCGATAGCATGGATGGATAGAGTATGAATTTTATGTAAATTTATATTTCATATGCAATAATGTTTCATTTACTAGAAGCGAGGGAATTCTTAATAGTACGTACATAAACAGTACGTACATAAACAATGGTACATATATCAATGACAAGAGTGTTTACGTTAGTATTGACTTATATTATAAGATATACCAGGGTGCGTTAGAAACATTAACAAATATATCTGTGATCACAATGATATTTTTGATAAAAAGATATTACTAATATGCAGTGAATAGATACAGGTGGAGTGGTAAAACAGAGCTCTGTATTTTTTTAATCTATCTTCTAGCGACTAATAAAAAAGTTTAACTTTTATCATAGATCATTAATTAAGTGTATATTTATTTAATATCAATTGATATTGATGAGCCTTATGTTTGGCCGATCCATCGGTAAGACTTGTACTTATTTTTTGCAAAGAAAATTGCGATAATTATATTACATACCCTTCCTCATAATGAGTGGCAGGATAGATATAAATAATTTATGTATTATAGATACTTCTTAATACTACTTTATAAAAAGCATTTTGCCCCGTCTTGATACAGACCATAAGAATTTCTAAAAAAATTTTTTATACTGCAGTCATTATAGATCTGTGGTATTTATAGGCTTATTGTTATTTGTAATGCTTTGTTTATTTTGATTAGATGCTTAATCATCATAAATTAACTATTGCAGTTCTTGACTACCATCATTATTCTTGTAAAGATGTAAAGAATTAGCCCGATTAATATAAATAATTTAGAGAATTCAATTATGAGTACGGTCCTTAAAATTCTGAATAATATTCGTACGTTGCGTGCGCAGGCCAGAGAATGTACCTTAGAAACCCTAGAAGATATGCTAATTAAACTGGAAACTGTGGTGCGTGAACGTCGTGCAGAAGACAGTCAGGCACAGGTAGAAATAGCAGAACGTTCCCGTAAATTGCAGCAGTACAGAGATATGCTCATGACGGATGGAATCAATCCTAATGAATTGTTGTTAACTGCAGTAAAAAATAAATTTAGCGTGCATGCTAAACGTGCATCTCGTCCTGCAAAATACTGCTATATTAACGAAAATGGAGAAAATAAAACATGGACTGGCCAAGGACGGACGCCAGGGATTATTAGGACCGCCTTAGAGTCTAAAGAGAAGACGTTAGAAGATTTTCTGCTATAAGCGCTCTTTATGAGGTACGTATTTATATCATACCTGATGTTTTTCTAAAACATGAACATATTACTCATTACTTTACGACTCATTTTTATAGATTCAGTATTTTTAATGTTATAAACTTTATTTTTTCATTATATCTATAATGCAATTAATAGCAAAATTAAATGTTGAATGACAGTATATATTATATATAGATGATTATATATAGATGTGATATATTATGGTTGAGACCTCATTACTGCATTAATGCCTATCATATTAGTTGTGAAGTAACAGATTAACAGAGAGAAATAATGGTTGAGAATAGTTTAAGAAATGTAATATATTATAGATATAATGATAGTATTCAATCATAAATCAAAATTATAATCGCTAATATGCAGTTAATCTTAATATTTGCTAACATTATTTTTGTATAAAATGAGAGTAGTATTAAAATTGAAATTTTTTCTTAATTTTTTCTTATAGACAACAGAGGAATATTGCTTTCCACTTGATAATATAATCTTGATCTTTAAATTTTTTACGTAACTATTATGGGTACAATATAGATTGTGTGCATAAATCTTTTTTTAAAAACTTCTTTCTAATTTTATAGAGTTGTCTAGTGTTATAAATTCTCATTACTATATTAGTAGTAATATGTTTTTTGGCTCTATTAGAGTTAGAGATAGATGATTGTTATAGACACTATTTAGCACGGTGTTACTACCTTACAATACTACTATTTGGTCTCACTTACAGTTCACAGGAGCTAATATATCGCTCCTGTTCATTATAAAGAATTTTTTAACGTTTCCCTTCTACTATTTCGCACACATAATTTTATTTCATCATGCAGTTTACCTCAAACATTGCACTATAATACATATATAAAAATAAAATTGATGTACATATGTAAATATACGTATGTACTATGTTTTTTAAGATTTTAATATTTATTAAATTTTATAATGTTACATTATTTTATAATGTTACATTAAATGAGTTTTAGAAATTTTTATCTATCTCAGTTAACTGTATGTAACTTTTCTATAGACAAGTATATTTTGTTTCAGTATATATTTAGCAGTCTTACAGTAAGAGCTATAGATATCTATCATACTAAATTATATATCCACCTGAAATAGACACAAAAATATAAGATTCGTGCAAAATTTATATGTTAGAACAGCATTTATATTTAGACATATGGTAGTTAAATTTCTATACAAAAATTATCAAATGATTTTTAAAAATGCCTACTATTTTGCTAATAGAGGTAGCATAGATGAATTAATATTTGTTGAAATGGATGTAAGAAGTCTATAAAGAGTGCAGTGAGGCATACAAAAGTTTAACAGACACTTACTTTGGTCATATGAAAGTTACCTGTCTGTTGTCTGCTCAGAAATGGAATAATGGAGATAGCTACCATGTGTAGATAAAAAAATAAAAAGCATACTGTCCCATACAGTCACAGACATTATCTCAGATATCAGTTATATTATTAATTTTATTTAATAGCAGGGATCTATTAATTTCTCGTGGTTTACAGGTAGATAACGTTGTGAGATTGGTCAATATAATTATGCGCTAGCGTGCAAAGCATGGTTTACCGTATTTTATAATAAAGTACTGAGTACTTCGTACCCCTTCTGGAGCGATAACTATGAGATTAACAGCTTTGTTGCTACAAAGCAGGTTATCAGTTACTGACTGCCAATACGACTCTGTTCGTATCTGTATCAATCATGCAATAATAATGAGTAAGTTATGATGAAAAGAATGCTAATAAACGCCACTCAGCAAGAAGAGTGGCGTGTGGCACTTGTCGATGGACAGTGTTTATATGATCTGGATATTGAAACTCCTGGGTATGAGCAGAAGAAAGCTAATATTTATAAGGGGAGAATCACTCGTATTGAACCTAGCCTAGAGGCGGCTTTTGTTGATTATGGAGCAGAAAAACATGGTTTTCTGTCTTTAAAAGAAATTTCTTGTGAATATTTTTTAGAAAATGAAAAAGTTCACGGTCGTCCTAATATTAAAGATGTCCTCCGTGAGGGACAGGAGGTTATTGTTCAAATTGACAAAGAAGAACGTGGCAATAAAGGGGCTGCTTTGACCACTTTTATTAGTTTAGCTGGCACTTATTTAGTATTGATGCCAAATAATCCTCGTGCTGGTGGGATATCTCGTAGGATTGAAGGTGATGATCGCGTAGAATTGAAAGTTGCTCTTTCTTTGCTCGAGTTACCAGACGGAATGGGTTTAATTGTACGTACTGCTGGAGTGGGTAAATCAATCGAAGCGTTGCAGTGGGATTTGGGGTTTCGTATTCAACATTGGGAAGAAATCAAGAGGATCGCTAATAGTCGACCAGCACCCTTTCTGATACATCAAGAAAGCAATGTGATTGTACGTGCTTTTCGTGATTATTTACGCCAAGATATCGGTGAAATTTTAATAGACAATCCTCATGTGTTAGAATTAGCCCGTAAGCATATTACGGCACTTGGTCGCCCTGATTTTACTAGTAAGATTAAACTATATACAGGGGAAATTCCATTATTTAGCCATTATCAGATTGAATCACAGATTGAATCAGCATTCCAGCGAGAGGTACGGCTTCCGTCTGGTGGATCCATTGTGATCGATACTACTGAAGCGCTCACTGCAATTGATATTAACTCTTCTCGTGCTACGCGAGGGGGGGATATTGAAGAAACTGCACTGAATACTAATCTTGAAGCAGCAAATGAAATTGCTCGTCAGTTACGGTTACGTGATTTAGGTGGTTTGATTGTTATCGATTTTATTGATATGAGCCCACTTCGGCATCAAAGAGCAGTCGAACATCGTCTGCGTGATGAGGTTCGTCAGGATCGTGCTCGTATTCAGATCAGTCATATTTCACGTTTTGGTTTATTAGAGATGTCACGTCAGCGCTTGAGTTCATCATTGGGTGAGTCTAGTCATCATGTTTGTCCTCGTTGTAGTGGTACTGGCACTATCCGTGATAATGAATCATTATCACTTTCTATTTTACGTTTAATCGAAGAAGAAGTTTTAAAAGAAAATACTAAAGAAGTGCATGCTATTGTGCCAGTACAGGTAGCTTCATATTTACTAAATGAAAAACGTGAGGCCGTTAGTGCAATCGAAAAGCGTCCTGGTGGCGTACGTGCTGTTATTGTTCCAAATGATAGTATGCAGACTCCACACTATGCAGTATTACGTGTACGTAGTGGAGAAGAAACACAAACTCTTAGTTATGATCTTTCAAAATTGCATGAAGCAGAGATGGGGCTACTTTTTGATAATCAGCAGCTTGAGCGCAAACGCCCGGAGAAACCGGCTTTGAATGCTGCTATAACTCCAGAATGTTTAAAGAATAAGCAAAAATCTTTAAATGAAAAAAAGAAATCAACAGTGTCGTTAATAGCGTCTAGTAGCACTGAGGTTGGACAACCTAGTGTGTTTGTTCGTTTCGTTAGAAGGTGCAAGAGACTGTTTTCTGCATCAGCAAGCCCTACTATGTGTGAGTCACAAAATTCTATTCTAAATACGACGATAGTAAAGGAACCACTGCCTTGTGCAGGACCTCGGAATGATCCGCATCAGCCTCATAACGACGGTAACCATGTTAGTGAAAAAACTCAACATGATGTGCCGCCAGGCGAGCGTCGTGATTACAGTATAGAGCATTATGCAAGTGATACACAAGATGGTCGTATCCACAATCCAACTCAGTGTCAGACTCAGAATATTGCTAATTGTAACCAGGGTGTAGGTTTAGCGGAGACGGTACCAAACGAAACTATATACGCACGTGCAGATCGTCAGGGCCCTTATGCTGATTGCCATCAGACAGAAAAATCATGTTTGATGCAGGGCGAGCAACACATTCAGCCAAACATAGCGGTGATTCATAAGGTTGAAAAACAAACTAAATCTCTAGAGGCGACACAAAATCGCCTTTCTGCTCTTTCGCTTAAAAACCACACAACAGAAACTCTCTGTCCTGAGTCTAAATACAAAATGGATAATGTTATTCAATCCAATACTATTAATATTCAGGAATTATCTCCTGTTTTTGGCCAACCTGTTGAAGGAAGTACTAAAAAGTCATGGGAGATGTGTCAGACTCATAATCATGGAGGACATGCCGGTACACGTCGCTCCCGTCGTTCCCCGCGTCATTTGCGTGTGAGTAACCATCGGCGCCGTCGTTGCCATCATGAGAGCTATCCACAATATTCCCCTATGCCTCTAGTACATTCTTCTGCCTCACTTGAGCTCGCATTCGGTAAGGTGTGGATTACTTATCCGGTGGAAAAGAGCACTAATAACACGCTAACTTCTCATAGAGAAAATACTAATGCGACCGTCTTAGGACATAGTGCTTCTAACAAGGAGCTCATAGATGCATTTGATCCTGTCAAAAATATTACTCCTAACATATCTCAGCAACGTCAAGAAACTCCATGTTTAGAAAATGAGGGAACTATAGTTCCTCATCATATCATGGCACAGTCTATGACACGTCTACATCATGTTAAAAAGAAAGATGCCCATGCATTTATCAATCCAGTCAGTATAACTTCGGTGAGAAAACAAAAAATAGCCCCTATGTTAGCTTTGCCGCAAAAAACCATGGGAGTTATTCGAGAAGACAAACGTCTACTTGAGCTTGGTCGTTATAGGGATCATGCGTCTTCTCCAATTACCCAAGTCGCACCTTGCACCGATCCAAAGAGTGAATAAAATCACCATTTTTGCATGCTGTATTGATTGTCGCTAAAAGTTAGATAATTGGATAAAAATATTAAAATTTGTTTAGAGATCGTGATTTGGATTATTTCATGTTTTTAATTGTTAAAATGCTTATGCAGTCTTTCTATAGTGTTTAGAGAGCGATATTTCTACTTATTGTAGCATTTATTTCTTAATGTGATAGGTGTCATCCATGGACAGTTTGGTAGGGAGGCTGTGGTTGAGTTTATAGTCTTTTATTATTTGCGTTCGCGCTAGGCATAATCAGTTCTTATGTAAAACGTAGGAAGGCATAGTTTGTAGTTTTCTATTAGGGTATATAGGTATCAATAAGTTTTTTAACAATATATCAAAATTTGATATCACGTAATATTTACGTAGAGAAGCACGTGTAGACACTAGGTGTGGATATGGATAATCTAAATAGAGATGTTTTTGCGTTCCTCTAGGCTATCATTGCGTAAATATTTTCAAGATTTAAAAGAATGCTTATAGCTTTGTGTATCTGTAACGAAGATAATCTTTTTGGGTCTGTAAGATAACATGTACTTAATGTATGTTGATATGCGCCCTGCCTCGTATCATGCATGATCATTATATCTTGCATGTTGAACAGTTATGATGAGTGCGTCATGGGTAGAGAGATGATATAGAAGACTTATAGGATAAATATTAAGATTTAAGTAAATTGCAGTCAATCTTGTAAAATTTTACACTAACAGATCATGATTTGAGCATAATGTTTATTATTGGTAATAAAAGATTTATTAATACCATAGTACAAAAGAATATTAGCACTAGCGGTGTATTAAATGCTTGGAGCATAGAAACAAGGAGACACACAGTGTTGTTATAGTAGATGTCAATATGCGCATATAGGATAGCGCGACGTTTCTAAAGTGGTTCTGCAGAGCGCATATTGTGTTTAAATGGTGTTATTTTTTATCATATAATTACAACAGTATTTTGTACTCGATGAAGTGTTTTACATAATTATATAGGTATGTTGTTGTCACATGTTTCAATATTCACTAATGCACAAAAAATCTATATATGATACGAACAGTATAGCGCATAATAGCTTATGCGATACTATCGTAATCATGAGCACCCATGTCGTTACGAAAATTATAAATTGATGCTAGCATTAATGGAGATTTGTCATGGTTTGGTATAAGCTCTTAGAGACAGATAGATAGCAGGAATCTTAAAAATGTTAAAGAGATATTTTCTTGTTTAGTATACGCAGAGTTAAGATTGTAAATACTGTTTAGAATATGTAACACATGATATTTAATGGTAAATAAATATTGATATTTACTCATACTAGAGGTCGTCATCAGTTAATATGGTGAGTGTGTATGTTTGATATCTTGCCAATTAGTATTTTTATAGTACCAACCTGCAATGTTCCACGTAATGTACATTGTATTTATAGTGATGCGAATCAATATCTATAAAGTAAAAATCAAGTAAAGTTTGAATGGAATACATAAAGTATAATCATACAGTATAGAAAGTAGAGTAATAACGATACTTTTTCATTATAAAAATACAATTTATTCTTGTTTTGATATAAAAAGAAAATGTTTATCATATTTTATGTTTTTTTTAAAAATCTTACCTAAATATGAAATAGAGAAGTGGTGAATCGTGATACAGACAAAAATGGATATTTATTATCAGTATTTAACTGAGAAGTAACACTTAATACATCTCACACCTACTGATACTACGATATCAAATTGCTATAATACTAGCGTGTTATGAATTGAATGAGGTATTAATACGTACTATAGAAACGATATATCTGTATTCTAGAAAGATGTTTATATTGAAGATGAGATCATATATTTTCTATATACAGATAATACACAGGGTGTTGTATTTTATAAAATCTCTATCGATGACTAGTTACTACACAAAGATGTAATTTTGTATTCTTACACGTGAATTTGTATTAGATGCTTTACACACAGCTGAAAATATCCATGCATAATTCAAAGCAAATATCAGACTGACTGCATAGATATTATAGATCTTTTAGTGCGTTGTATATTGGAAGTAATATCGAGTTTTTTGAGTATTTAAAATTTTTAAAGCACTATGATGCTAAATTTAATCATATCAAATATACATAGTAAAATTATTCAGACATTTAAATTAAATTAAAATTACACGTTGGTAGCGTATATATGACTATTAAAATAGGTATTAATGGTTTTGGGCGCATTGGTCGCGTCATTGTACGTGCTGCTCAAACTCGTTCTGACATACAAATTGTAGCCATTAACGATTTACTTAATGCAGAATATATGGCTTATATGTTGCAGTACGATTCGACCCATGGCAGGTTTAACGGCGCTGTTAGCGTAAATGACAGTGGTGATTTGGTGGTTGATGGCAGTGTTATTCGTGTTAGCGCGGAGAAAAACCCAGAATATCTTCGATGGGATTCTGTAAATGTGGATGTTGTTATTGAGGCCACTGGTATTTTTTTAACAGATGAATCTGCGCGTAAGCATATTATTGCTGGTGCCAAGAAAGTTATACTCACGGGGCCACCTAAAGATGCGACTCCTATGTTTGTTATGGGAGTTAATCATCAGTCCTATCAAGATCAGGACATTATTTCTAATGCGTCTTGTACAACAAATTGCCTAGCCCCTCTCGCGAAAGTAATTCATGATACCTTTGGTATTGAAGAAGCGCTAATGACAACCATTCATGCGACTACCTCTACTCAGAAGACTGTCGATGGTATTTCCTGTAAGGATTGGCGAAGTGGCCGGGGTGCAGCGCAGAATATTATTCCCGCTTCAACGGGAGCCGCTAAAGCAGTAGGTCGAGTGATTCCAGAACTTCACGGTAAGTTAACAGGCATGTCGTTTCGTGTTGCAACCCCAAACGTCTCTGTTGTTGACCTTACAGCACGTTTAGTGAAATCTGTATCTTACAAAGAGATTTGTAACGCAGTGAAAGTAGCTTCTGAAAGTCACATGAAAGGTATTATAGGTTTTACTTCAGATGAAGTGGTATCTAGTGATTTTAATGGTGAAACACTGACTTCTGTTTTTGATGCTAATGCTGGTATTGCACTAAATGATAATTTTGTCAAACTAATTTCTTGGTACGATAATGAGACAGGGTATTCGCACAAGGTCTTGGATTTAGTAATGCATATTATGTAAAAGGCATGCACATTAGCCATGTTGAGATACATAAGGACCATGCAGGTAATGCCATTGCTTCTTGTATTGTGTGAAAAAACCGAGAGAGAACAGCTTTAAGGATCATGCTCATCCCACTAAAGGACGATTAGATAAAAACATTAGTCACCTTCTAATGAGCATGATACTTGCTCTTGAGTGAGGTAAAGCGTCAGGTGCTGTATTATGCATATTCATTACAGATTTGAGTACGGATAGAGCACGTACATGATGTGGATGATTTTTTTGAAACAGCACCATTCAATAGTTACTAGACAATATTACAAGCTTTACAAGTTGCGATTATATGTTCTTTTAGCAAAGATAGGTCTAACAATATATACATGTAGTGTAAATGATGTTTCTAGGTCAATATCAGACTTTGTAAGTCTCAGTGATTTAGATAATTTGATATCCAATTATTGAGATAACAATGAAAGCTTAGTGTTGTTGGTTATGTGAATAATTTCTAAAATTTTATTTTTTAATATATATTAGACCATTACTTTATGGATCTCATGTATTTTAAATGATAGTCAAAAGACTATGTTTTTTATCGTTCATATTGAAGTATGCTAGTTCTTTGTGGTATTGGAAATGCACCTAGGAAAGTGTTACAAAACAATACTTGTTCTAAACGTGTACGCAGATTTTTGATAATACCGATAGTTCGATATTATTAATAATATGATTTTATAATTTTTGTTGGTATTTTAGTTTTATTGTGTTTTATGTGTAGTTGTTAAATCAGCTTTTCACGAGAGAAAGCGATGCGAATTATATAAATGGTTGTCCGAACTGAGCAGCTAACATTTTACAACCATATTTTTGGTATGATATATCTATGATAGACAAAAAACCTATAAAAACACCTTATGCGAACTATGAACGGTATGATCATCAGATAGAAGGATTAAAGTTACCGCCGCGTTCTATAGAAGCAGAACAATCAGTATTAGGTGGTTTAATGCTGGACAATGAACGATGGGAAAATATTGTAGAACGCGTAGTGAGTAAAGACTTTTTTAGCCGACCTCATCAAATGATTTTTTCAGAAATGCAACACCTTTTTATGCAAGGAAAACCAATTGATTTAATTACACTTTCCGAATCTATGGAAACAAAGGGAAAGTTAAATCTAGTAGGGGGTTTTGCCTATTTAGCGGAATTATCAAAAAACACACCAAGTGCCGCTAATATCTGTGCTTATGCAGATATTGTGCGTGAACGTGCAATCACACGAGAGCTAATCGCTGTAGCACAAGAGATTGCTGATGCTGGATATCATCCGCAGGGTCGTAGTAGCGAAGATCTTCTTGATCTTGCAGAGTCACGTATATTTCAGATTGCAGAACATCGAGTACATCCAGGATCAGGACCAAAAAGTATTGATCATATTTTAGAGTCCACGATATCACGAATTGAGTCTTTATATCAGAGTCCTCATAGCGGAATTACTGGTGTGGATACGGGGTATCAGGATCTTAACAAAAAAACCGCTGGTTTTCAGCAATCAGATCTGATCATTGTTGCGGCTCGCCCATCCATGGGAAAAACTACTTTTGCAATGAATCTGTGTGAAAACGTAGCTATGCTGCAGGATAAAGCAGTTTTAATTTTCAGTCTTGAAATGCCAGGTGAGCAAATTATGATGCGTATGCTTTCATCATTATCACGTGTTGACCAAACCCGCATTCGCACAGGGCAACTGGATGATGAAGATTGGGCGCGAATTTCTAGCACAATGGGTATTCTTCTTAAAAAGAAAAATATGTTTATTGATGATTCATCTGGTCTGACTCCCACTGAGGTGCGTTCACGTGCACGTCGTATATTTCGTGAACAAGGCGGTTTAAACTTAATTATGATTGACTACTTACAGTTAATGCGCGTCCCTGCTCTTTCGGACAATCGCACTTTAGAGATTGCAGAGATTTCCCGTTCACTAAAGTCATTAGCAAAAGAGCTTAAAGTACCAGTCATAGCGCTTTCACAGCTTAACCGTTCATTAGAACAACGCGCTGACAAAAGACCGATTAATTCTGATTTACGTGAGTCTGGTGCAATTGAGCAAGATGCAGACTTAATTATGTTTATATATCGTGATGAAGTGTACCATGAAAATAGTACTTTGAAAGGCGTAGCAGAGATCATCCTTGGCAAGCAGCGTAACGGCCCTATTGGCACCTTTAGACTTACTTTTAATGGTCAATGGTCACGTTTTGATAATTATTCTTGGTCTTCTTCATACGAGAATTCATAATATTTATATAGTTTTTGTATGATATGAAGTGCTTTGTATTTGTTGTTTATGATATTTCGCATGTAAGAAATAGGTTGAAGGTAAAGAATGGCGGCATCTCTGATGCTAGAGAGACATTACTAGCATCCATAGGAAGTGTGATTATTTAATAGTATTAGTTAGAGCAGAGTGAATCAGAGAGTGGTGGTTTGCCGAAAAAACAATATGTTTGTTTGTCCATATAATATACAAGATATATAAAATATGCCGGGTGTATGTGATCTATTACAGATAGGTTATGATGTTGTATTGTGGATGATTTTTGATTAATTTTACTTCAATATAGATAAGGATGCCGTGGAAGAATATCTCTTGCCTGAAGACTGTAACGATTTTTAAATGCATAGAGTTTTTCTTAATTCTAGAATGATGCATATGGTGTGACAGTATCTTTTTGTAAAAAGACTGTTTTATTTCATTATGTCATAAGTTTATCATGCATCTATGTGCGATCACTGATTCTTTTTTCTCAGTGTATCACATATCTTTTATATTCAATATAAATTTAATCAACACGACATTAATAATTGTATTTGGAAGGTTTTTCACTACACAAGCATTTATTATTACAATATTTTAGATTTAGGTGAAATATATCAGTGGTAGATAATATACGATGCTGTATTCACCTATATTGTTTTGTTTTCTATTTGTGCTGCATCATAAGCATTAATCTAGATGATATATACGTATTTTAATAATGTAGGTGATAGACACGTTACTTATACTATGACGTACTTGATATAATTATCTAAATGTGTGTATACGGGTGTAGTAATGTTATATATTTTCTGTCTCTGCATATTTTTTATGATACATACTATGGAGTATGTATCATTTAGTTTTTTGTAAAAGAATCTTAGCTTATATTATATATTTAACTGATTTTTGAGATATGAAAAGATTTTTAAAATTATTGTTATTGTTTGTATGGAATCGCATAAATATGTGAGGATGTGGTGTCAAGAGAAATAGAGCGAATTACATTATAGGATGATATATTTTTAGAGTTGTCAATATACGTGGTGCATGATTGGATTCTTCAGAGTGTTTTGAAATATATATTGTTAAAATATGTTTGTATGATGTTATATATAAGTATTATAACCTCATAGTTTTTATTAGTATCTTGTTGTAAATATAATTTCTTTATATGCTTGTAGAGAAAATGGATGATATATCGCATGATATATCCTATGCGTGGGTGAAAGATAAGATGTATCTTCTGCTATTTAAATATATTCAATGGTAAAAGCATACTGTATATCAAAAGAAATGAATGTTGAAAAGGAGACGTGAGGCATTATGTGACTGATTAATATTTAGTCCAATATATAAAAAGTAGTTGATAAAGAATGTGCTATAATACAAGCCTGCAGAAAATATACCATGTTTTTATCCATAGCTCTAGATAAGGGTTTTAAGGTCAGAGATCTGTTTGACTGATTCTATTAATTACATATATTATTGATTGTTTTTTCAATGTTATATATAGGCTGTTTGATTTTTAATTTTTTTATTTTGTTCTAAGGATATGTGTTCTGATCGTATCTAATTTTTATCAGAAATCGATTTCACGCATATTACCGTTGTGGTAAATATAGTAATGGGTTTACAGATTTTCCTTTATAACGAATTTCAAAATGTAATCTTACAGAATTAGTACCACTTTTTCCCATGGTAGCAATTTTCTGCCCTAAGCATACGATTTGTTGATTATGAACATAAACATATGCATTATGTGCATAAGCACTTAGATAATTATTATTATGTTTTATGATAATTAAATTCCCATAACCGCGTAGTGCATGACCTGTGTATACCACACGTCCATATGCAGCTGCTACCACAAGATTACCGTCAGTTCCTGCAATATCAATGCCTTTATTTCCTCCTTCACCGCTAGAGAAAAAATTAATAATTTTACCATCACTAGGCCAATGCCAGTTGTCTGCCAAAGAAGTATGATTAGACATAGTTTGCGCTATGGGTTGATTTTTGAATTTTGTTTTTTTTGTTTTTGGGGTAGCTAAATGTATTATTGTGTCATGATGTGTAAACGCAATCTTTGCGACGTTTGGTGTATTTTCTTTAGTTTTTTTATTTTTTATATTGAAAGTATTGATATATTTGAGTGTTGGCTTCATAGAGGAGGAAAGAGTGGTAAGGTTTTTGCTGTTTCTTATCTTGGCGACTGTGATAGTATGCTTGACTGCAAAATCTAAATGGTTTTTATGTGATAATTTTAACTTCTGACCCACAGAAAGATTGGATGATCTGTGGATATGATTACGTTGCATTAAATCATAAATATTGTTTCCGGTAAGCCATGCGATATAAAATAAAGTATCGCCAGGATGCACTATGTAAGTTTGCTGAGTATAACTATTTTGGAGTGCAGGATCGTATCGATGTGTACAAGTTAATTGGTTATTATTCTGAATTAAGTTTTTTCTATAATTTTTTCTGACAGATTTTAACGCTCGATGTACGGTATGGGTAGATGAATGATGCAGCACACGGTTTCTATGAGCATTATTTGCACCTTTCGTTGTATTATAGTGATTTTTTGCTATTTTTGGGACATCATTTTTTGCCGTGCTTATAGGTGCTGGTGTATTGTAATTATTAGAACAACCTGCCAACGCTAATACTGCTAATACGTAAGTTGTAATATGATGTCGCTTCAACACCAATAACCCTCTTCAATAATTGCTGATCTATATTTTATTATATATGCGTACTAGATATGACTCAAGAGGTAACAATGTTTAAGAATATACCATCGCCTCTAGTTTTTTTGAGGATGGCGTATTTTAATCTATCGTATTATTTTCATATAGTGAGCACTACATGCGTCTTTCATGGTATAAGGTCAGCAGTGATAGAGGAAGATAAATTGCTAGTAAAAAGTGGATATAATTTTTTTGCGGTACTTATAACAGATACCATATGACTTATTGTGTTATGCTTATTTTGTGATCTTCACTACTAGTGGTATGATGCTGCTATCGTTTTTCAAGTATCAATATTATTGAGTATATCATACATCATACGTTATGATTTCAGATTCTTAGATGCTATTTGTCAGTCAAGATGAATCTATATTTTCTATAAGCTAGCTAGATACTCACTATCAGGAGTCGCACCACTATGGTATTGTTTTTCAGTTGCAAATAAGTAAAGTTCTATTAATATTTTATATTTAGAACTTATATTTTTATTTCCTTAAGGTGCTATCTGATATTCTCAATACTAGCATGAATTAAAATTTTAGGTGTGTGGAAATGCTGTCTGCTATCTTATAGATTAAGTGATTCTTAATATAGCACATACATCATGCATTAAGAGTCATTAGTTAACTATCTGTGTTGTTCTAGTCGCGGTACAATATAGAGTAAACTAAGAAGTAAGTTAGGTGCTGGATTGAAAATCACTGATATTATAGATGAAGTGATGATGCATATACAAACGACTTGAGTATCACATGAGCATAGGGGTTAGTTATCAAGTGGTTTTGAAAATCTAATTGTATTTCGTGAGAAAATTGTTTTATTTGTATAACCTGAGCGATAGGCCTACCTGTGTAGAAATTACATGAACTTTACATATTGAATCAATTGTCGATAAACAAGTAATGGAATTTGAAGTATAGGAAATATTCACATTAGTGTTAAAAATTCTAAAAATCATTCTATTTCTAGTTAATATTCATCATGATATATAACAATGCAGGTGGATCAGCTTTTTCATTTTGGTGGTCTAGAAACTTATATACAAAAGTAGTATTCGTTTTAGCTCAAAGATAAGTAATCTAACTCAAAAAGTTAGATCTTGGTATTCTGATCGAGAGGACTGATTAATCACAGCTGCATTTGTCAGAATGTTTTTAAGATAGTATTTGTAGATTAGTACCATGGACTTAATTATTCACTATGATGTTTTTTGATTAGGACATGGTTGCAAGATATAACTCTGAAAAAAATATTTCAGATACGTGTGCAATCAGCACATACTGCTCTGATTAGTCCAGACGAATCAGAGCATGGACTAATAATTTAAAATTATTATTGCAGGGTTGTGTGCGGTGGTTATTTTTTATAAAAAGTTGATATTTTAATAAATTTATTCATCTTGCATGTTACTACGAGTCTCTTTAAAACGCCTATATAGACGAGAAATCACTTGACCAGCAATTATCTCACGATACAAAAACCAATTTTTTGGAGCCGGTATTTTCGGATGTGTCACAGAGCTTTCTACATAGATAAGCGATTGATGATGTAACCAAGAATTATTTTCTAATAAAATTAAGGTATACGCGATAATATCTTGATTAAATGGTGGGTCAACAAAGACCACATTATATAACTCGCCTTTTTGCGATAGAAATTTTAATGTATTTGTTTGAATAACATATCCATTTTTCGCTTTCAAAGTCACGAGGTTTTTTTTTAATCGTGCAACAATAGATGTTTGTATTTCTAGAAACGTCGCACTTATGGCATATCTTGAAAGCGCTTCGAATCCTAGAGCACCAGTACCCGAAAAGCAATCTAAACACTTCGAGTCCTTAATAGGACCTGCTAACCAATTAAAAAGGGTTTCTCGTACTCTATTAGGCGTAGGTCGAAGATCTGGGTGATTAATAACCGGTATCTTACGTCCACGCCATTGACCACCGATAATACGTATTTGTCCATGCATTTTATTAGCATTCTGTTTGTACATTTTTAGCTACGTTGTGGGATATAAGATCTTGTGAATGAGTAAAATCATCATATAGTAGCAATTTATATATTAAGTCACTAAAATTTTATTGCATACCAACCAGATATTTATGTTTTTAAGTTAGTTTTAAATCAATCCTCCTGGATTAGTAATTCACAGCAACTGTATTTGCTAAAGAAATATAGCACATAGAATATGGCAAAAATTAACGAGTTACATAACGGGTTCGAGAGGACTCAAGTATTTTGTTTAGAAAACAAATATAATATCATTTGATATAGTCAAACTATAGAAATAGAAGATAAGTAAAGAATTTTTGAAAAGAGGATATATGACAGTAGAAAGAAAAAGAGAAATTTCGTAAAAAGCAACCTGCGTTAGTGTCTAACAGAGATAAATTTTCCTCAAGGCGATGGTAGCCATACTATGTATTATTTGCGAATTTACTGAATGCCATCTAATGTTGTGTATCCCATAACAAAATATTTGGAACCGCCGTTATAGATATATATAGTATACACTATATCATATCAGTTGGTGGAATAGGAGTACGATATGCAAGAGTTATAGAACAGGGAAGTAAATTTTTATGCTTAAACTTAAGATAGATCACATTATTGATGATAAATTTATGCGTATGGATATAGTATACACAGCTATTTAAAGTAAGATAGATGGATAAGTGTCATAGTGGTTTTACAGATATAACGTAGTGTGAGCTCTAGCATACGATAGTGATCGTAAATGATCATGTAGTTTCTACAGGAAACAGACACTATCTATGATTTCAGTAAATTGGTATTTTTTTAGAGATCGCACGGTTTTTTCTATCATAAGGATTTTATATGTAGAAAAATGGTTGATTAAAATATAAAAATAGCAAGAAAATCAATGTAGATTTAAAAAAGAACAGTATTATTACATGTCATTAGTTAACAACTATATCACTCTGTAGATTTTTCAAAATAATTTTTATAAAAAATAGTTTTCTCTTTCTTGTCCGATTAGAGAAATCATTATATCGCATTATAAGAAAATTTTAAATTGTGGGGAGATTTGAATCATATTGCAGGTGTTATTAAACTATATTAAATAATAAGTGCTTAATATTATACAGAATTGTATTTTGGTGTCTATTTCAAATTATAAATAGAGTAGGATAATATAATCTCGTTGTATGCGTATTATCAGGAAGTTATGATTGATATCAGTGATGGCATTATTGTAAAATTCTAAATTGATCTTATATTCTGTGGGGGAATAATTTGGTGCTTTTACAAAAGCACCATCATGAAATCATGTGTATTTGTATTTTTAGTGTTTAATTATATTTCTCATCTACTTTTCATGTACGATTGTGTAGTTCTGAAGCATTATGCGCTTTTAGGTCATAGTTAAAATGAAAATAATGTCTATTCTCATATGGAGTGTCTAGAATATTTTTCTAAATTATTGATATATTTTTATATGAACATATGTGATGTTAAGTACCATATAGTGAAGAGGTGATAACTAGATATGGCTGATATTTTTATCAGTGATATGTAAAATAGGGTATAAAAGTGTGTTCTCTTTAATATGTGAAAGGATTGTGACGCATCATCCCAAACATGCTTTGTAATATCAAAGTAGTCAGATATTTCGTTTTATAGATGTTATATTTATCTTATGATCTTTAGAAGTATTATTACAACAATGTGTGTTTAGATAGATTGGAATACTCAAGAGATTACAATATCTTTGCGTCAATAGTACTGAAAGTTTTTATCAATATTAGTGATGTAAATTATCTAACACAGTTACCTGTATGTATTTTGTTCGGCTGATTTTATCGGCATATATAATTCTTATTATGCGTTGTATGGATAAGCATAGCGCTTTTTTCAAAAAATATCAATATTTTTTATATCATAAAAATTTACAGTGATGTGGGGTAAGTATATAAACTAGCATACAGTATCATGGCTGTGTTTCTCTATGGATCTCTGATCTCAAATATTTTATTTTAATAAATTCCATATAACTGTTTTACAAAATGTACTCGATCATGAAAAGATCAATCACTACAAATGAGATTTCCGCTTAAGACAAATAGTGTTTATATCAATATAATTTGGTATATATGATATTTCACATTATGAGGTTTGTAGGTCAGAAACCGTTGTGATATAGATTCCTGTAATGTACTCAAAGTATTAGAAGCATGTTAATGCTAGATGGTGGAATGTGTATTGACAAGTACTTCATTGGCATGGAAATGGATTTATCTTGCTATGTATAGTGAAAATTCCTTTCTATTATCGGAGTTTACAAGAGGTCAGTCACGATAATAAGTTAATGATGAATGGGTTTTGATATAGACTCTGATATAAATTGTAAGCAGATCATAGTGTATTTTACGAATCAATCATTTTTTTTAAAGTCAGTCACTGTTTTGACCATTATATCTTCTAGATAATTCATTAATAATATTAATTATTAATTTTTTTATGTAAAATTCAGTATTTTCTGCGAAACAACCTTTAAGTTTTTTATGTGTGTATGATCTGATTTACACAAAATATTAATATTGCCATTGATTTTATATATATAACTTAAATCTGTTAGCTACACTCTAATGATATACTCATATACATTGGATTTGTAGATAGGATTTTTAGAGTATGATGATAAATAGCAATAAGGTGTTATAGAATCGTAGTTCAATGACGAAAATCTCACATGATCTGTTTCATATTTTAAAGTAGTACATCACAGATACATACTTACATAGTAGAATAAGGTAAGACATATATCTTTCTTCTAGTTTGATGATTATTTTGTTTGTGTAAATTTTGATTGTATGTCTAGCATGGTAGTGTCTTATTTTTGTGCATAGTGATTTTTATAAAATAGATCAGTTAAACAAAAATAGAACACCTGTGGAGATAGATATAGTATATGCATGAAGAGATTTTATTCTTTTGAAAAACTAAAATATTTATGATTAATTTTAACTTTTACAGAAATTCAAGAAAAATAATACTAGCGATAGAATCTTTTTTCCTGGCATAACAAAGTTGTTTTTGGTCACCGATGTTTTTTTTATGTATAGATTACAGCGTAATACATTAGACATCATGCTCTACTTCATCGTCAATGACTAGAAGTCTTCTGTAGTCAAGAATTTCTGCATATGCAAATTAGCATGCATGCTCTTTTCTATACTGATTTTAAAAATAATAAATTCCCTACTGCTTTCCTATATATTTAATGCCATAAATCTAATTATTGTACTTATTAAAACCTGATATAGGTCACATAAAAATAGCAAAAATTTTTAATTATGGATGCTGGCTGATATGAAAAGATAGAGCGCTGTTATTATAGTCATCATTGTTAATCAAACACTTCTACGAAATTCTTAATTTGCAAAAGAACATTAATGCGGATAAATAGATGGCAGGAGAGTTATGCGTATTCTATCAATGTAAAGAAATCATTTTGTGTCAGTTTATCTTGTTATTCTATCCGCACAACATGAGCAATGTGCACATTATTCAGCGCATACTGATATAATAAATTATTTCTTTTTTTTGTTATTGGATACAATATGCAAATAAGTAGAAACATGGTTAATTTGATACGGAAAGTTATTATATGTAGTGTTTTACAGCGATTTTTTGAAAGGATCTGTTATTAAATGATCTTGCTTTTTTATAAATAAATATATGCTATACTGAAGAAAGACATTGATAAAATATTATTCATATAGGAGGATAAACATAATTTTTTATTATGCTGATTTGAAATTTGCTTTTTATATTTTATAAGAAGAAGTATTTAAATATTCATTTAAAATCATACATTACTTCAAAAGAGAAAAATCAGCGATTTTAAGGAATAGAGTGTTTAATTTAGATAAGAGATTTAGGCGGTTAACACGAACTTCTTTATCTGTAGTATTTATGAGCACTTTATTAAAAAAATGTTTAATATCTGCACTTAGAGATATCAGTGCAATTAATGCATCTTCATATTTTCCTTGTGATACAAATAAATTTAGATCAACGCTGACAGCATTGATGCGTTTTGCAAGCTGTTTTTCTTCTTTTTCTCGCAGCAAGGTATCACGCACTCTGTGAGTTAATAGCTCTGTTGTATGTGCAAGAATATTTACGATACGTTTATGTGCTAACGATAGGTTGACTGCGCTCTCCATAGTATGGAAGTTCGCAACTACATTAATGCGTGCATGAATATCTATGGGTTTAGTAGGCTGACAGACCAGTACTGCTTGAATGGTCTTGCTACTATAATCTCGTTCCTTGTACCATGCATATAATCGGCCTATCATAAATATGATAATTTCATTTATAGCGTTAGTATTCGATATTGTTGGACCATACAGTTTTACTGCTTCTGCTGATAGAGTTTTTAGGTCTAATGGAATGTTTTTTTCAATCATAATTCGTAATACACCTAGCGCTAAACGACGTAGTGCAAAAGGATCTTTTTCCCCTGTAGGGTGTTGACCAATACCTAATATGCCTACGAGTGTGTCCATTTTCTCTGCAATGGCAAGGGTGCAAGAGACGGGGCTAGAAGGCAATCTATCGCCAGAAAATCGTGGGTAATATTGTTCCATAATAGCTACCGCTACTTCTTCTGGTTCTCCGTACAGACGTGCATAGTGCATACCCATAACACCTTTAATATCGGAAAATTCAAATACCATCTGACTAAGAAGATCGCATTTAGAGAGTAGTCCTGCACGTGTTGCATGGCTTACATCACTGTTAATTTGTATTGCAATCCATTCAGCTAAGCGCTGGACACGGTTAGTTTTATCACGTAGACTACCTAATTTTTGCTGAAAAACTACATCTTGTAAAAGAGGAAGGTTATCCTCTAGGGGGTGCTGACAATCATTTTTAAAAAAAAATGCAGCATCCGCTAAACGGGCTCGCATTACTTTTTCATTACCAGATATAATTAATTGGGGGTTTTGTGACACAATATTGCTTACAAATATAAAATATGGCAATAATTTTCCTGTATAGCTATATACTGGAAAATATTTTTGGTGATCGACCATAGTATGAATTAATACGTCAGTTGGTATTTTCAGGAATTTGTCTTCAAACCGTGCTATGAGCACCACGGGCCATTCTACGAGCGATGTGACTTCTTCTAGAAGTTTTTCATCTAGATCTACCACACCGTTAATTTTTGCAGCAGCAGATTTCGCACCCTCTTGTATTATATTTTTGCGCGTTAAATAGTTCACCTCTACCTTGCCTTTATCTGAGAGAATGCCTAGATAATTATCAGAATGATTAATAACGAGATTTTGTTCACCGATAAAACGATGACCGCGAATCGTATTGCAGGAATTAACCCCAAAGATATTAGCTGGTATTAATACATCACCTAACATTAAGATGATAGTATGTATCGGACGAACAAATTGAAAATCCGATGCACCCCACCGCATTTGTTTTAGTACTGGTATTTTTTTGAGGCATAAATAAATTATTTCCGGTAGTAGTTTTTCGGTTTTTTTTCCAGCTATACGGGTATTGTATACGAGCCATTCTCCTTTACTATTAATCAGGCGTTCGGCCTGATCCATGGTAATACCGCACCGATGTGCCCAGCTTAAAGCAACTGGTGTGGGGATGCCATGACTATCAAACGATATCGTGAGTGCTGGGCCACGATATTTTACGGTGCGATCAGGTTGCACAATAGGCAGATCATATACTAGAAGGGCCAAGCGTCGAGGTGTAGCAAACCAGCGCACAACGCTATAAGAAAGTAATCGAGAACGTAATTCAGACGCTACATTATGTGCAAAAGATTCAGCCAATAAACGAAGGGTTTTTGAAGGTAATTCTTCCGTTCCAATTTCTACTAGAAAAGTTTTTTTGTCCATTTATATTTATGTGTGATCCTTTCTACATTGTGGAAATCCTAGTATTTTGCGGGAGCTAAAGTAAGCTTCAGCTACAGCTTTAGCGAGAGTTCGAAGGCGTAAAATATAGCGCTGTCGTTCGGTACTAGAGATTGCTTTACGTGCATCTAGCATATTAAAACTATGTATTGCTTTTAAAATACGTTCGTAAGCTGGTAGAGGTAGCGGTGGTTTTAATGTAAGAAGATTTTTTGCTTCTTTTTCATATTGTTGAAAGCAAGTAAAAAGAAAATCGATGTCAGTGTGTTCAAAATTATATATTGATTGTTCTATTTCATTTTGATAGAAGATATCACCATATGTGAGTTTTCCATATAGCCCGTCGTTCCATATTAAACTATAGATACTGTCAACGTTTTGAAGGTGCATAGCTAGACGTTCTAATCCGTAAGTGATTTCACCGCTAACTGGTTTACACTCTAAACCACACATTTGTTGAAAGTAAGTGATCTGTGTGATTTCCATACCATTTAACCATACTTCCCAGCCTAATCCCCATGCACCTATAGTGGGATTTTCCCAGTTATCTTCTACAAACCGGATATCATGCATGCTTAAATCAATACCTAATTCTTTGAGAGATTCTAGGTAGAGGTTTTGAAAATTATGTGGTGATGGTTTAATTACTACTTGGAACTGATAGTAATGTTGCGAGCGATTAGGGTTATTGCCATATCGTCCGTCAGTGGGGCGGCGTGTTGGTTGTATATAAGCCACTGCTAGTGGTTCTGGTCCTACTGCATGCAGGCAAGTTATAGGATGTGCTGTACCTGCACCAATTTCCATATCTAGCGGCTGCATAATGCTACACCCTTGTTGAGCCCAGTAATTTTGTAACTTTAAAATGAGCCCCTGAAATGTTTGAGTATTAAATGGTGTCATATATATTAATATTGTAGGTAAGTATATCCTCGGATACTCAAGTAAGCTCATGAGTGCTATTTCATTTTGTTTCTAGAGCAGTCTGTATAAAAGTAGTAGGATTGATAATAAAATTACCTTGTATATGTTATGATTTTCGTGCATATTTTAATGTTATTTTAATCTTCTGTATTTGCATATGTTGCTAGATATCTTGAGCGATGACACGATAGGTGGTTCTTGTATTGTGCATATTATAGAAGTGACTATAGTAGTATTACAGACTACTTTTATCAAATCATTATATACCGTGATATATAAAAAGATATCTAAATATTATTAGATTAGCATCTATTTAATATGATATACATTTTCATGTAATCCAATTTAAAAAATATTCGCTGCATTTCTATAGATTATTATAGTCGCTTATATTAAGATGAGCATTCATACACCCATGATTGAGATTGCGCATAATTATGTATGTCTATCGTAAGTATCATTGTCACTAAACAAGACGCAAGTTCGGCAATTGGTTTTTTTTCACTAATCTTGGTTCATCTTTTTTTTCAAGAAAGGCTTCTTCTTTTTTATTCTGATCTGAATCATCTTTTTTGATGACAGATAAAATCATTGTATTTTTAACAGGAGTTTGGTAAGTATGTAACAATGGAGATGAATTTATATTGTTATTTTCTATTTTGTTTTCGAATATAATGCCCTCGCTATTTTCGCGTGCAAAAATAGCTATCACTGATGAAGGTGGTGCCGTAATGTTTTTCAAAAGACCCTTAAAACGAGCAGAGAACGAAATTTTTTCATTCTTAAAATCTATATTCTCTACTGCATTTGGTGCGATATTGAGAATAATTTGACCATTACGTGCATATTCTATGGGTACTACTACAGCAGGTATATCAATATTGATCACCAAATGTGGTGTGAGATGATTATCAATCATCCATTCATATAAAGCGCGTATTATGTATGGGCGACGGTCGGTTAATTGAATCTCTATCACTGGCATTATCTCCGATTTTTTTAGTTTGATAGTATGCACTTAGAGTGTGTAAAAAGCAAAAAAATCATAGTGTAATATACAGGTGGTATTATACTAACATTTAGTTAGCATGAGTTTGATTTTGAATCTAAAATAGTCATCTCTACTCCAAACGACGCTAAGTAGCGTACAATTCAAAAAAAACAGTAGTGTAGTAGACTATATTTTATATTTATACATCGAGTAGTATGCATGAAATAAATTATGAAAAAACGACTAAAGGAGAGTGCTTGAAAACACTACTGTCATATTACTTTCGATGCCTAGAGTTGCTGATATTGTATAACAAGATATTACGAGATACTAATTTTTAATTTCATATTCATCTTTAACTCGCCGGTGTTTTTACTCTATATTGCTCAGTATGCTCATATGTTTTTTACCATGGTAATATTCACCTTAGTGGATCAGTCTAGCATGCGATTCATCGCGTATTCATACATGATCACAACGTGGTATTTATGACGACTGAAATGAAAAGCGTGCTAACCCGCTACATAGAGGTGTATTGTCTTCTACTTTGATGATATGCACTATTCTGTCACTGGCAGCGAATGCAATCTATGCTGGATTTTTTGTGATAGTAGTTCGAGCCGAAAAGAGTATTTTGTATAATGGTTTTGTGAATTATCAATAAATAGTTATGTTAACTTTACTGTAGTGTAGTCATAAGCATACGCATCTTGGTGCTATTCTTTTTGTATAGGCCACAATTTTGCAGAGCATTACTATAACTATTGTATAGTCTGAAGAGAAGATGGACCATAGACTCAACATTGTGTATTGAAGTAACATATACTCTTTATGGTTATACCCTAAGTTGTATTAAAATGAGGCTCTGGAAATTTTTTAATGTAATCAAGACAATGCACCTATATTTTCAATTGATGTCTTTGTGAAGAAAAACCCAGCGCTGAGTACCGGGTTTAATATTTTAAGTGTAGAGCATGTATTATCGTTTAGAGAATTGTGGACGACGGCGTGCTTTCCGAAAACCAACTTTTTTTCTCTCTACTTGCCGAGCATCTCGTGTAACAAAACCAGCTTTCCTTAATTCGCTTCTTGTGGATTCATCTCGTTCTATGAGTGCGCGCGTAATACCATGACGGATTGCACCCGCTTGTCCTGAGATTCCACCACCTTTTACTGTGATATACCAATCAAATTTATTTACCATGTCTAGTAGTTCTAGTGGCTGACAGACTACCATACAGGCAGTTTTGCGACTGAAATATTCTTTTAAAGAACGTTGGTTGATAGTGATATTTCCGCTACCTATTTTTAAAAAGACACGTGCAGAAGCGCTTTTTCGGCGACCCGTGCCATAGTTTGTCTTCTCAACCATTTCCTAGTATCCTAATTATATTTCAAGAATTTGCGGTTGTTGTGCCGTGTGTTTGTGCTGATTACCCGCATACACCTTAAGTTTACGGTACATCTGACGACCTAGCGGACCCTTTGGTAACATACCTTTGACAGCAATTTCAATCACTCTTTCAGGAGATTTATTAATCATCTCTTCGAAGGTTGACTTTTTGATGCCACCCACATACCCAGTGTAATGATAATAAAATTTATCGCTACGCTTAGAGCCGGTGACAGTAATTTTCTCAGCATTAACAACAATAATGTAATCGCCAGTATCTACATGGGAAGTATATATTGTTTTATGCTTTCCACGCAATCGACGAGCTATTTCTGTTGCAAAACGACCTAAGATTTTATGTGTAGCATCTACAATATACCAATTACGTTGGACTGATTCTGTCTTAGCTATAAAAGTTTTCATCTAAAAACATACCCATATTAAATTTTACATTGATGAAGTTTAAAGCGTTCAAGCTAGCATTTAGAATTCATGCATCAGTCTGTTTCGACTAGTGATTTTTGCCTACTATGTGAACAGTAGCTTCAATTAGGGTGGCTACTATTATTTTAAGCCTAAATAGCTCGACTATAAAGCCAAATCCATTCTACAAAGTGGCTGCAAGAGATTATAAAGAAATCATCGATAAAAATCGAATGTTTTCTATCAGGTTATGGCTAGGAGCTTAGGCAGTCTCTGTTGTATATTATATTTTTCGAGGCTTTTTAGATAGGTGGTTGAGGTAAATATTATTGGTCATGTACATTTTTTGAGATTTAACGTATAGGCGTTAGATAATATCAAATATTGCAATTTTACAAGATATATTACTTTTGTATTTCTTATTTCTGGAATAGTCGTACAATACGAGGCATTGTTTTAACATCGTACATTACATAATTTTATCGTGGAATCAATGTATTATAAGTGATGTCTTTCAATCTAATCTATGCGTGTGAAAAACTATGACATATATGCAGAATGTAATATATCAAATATACAGGAAAAGATACCGTAGTATGAGATGATTTGCTGCCATTTATGTAAAAGCTTATACTGATGTTTCTAATACAAGTATATATTATCATAATCATGCACTAACAATTAACGAATGTGTATATGTAAGTATCGTGTAGTGCAAGAAATATTTCAGGTTGTGTTATTAATGCAGCATTGAGAAATATGATTAACCTTGGTGATCCATTGAAGCGTCTAGATGTAGACCTGACGTGCTACATGTATTAGATATTGATAATATATTTATTATTTTTTGTATTTTTAAATCGGACTGTCAGTGGTATAGCGTATATTCATACTGTGATGTATTGTTACAAACCTATCTTTGTTCTGTATTGTACCTAGGTTAGTGATAGAGCATATCAATGAGGGTATTACCACTTAATTCATGTCGTCTGACACTACTTGATGTAGTAGACTGACATAATAGTCAGGATACAAGATAGATCATATCTTACAACAAGATTTAGATGAGGAGGATTTATATGAGGTACCAGAGATAAACAGTAATTTATAGTAGTGAATAACACATTCACATATGTTAATAATTTTATATGTGGTTTATGTAGGTAGTACATCATGTTTAAAATATAGACACTATTCTTTTTATTTCTCCTTGAACGAGATAAATCGAGGATCTTTGGTGTATTTTCAAGTCGAGCCTCATATAATATATGACAGAGATTTTTTCTGAATTAATGAAAATAGCATCTATTAAATTCTGGAGAGCTATATCGTATTGGTTGTGTAACAGCATCTTCTATTATTGCAGACATGATGTGTTATGGTAGAGAGTGGCAAAATAAAATAGATTTTTTTGGATCTCTAAAAATATTAGAGTGATATGATAGGTATCATAATATGATGATGTGCACTATGTGCTCAATAATCACCATTAAGATTATACAACAGTTTATCAAAGTAAGGGGGTGCTATATAGACCGCTCTGAATGATATAAATCACTATTGGCTTGACTATCATGTTATGAAAGTTATGCAAGATGAGAAGAATAATCATGGTATATGCGGGTGTATGTGATCTAGTTGTTCTTATCACGGTATCGGCAGTCATATCTCTATGATCATTAGATCAGATAAGGTAAAGACAAGGAGTGAGATATGCTAATGTGGATATGTGGTTCATGAAATATATGACTGGAAAGGTAATAGGTGCTGGCGGTCATTAACTTTCCCATACAAGTAGCAAAAAAGAAAAAATGCATGTTATGGTTGACAACCGAGTGATTCAGTATTAAGAGAGTATCAGAAAGAGTTGTGTGGTTTTTGCCACACAGTATAAATTGTTGTTGGAAAAAGTAGAACGTGACTATCCACATCTCTGTCGACATATAGGTCTAGGAACACATATGTTGTGTAAGCGTGGCGTAGTAAGATATTAATATTTTCTGATGGTAGTGTAGATATGAAATAGATCAGGATCAGATTACGATACACTTTTAACTAACAGGATTACCCAATCTGTACTTCGAGTATTTTACGCAGAAGAGAGCCATATAAATAAAATCAATCAATCTATGGCTGGCTAGTTCGATTGTGTACCTCATGCAATGTATTGTAATTCACTTACAGGTATCTGTTTTTTTGTGATTGTTGTATTTTTAAATTCTCTTAGATCTATGTAGTGTGTTCGTGCATTGATCTAGAGGGCTAGTTAAATCCTGTAGAGAATATTTTTTAGAGTTCTGCATGTGATTTTAAATAGTTTTTAAGGCGGGGCACGGAGAGTTGAAACATCAATGTTTTTTGACAGTAACAGAAGTGTTTGTGTGATTTCTATATATTAGAGATAGAATTGAATTCTTGAGAAGTTGATTATGAATTTTACCTTGCCAGATTACTTGAAAGTGCTTATATAAATATATACAAGAAATTCACGTAGGAATCTATGCTTTATCATGTTAATCTGTAGCATTTGAATGCTATCTAACATGTAGATACAATAGATAATTTATCTTGATTTGATAGGCAATATACTGAAAAAGGTTATTTTTTCGTTGAACGGTAAGCTTGCACATTTTTAAAACCTTTTTCATTCAAAAGGATTGTCTGCAGCCGACTCATTATACCATGCTCACAATATAGTAGATAATATTTTTTTTGATCTAAAGTACTGAATTGGCTGGATAGTTTATAAAATGGTAAAGATTTTACTAGCATATTATCTAGACTGAGAGGGTGTTGTTTCTGTTCGTCTGGCGCACGAATGTCCAGGACAACATATTGTGGACCATACGCTTTAACGTTCGTGATGTTCTTTATTTCTTTGATCTTTTTGTCGTTATACAACACGGTTTGATGGATGTATGGCATTTTTTTCTCCTGATAATATCTGAAGCGAAATATGGATATATGAATGTTATAGTGTACTTTTCTACACCCTTGATATCGAGAGAATATTTTTAGTGCATGAGTGGTTTAGGTTAAAATAGCATCGTATATTTCTAATCGTGACATCCATTTTATTAGTAGTTTGCCTGATGATAGATAAGAATGTTCGTCTTCTGTGGTGTGTGTTATTAATCGTTTGTAAATGGTTACTTTAGAGTACTGTATTTTATATGGATAGTGATAACATGATGAAGACAATCTGTAAAGATTAAGAGAGTTTCTTGCTATATCGGAGCTTATGGGCATGCGAAAACGTCACTTATAGAAAACCATCGTGCTCTTTCGTCTAATGATTATAGTGGTATAAAAAATATATATACTCAATGCATATACCCATTATATGTTATGTGTACGATAGAGCGGCATATTCATGGTATCTATCGTATACATAAAAAATAAAATCTCACTGTTGTGTTAGCACCGTACAGTTTAACAAGTTGCTAACAGACTTTCTTAATGTCAAATGAAATTAAGAAGGAACTATACACACCTTACGTAGGGACCACTATTCGACATGCATATGATATACTATAATGCCTTTGGTTGGCAAAGATCCATTTAGCAGCATTAGGCATTTTCACTATTTATCATAGGTTAAGAGTACTAGTAGGCTATATTAACGGTATTATAACTGACAATTAATAAAATCATTTATATTCACTTCAGAGTCGATTTGACCCACTAGATACGAACTAACTTCGACTTCTTGTGGGGCCGATTGTACATTATCTGATTCGAGCCATGAGTTAATCCATGGAATAGGATTAGAGTGTGTTTTAAATGGCATTTCGAGCCCTACAGCATGCATTCGAATGTTAGTAATATATTCAATGTATTGCCATAGAATTGCTTTATTGAGACCAATCATTGAGCCGCCTTGGAATAGGTATTCTGCCCATTCTTTTTCTTGTTTGGCTGCAAGTACAAAGAGATTGTAACACTCTTGTTGACATTCTATCGCAATTTCTGCGACTTCTGGATCATCAGAACCATTACGCAATAGGTTAAGTATATACTGAGTGCCAGTAAGGTGTAGAGCTTCATCTCTAGCAATTAGCTTGATAATCTTGGCATTACCCTCCATTAGCTCTCTTTCTGCAAAGGCGAAAGAGCAAGCAAAACTCACATAGAAGCGTATAGCTTCTAGGGCATTAACGCTCATTAAACAAAGATATAGTTGTTTCTTTAATGCCCGCAAGTTCACAGTGATGGTGGTATTAGTGTTCACTTTATGAGTGCCTTCACCAAAGAGATTCCATGCATTGGTCATCATAATTAATTGATCGTAATAGCTAGAAATATCTTTAGCGCGTGACAAAATCTGTGAATTTGTTACAATGTCATCAAATATTACTGATGGATCATTAACAATATTTCTAATAATATGGGTATACGAACGTGAATGAATTGTTTCAGAAAATCCCCATGTTTCAACCCATGTTTCTAATTCTGGAATAGAGATCAGAGGTAATAATGCAATATTTGGACTGCGTCCTTGAATAGAGTCTAGCAATGTTTGATATTTAAGATTGCTAATAAAAATATGTTTTTCATGCTCGGGTAATGCCTGATAATCAATACGATCACGTGATACATCAATCTCTTCTGGACGCCAGAAAAAAGATAACTGTTTTTCAATAAGCTTTTCGAAGATCTGATATTTTTGCTGATCAAATCGTGCGATATTCACTGGTTGACCAAAGAACATTGGTTCTAATAGTTGGTTGTTTTTATTTTGCGAGAAGGTTTGATAAGCCATTTTTTTTCCAAACTTTGACAAGAGTAAGTGTTATCATACTTAGGAGGTGAGCTGTCATTGATAGTTGCAGAATCACATTTTACAAGCACCGCTTTCACAGTCATCATCTTGCATATGAACAGCAAGTAATTCCTCCTGTGATGCTTCTGAGCCATCACGGGTATGTTGGTAATAAAGGGTTTTAATCCCAAATTTATAAGCAGTCAGCAAGTCTTTTAGCAGTTGTTTCATGGGAACTTTACCATTGATAAATCGCCTAGGGTCGTAATGTGTGTTCGATGAAATAGCTTGATCAATAAATTTTTGCATTACACCCACAAGCTGTAGATATCCGTCATTGTTTGGAATATCCCATAGTAATTCATAATGATCTTTTAGACGTTCATATTCCGGTACTACTTGACGCAGAATACCATCTTTAGATGCTTTAATACTGATGTGCCCTCTGGGTGGTTCAATTCCATTCGAGGCGTTAGAGATTTGGGAAGATGTCTCCGTTGGCATTACTGCAGATAGTGTGGAATTACGTAATCCATAAGTTTTTACGGATTGTCGTAAAACCTCCCAGTCAAGTAACAGAGGGGTGTTACAAATGGTATCTAAATCTTTTTTGTAAGTATCAATGGGCATAATGCCTTGAGAATACGTAGTTTCTGAAAACCATGGGCAAGCACCCTTTTCCATCGCAAGCTCATTAGATGCTTTTAAAAGCCAGTACTGAATAGCCTCAAATACTTGATGGGTTAAAACGTTAGCACTGCTATCAGAATAACGCACTCTGTGTTTTGCTAAGTAGTATGCATAGTTAATGACACCAATACCTAGTGTTCGTCGTCCCATGGCACCGCGTTTAGCAGCTGGAATTGGGTAATTTTGATAGTCTAATAGCGCGTCAAGAGCCCGCACAGCTAGTATTGCTAAGTCTTGCAAGTCATCGAGCTTTTCAATAACGCCAAGATTAAATGCTGAAAGAGTGCAGAGGGCTATTTCGCCATACTCATCGTTAATATCCTGCATTGGTTTAGTCGGAAGTGTAATTTCTAAACATAAATTAGACTGACGCACTGGCGCAATAGTTGGGTTGAATGGGCTATGAGTATTACAGTGGTCAACATTTTGAATATATATTCTACCAGTTGATGCGCGTTCTTGCATCATCAACGAAAAAAGATGAACGGCTTTTATGCGTTTTTTCTGAATTTTGATGTCTTTTTCATACTGAGAATAGAGACGCTCAAACTCATCTTGATTCGCAAAAAATGCATCATATAGACCTGGCACGTCTGAGGTGCTAAAAAGAGTAATGTATTCGTCCTGTAGTAAGCGTTGATACATTAATTTATTTAGTTGCACACCATAGTCTATATGACGCACGCGATTATCTTCTACACCACGATTATTTTTTAGCACTAACAAACTCTCTATCTCTCTATGCCATATAGGAAAGAATAATGTAGCTGCTCCGCCGCGCACTCCTCCTTGCGAGCATGATTTGACGGCAGTTTGGAAGTGTTTATAAAAAGGAATACAGCCTGTGTGGAAGGCTTCACCTCCTCGTATTGGACTACCTAAAGCACGAATGCGACCAGCATTAATGCCAATACCAGCACGTTGAGAGACATATTTGATGATAGCGCTAGCAGTGGCATTAATAGAATTCAGACTATCGTCGCATTCAATGAGAACACAAGAGCTGAATTGACGAGTGGGAGTTCGCACACCGGACATGATCGGTGTTGGCAATGAAATTTTAAAGGTTGAAATGGCATCATAAAAACGTTTTACATAATCGAGACGGGTTTCCCCTGTGTAATTGGAAAAGAGGCAAGCAGATACTAAGATATATAAAAATTGAGCACTTTCATAAATTTCACCACTCACACGGTTCTGTACTAGGTATTTTCCCTCTAGTTGTTTGACTGCAGCATAGGAGAAATTCATGTCACGCCAATGATCAATAAAACTATCCATTTGTTCAAATTCTTCTGTGCTGTAATCTCTTAAAAGATGTGGGTCATATTTCCCCATTATCACCATACGCTTGACTTGGTCAATGAGTTTTGGTGGTTCAAATTTCCCATAGGCTTTTTTGCGTAAATGAAAAATGGCTAACCGTGCAGCCATATATTGGTAATCAGGTGCTTCTTCTGAGATAAGATCTGCAGCTGATTTAATGATCGTTTCATGAATATCCAAGGTTCGGATTCCTGAGTAGAACTGAATACGGGAGCAGAGTTCTACCTGCGAAACTGAGACATTATGTAAATCTTCGGCCGCCCAGTGGAGTACGCGGTGTATTTTATCTAGATCGATAAGTTCGGTTCGACCATCGCGTTTCGTTACAAATATACTCTGATTCATGTCGCGTTTTACCTGTTCTTAACAAACAATCCCTATGTTTATGTACAGATAGATCTTGGTGGGTACTGCTATGGTCCGTACTACATACATAGAAGTAAAAGTGAATCATAATGTATTATAGTGCACATGCTAGTAGTTCAAACGTATTACACTAGGTTTTATTGTAGCACGAACAGAGCAATACGCAGCTTGCTCTTCTTCAACTCTTTATTTCTTAAGATTTCATAGAGTGATTGTAGGATAATGCATATTAATTTTTAATATTTGTGTGATTTCTTATGTAGTTATAAAATGCATGGGATATAAGTCCAGCAGCACTGACTTTGATTGACCTCTGGTATAGAGAATTTCCACGTAATCTAGAAGATTATTCGCATCCCACGTGAGCTCCATCTACATCCCAGCATCATTCGTACCTTGCAGCCTATCACTTATTAATTATAATGAGTTAGATTGAGATTAGCACCTAGAAGGTGCTATGCACTACATGATGGCATGGTAGTAGTGCTTGATTTTATTTCTTATCTATTGATGATCACATTGCATCTTGAGATGGAAGTATACCTAATTATACACTGTGTCATGATATTATTTCTTATCAATTCACGTCATGCCTGTACTATAAAAGACTTTTTAGAGACAATATAGCGGCTGAGGTATAAGATGGTTTTATCTACACTCAGTAGCGCCTTGTTAGTTTTCTATACGTATACTATATACAATGTTTTTATGAGGATTTTTATGTATTTGATATTAGTAATAGAATATTAGGTGCCAGTCATGGCTCTGTGAGTGTTATGTGTTCGAGAGGGGTAGTTGTTTACATCACACCCTAGACTAGAGTCAATAGTAATATAATTAAGTACATCTGTGATGATGCATATGCTAACTATTAAAAAGGTTTTGATGTTTATCACTTATGAGTAGATGGTATCTTTTTACTCTCTTTTTTGCAATATATATGGAAGAAATAAGTCCAGTTTAAAATTATGTGTAGTGATATCTTAATCAGTGCTAGTGTATAGATTTATTCAAGCAAAGCATGAATTATGTTTAATTTGTATTGTAGTGATATCATAATCTAGAGTGCACATAATATTTGACATACTGTGTTAAAGGAAACAGAGAACCCGCGCGATATCTTTATAATCGACACTATCTGATATTATGCATATAAAATCTAAATAATATGTTATGAAATTTTCTTGGATATTCATGAGCGTTTTAAATGCTAAAGAAAAAGTATATTTATAGTTTTTAACTATATTTAGTGGACAATTGCCTGCTTTTTTCAAGGGAATGATTCCAGTTAGTGCAGTTGTAGGTAATAGTCTGTAAAGTTGTTTTAATTAAGTATAGATTTCTTTTGTGTCCAGCCTCAGGGCTTACTAAGAGTTCGCTCTGAGGATAAGTAACGATAAATGAGTTATTTACCACTCTGTATGAAATATGCCGTCTTTATCTATACGCTTATATGTATGAGCCCCAAAGTAATCTCGCTGTGCTTGAATGAGATTTGCAGGAAGTTGCGTGGCACGATAACTATCATAATAAGCAATAGCAGTAGAGAAAGCAGGGACTGGAATTCCGTTTGCAACTCCATAAGCGACTACATCGCGCAATGCTATGTGGTATTGATTAGCAATATTGGTAAAATAGGATGATAAGATTAAGTTATCAATATCAGGATTTTCTAAATAAGCATCAGAGATTTTTTGTAGAAGTTGTGCGCGAATAATACATCCAGCTCGGAATATTTTTGCAATTTCACTATATTTTAAAGACCAATTATTTTTGATTGATGCCGATTTAAGCTGTGAAAAACCTTGTGCATAAGATATAATCTTTCCAAGATAGAGAGCTTTCCGAATGTTTTCAATGAATGTGCCTATATCACCACCAAAAGTGTGTGGATTAGGCCCGGAAAGAATTGTCGCCGCTTTGATACGTTGATTTTTTAGCAAAGATAAATAGCGAGAAAACACGGATATCGTAATCAATGATAGTGGTTCGTTAAGATCTAGTGCGCTTTGACTGGTCCATTTCCCGGTATCTTTATGGACAGCCTCATCCAAGATGACATCTAGGAGATAATTATTATGCTCATCTTTTTTATTAAGAATATGTTGCGTAATATCTATTAAGTAACTGTTTAGTTCACCTTGATTCCAGTCATGAAATATTTGCGCTAACTGTTGATTATTTAAATGTAATATGTTCTTAAGCAAGGTATACGATTCAGCAATTAGTTGCATGTCACTGTACTCAATACCATTGTGCACCATCTTAACGTAATGACCTGAACCACCTGGTCCGATATGAGATATACAGGCCTCCCCTTGAAAGATAGCTGCAATATGAGTTAGAACAGGTGCGACTATCTTATACGCTTCTTCTTGGCAACCAAGCATTAAAGAGGGTCCGTGTAATGCTCCGTTTGCGCCTCCAGAGATACCAGCACCAACGAAATATAGGCCCTTTTTAGATAGTTCGCAGTTACGGCGTGCGGTGTCTTGATAGAAGGCGTTGCCACCGTCTATGATAATATCGCCATGATCAAGATAGGGAATCATAGTAGTAATGGTGTTGTCAGTAGCTTCACCAGCTTTGATCATTAAGATGACACACCTTGGCTTTTGCAAAGCATCAATAAATGCCTTTATAGTGTAATATGGCACTATATTAGTTTCTCTATTCTCTGTAAGGAATTCATCAGTTTTTCTATAAGATCGATTAAAAATCGCAACTGAATAGCCTTTGTTTTTAAGATTAAGAGCTAGATTGCGTCCCATTACTGCCATACCTAAAACACCGATATGTTGTTTTGACATTACAAATTCCTACGAGTAAAAGTTTTAAAGGATAGTCTGTCGACAGACATGTGTCATAAAAATTACATTTTATTATAACTTAAAATAACAAGATAGATGAATAAAATCCAATCACTACCTTTAAATAAAAGAGGCTGATAACTGTTTTTGTGTGCATAGACATTGATATAATGCAGTATGGATGCTATTTCTTGTATATTGTATAATACAGTTATTTACTGTTATTTTTCTATATTTAACATGGATGCTGCATAGAAGTGTTTATTTTGATACATGAAGATTGATGCCATACAGATACGTTGATACGCTATACGTATAATGACGATGAGTGTATAGTGTGATAAGAAAATGATTAGAGATACGATCGGAGATGGTATGTATTACACACCAGATAATATAAAATTACACATGCTAGACAGTGATAGTAAATCACACGAATTATTTATAAGCTGAGAAAAGTTCTAAATGAATTCTTTATTATTGAAAAGCTATTGCATTGAGGCTATCTGTGTATCTTTGTATAAACAAAGCACTAGGGAGAGCATGGGATATGATGGAGGACATATAGTGTCAGAAATACATGTTTTATTAGGAGTGAATTGTGTATCTTTTGAAGATCCTTGTGTGAAGTTTTAAGATTGGAAGTATTATATTTTAAAAAATATAGAGACATTAGTTGCATTGTCTACTGAATGTTTATAGATCAAAGATTATTTATAAATAGACCATAAAGGATATGTGTGCTTGAGTTTTATTAGTCGTTATTGCCTCATAAAAGAGTTATTCAGTTGATTGGTGGTTATTTTAGTAATGGTGATATGTGATTCTTATGAAGATATATTCTTTTGTTTTTTAATACCGTGTATAAAATATTCGTCAGTAGATTTCTATAAAAATTTTTTATAAATTATTTATAGATAATACTCTATTATAACCATAATGCGGTATATTCTATAACCTTGAGCACCAGTGAATTGACATGGAAGTGTATAGGCCAAATATTTAAAACATTATATCAAAATAGATCGATAAAAAATACAGTGTACACACGCCTTGAAAGTAATTTTTAATTATCGCGGAACTATCAAAACATTATAATATAATTAGAGATCGTCTTATGTCTGTGGTCAAGGGAGAATAATCGATAGTCTATTGGTTATTCTGGGATAGAATGTATGGTTTTTCTATTTTCATTTGCTGATCAACATCACTGTTACACGTAGTTTTTAGATATGAGCTTTCAGTGTCTGATATGTCGGAAAAGGCAGAAAATTTTTCATATAGCTTCTAATACTAGCATGTTTCTATGGTTAGGAATTAGAGAGGAGATTAATACTAATATTTCGGAATAACAAGAGACTGTTAAGTACAGGATACACATTAATGGTTTATTTTAGCTATGTGCTTGTTATGTTCCCCATAAGAGATTAGGCATAGGCTGTAAATGATCATATGAGCTTGTTTTTTTGAGCGGCATAAACTCATAAATTTTTAAATTTTATTAATGTTCCGCTTGGAAGATAGAAAATTATTGTTGTAGATAAAGCCACTCTTTTTAGGAATATGTATCACTTTTTTAGCGAGATTACCTGCAAGAGTTAAAATTACATGCTGATATATTTTCTGCGCATGTCACTATATTTGGATGATTGTTGATTGTTGGATTAACAGTTCTAGGATTCATTGCTCTTGTTTGATGGTCTGTCATGGCTGGAAGTATAATGAAGAGCCCAAAGAGCTGTGTATTTATTAAAAGTATATTGGGCAATTACTACTGCGAGTAAAAACCCTTGCTTGCCGTCTAAAAAGCTCGCACGAACTAATAATGTTCTGATAAACGCCCATATTGTACGATAAAAAATATTTAAAAAACCATAATTTTTACCTTGTTGGTATCGTTGCTTAGCCCAGGCTGTAGCATATGCACATTGTTTCAATTGAAAACTGCAAAAATCTCTATCAGTAAGATGTAGCAAATCACCATGTAATGGTTTAACTGTGGTTTGAAAACATTCCAAAGACTCATGGACTAAGTTATCATTATATTGAAAAGATCGTGGATACAGACGAATCACACGATCTGGATACCAACCGCTATGGCGCATAAATCGACCAAGAAAGAGAGTGCATCGTGATACGCTGTATACTATCTTTTCTGGCGGTTGTTGTAGCACAAAATCAATTGATTTGCGTAATTCAGGAGTGACGCGTTCATCGCTATCGATCATAAAGATCATGGTATAACTAGCATAGCTTTGTGCAATTTGTCTCTGTTTTCCGTAGCCACTCCATACACTAGATTGATAAAGCGTTGCGCCATATTTTGCGGCTATTGTGATAGTAGCATCACTACTATTGGCATCTAATATTATAATTTCATCTGCCCAGGCTACCGATTCCAGACAATCAGAGAGTAATTTTTCTGAATTTTTAGTTATCATGACTACTGAAAGTTTTTGTCGTGCACTCATTGTGATTTTTTCTCTTTGTAAGATAAGGATTTAGCACATTGAGCAGATGCTTTAGTGCCCCTTTGTGTTGGTTTAATACATTCCAGGCTTGTTGACCGCAATGTAGCCGATAATTTGAGTTAGTAAGGAGTGTGTTAATTTCTTGATGTAGCGATTTAGCATCGGTTATAGACATTAGGCCATGCGCTTGTTTTAAATGATGGCAAATTTCTGTAAAATTAAAAGTATGTGGACCCATTAAAATGGGAATAGCGTGAGCGGCAGGCTCTAATGGGTTGTGACCCCCATGTTCTACTAAACTACCACCCACAAATGCTAGATCCGATATGGCGTACAGCAATCTTAACTCACCAACAGAATCTTCAATTACTACCTGTATATTTAAAGAAGGTGTTTTTTTACTGCTTCGTACAAGGTACTCTAAGTTGTGTTTTTGAGTTAATTTACATATCGTCTTATAACGTTCAGGGTGGCGTGGTACTATAATTAATAGCAGGTCTGGAAAGCTTTTTAAAAGTTGGCAGTGTGCATCAAGGACAATTTTTTCTTCGCCTTTATGAGTGCTGGCAGCAATCCATATAGGTCGAGTGTGCCGAACCCATTCGCGGCGTAACCGAGTAGCATGTTCTAGCAGTTCTGGTATAACGTTAATCTCAAATTTTAAACTTCCTGTAACTACAATTTGAGAATGCTTAACGCCTAACCTAAGAAAACGCTGACTATCTGCTTGATTTTGTACTGCAATTAAGGTAATGCGCTGTAATAACATCGCCATAAACCTACCAAAGATACGATAACCTTTAGCTGAGCGTTCTGAAAGACGGGCATTAGCTATTATTAGTGGAATATTGCGAGCATGTAATAGGGTGATCATATTTGGCCAAAGCTCTGTTTCCATAATTATTACCAATTTAGGATAGGTGGTATTTAAAAAACGCTTCATTGCTTTAGGCAAATCATATGGTAGATAAACATGCGAAACGGTAGTGCCGAATATATGCTGAGCAAATTTTGAACCAGTCGGCGTCATAGTGGTGACCACAATCGGGAGATGTGGATAGCGCTGCTGTAATTCTCGGATGAGTGGAATCGCTGCCACAGTTTCACCAAGTGATACTGCATGGAGTAAAATACCATATGGATTAACTTTGCCGATACAGAATCCATATCGTTCTGCCAATCTTTGGCGATAAGAAGAAGATTTACGTCCGCGAATCCAGAGGTATAGCCAAATCGCAGGTTGCAGTAGATAAAGTAGAGCTGTATAAAGGATTAGCATTTTCTTTATATCATTATTTAGTTATTTAGTTGGTTTGGAATTAATTTATTGATGGATAAACAAAAATCAATGGTATAATCATCACAGATTTATTTTATTTACTTAGAACGTACTGGCTTGGTCTCTCATTATGGTTCAGATCTCTATTGTTATTTTATTTGCATTAAGCTGATATTATTAATAGAAAGTATAGTATTTGCATATAAAAATTGAGATGTATGCATTATGCATTAATAGTAATTAATCGCTATTCTATAACCTATAGATTGTGATCGAGTGATCATATTTATCATTAAACCTTTTTATTTACGGCGTTTCCTTTAGTATGTAAATATCGTTAAGAATATTTAAGATCATTGTAAAGATGCAGAGCAATAATTATCAACATATACATATCATTCTGTATATAATACCACATACATACCATACACATTTTGTTAATTCTATATCTATAATTTATATTTAGAATTAAAATAATTAATATTATTATCCAATTAATTAATGGAAGATTTAAATATATTTGTATAACATGGATATTTCGTATTTTATATAGAAAAGTAGAAAAGATAACAACATTGTTGATAGTTTTTATAGTAGTAGTGCTTTCTAATCTGATCAGTGATTTTTACTTTATTCTACAGGTATAACACAAGTCATTAGTAATGAGATTGTATAATGATAATTATATATAATATACAATATTATAAGAATATGATTTTTCATATGTAAACAGGAGTAGATGAACGTAAAAATTATATGTTAGAAACACTGAATAACAATTCACGATACATATGTATGTAGGTATTTTAGATACTCTAATTACATAGATTACATAAATAATGTAATTTTGTATTGCTCATAGTATTTTAAATACTATTAGTATCGAGGTGTGTAGTATAGTTATACGGTGGAGTGATGTGTTATGATTATAAATATTTTTTTGTGTGATAAAGATGTGATGCTTTGTATTTAATGTTTTTATAACATTTAGTTTATATAAAATACCATATATGAGATTCAATAATTGAAGTTCAATCATACATCGTTTCATTATATAATTGTATTACTCTTCTAAGAGAAATATATATATTTATAATTATGATTAATAGCAATTCTTACAATTGTAATCACGATATAAAGAATATATAAATAATTTTATTCTTCATTATTTATTAAAACATATTCAGTTTGTACTAAAATAAAATTTATTCAGTGATATTAAAAGAGGAAAATATAGAAAAAGGTTCACATTGTATCTGACTGCATACTGGTATTTTACAAGTTACATCAATAATCATTGAAAATGAGTATGGAATGGAATTAATAAATTCAGATAGGTAAATCTATAGATTTTTCCATATTTCTCTTTGAAATGTAAATATATTTATTACAATGTATAATTGTATAATTGCAATATGTTTTTTATAGTTCTAATAATTTATGATAAACGTATTTTTATTGCGGATCTAGGCTGTGTGGATATGCATCATACATATTGTGTTAGTAACGGCAAATATGATCCTAAATTTTATATATGATTTTTTATACATTGAAATTTCATCTGTAATTTTATGAACGATAGTATAATGATTATATTAATGAATCAGGAGTAATAAATAAAATTTATATATTATAAAAAATATTTCTTTACTGGTTTTATATTAAAAAAAATATATATTTTGTACACATATGTTATACATAATAATAAATTATAACTACAATGTTTTTTTATTTTTTGATTTTTAGGTTTTAATTATAATAACATTATTAATTTTGTGAACGTTGTAAATCAATCATAAATACGATTGCACCTAGCATAGGTAATATAATTAAGATTAAAATGATGATTTTAAATCATATTAAATATATTATATCGATATATTAGACTTAACTATAGATAATTTACTATATAGCATATAGCATATAGCATATAGCATATAGCATATAGCATATAGCTTGTTTCTAAAATTTAATTTTTAAGTACAAGCATATAATCTGGAAAAAAATGTTTTTTGTATGAGTCGTATAATGCCTCTATGCCGTGTTTGGTATACAGTAATTTTGAATTAAAGGTGGCGTGATACCCTCTTTAAGTATTGTTTACAAGAAAAAGAAGATAGTATTTATGTTTTATTTTTTAGTCACGTAGTGTATAGTGTATTGTTAAAGAAAACAAAATAAAGAAAGGAACGTGCTGATCTTAAGCGTTTCTTTAAATTTTATATGTTATTGTTTTTTCTATTTATGATGACATTTAAAAGTATGATTTGGTGTGAGGTTGTTGGTCCATATTAGGATTTGGTGCATAGAGGATGTAGAGGATGTAATGTAGAGGATGCTTGTCGCCTGTTGTAACAAGCATTGAATTATTTATAGTATACATAATGTTGAATTTTGTCGGCACGAGAGGATTTGAACCTCCGACCCCCGCCACCCCATGACGGTGCGCTACCAATCTGCGCTACGTGCCGTTATAGAATATTATTTGCTGCAATATATAATATATGTATGATCATTAGTTTATAAATTCTTGATAAAATAAAAAGAACTATAAGACGTTAGTGATAATACATGAAAATAGTATAGATTGCAATATATTATTAATAATATTAACTTATTCGATAATATAATCTATATTTAGTATCAACATCTATCAGCATAATATTTAGATAGTGAATTTATAAATTCATAAATTTTAAATTTAAATGTATTTATCATCATATAGATAACGTAATGTGTTTTTCTATAGTGATGTCTAATTTGACATTGCACGCAATACTGAAATAGCAGAAAAACATTGTGGAAATAATCTTCAGTTTAATTTATTAAGTATGAGAATATTACATAGAATAGATATTATCACTATCTCTTAAATAACTTCCTAAAATCTTGGATTTGATAAAATCCTAATATTCATAGTCTGAATATAGACTTGAAGTAATATCTGAAGTCTATAGAACTTTACTTGTCTTTTAATTTTGTAGGTATTTTAATTTTTATAAAAAGTGTTGAACAGTATGACCAATTATGTATGCTGTTTTTATTTTTTATTTAATAGCAATATTTTATAATATGGGTGTTTCACAATATAAACATATAAACATAATATTTGAATTCTATAATGTTTATAAAGATTATTTTTATAAAGATTGTTTTAATTAATAAAAATTATTTACATAATATATAATGATTAAAATATGATTTAAAATCAATTATGTAGAGTACATACTCTATATTTTAATTATCAATCTTAATGGAAAATTATTTTTATTTTATGAGATGTGAATATTTATAATAAATATTTTATATCCATACTTTAATAAGTAAATGCTTTTTTTATTTTCTAGATTAATATTTAGTATGCACTAATGTTTCTTAAAATCGCACTATAGATTTCTGAACGTCTAAGATGTGTAATACTAATTAAATTCTTTTAGAGATTTTTAGAGATTTTGTTCAGTTTCATGTGTCTATTTTTATTCTTCGTTTTTTGCAAATAATATTTTTTGTAGATTGTATTATATGATATATATTTTTAATTCTGCAAACTTCTAAAGAATGGTATTTAGTCTCTCACAACACTCACAACACTGATTTAATAGTATGTATAATAATATAGCATGTATAAATTGAATGTGTATTTTGGATATACGTATATATGTTTTAAGGTCTTCATGTACTAAATTTTAGACGTTAATTAAAAAAAACGCATAAAAAAAGTTGAAATAGCAGAACATGCCCGCATTTTATATCAATACTCTAGATTGAAGACATGGATTAATGAACAATAATAATGAGTAGGAGATATTTATATGGGTAAGATTATTGGTATTGACCTCGGTACTACGAATTCATGTGTGGCGATTATGGATGGTGGCAAGGCGCGGGTATTAGAAAATTCAGAAGGTGACCGCACCACTCCTTCTATTATTGCTTATACAAAGGATGGTGAAACCTTAGTAGGTCAACCTGCTAAACGTCAGGCGATTACTAATCCACAAAATACTTTGTTTGCTATAAAACGTTTAATTGGTCGTCGTTTTAAAGATAAAGAAGTACAGTGTGATATTAAAATCATGCCATTTAAAATTGTGAATGCGGATAATGGTGATGCATGGCTTGATGTGAAGGGAAAGCGTGTAGCACCACCACAAATTTCAGCTGAAGTGCTGAAAAAAATGAAAAAAACTGCCGAAGATTACTTAGGTGAGTCAGTCAGTGAAGCGGTGATAACAGTACCAGCGTACTTTAATGATGCGCAGCGTCAGGCTACAAAAGATGCTGGACGTATTGCAGGTTTAGATGTCAAACGTATTATTAACGAACCTACTGCAGCTGCTTTGGCGTATGGACTAGATAAAAGTCATGGCAATCGTACGATTGCAGTCTATGATTTAGGTGGTGGGACTTTTGATATCTCTATTATTGAAATCGATGAAGTGGAAGGCGAAAAAACATTTGAAGTCCTTTCTACAAATGGAGACACCCATTTAGGTGGTGAAGACTTTGATAGTCGTATGATTAACTATCTTGTCTCTGAGTTTAAGAAAGATCAGGGTATTGATTTGCATAATGATCCCTTAGCAATGCAGCGTTTGAAGGAGTCTGCAGAAAAAGCGAAAATTGAACTGTCATCTTCTCAACAGACAGATGTGAATTTGCCTTACATTACAGCCGATGCAGCTGGTCCGAAGCACCTCAATATAAAAGTCACGCGTGCTAAATTAGAATCTTTAGTAGAAGATCTCATCACTCGTTCTATTGAACCACTCAAAGTGGCTTTAAGAGACGCAGATCTATCCATATCTGATATTAACGATGTCATTCTTGTTGGTGGACAGACACGTATGCCTATGGTTCAGGCTAAAGTCGCGGAATTTTTTGGTAAAGAACCTCGTAAAGACGTGAATCCAGATGAAGCAGTCGCGATTGGTGCAGCTGTGCAAGGTGGCGTGTTAGCCGGTGAGGTCAAAGATGTGTTATTATTAGACGTGACCCCTTTATCTCTTGGTATTGAAACACTAGGAGGTGTTATGACTGCATTAATTACTAAAAATACCACCATCCCTACTAAGCATAGCCAGATATTTTCTACAGCTGAAGATAATCAGTCGGCAGTGACCATTCACGTGGTACAAGGAGAGCGTAAGCGTGCGATTGATAATAAATCTCTTGGGCAGTTTAACCTAGACGGAATTCAGAACGCACCACGTGGTATGCCTCAAATTGAGGTCACGTTTGACATTGATGCTGATGGTATTCTTCATGTATCTGCTAAAGATAAAAATAGTGGTAAGGAGCAAAAGATTACCATTAAAGCTTCTTCAGGACTGAATGATAGAGAAATTGAAAAAATGGTGCGTGATGCAGAAAATAATGCTGAGTCAGATCGCAAATTTGAAGAATTAGTTCAAGCCAGAAATCAAGGCGATCAACTGGTACATAGTACGCGTAAGCAGCTAGATGAAACGAGAGAGACATTAGCAGAGAGCGATAAAGCTAATATTGAATCTGCATTAATGAATCTTAACAAAGCCTTAAAGGGAGAAGATAAAGCCGAAATTGAATCGCAAATGCAGATATTGATGGCAGCTTCTGCGAAACTGATAGAATATTCTAAAAAACAGGCAGAGTCTAGAGGTTCTGTTGATGCAACTAACAATGTAAAAAAAGATAATGATGTTGTTGATGCTGAATTTGAAGAAGTAAAAGATAGCAGAAAATAATTACGTGTGACAGGGCGTGGTACGCCGTCAAGGTCACCGATGATAACTAGCGCGGGTGTGGATATATCTATGTCCGTGCATGTGTATTAATGGCAGGACTATAAGCAATGGTGAAAAGAGACTATTACGAGATTTTAGGCGTGCCTAAATCAGCAGATGAACGTGAAATTAAAAAAGCATACAAACGTTTGGCGATGAAATTCCATCCAGATCGTAACCTAGGGGATAAAGGCGCAGAAGGCAGATTTAAAGAGATCAAAGAAGCCTACGAAATATTAACTAATGCGCAAAAACGCGCAAGTTATGATCAATATGGTCATGCTGCTTTTGAACAAGGTGGTGTAGGAGGCGGAGGTCAAGCTGGATTTAGTAGTGGTAGTGCTGATTTTAGCGATATTTTTGGAGATGTGTTTGGTGACATTTTTGGAGGAGGTCGACGTCAACAGCGTGCTACGCGCGGTGCTGACTTACGTTACACTATGGAATTATCATTAGAAGAAGCTGTCCGTGGTGTATCTAAAGAGATCCGTATTCCTACATTTGAAAAGTGTGGTGTATGTAATGGTAATGGAACTAAAACAGGAAATAAACCACAAAGTTGTTCCACATGTCATGGGTCTGGGCAGGTGCAAATACGGCAGGGTTTCTTTACAGTACAGCAGGCCTGTCCACATTGTCACGGACGTGGATCAAAGATCCAAGATCCATGCAGGTTGTGTAATGCAAAAGGTCGTATTGCTAAGTCCAAAATATTATCAGTTAAAATACCCTCTGGAGTAGATACGGGTGATCGTATTCGTCTTAACAGCGAAGGAGAAGCGGGTGAACATGGTGCTCCAGCGGGTGATTTATATGTTGAGGTCCAGATGCGTAAGCATCATATTTTTGAGCGTGAAGAGAATAATTTATATTGTGAGGTGCCAATCAATTTTATTATGGCAGCATTGGGTGGAGAGATTGAAGTGCCTACTCTCGATGGGCGGGTCACCTTAAAAATACCACCTGAAACACAAACTGGAAAATTATTTCGTATGCGAGGTAAAGGTGTTTCTTCAGTGCGCAGTAGTGCATTAGGAGATTTGTTATGTAGAGTAGTTGTGGAAACACCTGTAAATTTAAATGAGCATCAAAAGATGATATTACGCGACTTAAATGATAGTTTTAGTGGTGTCTCTGGAGAAAAAAATAGTCCACGATCGAAAACATTTTTTGATGGTGTTAGACAGTTTTTTGATGATTTGACACATTAATAGTTGCAAGCTCATAAGTACAGATTAATAGATTAAAATGAGTAGTGATTACTATTATCAATAGTTGTCTTTTTGACATGCAATAGAATTTTTTTTCGCTTACTCTAACGTTAGATACAGAGGTAAGGTGCGTATTATAGTTTGTGAGTAAGATATAAAGATGTCTTTGAGCTGAATTATGATGCATAGATAGGAGCAATTATATTTTAGATGCCACCAAATATTTAGAAGGTTACCATATCATTTGCATGAGTATAAATATCTTTTTAAAATCAATCTTTTATAGAGAAAAGCAGGTCTGTAAATAAGACAAATGTATCGTCATGTTGTTTTTTAAGCGTAGTACACATAGATTTTATTAGTGATATAAAATTCTTCGATGGTAAAAATATATCTATCCGAGAGGATGTAGAGTCTGTTTTGTTATATTTTCAATAGAGAAGTATGATGCATAGTATATTAAATATACAGATAATTTTTTTGTGTAAAACCTTTAGTCTCTTGGAGAAAATATTTTTTAGATGTTGTGGATCTTAATAAAAAAGCTTTGAATAGCTGTAATTACTGTCATAAGCTTTAAATTTTAAATAGCAGAAAGTTCTTGTCTTATTAGGAAGAAGATTAAGATGTATCTGTTTGTAATATGAAGATATCTGTTTATTAGGGCGTATGCTTTATAATTGTTTTTCATGTTTAAGAGCAATTATAAGCTATATAGCATGCATATTAATAGATGAACACTAGATGATCCAGATCAAAGTTATCCTAGGGTGCCTGAGTTATGAAAAAAGAACATATAGAAGGTGCATATAATGTAGATCATGATGAAATTGATAAATTTTCTGCGTTGTCTTCATGTTGGTGGAATTTAGAAGGCCAGTTAAAACCCCTGCACAGTATTAATGCTATTCGTTTAGGTTGGATTGGTAGGTGTACAAATGGTTTATTTAATAAAAATATACTAGATGTAGGTTGTGGTGGTGGTATTCTGTCCGAAAGCATGGCGGAAGAGGGTGCGCACGTTACTGGTTTAGACATGAGCGCAGAGTTATTGCATGTAGCACGTACGCATGCTCAGAAAAATAATATGCGCATAAATTACATCCAGCAAACAGTAGAAGATCATGTAGCGCAGTGTGCTGGTCAATATGAAGTGATCACTTGCATGGAACTATTAGAGCATGTTATAGATCCTCATTCTATTATTTGTGCCTGCTCTGCTCTTATAAAACCAGGTGGTGATGTGTTTTTTTCCACTATCAATCGTACTGGTAAATCTTGGTTAGTAGCTATTATCGGTGCAGAATATGTGTTGAATATCTTACCTCGTGGAACGCATTCTTTTGAAAAATTTATAAGACCAAGTGAACTGTTACATTGGGTCGATCAAACTTCCTTATATGCACATCATATTATTGGCCTAGAATATATGCCGCTACGTCGAAGCTTTCAGCTAACATTTGATGTTGACGTGAACTATATGGTGCATACGCGGTTGCATATTAAATAACGGGTACAGCATGATGTTCGGATATCAGTAATACCCAGATATTGATAACTTGATTAGATTGTACCATAAAGTCATTGATTTTTTTATGTAAGCAGAATGATAAGTCCATATGATATTTCTAGTATACGAGTATGCTATATTAGGGAATTAAAAATATAGAATATCATGATAGTGATTCTTGTGATTTGAGGTGGAACACAGAAGTTAAAAAATGTGTATTGACATTGATAAATATAAGCGATAAAATATAATTTGTAGATTAATTGATCCTCTGTAGTTCAGTTGGTAGAACGGCGGACTGTTAATCCGTATGTCACTGGTTCGAGCCCAGTCAGGGGAGCCATCTATAAAGAAGAAAAGATGGTAATTAAGTATTTTGCTTTTTTGTTGTTAATCAATGCTGTAGAAGTTATAAGTACATTGCTTGCAGTATACACTGCATATTAGATTAATGGATATTAGGCTGACTTATGCTTGGTGTATCGTACTACTACAATCTTATATAATAACGTACATATTTTATTGATTAATGGTAAAATAAAGTCTGTTTATGAAAATAATTGATCTATTTACTAGATAATTGAGTATTATATGGAATATATATTCCACGTACACATATTGTCCAAGGTGTGATAGCGGGCTATCAGTACGCAAATTACGTAGCAGATTTCAGCATTGTATGAATTGTTCATGCCTGACTGCAGAAATTTTTCAATCTGTACAACATAATAGTAGGTTTTGGAAGTAATGTACAAAACACGTGGTTAGTACATGATAGCTATCATCTATCATCTAAAATTATATATTTAGAGCAATAACTAACATCATTTTTAACAAATAAAATTATAATGTAAAGCGTATACCAATAGATAATATAGCTTTGGAGTATACACAGATCTTTACAAATTATACAGTACGTTGTACAGAAATACTAGCTAATTCTTCGAGTGCGTGACGCCATGGCGATTCTGGTAATTTCTGTAATGCATGAATCGCTTTGCGAGCTTCTTTTTGGGCAATTCGGCGGGTATACTCTAAAGAGTGGCACTGATGCATAATTTTTAGGATTTTTGCTAAAAACCGGCGTCCGTCACCTTGAGTAATGACTGAACGAATAAAATCAGCTTGCTTTAGAGTAGAGTGATGCATGGCATGTAATAAAGGGAGTGTTGTTTTGCCTTCATTTAAATCATCTCCTATTTTTTTCCCAAACTGTGTTGTTTTGGCGCTATAGTCTAATAGGTCATCAATTATCTGAAATGCAGTACCAATATGTCGACCATAGTCCTGCAATGATTTCTCTTGAATCACGGTAGATCCTACAAGTATTGCAGAAGATTGAGCTGCTGCTTCGAAAAGACGTGCAGTTTTGTTATAGATAATTTGCATATATTTTTCTTCTGTCATGTTAGGATTTTTGCAATTCAGTAATTGAAGAACTTCCCCTTCAGAAATTACATTGACTGCTTTTGATAATAGATCTAGAACTCTGAGTGAGCCAAGACTGGTCATCATTTGAAATGCACGCGTATAGATAAAATCCCCAACTAATACACTCGCGGCATTACCAAAATGCGCGTTAGCAGTTGATTGGCCTCTTCGCGTTTCTGATTGATCGACTACATCGTCATGCAGTAGCGTTGCAGTATGGATAAACTCAATTAATGCTGCCATAGTAATATGTTTTTTGCCGGAATAATTATCCACGGCCCGTGCGGCTAATATAGTAATTATAGGACGAATGCGCTTTCCTCCACTATTAATCATGTAATAACTGAGGTTGTTAATAAGAGGCACATTCGAGTTCAGTTGGTCGCGTATTGTGGCATTGACCGCTGTCATATCATACGAAATAAGTTTTTTGATGTTTTTTAAATTCATAGTTGTATTCATTTATGATCTAGGTTTAAAGCTATACTCAGTGTCTGTAGTTGCACTGATCTCGTAACATGTATAACAGATTTTAAAATAGATTGTACTGAAAATATGTTAGTAAGATTTTTGTTCTGGTTATATATTTTTTTCTATGAAATGCATCAAACAAGTACTTGTTTTTGGAAACAAAGTCTCGTAAAATGAAATTTTTACATCAAGATTATTGAATAGCATAGCACCGAAACTAGGTAGGTGTGCAAGCGGAGCATGATATGTACGCGGTTTTTAAAAGTGGTGGCAAGCAATATCGAGTAAGAGAAGGGCAAGTTATACGTCTAGAAAAGATAGATAATCTCATTGGCGAAATGGTATCTTTTCAAACGGTTTTAATGATAGTTACTAATGAGAGGATTCATGTAGGCTCACCTTTGGTAAAAGGTGGTGTGATTAAAGCAGAAATAGTAACGCATGGCCGTGGGGATAAAATCAAAATTATTAAGTTCCGTGCTCGTAAACATTATCGCAAAAATCAAGGTCACCGTCAGTATTTTACTGATCTCAAGATCATCTCTATAATTTCCACAGAGGATAATTTACAACATGGCACATAAAAAAGCAGGTGGTTCAACACGGAATGGTCGAGATTCTCATTCAAAACGACTGGGAGTAAAACGTTTTGGAGGTGAAAATGTATTGGCGGGTAGTATTATCGTACGACAGCGTGGAACTAAATTTCATGCAGGTAATAATGTAGGTTGTGGCCGCGATCATACTTTGTTTGCAACCATTGATGGTCAGGTAAAATTTGAAATCAAGGGATTAGCCAGGCGTCAATATATTAGTGTCATTTCTCATTAAAGGTTAAAGATTTGAAAGTTTAAGATAAATAACGCACACTACAAGGTTGTTTTTTATACATATACAAAAATTATTTTGAGTACCTCGAAATATAGTCAATCACTTGCAAAGAATGGAAAGTTCATGCAGCACTCATAGTGATGCATATCAGTCATCCAAGTAGCTCAGTTATATTGTTTAGCAAACAGACATAAGCATAAAATATTGAGAGATATAGATTGTAGGTATCCATCCTATATGACGGATGGCTGATTATGCCATATCTAATATTATTAAAAATGGTTAGACTGTATAATGGTGATTATCTGTTTTATTTAGATATTTCTATCTTGTTTTAATTCAGCATCAATAAAAGTTACCCTTTTATACTACGATATGTCAATATCATTTTGTGTAATAATTATACGCATACGTATTAAGCAGAATACGTGTCAGTTTTTATATGAATGCAATCTGTGTGATAAGTTATTATAATTTCCAGTCAGCTTGCAATTATTTATTGCACAAAGACGACCTTATAAGCTATGGTTCATATGATTGTATGTTGGGTTTTCAAGACATCGAATCACACATGTAACCTCAAAATAGGTGCAATATTATTGTTGTAACCTGATAAAATGTATAATTTCGCAAATCATCCCAGTGGTAATGAATCGTTGACGCTTACAAATAAGAGTGTATCGTGTATTGACCACATAAGCCTCTATGAGATAAGAGAAAGTTTTTTTCTAGTTCTTTTATTCGTGAATACTTTTAATTCCTCACGCATGCAATGGTATTGCAAGTGATTAATCAGCCACTTCAATCTTTAATGTCACGACGTCATTGTTTACAGTTATAGATAAACTAAAAATTCAGGAAACTTGTGCGCTGCCGCTAGCACATCATTTATGGTCAGTTATCTTTTAATATTGCTGTTAGTGGATATAGTAAATTAGAGATTTGTGCGTAATTGAGTATATACAATGGAGGAGTTGCATGCAGTTTGTTGATGAAGCCAAAATCTTGATAGTGGCCGGTCATGGTGGAAATGGTTGTGTTAGTTTTCGTCGCGAGAAATATATTCCGCGTGGAGGTCCGAATGGCGGTGATGGCGGTGATGGCGGTGATGTTTATATGCAGGCAGATGAAAATATCAACACCTTAGTTATGTTTCATTTTAAAAAGGCCTTTTATGCTGAAAGTGGTCACAATGGTCAGAGTAGTGATTGTACCGGTAAAAAAGGGAAAGATCTTCTGATTAGAGTACCTGTTGGAACACGGGTTATTGATCAAAATACAGATGAAATATTAGGAGACATGACTCATCATAACCAAAAAATATTGTTTGCTAAGGGTGGTTGGCATGGCATGGGGAATACGCGATTCAAATCATCAATTAATCGCACTCCTCGTCAAAAGACTATGGGTACACCAGGCGAGAAACGAGATTTACATTTACATCTAATGTTGCTAGCAGATGTAGGTGTGCTAGGATTGCCTAATGCAGGAAAATCAACGTTTATTAGCTCCGTTTCTTCTGCTAAGCTCAAGGTGGCAAATTATCCATTTACAACGCTAGTGCCTAGTTTGGGCGTGGTGCGCATAGACCGTGATAATAGTTTTGTGATTGCAGACATACCGGGCCTAATTCAGGGGGCATCTAAAGGTGCAGGACTAGGTCTACGTTTTCTAAAACATCTTGAGCGTTGTCGAATATTATTGCATATTATTGATATAGCTCCATCTGAAGATAGAGATCTCGTAAAGAACGTATATACTATACTTCATGAGTTAGAAAGCTATAACATGAAACTGCTTCAGAAACCGCGATGGTTGGTGTTTAATAAAATTGATCTTTTAGATGAAGAGGAAGCAGGATTACGGGCTGCAGATATTGTTAAAACGCTCGGTTGGACAGAGAGATATCATCTGATCTCCGCGACGAATCATTTTGGTATACATGAGTTATGTACGGATTTGATGTCATTTATGCGCGCTAATCAAACGAAGGTAGATGGTGTTTTGAACAGTCTGGCTACTACACTTTGTGTATAGAGAAATCATTTTGGTAATTAGTGATGAAGCGGTGTATCTGAACAGGAAAATAAATTATAAAGTGTGATAATTCATACTTGTTAATACATCGAGACAGGCATATGAGCGTGGATCACAGCAATTAATACAACCCTGTTAAGTATAAATAGTATATTACGGTATACATATTTTGTTGTATGTGTTGTGATGGAAAAACAAGTTTTTCGTTCTTATGAAATAATTTTTTGTCTATTCAGTAGACTACTATTTAGTTTGATTGCCACATTAATATTTTATAGAGTTTGTATAATGTATCTGAAGTCTTGATGTTTATTTCTCTCGTTTTTATATAGCAGTAGAAATCTAATCAGAATCAACTCGGATGCGATAAAAATTTTGTATGTAGGCGTAAAGGGTTTTAGCCTGTAGATGTATTGCCACTATGTTCACTGTGTAATGATAATTACCTTTCTTGTATACTATCAAACGCTTTTTAACGCGTGCATATATGCTATTTTGCATTTTTTGTACGCATGCTACTTATTTTTTCTTGCGTTTTTTCCCGGAGTTTTCCATGTCATTTCTTTTAGACCCCTCTATATGGGCGGGTTTTCTCACGCTAATTGTTCTTGAAATTGTGCTTGGTATCGATAATTTAGTATTTATTGCTATACTAGCTGATAAACTTTTACCGAAACAGCGTGACACAGCTCGTTTAACTGGGCTGTCGTTAGCTATGATTATGCGATTGGGTCTTCTGTCCTTAATATCGTGGATGGTTACGATGAATCATTCACTTTTTACTGTAGGGCATTTTAGTTTTTCTGGACGCGATTTAATGTTGCTTACCGGAGGGATTTTTTTATTATGTAAGGCTACCACAGAGTTACATGAACGTCTAGAAAATAGAGATATGCATGGTGTTAGGCAGAAAGGTTATGCAAGTTTTTGGTCAGTTGTCGTTCAGGTAGTTGTGCTAGACGCGGTTTTTTCCCTCGATGCAGTCATTACCGCAGTAGGTATGGTTAATCATTTATCGGTAATGATGCTGGCAGTAGTAATAGCTATGGGCGTTATGCTGATTGCTTCTAAACCATTAACCAATTTTATTAATGTTCATCCGACGGTAGTAGTGCTATGTTTAAGTTTTTTGCTTATGATTGGATTTAGTTTGGTAGCAGAAGGCTTCAACTTTCACATACCTAAAGGATATTTATATGCAGCTATTAGTTTTTCTATTGTGATTGAGTTATTTAATCAGATGGCACGGCGTAATTTAATGCGTCATCAAGAACGACGTCCGATGCGAGAACGCACTGCTGAGGCTATTCAACGTCTTATGGGTAATAATCGGCATGATGTAAGTCGTGGTTTTGTGCATGATGTAGCAGAAACATTGTCACCTAAAGAAGAATTTAAAGACGAAGAACGTTATATGATGAATGGTGTATTAACTTTTGCTGCTCGTTCAGTCCGTAGCATTATGACGCCACGTCAAGATATTTCTTGGGTCGATCTCACTCGCTCTCGAGATGAAGTGCGTATGCAGCTTTTAGATACTCCACATAGCTTATTTCCAGTCTGTAATGGTGCGCTAGATGCTATGATAGGTGTAGTGCGGGCTAAGGAACTCTTAGTGGCATTAGATCATAGTATTGATGTGGCTGTGTTTGCAGGCGGAACACCACCGATTTTTATACCAGATACCCTGACTTCACTGAATCTTCTTGGAATTTTACGACGTGCTAAGGGTAGTTTTGTTGTGGTAACTAGCGAGTGTGGTATAGTACAGGGGCTAATTACACCGTTAGATGTACTAGAAGCCATTGCTGGTGAGTTTCCGGATGAAGATGAAACACCAAATATTATACTTGATAGTAGTGCTGGTTAGTTTAGGCTGTTTTCATTTTACATTTTTTATAGTAGTATCACTTAAAACATTAGGACATCCTACATGACAAGATCCTCACGTTTACATGATATAAATTAAGTATGGTGCATATAAATAGTTTTTTAAAAAATAGTCATAAAATCCTTATCCCTATTTTTATACTCAATGTTAGCAGATGTGTATTATTGAATGAGCTAAATATATGCGATAAGCACCTAAAATAGAGGCTCTAAGTTTTAGGCAGTAATCTAGATTATAAAATCTATTGACATGTTTTTTTAGAGTTGGTTGTTATTTATTTTTTTTAGATATATTAATGATAATCGTACAGAATATTAAAAATTTTGATATGTCTGTCATAAAACTATTACTGATTTTTTTGTAAGGTACCATATAATATACCAATAGTATATATCAGTCAAGATTATTAAAAATCATAAAACAAAGTCACATAGAGCCGTTCTGTATGCACCATACAATACTTCTTCATTAAAGTTGTATTATTGTTGGTATAGCTTATCTAAGGTGTGAGTTGAGTCATTATTATGTAGTGTAATGAGAGAGTTTGGCATGAATATTTTCATTATATTTCTTAAGAGACAATACAACACTTTGATGTATTTTCTGATCATGAAAGCTATCGCCTTTATGATATCAGTGCATGATAGTATAAGATGCATGTATTCAAACTCCAATCCAGCAGTGTATTTGGAAGGACTTCAGCGTATCTAATCATACAGTTTATAGCATGTACAAGACTATATAATATTTTACTTAGACACAAGATGAGTAAAATAAAAAACTAAGATGACAAGAAAGGATAAGGGTATTCAAAAATAAGTGCTGAATATAAGGATTTATTTTCTATAATAAATAAAAGAGATCAAAAGGTATTCGTAAATTATGTGTATCTCCCTCATATGGTAGTGGTACCCTTCAAAAATCACAAATAATCAGACACCTGTCATTTTATGTGAATGTTAATAGCATAGCCATTTTTTTAAATTCATAGAAAGTTATGTCATTTTTAATTGTTAATAGGATAGAAACTCCGAGATAAGAGTTAGAATACATGAATCTTTTAAAATCATTAGCTGCAGTTAGTTTAGTTACTTTATGTTCACGGATGTTCGGGTTTGTGCGAGATACTCTCATAGCCTCTATTTTTGGGGCAGGAACGGTCACTGATGCTTTTTTTGTTGCGTTTAAGCTACCAAATTTACTACGTCGTATTTTTGCTGAAGGTGCTTTTTCCCAAGCATTTGTACCGCTTCTGTCTGAATATCAAAGCACTCAAAGCATTGACTCGACAAAATTATTTCTAGCAAAGGTTTCTGGTTTGCTTACACTGGCATTAGTCGTGATTACTGGGATAGGAATATTGATGGCGCCATGGGTTATCCTCATTACTGCACCTGGTTTTTCTCATACAAATGATCAATTTGTTTTAACCATAGCACTTTTGCGTATTATGTTTCCTTATATCCTCTTCATATCTTTAGCTTCCTTTGCTGGAGCTATTTTAAATACATGGAACTATTTTATGGTTCCGGCATTTACACCAACGCTACTTAATATCACTATTATTTTCTTTGCTTTATTTGCGGCTCCATACTTTCATCCGCCAGTGATGGTGCTTGCATGGGCGGTAATGTTTGGTGGACTTTTGCAATTTATATATCAATTACCATTTTTAAAAAAACTAGGTTTGCTGGTCCTGCCATGTTTTCGTTTATGTGATAAGAGCGTATGGAGATTAGTATCCAAGATGACATCTGCAATTATTAGTGTTTCTCTAAGTCAGATATCATTGATAATGAATACGATTTTGGCTTCTTTTTTAGAGATTGGTTCTGTATCATGGATGTATTATGCTGATCGGTTAATGGAATTTCCTGCTGGGGTGTTGGGTGTTACGCTTGGTACTATTCTTCTTCCTTCATTATCCAAAATTTGTACAAGTGGTCATCAAATAGAATATTCACTATTGCTTGATTGGGGTTTGCGTTTATGTTTTTTGCTAGCAATACCCAGTGCTATAGCGCTTGGTATCCTTGCCAAGCCTCTAACTATTGTTTTGTTTCAGTATGGAAAATTTACAGCCTTTGATGTAGAAATGACACAACGTTCTCTTTTAGCATATTCTATGGGCCTAGTGGGATTGATTTTAGTAAAAGTATTAGCGCCAGGATTTTATGCCCGTCAGGATATGAAAACACCATTGAAGATTGCTATGTGTACATTATTAGCTACACAGATGATGAATTTAGCATTTATCGGTTCTTTAAAACATGTTGGATTATCATTATCTATTGGGTTAGCTGCTTGTCTAAATACTAGTCTTCTATATTGGCAAATACGTAAAAAACATTTTTTTCAACCTCAGCCAGGATGGTTGAATTTTTTTATACGTTTATTTTTTTCTGTGCTAGTTATGAGTATTTCGCTCATAGGGGTTTTATATATAAGTCCAGATTGGGCTATTGGGAATATGCCTGAACGGGTATTACGTCTAGTAGTAGTATTTTTTACTGGTATTAGTGTTTATATTCTAATGTTATTTATAGTAGGTTTTCGTTTGCGTGATTTTTCTCGTTTTGTTCGGGAGTATTAAGTCAGTTAATGGCTTAGAATTGAAAATACAGTTGTATATGTCAGGTTAATATAGGCCCTGTGCTATATGTTATATATTTTAAGTTAGTTGAGCTTAATAATAAATATTATTAATCTCAGCACGGTATATATGGATGTATAGGAGCGCATTGTGTGCGTATGTGTCATAGAGATATTATATTTTTTTATGAGCGTATGCTCTGATATCGTATATCAATCAGTGATTGTACAGTTTTGTACAAAAAATAGACAGTGAAAAATATTAGAATATTTCTATATTCATTTTAGGATGAATACATATAGGTAGATAGCATGTATGCTAATAAGAAACGGTTAAACTTATATATGATTAATTATTGGGCTTTGTCTCTCTGAATGTGTAAAGTGATATATTATTAGCGATGGGTGAAGTGTCTCGGTAATTTTTTTAGAAATGCAATTTATTACGAGTATCCTTATTGATATATTTTATAATAATATTATTATATCTTGATATGTATGGATAAAATCTTGATGATTTTAAATTTTCATTCACAGGATCCACAAGCATAATGCATTCGCATTCGAATTTGTCATTGATATACATTGATGACTATCCGTCTAAAAACTCTAATTTACGTGGCATAAATTTACAGTAATGATGAAAAACATATTTATCGCTATATGTTTGTTAGTTTGCATGTTGCACTTTAGTGGTATTGTTCATGCAGATACAATCAGCGTTTTACAGCAGCGTCTTAATAAAGTGACAAGCTTTTATGCTGATTTTCACCAAAAAGTTAAAGATCGTCAGAATTCCATACTGCAAGAAGGCGATGGCCACCTCTGGGTTGAGCGACCAAATCATTTTTATTGGTATTTGTCTGAACCTAATGAAAATATCGTAATCTCAGATGGAAAGACGATATGGCACTATACCCCATGTATGGAACAAGTTAGTATCTATTCTATGCAACAAGTAATCCATCGTACTCCATTTATTCTGATATCGTGTAATGATCTCAGATATTGGAGGCAATATCATATTCTCAAACAAGGCGATAATTTTTGTTTTACTCCAAAATCATTGTTTAATAATTTGCAAACATTTAGTATTAATGTATCTCAGAGCGGTATTATTAACACATTAAGCATAGTGGAGCAGGATGGTATATGTATCAAATATGTTTTGAATAAACAAAAGATTCACGCTGTATCTTCTGATAAATTTAGATTTATCATACCTGATGGAGTTACAGTAGATGACCAGAGATGATACAATACGTGTACGACTATAAGATATACGATCATTAATAATAAGAAGGATCATATAATATGATATATGCATATCATAATGATGGTTCATACAATACGATTGGCTAATGAGTCTTCTAGTTATGGCTTGGATGATTTGAGCATGAACGGTGAATTTGTCATGCGCTACTGATTGTTATTCATTGTGAATGCGATTAAATGCTGAGGATGCATTTCTCTTTTTAAGAAAAGAAGCGGTGGTGCTTGGAACATCTTAGTGCGTGTATCAAATACATGTATATTTTATATACTCATGATGAGAATATTATATTATGTAAGGAGGTTTTAGTATTCATTATTTGAATCTATAGAAAATAGAAGTGCGTGCGATGAGCAGGATTATCTCGTCTATCTTTTTATATATTCTGCTGCATGATTATTAACATTCAATATGAAAGAAGAAACTAAAGAGAACATCTGTGATTAGTCTATACCTTGTGTATAGAGAAGTAGAGCGACTGGAAATATTCAAGGCTTTTGGAAAAAATTATCTTATTTATACATTGTAATATTACTGTGTTTTTATTTAAAAATATAGATGTATAACGTTTGAAAACCTTAAAAAGAAACTTAGAGCTCTATGCTAAGTATGTTTTGAATTTTGTTTTATGGTGGTGATTCTTTGCTTAGAACATCGATAGACCATGTATAACTTAATTCAAAGATGATTCCTACCTTTATCTTGTAAAGTATAAAGAATGTATGATTATGTTGGTTGCAAAATATTGGTTTTGATAATTTTATCATCTATTGATTGTACTTAGCCAAATGTGTGTTGTCAAAAATGATGTTTATATGGTGTATACATCATATACAATCTTGTACTATAATCATATGATACATATCAGGTACAGCCACTAGTATTGTGATACCTAACGAATTTTCATTAATGTAATATTATAATTTATGCGTGCTACTCAATATTTGCTTGCTACTCTAAAGGAGAAACCTTCTGGTGCGGAATCTATTAGCCATCAACTCATGTTGCGGGCTGGAATGATTCGACAATTAGCATCAGGTCTATATACTTGGTTGCCAACTGGTTTGCGTGTTTTAAAAAAAGTTGAAAATATTGTACGTGAAGAGATGCAAAATGCTGGAGGGGTGGAAATATCCATGCCAATAGTACAACCCGCTCAATTATGGCAGACAAGTGGACGCTGGGAGCAATATGGAGCAGAACTACTACGATTAGTGGATCGTAATAATCGTGCATTTGTAATGGGTCCTACGCACGAGGAAGTTATTACTGATTTAATTCGTAAAGAAATTCACTCTTATAAACAGTTACCTATCAATCTATTCCAGATTCAAACCAAATTTCGTGATGAAGTTCGTCCACGCTATGGTGTCATGCGTTCCAGAGAATTTCTAATGAAAGATGGTTATTCATTTCATGTTAATCAGGATTCTCTAGAGCATACTTACTCTATTATGTATAATGCTTATAGTAATATCTTGCGGCGGATGAATTTAAATTTTTGTGTTGTAGAAGCAAATACAGGTAGTATTGGTGGATCTGTTTCACATGAATTTCAGGTGTTAGCAGATAGTGGCGATGATAAGATTGCATTTTCTACTAGATCTACATATACAGCTAATATAGAAATCGTACGGGTTTTACCACCAATTACTGTGCGCTCTCTGCCTACTCAGAAAAAAATGCAATTCTCTATACCAAATATTATTACAAATATCACTTCTCTTATAACACACGGTCAGTTTTTAATTACAAATATAGTGCAAACATTAGTAGTGAAAGCAAGCAAAAAGAGTGATCATAAGTTAGTGGCTCTGTTAATCCGAGGAGATCATGAAATAAATACAATAAAAGCAGAAAATATTGATATAGTTTCTGCTCCACTGAGGTTGGCTAGTAATACAGAGATTCGTCAATATTTTGAAACCGGAGTAGGGTCTATAGGACCAGTGGGTTTAAGTATACCGATTATAGCTGATCATTCTGTTGCTGTAATGAGTGATTTTATTGTTGGTGCGAATGTCGATGCTCAATATTTGAGTGGTGTGAATTGGGAGCGTGATTTACCTCTTCCTCGTGTTGAAGATATTCGGAATGTTGTGGCAGGGGATCGCAGTCCAGATGGTCACGGTACATTATTAATACAACGTGGCATTGAGGTAGGTCATATTTTTCAGTTAGGTACAAAATATTCTAAAGTTTTAAAAGCTTCAGCACAAGATAATAATGGATCTAGCCATATTTTAAGAATGGGATGTTATGGTATGGGCATTAGTCGTATTGTAGCTGCTGCAATTGAGCAAAATCATGATCAACGTGGAATAATCTGGTCACCAGCTTTAGCACCATTTCAGGTTGCAATTGTACCTATGGCTATGCAACAAACATCTTGTATTCAACGTATAGCTGAAGATTTGTATCATCAGTTGTTTCTTCAAGGTGTTGATGTTCTGTTAGATGATCGGATAGAAAGACCTGGAGTAATGTTTTCAGACATGAACCTTATTGGCATTCCACATATTTTAGTAATTAATGAGAATAGCATGGATCATGCGGTGGTTGAATATCAATCTCGAGCATCAGATAAAAAGCATGTGCTTAAGATAAGTGAAGTTGTATCATATCTAACTACAGTATTAAAGTGTAATGCAAAGTGAACATGCCGTGAATAGCCTTATGCTACTCCGTTCTTCTTGGTTTTTATATTATATCGCCTATCTGGGGTAGGTAATGTAAAGATTAGATATTTCTTTTCCGTACTTCAATATAGTATTATATAAAATTTACATAGGAAGAGCGATGGGTGGATGTCTAAAAATGCTTTATAATTATACCATGTTTTGCTAGCAGACTGGGAGGTAGCCTGAAGCTTGATTTGTTTCTTGTGATGGCGTTATAAGTACATTACAGACATTATCAATTATTGTTTTTATTTTCTGATATGCTATGACGAAAGAATATATATGCAATGCTAATGGCACTCAAGAGCATGAGCCCTAATGGTAACAAGATTAGAAAGAGCATGAACTGCGCTTCGTAATAGTAAAATATTTGTGTATTACCAAGCAAAAACCCGACTAGCAACAGTACTAACACCCAGAGAAACGCACTAGCCCAATTAAAAAATTGGAATCGTATACCATTTAAGCTAGATAGACCTGCGATGGTTGGTAATAGCGTGCGTACAAATGCAATAAAGCGACTAATGAGTAATGCAGATAGTCCATATCTATGAAAAAGATAGTTAGCTTTTTGGTGGTAATGCATAGGTAGGTATGATAACCATTTTTGTATAATCATAGTATTTCCTAGCCATCTGCCTTGCATATAACTTACCCAACAGCCTAATCCGGCAGCAATAGTTAAGAGAAATAATATTAGGATACCATTGATTGTTCCCTTCGCTATCAGGACACCAACTAATATTAATAAACTATCTCCTGGTAAAAAAGATGTTGGTAGCCAACCGTTTTCTAGAAACAAAATTACAAATAATATGAGATATAAGGCCCAGACAAGAGAGGGATCTGTAAGTGCGGCGTAATCATGTTGCCACAGTGCGCGTGAAAGAGATTTTAAAATATCCATTATGGTGTTATCTCAGCGAGAATCTGCACAATATTATCATATATTATGCAGAGCGTTCGTATTGGAGTCATATATTATTGTGGTAATTTTTATAGTATGTGATATTAGGATATAGTTTGTTCTAAATAATTCTATGAGGTTTTAGCCATGTATTTATAAATAATAAAATATATCTAGATAGATATCTTACAAATCTATTTTAACGGTCATAGTATATGATCCATGTCTTATCTGTAATAATCTATAAAAGATAGAGTAAGCATATTTCTGTCTATTTTTTAATTAAAAAATTAGTGGATGTCACTGGTATTTTTACTAAATAATATTTTGTAAACGCTGTTTTTGGATTGTGCTATGAGAAAGTATGTGTATATCTGCTTTAGAAGTAATAGTGTTGTTGTATAGACAGAGCAGGTTTTTATAATATCTTCCAACAATTGCAATAGTTTTACTATATCCATATAACATCATAGATTTCTCATTATTAGTTGATAGGTGACATGAAGGTTGATAAGCATTTTCCTATAATTTAATGGGATATATAACTGAAAAGTCGAGTCATAAGGAGAAAAAGGATACTTTCCTGTAGAAAAACTATGGGAAGTATGCAATAACTACAAAAAATAGACTGTGGTATCTGCCTCTATTATAATATGATTATTCATTCGAACTCACGGTTGCGACTAATACGGAATATAACTAATGAGTTAAGGCATCATCTTATTTCAGAAAATAGTAGATTATATAGATAATATTCAAATAACCTTAATGTACTAAGTAGTAGGTTTTGGAGATGAGTAATTATTTAAGGTTTCCTCTGTAGAGGCTTGCTTGTTATTTACAGTTCTATAAGTAAGCGAGGGCGCTATGTCATCAGTAATTACAGATTGATTAACGGTAACTTTTTGCACATTATTTATTGATGGAAGGTCGTACATTGTGTTCAGTAAAATACGTTCTATAATAGATCGCAAACCTCGTGCGCCAGTTTTTCTTTTTATGGCTTGTTGTGCAATAGCTTGCAGGGCCTCTGTTTGAAATTCTAATTCCACCCCTTCCAGACTAAATAGTGCTTGATATTGTTTGGTGAGGGCATTTTTTGGTATATGTAATATTTTAATTAACTCGTCTTCTTTTAGATCTTTTAGTGTTGCCAGCACTGGTAGTCGTCCAATAAATTCTGGAATGAGACCAAATTTAATCAGATCCTCGGGTTCTACTTGTTCTAGAATCTGACCTGCGGCAGATTTTTTTGATTCATTAGTCAACAATGCACTAAAACCAATACCTATACCGTTTTCTATGCGTTTGGATATGACTTTTTCTAGGCCTGTAAAGGCTCCACCACAAATAAAAAGAATTTTTGAGGTATCAATATTTAAGAATTCTTGCTGTGGATGTTTGCGACCACCTTTGGGTGGTACTGATGCTATTGTGCCTTCAATAAGCTTCAGTAAAGCCTGTTGTACACCTTCGCCAGAGACATCTCTTGTAATAGACGGGTTATCTGATTTTCGTGATATTTTATCGATTTCGTCAATATATATAATGCCACGTTGAGCTTTCTCTACGTCATAATCACATTTTTGCAACAGTTGTTGAATGATATTTTCAACATCTTCGCCGACATAGCCTGCTTCTGTTAGAGTTGTAGCATCCGCTATGGTGCAAGGAACGTCTAAAAATTTAGCCATCGTTTCGGCTAGCAGTGTTTTACCGCTTCCTGTTGGGCCAATTAGGAGAATATTACTCTTACCAATTTCAATGTTGTCACTTTTATCACTGTTGCGTAAACGTTTATAGTGGTTATAAACTGCTACCGATAGAACTTTTTTAGCTTGGCCTTGACCAATTATATAGTCATCAAGGTTATTACGAATTTGATGAGGAGTTGGTAAAGTACTGTTGTTTTTATCTGTGATGATGTCTCTATCTTCCTGAAGAATAATATCATTACATAAGCTAACGCATTCATCACAGATACATACTGACGCGCCAGCAATCAGCTTACGAACTTTGTACTGGCTTTTACCGCAAAAAGAACAGTACAGTATTTGTTCTGAACTGTCTTCGCGCTTATCTGTCATGTATTAACCTCTCATTTTTATTCTTGTTTTATTCCACTGAAGCGAACTAAGATCCGGTTAATATCTGGATCTTAAATTATATAGGTTTTATTGGCACTCATGTGGATTGCTAGTATCACGAATTAATTAGATTAATTACGTTTAGATAATATAGAGTCTACGAGACCATAGGCGATCGACTCTTGAGCTGATAGAAATCTATCGCGATTTGTATCATGCTCGATAGTGTGAATCGTTTGTCCAGTATGCTTAGCCATCAATTGATTTATTATCTCTTTTGTTCTAAGAATTTCCCGTGCATGAATATCAATATCAGAGGCTTGTCCCTGAAATCCTCCTAATGGCTGGTGAATCATAATTCGTGCATGTGGTAAACAATAACGTTTGTTTTTTGTGCCAGCCGTGAGCAATAGAGCCCCCATCGAACATGCTTGTCCTAAACAAATGGTGTTGATCTCTGGTTTAATAAATTGCATGGTATCGTAAATGGACATTCCAGCAGTAATTACACCGCCGGGAGAATTAATATACAGATGGATATCTTTTTCTGGATTTTCTGCTTCTAAAAATAGCATCTGCGCTACAATTAGATTAGCCATGTGTTCTTCTACTTGTCCAATTAGAAAAACAATACGTTCCTTCAGGAGTCGTGAGTATATATCATAAGACCTTTCCCCACGCGTGGTATGTTCAATTACCATTGGTACTAATGCCATAGAATGATATTTAGTACGTTGTTGGTCATAATATAGCATTTTTCCCCTCATGTATAGCTTGTGTGCTATTGTAATCAGCCTTGTGGAGAGTAGTATATCTACTATAGCTATCATTGATAGACTGCTGTATTATAGTCTAATTTAATTATTGATGTATCTAAAACTATCATACGGCTTATCCTATAACTATAAAAATAGTATAGCATAATACTATAGCACAGAGGGCTATAGTTATAGAAATATTTTAGGATACACTTATTTCTATGAAATTTTATAGTTGGATGCGATTCACTATAGCAGACTTTTCTATACCGATAGTCAATATAATATGTGATGGTGAAGTTGTAGGCCATGCCTTCTATAAAAATTTTAGAGAGTTTTCAATAATCATTGATTATTTACTGCTTTAGAGTTTCTATCCGAAAGTTGTAAAACTGAGATGTGTTGTTTTGGTTGTTTTACTTCTCTTCTAAGATCATATAACAATAGATCATCATCACATGATGATAATTATTAATTAATGCTGATGAAAAAAGCAGGCGCATGCGTGATGCTAATGCTCATAAAAGATTGCTTGAAATTTTCACTCCAGATATGAATGATACATTTGTATCTAAAATTGAGATCTGAAAAATATTAGGATTCATGTTATGGTGTATAGCAAATGACCATTGCGTTCTACAATCTTATTGTTGGTTCGTTAAAAGAAACTATTATAACAAACAAGTATGAATACCGTATGTGTACTATTTGGAATGGAGAAATCAGTGAGTATTATAATGTTTTTGTACATAGATCGTGCTCATAAAGCGAGTTTACAATAACGATTAGATGCTTCAAAAAATACATTATATTTGCATAATCTTTAATAGTTCATGTTGTGTTTGTAAGATAGTAGAGATCATGTCATATGCAATTACATTATATATTAGTTAATCATTTGAGTTTAAGATAGAGATGATATTTTATGGTTACGTGAAGTTTAAAATTAAGATATATCTTAAGAATTAACAGATAAACCAGGGTACATAGATGGTTGAATTAGTATCGTAAGTATGCAGTTTATATGTCTGTTGTACATAATAGACAGCTAGGGGGTGTATGATGGATAATAATGGTTCGTAAACATACTCAAATGCGTGTGTTTTGATTAAGTAATTATCTATACATGTGGTATGGATGAATCTATTAAGTAATTTTTAGTGAAATACTATGTTTAATTTTTAAATAAGATTAGATGTGTATACAATTAGACAAAGATCTTTGATGTAGGTACATAAAATCAGGAATTTTGCCAAATGTCATCCTGGATGATTATCAGTAGAGTTACAATTCCTGCTTGATTACGTTTTGCAGCATATAAGAAGTAGTTGTGATTCATATGTATCAATATGTTCATACGGATTGTTTATATAATTTTAATATATTTCATGTTTATCATGCAATCTTAAAGATTCATGAAGATATGTGAAGGTTTTTAGGAAATAGATATGGCGCTCCCTTGTTACATTAGTTGAAATTTTTCTCATTACTGTAGAAGTAGGGTTGTAGAGAGGGTTGATATTATTTTGCAGACTGTATTAAAAATAAGAAATCTGAAGGCTTATTGCCAGTTGGCACGTATTAATCAACCTGGTGGTTTTTTTTTGCTATTATGGCCTACTTTATGGGCATTATGGTTGTCAGACATGCATGCGCCACCGCTTAAAACACTTTTCGTATTCATATTAGGGGTTTTTTGTATGCGTTCAGCGGGTTGTGTCGTTAATGATATAATCGATAGCGGTATTGATAGGGGTGTTTTGCGGACAAAAAGCCGCCCATTGCCTAGTGGGAAAGTATCTGTTCAGGAGGCACAAATATTATTTATTGGGCTACTATTTCTGGCTTTGTGTTTAGTATTAACTTTGAACATGATCACGATATGTTTGTCGCTATGTGGACTAGTGTTAACTTGCACATATCCTTTTATGAAAAGATACACTTATGTACCACAGGTGGTGTTAGGGGCGTCTTTTAGTTGGGGAATCCCAATGGCTTGGTCCGCTGTAAGTGAAAATATGCCAATAAATTGTTGGTTGCTTTTTTTAGCTAATCTGTTGTGGGTGGTATCTTATGATACAGAATATTCAATGGCTGATCGTGCTGATGATTTAAAAATTGGCGTAAAATCTACAGCAATTTTATTTAATAGTTACGATAAAATAATAATTAGTATATTACAACTAGCAGTATGGATAGTATTGATGTTAGTAGGTTTTATGATGGGCTTGCATCTAATATTTTATGCGTTTATGTTACTAGCATTTATTTTATTTCTTTATCAGCAAGTATTAATAGCTGGTCGTCAGGCAGAGTTATGTTTGAAGGCGTTTCTACATAATAACTTAGTTGGTTTTGTTGTGTTTATTGGTATAGCACTTGGCGTGTAATTATCTTACATATCAATGATTGGTATATTATAGCACTATTTCATTAGTGATATAATACCATTGGATTTTATTAATAAAATGTTTTTATATGTTTTTGTGCTGTCTCTCGATCCTCTTTCTATGGTTTATCATGTAGCAATACATCGTATTGTAAGGCGAATATAGTCTTGTAGAAGTTGATAATTGAATACTTTAAGCAATAATATTATTCATGTGTTGTTAGAGTCAGTCATGCAGATGTATCTTCGTGAAGAGTTAGAGCATTTATCTACAAGATAGAATAGAAAAACATAGACAGCACGGAGTGATAGTTTTTCTTAAGCATTCATTGACATAGATCATAGGTGACTTTTATCGTATGTGGCATGATATGTTTGGTGAGATTGATAGGTATTGTATAATACAATAGTATACAGTGATTTTTTAAGGACGCACTTCTAGTTTTTTCAACTGTAATCATAGTTTTAGACTATACATATAAAGCATATTGATACGGCGTTATTTATTTTGAGACTGTGTAGCAAGATTTAAATACTGTTGACAAATGATTTTAGAGCTATAGATCATTAACCTTTTTTTATCGATAGGAGCGGGTGGAGATAAATATACTTCTTTCATTTTTTCTGCTAGCGCATGACTAGTTAGAGCTGTTAGCATGTTGCCCATTCCTGCTTTTTCTAAAATTTCTGCAGGTCCACCTGGACAGCGTGTACTTACCACTGGTGTTTGGCAAAGCAATGCTTCGACAAGTACATTGCCAAACCCTTCACTATCTGAGCTTAGGATTAGCATTTTTGCATTTTTAATTAGAGGGTAGGGGTTTTTATGGAAACCAGCAAAGATTATCCGTTCTAAAAGATGTAATTTTGCTGCCAGTTTTTTGATCATATTGATTTGTTGGATCTGCCCAGAACCAACAAGCACCAAGGGGGCGGGAATATTTGATTCTGCATAGGCCAATAATAGGCGATCGTGACGTTTATGTGGATGAAAACGCCCTACATGTATGAGATATGGTGAGTTTGGTACATTATGCTTTTCGATTGCTTTATTCAGAATATTGTCAATTTGAAATGGGTTATGAATGACCGTTAATCGACGGGGCGTAATAGACAAATTACATACTAAGTCTTCTGCAACAGAGGTAGACACAGATACAATATTTTTATTAGAATAAAGTTTGGTTATTTGTTTTTTTTTCAGCCAGCGATCTAGTCCATGCCGGTGCCATAAATAGGAGGTAGACAACATGCTATGGACACAAAACCATATGTTTTTAGAAGAAATCTGAGAATGAACGACAATACGATCAGTATTATATAAATGCGAACAAATAAGATCATATGTTCCTTCTTTCGTTTCATGGAGTGAAATAAAATGATTTAGCGCATAAGCAGTTCGAGAGTGTGTCGTAAAATCTTTCCAAGATGACGGGTAAGTCAGTGGTTTGAGTACTTCATACTGCACTTCTTGAGGTAGTGTATAATGACAAACATCACGCAATGATAACAGAGTTACGCGATGTCCCATATGATGTATGTCCTGACATAATGTCAATACGACTTTTTCAGCTCCTCCACCAGGGAGTCCATCAATAATCATTAAGATACGCATGAGTTAATCCAGAATTTTTTTATAAAGAGATATCAGTTTTTCAGATAAGAGTTGAGCAGATAGCGGTATAATTTGCGCGCGTGAGAAAGCACTTCTTTGGCTGTTATAGGTCGATGCAGTCAATGCTACTATGGCGTCTGTTAAAGATTTGATATCTAGAGCATCGCAAATATAGCCATTTAGACCAGGCGTAATAAATTCGTTTCCACCACAATGAGTAGAAGTGATGATGGGTAAGCCGCAAGCTAATGCTTCCAAGATGACATTAGGGCACGGGTCGTACAAGGTAGGTAGCAGCAATCCATCTGAAGCTTGATACCATTCGCATATGTTTAGTTGTATACCAGCAAAAATAATGCGGTTACCACAGCCAAGTTTTTGAGCTATAGTTATATATTTTTTTTCTGCTTTATCTCTACCAATGACTAGTAGATAAGAATGAGTATTGGCTATGGCGTGAAGAGCCGCGGACAGTCCTTTGCGCTCAAAACCGGATCCTACATAAATCAGAAGATGTTCCTCTAATGGTAAAGCAAGCATTTTTCGTATTTTTACGCGCTGATAATGATCAACTGGGAAAAATTTTTGAATATTAATAGAGTTATAGATAACGTGAATCTTATGTTCAGGTACTCCAAATGTCTCGATAATTTCTTGTTTGACCATCCGTGCATTGCATATGACCGCTTTTAGTGCCGACGACCGATATAACGCACGTTCAGCTTCTATTACATTACGATGATAACGGCTAGCAAATAACAATTTTTGTCGCCATTTTGGTAAAACGCGACAACGTTGTTCTAACCATTTTGTGTGGACACCATCTCCTGCACGATATATGTCACATCCAGAAATACGTTCATGACTTTGGACAAGATGAAAACCTTCACGACACCAGAGAGTTCGTGCAGCCTGTGCAAATCTTTTTTCACGACTGACACGCCCCCATTGGCTTGGATTACATTGATATACGTTCCAGTTTGCTTTTTGCGGATATTCCCATTGACGGGTAATGATATTGAGATTGATCATCTTTAGAACTGATAGTGCTTCTAGCGCAGAGGTAACAAATTTCTCTGCACCACCATCAGGACGGTATCTCTGTCGTACTATCGCCAATCGCAGAATTTTCATGATCAAACGGCCTAATTATAATATCATAACATATATCTCAGGATAGCATCAAAATAATGTTTTTTATAATATTTTTTGTAAATATAATAATTATTGATTCATCCTAATAAAATGACATCCGTAATCTTTGCTTATATTTGTAACGATCAAGAATAACATGGAATAATATAATGTATTTTATATTAAAAAAGGTGAGGGGTTGTTAGACAATTAATATCTGTCTGATAAACCTATCAACGTGTGTAATAAACATCCTAGATGTTACAAGATACGATATTATATACAGCATGGTGAATATTCTACTTATAAATATTTAATGTATGCATACATTATAATCTCAATAGTGAATGCTTAATGTTTAACTAGTTATGAGGACTAAAGAACATAACTGTACTGCAGGTATGATCAGGGGCTATAGAATAGCAGTGTAGTACACTGCAAAAGCGTTAAAAAAATAAGATTTACACAGTAAGATTTTGTTGTAAAAGTTTGTTCTTTTTCGATTTGTGAGGTAAGTAGTTCGCCTCCAGTGTATTGTATCTTTATGTATTTTAAAGAAGGCGATTGGTCTTATACAATCTTAGAATATGAATGAATTCTTTTCTTACATATATTTTTTAACTTTATGCTTTTAAATATTTGTAATACAGACGATTTGATTGAGTATAATACTTATGATAGGTAATGAATTTTGATAATAAAATATCAATTTATAGTATAGCTTGAAAAGCTATAATTAAAACTGGTGAGTATGATGTATATTCTTTTATACTATTTATGCTTATACCTTCTGTTTATTGAGAATTTTGACTTTATTTTTACCAGTACTTAACTACAGCTATCAGAAATGTAATATATGAGCGATCAAATTCGTGGTGTAGAACAGCATATGATGTAATGATATTGTCATATCTTATTACATTATGAATTTCATGATATTTAGGTTTATTGCAGCATGAGATTCACATATTAAAAAGCAGTGTACCAGTCACAGAGGAGAAGTGGCGTTTTTAAGATCACTACAGAAAATATTTATATAAAATATTATATATTCGATGCAATTTTCTATATTATGGTAATATACTTACATTTAAATATCTAATGTATGGGATGTTATTTGATGTGTTTGTTTATGAGAATTATATGGTGCTAGGTTAGTAGCATGTGCAGATAGATATTGTAGATAATTTGAGTATTTGTTATGGCATAGGGTGTATGGTACAGTTATGTAAGTGTTTTTATTTTGTGTGTGCACGAGATCTCGTTGTATATTGTGGCTCTTGTATTCGTCACTTAACAATCTTAGTAGTGCAACTTGTCATCGGTGATATTGTTGTAAAATATGGAAAACATGCGTATTTATAATTTTGCATGGTAGCAAAGAGGAATGCATTGCCTATAAATGGTGTTTTTTATATTCCAGTTGATATTACGCATGAGTAAAATTAATCGAAGGACAGTTTATGCTATACGAAGAGATGCTTAAAACGCTTCAAGTCACCTCAGCGCCGTAATACTTAGAACCATTATACAACCTATAGTCAAAATGCATGATATTTATATTAACTTTATGTATTGAGTTAATAGAATTTTAATGATTCACCATAAAGTTGATATAAAATATGAAAATGTAAGATTTTTTTCAAAATTAAACGTTGTATATAGTCTAAGATCTATCATGATGAATTGATACCATTACATGGTCATTATAAACACTAATGCATGCATTCCATCTTATATTCTGGGATACATTAAGACAGAGCATTGTTTTATAGCAAGCTCTGGAGAGCATGAGGATGCAATGTCAAAGGAAAAGAGCAGAGTTTACGCTGATGATATCAACATGTTAGCTATACGTCATAGATATTTTCTAAACATAGAATGTTATCGAGTTATAATTTGGAGTATTTCTAGGTAATTAGAGCGGCTGTTTTTTTAATACCAGGTATAGTGTTTTTTACAGCTTGTCGAAATGACTATAACACTAATCATATAATAATATGGTAACTATAGTGATTCCGATCTACAGAGAGTGTGGTATCTTGACACGTGAGTGCACGTGTTACATACGTGCATGCAAACTGTAAGTACAGGTTCTTATATGAGTGTACCATTAATCCATACTATTAGATCATTAGTGAGTTATAAAGTTCTACAAAGATATGATGGTACGCATACATTTAACTCCCCTTGTTGTGTTAGTATTAGGAAAAAGCGCCTATGGGAACTTGTTCACGGGCTGGGCAACTTGCTCGGCAGAGTGATTTAGTTAATGTAGCGCAATTAACTGCTCAGTATTATGTCCTGCGGCCTAAGACAGGCCGTGTTGATCATGCGGTTAAGTTTGGTACTTCTGGGCATCGTGGAAGTGCGATGCGTCATAGTTTTAATGAAACGCATATTTTAGCGATCGCACAGGCTATTGCTGAAGAACGCATTAAAAATGGCGTTACAGGTCCGTCGTATGTAGGAAAAGACACACATGCCTTATCGGAACCAGCCATGCTTTCAGTACTAGAGGTTTTGTCTGCGAATGGTGTAGATATGATCCTGCAAAGAGATAATGGGTATACGCCAACACCTGCTATCTCTCATGCGATCATTGAACATAATAAACTTGGTGGCTTACAAGCTGATGGTATTATTATTACAGCATCGCATAATCCACCGGAAGATGGTGGAATTAAGTATAATTTACCACATGGTGGGCCAGCACATACTAGTTACACGAGAACTTTAGAAGCACGCGCTAATGCGCTAATTCAGGATGGTTTAAAGGCAGTCAAACGCATGACATTAGAGGAAGCGTGGAGCAGTGGCTATATTAGAGAAGAGGATATTATCCAACCTTATATTGAAGATTTATTATATATAGTAGATATGCCAGCAATACAGAAGGCTAATTTAAAAATTGGCGTAGATCCGTTAGGCGGTGCTGGTATTGCATGTTGGCAGCGTATCGCAGATTTATATCATCTAGATCTGACGGTTGTGAATGATGTGATTGATCAAACTTTTCGTTTTATGCACCTTGATCATGATGGAGTGATCCGAATGGATTGTTCATCACACTCAGCAATGGCGGGTTTATTAGCGCGGCGTGATAAATTTGATCTATCATTTGCTAATGATCCCGATGATGATCGTCATGGTATTATTACTCCTTCTGGCCTCATGCATCCTAATCATTATTTAGCAGTAGCTATTCATTATCTATTTCAGAATAGACCACAGTGGAAAAAACAGGTCGCAGTTGGGAAAACACTGGTTTCAAGTGTGATGATAGATCGTATAGTGCAAGATATTGGTCGTCAGTTGGTAGAAGTGCCGGTTGGCTTTAAATGGTTTGTAGATGGTTTATTTAATGGTAGTTTAGGTTTTGGCGGAGAAGAAAGTGCTGGTGCTTCGTTTTTGCGATTTGATGGTACACCCTGGTCTACTGATAAGGATGGTATTATTATGTGCTTATTAGCCGCAGAAATTACAGCGGTGACTGGTAAAAACCCGCAACAGTACTATAATTGGCTTGCGCAACGCTTTGGTGAATCTAGCTATGTTCGTTTACAGAATCCTGCTACATCTATACAAAAATTAGCATTAACACATTTATCAGCTGATAGCTTGAGTACAAATATGTTAGCAGGAGATGTGATTAGCGCTTATCTAACAGAAGCGCCGGGAAACGGCGCATCTATTGGTGGTTTAAAAGTAGTTACTAATAATGGGTGGTTTGCTTTGCGTCCATCTGGTACAGAAGATTCTTATAAACTTTATTGTGAGAGTCTTTTAGGAGTTGGACATCGCAATCAAATAGAACAAGAAGCTTTACAGATTGTACATTCTATTTTTAACAGTATTTCATCTACAGAGTAATGATCATAGGTTCTGATAGAAGATTAATGATGTATATGATATTTACTAGTTATGTATGTGACTAACAGTCTGATTTCATAATAGAGAATAATGAAATAATTTTTAGATTGGTTAGATTGTAATGATGGAGTGTGATTGATTTTCCGGTGTTTTTGTATATTACGAAAATTCTATAATGATTGATTTTATATCATGACGTTTAGGTGATAAAACGAACATTAAATTTATAGTGAAATAGTTGTATGATTCAATTCGATCAGCGTATTGACATGAAAGTTTTGATTTCCTCAATCTATATTCTATATTGCGACAATGACGATTTATAATAATATCCTTAATAATATAGATCAGGATGTTGTATCTTTATGTTTTTACATACGTATAGATCATTTTTGATGCCTAGTGTGTTAATCTGGTTTATAAAGAGATTATTATGAGCGAAAAACTGCAAAAGTTTTTAGCACGTGCTGGATTGGGATCACGACGTCAAATAGAAAGAATGATTCAAGCTGGGCGTATTAGCATTGATGGTAAATTACCCCGACTTGGAGAGAGAATTCAGTGGCATCCTACATTGCAGATTTTCATGGATGGTCAGAGTATATCAATGGCTGATTTATCTTTTCAACCATGTCGTGTAATAGCGTATCATAAGATAGCAGGAGAGATATGTAGCCATGATGAGTATACAGGACGAACAAGGGTAGTTGATCGTTTGCCAAAATTAGATAGAGCACGCTGGGTATCGGTGGGCCGTTTAGACATCAATACTGAAGGTTTGCTGCTATTCACCACTGATGGTCAATTAGCTCATTGCTTAATGCATCCACGTTATAACGTCGAGAGAGAGTATGTAGTACGTGTTTTTGGAGTGATTAATAAGAGATGTATTAATAGTTTACGTGATGGCGTGATATTAAAGGACGGGCTGGCTGCGTGTAAAACCTTAAATTTTGTCCGGGGAACAGGAATGAATCGGTGGTATCATATGACTTTGCTAGAAGGTAGAAATCGTGAGGTGCGCCGTTTATGGGAAGCTGTAGGTGTGCAAGTGAACCGTCTGATACGTATACGTTTTGGAGATATAGTTTTATCAAAAAATTTGTCGCGTGGATGTTGGCAAGAGCTTGATGTAACGTCTGTGAATTTTTTGCGTAACCAAGTAGGGTTAGTTCAAACACGAAAGAGCCTGGGTAACGTTGTTTAGAAAAAATACATATTATATAGGTCAGAATATTATACAATAATAACACACGTTCGAGCAGTAAGCAGACAGAAGACATAAGGTAATGGCTTTTTATGCGACCTATGTACAGATTGTCTGAGAGTAGTGTCAGACATGTTACAATCTATAGATTGTATGGAGCATTTTGTATTTGATGCAACCACGACCGGAATGTATTACCTAACAGCCTGTGATGCATGCTATGTTTTAGGAATGCTTGCATATAACCAAGTTTATCTCCGCAATCATAGCTGTCACCTTTCAGAACATAAGCTTCTACTTTTTCTTTTTGCATCAGCAAAGCAATAGAATCAGTTAATTGAATTTCTTCATTTCTCCCTGGAGTTGTCTGACTGAGTAAAGGCCAGATTTGTGCAGAGAGCACATAGCGACCTACTATGGCAAGATTAGAGAGAGTTGTGTTTTTTGTAGGTTTTTCTATAATATCGACTATAGTTGCATGATCACCGGGCCTTAAGGAAGTTTCTAAACAATCAACCACACCGTAATTAGAGGTATCATTTACGGGTTTTACCATAATCTGGCTATGATTTGTTTCGTCAAATCTTTGGATCATCTCAGCTAGATTATCTTTTGAAAGATTTGATGTGTATTGATCAAGGATGACATCCGGTAAAATGACCGTTACTGGGTTATTTCCAACTATTTGCCACGCACAACTTAACGCATCTCCTAGTCCTTTGGCTGGCTCTTGATGAACTTGCATAATAGTAACATAGGGTGGACAAATAGATTGGATCTCTTTTAGTATTGTGTGCTTGGTTTGTTTTTCTAAAATAGTTTCTAATTCACTGCTAGCATCAAAGTGTTTTTTAATAGATTTTTTAGAGGCATTTGTTACTAAAATAATATCATGGATACCAGCTGCAATACATTCATGAAAAACATATTGAATCAATGGTTTATCTACAAGTGGTAACATTTCTTTTGGGATCGCTTTGGTTGCAGGTAGCATACGAGTCCCGAAACCAGCAACTGGAATCACTGCTTTTTTTACTTTGGGATGATAGGAAGGCATTACCGAATTCTCCTTATCTACTGTAAGTGAACGTGTCTAAAATACGTAACTCATATTACATATATGTTTTTAGCAGGATAACCTTGATGGTTGACTCATCCAGTACATCATACGATAGTATGACTATTAAGAAAACAGCTCCTTTAATAAATTGTATAGACGTAGTTGGGGTTGTGGTGTATGTATGGCAGATTGACCACACGTTATTTTGAGAACATCAGTAGCATAAAACGTGTTAGGTAGTGTACGTTCATTTATACTATATAAATCGGTTGTTATAATACAAATATAAATTGGATTAGATAGTTATCTCGTATTTTAATTTCTTTATTAAGTGACTTGAAATATTCATAATTCACATCTGACTGAGTTATAGAGAACATGAGAGCTAGCTCTACAGATAGCATATTTAATATTATTTTTAGGAGGTTGCTATGAATACTGTTGAGATCATTCAACGCCAAATTACAGAAAATCCTATTTTACTTTATATGAAGGGTTCCCCTAAATTACCGAGTTGTGGTTTTTCAGCTCAGGCAGTTCAGGCGTTAACAGCGTGCGGGGAGCGATTTGCTTATATCGATATCCTGCAAAATCCAGAAATTCGCGCTGAACTCCCAAAATATGCTAATTGGCCAACTTTTCCTCAGTTATGGATTGATGGTGAGTTATATGGTGGCTGTGATATTATTCTCGAGATGTTCCAAAAAGGCGAACTTCAAAAGATCATTACAGAAACTATACAGAAACGTAAGATGCTTTCTCACTAAACATTACAGAGCCAAGATCACTTAACCATCAAGCTAGAAAATTTAGTACTGTTAAGAGTAATCGCAAGAATAGTTAGTATGCTAAGACTGTAGCTACGTAATTACTTTCATCAAATAGGTGTTTTAATGTTAAAAAGAAAAGCGTTCTATCCTATCATCTGTATATACATAACTAGAATAGACCTCTATTCATGAAAATTTGGCATATCACGAGCAGTGTTTCTCCTTTACTAATATGTGATTGAAATAGCATGCAGAGTATGTTCGAACCTTGAAGGTTTCAAAATGGTTCGCATGTATAAAGAGTACTAAGGACAATATATTTTAGTTTAATGCGATATATGAATCTATTGGTTTTGTATTATTGAATCGCAATCTATGTTAGAGGTAAATAAGATAGATGCCAGTACGTACACGTTATATACATACATAATATGTGACTTCACTAATTTTATTAGTACAGACTAACTAATGGGATTTACCAGAGTTGGAGAGGTAAAGTATTTGAGAGTCAACCCTAGTCGACGTATCATCTTTTTTGATCTTGATGGCACCTTGCATCAACAGGATATCTTTAGTTCATTTATATACTGGTTATTATGGCATCATCTGTTAAATTTGTTTTTACTTCTGCCGTTATTGCCTGTAGTTGGCGCTGGGCTGCTTATTCAGGGTCGTACAACGCGTTGGCCAATAAGTTTAGTGTTATGGTCGATCACTTTTGGTCATCGAGAATCTATATTATTAAAAAGAGAAGAGAAATTTGTTCGTTGGTTTTGTCGTCGCTTAACGCCTTTTCAAAAAGTGCGCCAACGACTTCTTGACTATCTGAGATATGAAAATACTGATGTATGGTTAATTACTGGTTCACCGCAATCTTTAGTAGCAAGGGTGTATAGTAACGCGGTGTTTTTTCCGCGAGTTATGCTGATTGCTAGTCAGATGGCGCGGGCTTATGGAGGTCGTGTATTGGTTATGAGGTGCGTAGGAAATGAAAAAGTTTCTCAATTAATACAACGGATCGGAAAGCCGTTACAAATAGAAAGCGGATACAGTGATAGTAATCAGGACAATCCTTTGTTATTTTTTTGTCAGAATCGTTTTCGTGTGACTCGATTAGGAGAAATCAAAGATATGGACTGAGAAGTTATTCCACGTCTGTAATCACTGATTTTAATATGCTTTAGATCACTATTTGCAAGTTTTATCTTAAAGACATCTATGCGTTTAGTCTTAGTGATATTCATTTTTAATGAAGACCTTATTGTTTTTAAGTGTTACCAAGATTGTTTTTTTGAAGTATTTGCTAGAGGTAAGTCATAAATTAGACTTAATAAATTCATGATATTCATAATTAAATAATATTTATTTTTTATAAATAAAATTTTTATTTTTTTTATCTATATAAAATCAAATAAATTTTAAAAGACGTAGTGTATGATGATCATAAGATAGTAGTTATTATTGATAATACTTTTCAGTTATCAAAATAAATTAATACAGTCATTATACAATGATAAGTATCATATAAATATATGAAATATGTTTGAAATTTATCTTTATGTATTGAGGTATGTTAATTTCAAATTATATGCAATGTACATATGTGCATTTTTATATTTTATTTTTAAATTTAGTGGTTTTTATATTCGTCATATATGCATCATAGTATTTTAAATATAAATGTATAAAATACAACACATCATAATTAAGCGATATGAACGGACTAAATATAAAGGGAAACACATTCTATCATGAGTTTGCATGTCAGAGCTATACATAATATTTATACATGCGACACGTATTTTATAATGGTATTAAGAAGAGCAATATAAGCAGTATTATATATTGGTTTTTTGGTTTTTTGAAGATCTCTCATATAGAAGATTTCTCTATAGAATTTTTCTGTTATATAAATATATACATATATCACAGAATATGTCATAATAATAATGTTTATTATGCATTACACAATATTTTATTACCAGATGAATAATCTACATTATTGTTTTTGTCTATGAAAGTATTTAATTTTAATACTAATAAATATATTATAATATAGAGTTAGATCATAAATATCCAATAATTTTTTATAATATTATTTTTTATTTTTCTTGCTGCTAATTTTGCGTGAAAATTTATTAGATGCTATCTCTAATACACTTGTCAATTTCACATTATAATATGATACACATAATATTTTATGATTGCAATATAAAAAAATAATATGTCTGATATATCAGATATAATCTAAGTTTTATTGTGTGTATCAGTGATACGAGAAATTCTGAAGTATGAGATCTGTGAAAGTCTTTCTTATATTTAGAGATTGTTTTAGCATAACTAGCAGAAAAATGTATATTTTTAGTGATTGCTAATTAGTTATTCGCTTAATATAAATATTACAAATATAAGATGTTTAATGTTTTGATATTGTACTTATTTCTTTATAGAAGATGTATAAATTTTCAGAGTATTTTTTATAGTGGCTTATTTTACTGTTCGATATAGATACCATACGTTTAAAACAGATAAAGATATTGATAAATCTGATGTTTGAAAAGACAGTATTGATTTTCATTAATGTAGATTAGACTGATAGCAAAACCATGTAGTATTATAAAATGGTATAGTTATATTTTACAATCTTGATTGAATGTGTATCTTTCTATGAAGCATAAATCGTATTCATGGTGTTACTTGGCGTGAAATTTTTATGTATTTATCCATATTGCTGTTATCTATTTTCTTGTATGAAAATAAAGGTGTGAGTTTTTGTCACATGAATCTCTTTAGATCAGTTAAAAATAATTTCAATATTAAATTTTTTATAGTGGTAGCGCAGAGAATTGTCTCTTCTATCGAGATATGATTGAGCGTTTAATGTATGCAGTGATAGAATTTTTCAGTGATTTAAATATTCCAGAGTATTATTTTATAGTTTTCTCATACTATAGAGATATCATATTTGTGGTATTAAAATTCTTTGAATGCACAATTAGCTTTCTCACAGTGTGCATCTACGCATGATACATACATCATAAAAAACATATGTAAGATGATGCTAGGGGTAGAAATAATATAGGAAATTACATGGATATAGATAGCGATGTTTTTTATTAGATAGCTACATTGTCTAGTCACAAGAAAGTTTTTTATGCTTAAGGTTTATTTTTTTTATTGTGATATATTATTACTGTTTACTGTTATTTTTATTTCACTTTAAAGCTCATTTTCAAGAGATTAGCAAATAGTATGTGTATACTACGAAGCGTAACGGGAAATTTTATTGTATTGTAAAAATATTATAATGGTAGCATGGATGATCTCAATATGCATGATGATAGTTGTATTTTTTATGCTGTAATCATAGGAAAATAAAAATACTTCAGTGTAGGAATGCTAGATTAAGAATCTATTATAAAAATAAGAGTTGTCTGTAATACAAAATAGTCATTTTTAATCATGATAAGATAAATTAAACAGAGATCTCAATATTACTCGGTCTAAGAGATATTTAGTTTTATTAAACTCACAGGAGTAAGTGAGTGTAAACAAACCACATTGTATGATGCTAATTGTAGTCATAATATATAAAAACAATATTTAACATTAGTTTAATATGATCAAATCTAATATAATTTGATGAGATTTGATGAAACTAATTAAAGTCTTTTAGATAAATAAATGACATCTTAGAGACTTTTAAAATACTTTCTGTACACATATCCCTTACAAAGAATCAGCCGCAGGAAAGGATAAAGACACTATAGTTTATTAATTTATAGATATTCTTATACGTTGCAATATGTAGTCTCATTACTTCATATAGATGTTATATGTGTTATATATATGAAGATAATATTAGAATATCAATGCCTCATATACTATTTATTGATCATTTTCTCTGCACACAAAGAAGGAACGGTCCCACCCTGTGTATTACCTCATTATATTAGCGTAGAGATTCATACGGTATCAGAAATGTGACAGGCATGTGTGATTTACTAAGATTTTTTCGTTTTCTATTAAAATATAGATTATAGATTTATTCATGTGAATAAGGGATGGGTAGTACATCCAGACACATTTAATGTAAGTATGTACTGGCAGTTTAGCTATGTTCTGTAAACATAGCTGTGGTTAGGTAATCTGAGGATCATTATCCTACTATTTCTCTTTTAGCTGCAGAAAATGATATGCATTTAAAGTCTGTGTTTACAGATATGGTAATTCACATTTAACATTAATATGAACAAGCGGCTTTTTTATATCTGTTACAAGCTCATTCATGTAATGTGATTTCACCATTGAAGATTTTGTGTATCGAGTTAGTCTAACCATGATGATTATAGTGTTTTTATAAACACATCTCGTATTCTTTCAGAGAGGCTGAATGGAATCTATGTTCATTAATGGTCGTCTAAGTGATTTTTTTTGCAATAGGCTAATTAAAACTTTTGTTCATAATCAAGCTTGCCAAAATAATTTAGATATAGATAGCACTTACCCTATAATATACCTTCTGTGCGAGCATTCCAAAATTGATCTTTTTGCATTACGAGAGCAATGTCTGCAATTAGACTTACCTGACCCACTCAAGCCTATAGAGATTGCTGGACGTATTTTCCCGCACTATCTATATTTGCAGGATCTGACGATGCAGCACTCTTCGTATATGACGCATTTAGCATCATTCGCATGTTTGAATGATATTTTATTATTACATGAGTATCAAGTTGCACTTGATGTACAAGTAGTTCTTGTATCAATAATATTTGGACGTATGCCAAGTCGAGAACCACAGAATATTTCTTATATTAAGAAATATGCAGAATTATATGGGATGTATAAATTTTTTTCAGTGTGTATTTTTGGTCGTGATAGTGTGATACGTTTTTCTCAAAAAGTTTCCATACGTCAGATAATGACTAAATATGGGCATGACAAGGAAATTATACATAAATTAATCCGTGTCGCTCGCATACATTTTATTCGTGAACGTTTGGCCACCGTAGGGCCACGCCTGTTAGAACGTCATTATTTATTACAAAAATTGTTACAGTCTAAAGTCATTACTCAGGCAATAGAGGAAGAAGCCAAGAAAAAAAATATTTCTCACAAAAAGGCTCAAAAAAATACAATTATTTTAATAAAAGAGATTAGTGCGAATGTGTCCTATTTAGCAATATATTGCACAGATTACCTGATGAGGTTGATATGGGAAAAACTTTACCAGGGTATTAATATTCGGGGTAGTCAGCGCGTATTACAATTAGCTCAAAGAGGACATACGATTGTGTATGTACCTTGCCATAAAAGCCATATGGATTATTTATTATTATCTTATATTCTTTATCATCAGGGGCTTTTTCTACCTCATATTGCTGCTGGTATTAATTTGAACTTTTGGCCAGTAGGTACGATTTTCCGTTACTTAGGAGCATTTTTTATTCGACGGGAATTTAAGTGTAATAAATTATATTCAACGGTTTTTCGTGAGTATCTAGGAGAGCTATTTGATCGTGGGTATTCAGTAGAATATTTTGTAGAGGGTGGGCGTTCGCGTAGTGGATATCTTCGATCTCCAAAAACAGGTATGCTGTTAGTAACTTTACAGTCTATGTTGCGCGCAACTAACCGTCCAATCTCTTTAGTACCAATCTATATCGGTTACGAACATGTACTTGAAGTAAGATCTTATAAAAATGAGTTACGTGGGATGACTAAAAAAAAAGAAGGTTTTAGATCTATAGTACATGGATTGCGGTATTTACGTAATTTTGGCCAAAGCTATGTAAACTTTGGAGAGCCATTATCGTTAGTGAACTACCTGAACCGACACATACCAGAATGGCGTAAAGGTGTTAATCCAAGATCATCGCAACATCCAGCGTGGTTGACCCCAGTTGTGCATAACATTGCGCAAGAGATCATGATACGAATTAATAATGCAGCAGCAGTAAATGCAATTAACTTGTCTGTGACTGCTTTATTGGCTGCACAAGAATGTTCTTTAACTCGTCAACAGCTGATGGAACAACTAGCGTGTTACCTACAATTATTAAAAAATGTCCCTTATTCGCTTGAGACTACCATACCAAACATGACTGAGCATGAATTAATAGAACATGCATTGTGTATGAAAAAAATTAAAACACAAAAGGATAGTACGGGTCAAGTAATCATTCTGCCGGAAGAACCTGTGGGATGGTTATCTTATTATCGTAATAATATTTACCATATGCTTGTTGTGCCATCATTAATTGCGACTATTTTAATTCAGTACAAAAAAATCAGCCGCATTGAATTGTATCGTCAAGTGGGTATAATTTACCCTATTTTAAAAAGTGAATTATTCTTACGTTGGCATGTTAATGAATTACCTCACTTGCTTGATCTTTTAGTCTCCGAATTCGCACGTCAAGAATTTCTTAGACAAGAAAAAAATATTATTAGTTTAAAAGAGGATAATTGTTATAAATTAAAACTATTGGCCTCAGGGATACGTGAAACCTTACAGCTGTATACTATTATTTTGTCTATTTGGATGCAGCAGCCACAAGTGACCCGTAAACTACTTGTAAAAAAAAGTAGTGTTGTAGCGCGGCGTCTTTCTGTACTGTGTCATATTCGTACTTTAGAGTTTTGTGACAAGGCTATTTTGACCCCTATAATTTTTGCAATCTATGATGCTGGATATATAAAAGATTCTCTATGTCTCAATGATGCAGAGGAGAGCAATATTCAACATGTCTATGTGATTCTTTCTAATCTTATATCACAGGATATAAAAATAGCAATTGAAAGTACAGTCAAGAACCACACATGTATATAGCATTATTCTGTTTTAGGTATGTACGCATAGGGATTTTCAGTAAAAGCACATCAGTTGAGACAAAATAACCAATGTATTTAAAGCACAGTAGATTGTGTAATACAATTACATCTACTGTATAAAAAATGCAGATATGGTAAATTATCGTAGCTTCAATTATATACAATGTAGTGGAGTATCGTTTGATAACATCTTTATTATGAGGGCGCTATGAAATTTTTAATTACTGGTGTAGCAGGCTTTATTGGTTTTCATGTCGCTCAGTATTTTCTTCAGGCTGGTGATGAAGTTATTGGACTCGATAATTTAAATAATTATTATCAAGACGCAGATTTAAAAACAGCTCGTCTAAAAATCATCAGTGATCATGATAATTTTATATTTATCAAAGAAGATGTGGCAAATCGTGAAGCAATTATAGAACTATTTCGAACGCATATGGTACAGCGTGTCATACATTTAGCGGCCCAGGCGGGTGTTCGTCATTCCTTAGAGAATCCCTCTCTTTATGCTTATACTAACCTTGTAGGTCACTTAAATATTTTAGAGGGTTGTCGTCAATATGAAGTTGAGCATCTTTTATATGCTTCTTCTAGTGCAGTATATGGTTTAAATTATCAGATGCCATTTTCCATAAATGATGATACCACGCATCCAATTTCTTTGTATGCAGCTACTAAAAAATCTAATGAGTTAATGTCCCATGTCTATTCCCATTTATATGGAATCCCAACTACTGGTTTACGTTTTTTTACTGTATATGGCCCCTGGGGGCGCCCAGATATGGCATTGTTTAGGTTTATCGAATCTATTCTCGCGGATGAGGCGATAAATATATATAATTATGGACAGATGGAGCGTGATTTTACTTATATTGATGATGTAGTAGAGTCTATTATGACATTACATAATATAATCCCGAAGATAGACCGGGAGTGGAAACCTGAAGGAGGTCAGCTTTCTAGAAGCTCAGCACCTTACCAGGTTCATAATATCGGGACTGGCCAACCTGTTACATTAATGACTTATATTACTGCATTAGAAAACGCATTAGGAAAAGTTGCACATAAAAATCTATTACCCAGACAACCTGGCGATATGATTGCAACTAGTGCAGATGTAAGCACTTTAACGCAGGCTATTGGTTTTCAACCATCAACGTCAGTAGAAGAAGGTGTTCGTCGTTTTGTAAAGTGGTATAAGGAATTTTATTTAAATACTATAAAGACCTCATAAGGGGGGTAACTTTATATTTTATTTAGAAATGCATATGTGTGGCTAATACAATCTGTGGAATAGATTAAAACATAGGACTATGCTTTATTATATACTAATAGGGGTGTAGTTCATAAGACATCAAAGTACTTACTGTGTGTACTTGAAACGATCAAAATTATTAATAGATTTTTAGTTTTGTATAAATTTGAATCAATTATGTATTATTCAGTAGTATTAATAGCAAAAATGTTACAAGTGGTGTAAATCCATGCGAACCAAAAGCACTATCCTAGTGCTTTTGGTACAAAGTACAGAATAATCACGGTACCAGTACCACAAGATCATAGATCACTTTACAATAATACATATGACTTAAATCGTATTTTTAATTCTAGGTAGGTTGTTGTTGTATTAGTAGGAAAAGTGATGAAGGCGGACGTCAATTGCTTTGTACAGATTTTAACGAAATTCCATACATTATATTATATATCATATGCGATTAGATCAATGCGAGTATTTTGCATAGTGTTGAGCATTTTTATACTTCATTGTTGATATCATGATATAGACTACAACACTCATCATCATTCTTTATTGCCTTGTATATGTATTTTGTAGGTGTGCATTTATCTTTTAATTTTATGGTGAATATTATCACACAATGATTGTTTGAAGGTGTAGTAGGATGAATGATCAATCTTATATGACCCGTGCGTTAGCATTAGCATATCGCGGACTATTTACTACCACGCCTAATCCTAATGTGGGATGTGTATTAGTACGTAATGGTCACATTGTAGGTGAAGGTTATCATTTACGTGCCGGAGAACCGCACGCAGAAATACATGCATTAAGAATGGCCGGAGATAGATCACGTGGTGCTACTGTTTACCTTACACTAGAACCATGCAGCTATTATGGGCGTACTCCGCCATGCTGTGATGCACTGATTGCGGCTGGAGTTAGACGTGTCTTTATAGCTATGCAAGACCCTAATCCACAAGTATCGGGGCACGGTATATATCGTTTAAAGCAAGCCGGGATTTCAGTGAGTTGTGGGTTAATGATGTCTGCAGCAGAACAATTGAATCGTGGATTTTTAAAACGTATGCGTAGTGGTCTACCATGGGTGCAATTAAAATTAGGTTGCTCATTAGATGGGCGCACGGCTATGTGTAATGGGGAGAGCAAATGGATTACCTCTTTAGAGTCTAGACAAGATGTACAAAGACTGCGAGCACAAAATTCAGCTATTCTGAGTACTAGTGCTACTGTACTTGCAGATAACCCAAAATTGACTGTACGTTATGAAGAATTGTCTCGTTCTATTCGGGAATTGTACCCGCAAAAGATTTTACGACAACCCATAAGGATCATTATAGACACTCATCATCGTGTTACAGCCGCACATTTATTAATCCATCAACCTGGAGAAACGTGGTTCATTCGAGATACGCGTGATACCAATAACTGGCCAAGTACTGTCAAGCAATTGCTATTACCTTATGATAATGGGCATCCTCATTTACGATCCATGTTAGAGTGTCTTGCGGAACAAGAAATTAATAGCATATTAGTAGAAGCAGGTGCAGAATTCTCTGGTGCATTATTGCAAGCTAACTTGGTTGACGAATTGATTATGTACATCGCACCTAAACTTATAGGTGATTCTGGTCTTGGTATGTGTCAGTTCAAGGGGTTAGAAAAATTAGGTGATGTTCCCATTTTCACTTTTACCGACCTAATTTCATTAGGTCCAGATATAAGAGTCACTTTAAAACCATAGAGCATGATATATATCTAAAACATGAAATAAATTAGTAGTGCATATGATGTTTTATTTAGTAATTGTATTTACACAACCCTAGAAGAAAACTATGAATGTAATTGAAGCTACCATTGTAGCCCCAGATGCGCGTATTGCCTTAGTCATTGCACGTTTTAATAATTTTATTAACCAGTGCTTATTACGTGGTGCAATCGATACATTAAAACGTATAGGTCAGATACAAGATGCAAACCTTACAGTAGTATGGGTACCAGGTGCTTATGAGCTTCCTTTAATCGTTAAAGTTTTAGCTACAAGAAACAAATATGATGCGATTATAGCGCTTGGAACGGTAATTCAAGGTCACACCCCTCATTTTGAATTTGTGGCAGGTGCTGCTAGCACTGGTTTAGCTAACATTTCCATGCATAGCGATATTCCAGTATCTTTTGGTGTTTTAACTACACAGAACGTTGAACAAGCCATTGAGAGAGCTGGTAATAAACAGGGGAATAAAGGGGTGGAAGCTGCCTTAACGGCTTTAGAGATGATCAATATTTTAAAAACTATTACAGCCTAAGGAAAAGGAGGCTTTCGGTGAATCCTGCTGCTCGTCGTCGTGCTCGAGAATGTGCCGTACAAGCTTTATATGCCTGGCAAATTTCTAAAAATAATATTATAGATATCGAGCATCAATTCTTAGCTGAGCAAGACATTGATAATATGGACATTAGTTATTTTCGAGAGATAATTAGTGGCATTGTTACTGATGGCATCTACTTAGATAAACTTATGCAACCATATATTGCTCGTCATATGAACGATCTAGGGCAAGTTGAAAAGGCTATTCTACGTATTGCGTTATTCGAATTAAATACACGCTCAGATATTCCATACAAGGTTGCGATTAATGAGGGGATTGAGTTAGCCAAAGTTTTTGGTTCTGAAGATAGTCATAAATTTATTAATGGTGTGTTAGATAAAGCGGCTTTAGAGATCCGACCCAATCGTAAATAATCTGTATAGATCGTTGGTATCGCTATTATTTTTTTATTGTGGAATGCAATTATGGCATATGGCGAATTTGAACTGATTGCGCGTTATTTTGATCGTAATATATGCTCTAGACGCGATGTAGAAGCAGGTATCGGTGACGATTGTGCATTAGTGCATATGTCGGAACAACTAACTCTAGCGATTAGTACGGACACGTTAGTCGAAGGTATACATTTTTTACACAATATACATCCATCGGATCTTGCTTATAAAGCTTTAGCAGTTAATCTAAGTGACTTAGCAGCAACTGGAGCCGATCCTACATGGTTAACACTTGCGCTGACATTGCCAAAAGTTAATAATAATTGGTTAGAATCTTTTAGTGAAAGTTTATTTGATCTTTTAGAACACTATCAAATGCAACTTATTGGCGGAGATATTACACGTGGTCCTTTAAGTATAACATTAGGAATTCATGGTACTGTACCAAAAGGTAGAGCTTTAAAAAGAAGTGGTGCCTGTGTTGGTGATTGGATTTATGTGACAGGAACTCTAGGTGATAGCATTGCTGGTTTTAAATTATTACAACATCAAGTTAATATTTGTAATAAGGCTGATCGAGATAATCTTATTCAGCGTCATTTACGTCCTATACCTCGTCTTTTGCAAGGACAGATCTTACGTAATTTAGCTAGCTCTGCTATTGATTTATCAGATGGATTAATTTCTGACCTTGGGCATATCTTAAAATCTAGTGCCTGTGGTGCAAGACTGAATCTTGATGCGTTACCATTTTCATCAGTGCTCAAGAAAAATTTCCCAGCACCGAAGATTTTAAAGTGGGCGCTCAGTAGCGGCGAAGATTATGAGTTATGCTTTACTATTCCAGAAAGTAATCGTGGTGCTCTAGACATAGCATTCAAAGGTCATGGAGTATTACATACCTGTATTGGCCAGATCTCACCGCAAGCGCATGGCTTGAGATTTTTTAAAAATAAAAGGCCCGTTAAGATTGCTCTTAAAGGTTTTGATCATTTTAGTACAAACTAGGATTACACATAACCTCTATGATCATTAATGACAAGAAACATTTGGTTGTCAGAAGAGTGGAGATTGCATTGTGTTTTTAGTAATTTTTTATTTTCGTGTTCTGTGCGTGAACCACATCACTATAATAGTGAGGAACAATTGATTATTCTACATAACTGTCTAACAAAATATAATTTTTTCTTATACATTTGCTATTAGCTGCTACAGAGCAGTATACTAAAATTCTAAAGTGTCATTCAAGTACTGTAACTCTTCTTATTACTATTTTAGAGCACTTTTTTATTAAAGTGCATTTAATGAAATTTTTTTGTAACGAAATTTAAAAAGAATAAAAAAGAGTTATATGTTCGTATAGATATGTTCTATAAAACATACATATTTTATGTAATATCTCATAATACTCTATCACAGAGTCTGATTTAAATTGAATAGAAAGAATATTGTATTAGTACCACATATAAGCAGTGATGGTGCATGAAAGAATTGATTTCTCTGTATTTAGATATGAGTGATTGAGTTGATATATACCACGATATAATGATAAAAATATTACCATATATATGACTGTAAAATTTATCCTATATAATCTATGTTATGCATATATGGTCGTAGAACCTCTGGTACCCTAATACGACCATCATGCTCTTGATAATTTTCTATTATGGCTACTAAGGTGCGCCCTATAGCTAATCCAGAACCATTTATAGTATGTACTAAGCGAGTCCCATTTTTTTGATCATTAGAACGCCAACGTGCTTTCATACGACGGGATTGAAAATCTCCCATATTTGAACAAGAAGATATTTCGCGATATGTGTTTTGAGCGGGTAACCATGCTTCTATATCATATGTTTTTTGTGCACTAAAACTAAGATCTCCGGTACATAGTAGTACGTATCGATATGGTAGTTGGAGAAGTTGGAGTACTCGCTCCGCGTGTCCGACTAATTCTTCCAGTGCATTCATTGAATCTTCCGCGCGAGTAATTTGCACCATTTCTACTTTATCAAATTGATGCATCCGAATGAGACCTCGTGTATCACGACCATAACTACCAGCTTCCGAACGAAAGCAAGGTGTCTTTGCTACCATTTTTAACGGTAGGTCTTTTTCTGCTAGAATCGTGTCTCGTATCATATTAGTAAGAGATACTTCAGCTGTAGGAATTAGTGCATAATTTTTATTAGAATTTATAGAATCTAATGGATTGAGGTAGCACAGATCTTTTCTGAATTTTGGTAGATGTCCAGTGCCATATAGGCTGGTTTCGTTAACTAAATATGGTACGTAAGTTTCTTGATATCCATGTTTTTCAGTATGTAAATTCAACATAAATTGACCTAGTGCACGATACATAAGTGCTATATGTCCCTTCATAACAACAAAACGTGAACCCGTTATTTTTGCAGCAGCATCAAAATCTAAACCTTCTATTTTTTGACCTAGCGCTACATGATCTTTTACTTGAAACTCAAATTTTTTTGGTTGACCCCATCGATAAATCTCTTGATTGTAGCTGGCGTTTTCTCCTGTGGGAATCGTATCATCAGGGATGTTTGGGATTGACATTAGGATTTTATGTATGTTAGCAAAAACTAAGGATAGCTCTCTTTTAGCCACATCTAGTTGTCTAGATAATACATTCACTTCTTGACGTAAGGATTCTGTATCTTTTCCTTTGTTTTTGATTTGTCCAATAAATCTAGATTTTATTTTACGTTTTGCTTGAAGGTTCTCTGTTTCAATTTGGAGTGTTTTACGTTGCTCTTCGTAGGCATACAGAGTACTTATATCTAAATTATACCCCCTTCGTGCTAGTTTTTTAGAAATTATGTCTGGAGTACTATGTAGTAGATTGAGATCTATCATTCTGACCTTATGCAATAGTGATGAATAAAAAAGTATTTTGTAATGTTGCAATTATAGAATGGAGGTTCGTGTGTATCATTGTATTTTATATAGATCAAGCTATTACATCAGTGTGTTTTTTTTTGTCAAGTTTATAATCACAAGTAAATTTGGCTTTCTGTAAAAATATATGTTATTCCCACATGGGTATTCGAAATGAAGCTCGGTGCATTTGTTGCAGAAATTCGATTTAAAATCGTCATATTATGACCTGAAATGAAATTTCACTAGATATCTGCTGTAGTTTTTAAAGTAGTATTGTGTTTAAATCTTTGTATGTTTCTCATATAGTATCTTTTACTTGATAGCTTGACGTAATATAGTAGTTAAGATGATTTAACAAATCCTGTTTTTAGCTTGGCTAAATATTAACTTGTCAGGTGATAGAGATGGTTCTATCAAATTCATAATATGAAATAGTGTACATTACATGAATACATACAACGCTGTTTTTATAGATGGATTGCTGAGAAAGAAGTGCAATTCTATCATAATTTTTATAATCTTTTGCTACATTTTTTTTAAGATGTAATAAATACATTATGCAAGATGATTTTTTATGAAAGATGCGTGAACAAGAAAGGAATGATCAATGATCAATACAGAATTTTTATCGTGCATGCGTATGTGATGCTTATACTTTGTATCTGATGACTTCAGTGACATCGAAACTTAAATGCTATTGGTTTGCATTAATACATAATATTTAATCTATATATGTTTATTTTTCAGCTTTGTATAGTGGAAATATTTTCATAGACATATGTTGTAGAGAATAGATGCACCCTAAGTATCTGATCAGATGTTTGATATAGCAGCATCCTTAGGAAATATATTTTGCAGTAACTAATCTATTAATAAACGAAGCATGCGTCGCAGTGGTTCCGCTGCACCCCATAGCAATTGATCGCCGACAGTAAAAGCAGAAATGTATTTCGGTCCGATATTCAATTTACGCAATCGACCCACTGGTGTGCATAGTGTACCGGACACTACTGATGGTGTGAGTTCACTCAAGGTATGATCTATATCATTTGGAACTATTTTAACCCATGAGTTATGTGCTGCGATTTTTTGTTCGACTTCCAGTAACGGTATATTTTTTTTTAATTTGATAGTAAATGCTTGGCTATGACAGCGTAAGGCTCCAATACGCACACATATCCCGTCTATGGGAATGACATGAGTAGTCTGTAATATTTTGTTCGTTTCCGCCTGCCCTTTCCATTCTTCAATTGTTTGCCCATTTTGGTACTGATGATCAATCCATGGAATGACATTTCCTGCGAGAGGTACGGTAAAACTATCTATTTGTATACCTTGGCGATTTCTTGTAGTAATTTTTCGCTCAATATCTAGAATTGTAGCAGATGGATTATTTAGATCTTTAGCAACACAAGCATACATTTCACCCATTTGGGTAAGTAATTTGCGGACATGATGCGCACCACCTCCAGAAGCTGCTTGATATGTAGAAACAGAGATCCATTCAACTAAATGATTAGCGAAAAGACCACCTAACGCCATCAGCATCAAGCTGACAGTGCAGTTGCTGCCCACAAAAGTTTTTATTCCCGTACCGATTGCATCATAAATAACGTGATGATTTATAGGGTCAAGAATTATGATAGCCTCTTCTGTCATACGAAGAATAGAAGACGCATCAATCCAATAACCAGACCATCCTGCTTTTCGAAGTTGATGGTATATTTTTTGTGTATAGCGTCCACCTTGACAGGTAAGAAGAATATCAAGCGCTTTTAGGGCATCAATATCATTGGCATTTTGTAAGACTCCAACTGATTTTCCATTTAATACAGGCGCAGCTTGGCCATATTGTGAGGTAGAAAAAAATACTGGATTGACTACCTCAAAATCACCCTCTTCTTGCATTCGCTGAATTAGAACGGAACCAACCATTCCCCTCCATCCCACTAACCCTACTGTTTTCATATTGATGTAGTACTTATTGCATGATCATTATTTGCCATATGTAGTTTTGTACTATGAGAGATTAAGAATATTATATGTATATAGATTAATATGTTTTTGGTATACCTGATTTTTGGTATACATATCAAAGATTTTTTACCATCAGGTAGTATGATACTAGACTTCTAAACAACAATACAGCATATTTTATATGCTCAAAGTACCAGGTATGCATTGTGACTATGCGATTAATAATCGCATTTATGATATATTGAGCAATCTAATGTTGGTGAGTGTTCTACATTTTTTGTTGGTTATCTTCATAACCTTTTGCGTATTTAATACCGAAAAAACCCTTGATTTGCTGCACGATATTTTCTATTTGTAATCGATATGGTGGTATTAAGGATTAATAATATAGATTGAGCGTGAAAATAGTCAATGGGCATATTTATCATCTATAAAGTATATGTGTAAATTTATTTTTTTTCACGGAAACGGAATGGGTGCAACTAGAGAGTTTTTGTGTATTATTGACTATACTGATTATTTTTATTATTTTTCTATCATCATATGATATAATGTTATATGTCTGCTTTATATGTCTGCTTTTATGTCTGCTGTAGTGCTTGATAAGCATCACAGATCTTTCTAATACAGAATTACATCTTTTTATGCTCTGTTATAGCGCGGCATTCTTTATTTTTATGCTTATTGCCTCATAATATGCTCAGGCATCATTGTAGACTTAGTATTGTAAGTGTGAATTGAATAAACAGATTGATATTTTTGTTAAAGAGTTTTTTTTATGTATTGTGGTAACTCTTTTAAACTATTGAGTACATAATCAGCGTTTAGCACGTGTTCTTTGTGGATCACTTGACCGCTACGAACTAATATTTTTTTTCCAACCCCAGCTGTTTGTGCTGCTTTTATATCTTCTATTTTATCGCCTACCATATAAGAAGCTGACATCTTGATATGTAAATCCTTTTTAGCAGTTAGTAACATTCCCGGTTGTGGTTTACGACAATGACATTTTTTGCGCCATTTTTTTATCGTGGCGGTAGGATGATGAGGGCAAAAATATACACCATCTAGGCGAATATTATGTTCTGCTAAACATTTATTCATCCATTGAGTTAAGATCATAAATTGATTTATAGTAAATATACCGCGTGCAATTCCTGATTGATTGGTCACGACGATAATGGCAAAACCCATCAATATTAATTCATGCATTGCATCAATGACACCATCAATAAATTTAAATCGATCTATTGTACAGACGTAGCCAAAATCAAGATTTATAGTGCCATCTCTGTCTAAAAAGATGGCCGGTGTTTTATAAACCAGCATGTACGCTTCCATTTTTGGTGAGATTTTCTCAGTGAATACTGTAAGTATATATTTCTATAATATTATATTGTATTGTATGATGTGTAACATAGAATATGTGTATATCATATAAATGAGTATTTATTGTTTATATTGATAGCATCTATAAATTTGTAGTATGTATATATACTATATAGTATATATACATACTACTCTTTAGAGTAAGAGCGGATGTATAAGAGTATTGTACGCTTATATTTGTTCATATGAAAAGATTTTTTCTGGTTCAAGATTGTTTATTAGTTTTACTATGAATTTTAATTATATTAGTAAGGAGAATTGATATTTAAAATAATTAATGAGTTTTGATTAAAAATAAATCATGTGTTATTTTAAACATTACTAATATCATGAAGATGATGTATTTGTTTGAACAATATACAAACTAGTCCATTCTTGTAGAATTAGAATATCATACTGTGCATGCATGCACAGTACTATATATAGATAATTACATCTTTAAAGAAAAAAATTTTATATTAAGTATTGTGTAAATATTGTAAGAGAAAAAATATATTTTATATAGATATATATTTTTTTATAGGTTAAGATCGATAAATTGAATTGAAGAACAAAATATATATGTGTATTTTGTTCTTAAAATTTCTACTCAACAGTGGATATCGATAGTGTCTATAAGACTAAAATGTTCTGTAATGTTTTATGAAAAATCATACTTTTAATATAATGCGATAAGTATTATTTACTTTTTTTAAAAAATAAATAGAATGTAATTCTATTACATAGGAATGATCTAAAAATACCATTTTAGAAAACTAATTTTTGTAAGGTATAGTATTCATTAACCCAGGCATTGCTTGTAATTAAAAGGATCATCATTAACATGATGCTCTTAACACATGAATGGATCATAGTAGTATACACTGCAATGCAAGTTGATAGAGCAAAGAAGTTAGAAAATATTTATTGGAAATAATGTAAGATATAAGATGTTTAGAAACACTCACCTCTTACCATAACTATACTAAATAAAAACATGGATCAATAAATATGTATTTATAATCACATTTATATGCGGATCAAGTCATAAATACAGTTAGAAAAAGTAATTAGGATTGGATTATAATTTTACATCGATGATAACATCATAGAGTAGAGTGAACAATACATTTTGATTATGTTATTGACTAGGTAAAATCTACAATACATATAATATTTAAGAGCGCCATCTTTTTTATGTGCAAGCATCTTGATAAGTGATATATGAATAATACTATCAAAAGATAGTATGGCGTATCAATAGAGTTTTCACAGCAGTGCTGATAATGATAAGAATATTATACTGAAACTATACACTAAAATTTTAAATGCATATCACAAATTATTAGAACGCGCGTTTAGATTGCATTTTAATGTTTTAATGTAAGATGACGTAAATCTATTATATGTTTTAAGATGTACACTTTGTAGTGTGTATGATTTTTTAGGTGTGTTTAATTCTTTTAGGTGTACTTATGAACCTATTGGGTTACTGGGTTATTTGTCACTATAACTAGAGCTGTGATGTAGTTAGGTATCTTGAGATGCAATCTGTGTATCATATTTTATTTTTCATGAGTTGTGTGTAAGACGTAAGTGATGTAAGAAGATGCATCTTCTAAAAGTTATGGTATGCAGTATGTTTTTATATAATTTGTATGCGTACAGTATCTTTTAGAGTTTTATAAGTCAAAAAGTATTCTATACTTACTACTCTACCTCTTGTGTTGTAGTGTTGTAGGTTGTAGAGAGCATGTAGAGAGTGCATCTAAATTTTAATAAAAGAATATTCTGTGATTTAACTGGCTGGCGGTGTCATCGCTTTGACTGTGATAATCTTGAACATAAAGATATATCCGACTCAGCAGTCTCCTGTAAGCATCGGATATTTAAAATAGTAAGAAGCGAACTATATCGACTATTGATTTTACTACAGTTTTAGAAGGGCTTATGTCATATTCTAGTTTTTTCACATTACTAATCGCATTAGAAATAGATTGAGCATAAGTTTCTGTTTTTTTCATCCTAAGATACATCACTTACATTTAAGTAACGCAATTGAGTATAAAAATTTTAAGCACACAATATGTATTGTGTTGTCGTATACAAGGTTAGATTAAGAGATCCTGATATAAGAATGCAAGTAACATGGGCATAAACATGTTGAATGGTCTACTGCAGCCTGGTTGGGCTTCTCTCATGTCACACATCTTGATGATATTCAATATTATGCGATATTGATCGTTCAGTTATTTGCAAGACATAACCATTTTGTTTTGTATATTAGTTTTGAATCAAAATAGGTATAATAAAGTATTATATATAATAATTAAAATAGAGGGTATTTGCGTTTTATATGGGTTTTATAGTGGTACTTTTAATGTATTTTCCATACGGACAATATCGCTGATCTTATAAAAGTCTGTAGAAGAGTAGATTGCATAGCACCTTATAACTTATGTCGGTTGGGATGGTCATTTTAAAAAAAGTACTGTGAGTAACTGGCCATGTATTGTGGTGATGCCCAAGATAAGAATTTAGTATTTTAGTGAAAAAGCATCGTTGCATTATCACACATAGTGGTATAATGCTTTTCTTCTAAGTGTTAGTATCGTTGAATGGTGAATTTAAAATCTATCTGTGCATGGTACAAGATTAGTTTCAAGTAGAAAGCTAATATGAATTTTGAATATTGATTTAGACTTAGAGAATATTGTATATATTTGAGATATCTTGCTCAGAAGAAGTTATGCTACATTCTGGATGATGCCTGTGTGCTCAGATATATATGAGATATAATTCGAGTCCATGATGTAATATCTATAATATGTCTATATTACTTTATTACTTTATGTTATTAATATGTTAATATTCTAGGAATAGTCTCGTCTTGGCGTAACGTCATAATTTCACACCCATTCTGAGTTACGACTACAGTGTGTTCGTATTGCGCGGATAAGCTAGAGTCTTTAGTTCTGACCGTCCACCCATCTGACATACAATAAACTTTAGAGTCACCAGCATTAATCATGGGTTCAATTGTAAATGCCATCCCTGGTTGTAAAATTACCCCGCCATCTTCTGCGTCATAATGTAGAATGTGAGGTTCCTCATGGAACTTTCTCCCGATACCATGTCCACAATATTCGCGTACTACTGAGTAATTTTGTTTTTCAACAAAACGTTGAATTACGCAGCCAAGAGCGCGTAGACGCATTCCTGGTTGTACCATTCGTATAGCAAGATAGAGGCTTTCTTGAGTAATGCGACATAGATGTTGAGCGTGGGTGGTAGCTCTTCCTACAATAAACATTGCAGAAGTATCACCATGATATTGGTCTTTTAAAACAGTTACATCAATATTAACAATATCGCCTTCTTTAAGAATCTCATCCTCACTTGGGATTCCGTGGCACACTACATCATTTATGGAGATGCATACAGATTTTGGAAATCCATGGTAATTCAGACACGCAGAGAATGCATTTTGCTTTGTAGTAATATACTCATGGCATAGGCGATCTAATGTAGCTGTATTGATATTAGGAACAATGTGCACTTTAATCATATCAAGCACCTCTGCTGCTAAGCGACCAGCGATTCTCATTTTATCAACTTCTTTAGGGGTTTTGATTACAATTGCCATATATTTATCCGTGAATTTCAATATACAAGCTGCTAGTGGTAGTCGAACTATCAGAACAAGTATTATGTGTAGATAACAGGGTTTAGAAGAAGAGAAAAATTCTTTTAGAATAAAGGTATCGCATATCTTTACACTGTAATCGTTTTCTTATGAAAATGGTATGTAACTTTCTTATTTTAAAATGGAGTATTGAATGATGTTAATATTCGGATCTAGCGCGTTTACCTTTGATAGAGGATGTAAAAGTCTAACTTAGTACCATGATAATGATTGTATATAATATATGAAGTATATTGGCGAAATCTATCTTTGTGCATTGTCCTCGTATCAGAACGATGTAGGATTATTACAAGGCATTCAATGTAATCAGATTCGGTATAATGCATTGCAGTATGTGCATATTCATATACATCCTGTGATTTCTAATGGATCATGACAATGATCAGCTATTTTCCGATACACCACTTCATGGTAAACATGACTTTTTCACTGACCATCTTAAGTAATATGTGATCATACACTCACACGAGTGTGTTTTGGAGTCATACTCATATTGTAGTATACAACAGTGTATAATAAATCTAGTTAGATGACTTCGTTGCATTTATAATCGTAAATAACGAATAGACATATTAGGGTGTTAAGTATATGTAGATATATTATTCTCCTTTCATATCTCAAGCATATTGTTCATACTGCATCACCCTGTATTGCTCAAGAGGTATATTATGAAGGTGGCTGAGATTAGTGACTATAACATAAAACAGCGTAAAGATGGAGTATCATCTAACAGGTACATGGTGGATTGACTAACTTCTTAGAGCATCTTTTATTGGTGTGTCACTTAGATTCGATGTTAATAATTATAGTTAAGTGTATATCATTTTAGTATTTTATGACTTGATGTCGGTTGTACCATTGCTGGTTTAATATATCCAATACTTTGAACACATGAATGACTCTCAGTAGTACAAATTTTTTGTATTTTTTAAGGTATTCAGATGGAGTTTCGAGAAGAAAGATAGGTGATTATGTTAGTGCGGTAGAGCCGTACAGCGCATGTCTTAATAAAGAATTATATTGTATATCGAAAATAAGTATGTTTGTTTGAGAGCAGAGAAGCGCTTTTTTGTAGCACATATATCGCTATATTCACTGGTAAGGGTGATTTAAGAGGTATAATGCTTCTAGCTATCTCTCAATGCAGTACATTACGCAAAGGCAGGAGGCTTATCTATGAAAACAATAATGTCATTAGAAACAATAATGTCTATTATTATATAATTGTTTGTTAGTTAGAAGAGTCATTCCTGGATAATAACATCTCCTTAAACAGCATATGTGTGGACTTGTATGGAGTGCGAATGGGTATATAAATCGTAAAATAGGATTTATACAGGACTTTATTGAATAAAAGAATGCAACACTATTTTAGTGGCATGTATTTCTAGGTTACACTAGAGTTTCAAGTGTTTATGTTGAATTTTGTAGTCTTCATGATGTTTTTCGCATAGCGCATATGAATGCTGCATCCTAAAATATTATATCATAGGGGTAATAATGGTCACGATTTCAATGCATGATATGCTACAGGCCGGCGTACACTTTGGTCATCAAACGCGTTATTGGAACCCAAAAATGAAACCCTTCATTTTTGGTTCTCGTAACAAGGTACATATCATTAATCTTGAGAAAACTGTGCCGATGTTTCATGAGGCTTTAGCTGAAATTAAAAAAATTTCTTCTCGTAAAGGCAAAATTTTATTTGTTGGCACTAAGCGTTCTGCCAATATTGCTGTTAAAAAGTATGCTATAAGTTGTGATCAGTTTTTTGTTAATCACCGTTGGTTGGGGGGTATGCTGACTAATTGGAAAACTGTTCGTCAATCTATTAAGCGTTTAAAGGACCTGGAAGTACAGGCTCAGGATGGTACTTTTGATAAACTCACTAAAAAAGAAGCACTTATTCGTGCTGGCAAGTTATCTAAGTTAGAAAACAGCTTAGGGGGCATTAAAGACATGGGTGGTTTACCAGATGCGCTGTTTGTTGTTGATGCTCACCATGAAAATATTGCTATTAAAGAAGCTAATAATTTAGGTATTCCAGTGTTTGCAATTGTAGATACAAACTCTAATCCAGATGGGGTGGATTTTATTATCCCAGGTAATGATGATGCTATTCGCGCAGTCAATTTATACCTGACAACAGTGGAAACAACCATTCGTGCAGGGCTATCTCACGCTTTAGTGCATACATCTGATAAGTAAGTCTAGTGTAGTAGTGAATTGAGATATGATGATATAATCAAAGATTATAACGTATAAGTAAGTTCATGATGCAGTGTATTAGAAACATATAATTGTGGAGCGGTATAAAATTTTTTATCATGTATTAGCATTATAGTAGCAATACTTATGTTCTATTTCTGCAAGTGTACTTTTAAAATTATGTAATGATGACTCATCTAGTAAACATGCTTATGTATTTTTTTAAGGTTGATAAAATACGTATGTATTTCCAATATATGCGTATCTATTTCTGACATCTTGGTGTTCATTAAGGAGAAAGGAAGAGCATGATTAATATTAGTGTTGCGTTAGTAAAAGATTTACGCGAACGCACTGGATCAGGTATTATGGATTGTAAGATGGCATTATCTGAAGCTAATGGCGACATTGATTTAGCAATCAAAAATATGCGAAAATCTGGTATGATCAAAGCAGCAAAAAAAGCGAGTCACATCGCTAAAGAAGGAGTTATTAGAGGAAAAGTACGAGATACCTACGGCCTCATAATAGAGGTAAATTGCGAAACAGATTTTGTGGCAAAGAATGCTAATTTTAAATTGTTTACTGATAAAATACTAAATTTTGCTTTTGTAAGTCAATGTAGTGACACTAAGGTATTAGAATCACGGTTTCACGAAGAACGCATGGAGCTTATAACGCATTTTGGGGAAAACATTAATATTCGGCGTGTATCCTCTATTGAGTCTACGTATGTAGCGCAATATCTTCATGGTGAACGTATTGGCGTATTAGTCTCTACAGAAAGCTCTGATATAGAATTTATTAAGCAGATCGCTATGCATATTGCAGCTAGTAAACCTGAATGTATTTATCCAGAAAATATCTCGTCTGCAATGATTGAAAGAGAGCACCAATTACAATTAGAAATATCTATGCAGTCTGGAAAATCAAAAGAGATTGTGGATAAAATGGTGCAGGGTCGTATGCAGAAATTCATGAGAGAGAATTCGTTGGTAGGTCAGGCATTTATTTTAGATCCAGAAAAAACTGTAGGGCAATGTTTAAAAGAGAGAAACGTTTCTATTACAAAGTTTATACGATTTGAAGTAGGTGAGGGCCTTGTCAATACATAACGAGTCCTTGCTAGAGCTCAAGCGCAGTATATTCTAGAGCCACTTTAAATAGGGATGGACATAATCTTCCTATGCAGGTATTAATAGTGCTAACGTGAAGCGCGGAAAATAATTTTAATATTATAACCATAATAACCAATATGTTAATTAGTATTTTGTGAATACTATAAGATGATGATAGTATCGAACTTAGTATCTATACTAACAGACATCATCTAGGAAATCACTATGGCGACCAATATAAAACCTGTGTATCAACGTATACTGCTAAAATTAAGCGGTGAAGTGCTACAAGGTTCTGAAAGTTTTGGTATTGATGCTGATGTATTGGACCGCATGGCAAAAGAAATCAAAGAATTGGTAGATCTAGGGATTCAAATAGGTATAGTCATCGGAGGAGGGAATTTATTCCGCGGAGCAAATTTAGAGAAGGTTGGCATGAATCGTATTGTCGGAGACCATATGGGAATGTTAGCGACAGTAATGAATGGGTTAGCTATGCGTGATGCATTACATCGTGCGTATATAAACTCTAGATTGATGTCTGCTATCCCATTAAATGGTGTGTGCGATACGTATAGTTGGAGTGAAGCCATTAGTCTATTGCACCATCATTATGTAGTAATTTTTTCTGCCGGTATTGCAAACCCATTCTTTACTACCGACTCAGCTGCTTGTTTACGTGGTATTGAGATTAAAGCTGATATAATGTTGAAAGCAACCAAAGTAGATGGCATTTATTCTGCGGACCCAATTTATTATCCGGAGGCAGTGTTTCACAAACAATTAACTTACTCTGAAGTGCTTCGTCATGCATTGCAAGTCATGGATTCAGCAGCTTTTACTTTAGCACGAGATCATGCATTACCTATTTGTGTATTTAATATGAACAAACCGGGTGCGTTACGCCGTATACTCATGGGTGAAAGAGAAGGGACATTAATTGTGGAATAATATTAGTGTTAGTATATGACCGGTATCAGACAGACACTCATTCATGGACTTAAATATAGAACGAAAGGTTATTGGCATGATTAATGCTATTCAACGTGAGACAGAAATACGCATGCAAAAATGCGTAGAAGTTTTTATAAAAGGCATAAGAAAAATTCGTACTGGTCGTGCCTCACCCTTTATACTTGATAGCGTAAGCATTGAGTATTATGGTGTGACTACACCCTTGTTACAACTGGCTAATGTTACAGTAGAAAATGCGTTGACTTTAAAGATTAATGTTTTTGATCGATCTATTCTTTCTGTTGTTGAGAAGGCAATTATGACTTCAGGTTTAGGTTTAAACCCGAGTTCAGTAGGAAGTGATATTCGTGTGCATCTCCCCGCTCTTACCACAGATCGTCGACATCAATTAATGAAAGTGGTACGCAGTGAATCTGAACAAGGGCGTGTCTCTATTCGCAACATAAGACGTGATGCTAACGATAAAATTAAGGCTTTAGTAAGAAACAAAAAGATTAGTGAAGAAGATGAACATCGATCTCAAGAGAGAGTACAAAAAATGACTGATTCTTTTATTAAAAAAATAGATCATGTGTTATCAGAAAAAGAAATAGAAATATTAGATTTTTAAACTTTTTTAGCAGAAGTTCTGTATTTGTATGACGTGTCGATTACCTATACTGAAGAGATTCATATTGTCTCTATTCGATTACTATTCTGTCTTCTTGGCTGAGAAAACGTATGAAGCAATTAACCATTCTCGGCTCCACGGGCTCTATTGGTAACAGCACTTTATCTGTTATTCGAGAAAATCCGCAACTATTTTCCGTTAAAGCATTAGTGGCAGGGCGCAACATTACACTGATGACAGAGCAATGTGTAGAGTTTCGTCCAGATTTTGCAGTGATGTTAGACGAACGAGCTGCACATGAACTACGATGTCAGCTAAAGCACCTTTATGTTACGACTGAAGTACTGAGTGGTAATCAAGCGGCTTGTGATATGGCTGCGCTTTCTGATGTTGATCAAGTAGTGGCCGCCATTGTAGGTGTAGCAGGTTTATTACCTACTCTCTCTGCTGTGCAGGCAGGTAAACAGGTTCTTCTAGCAAATAAAGAGTCACTTGTAACGTGTGGTCGTCTTTTTTTCGACGCAGTTAATTCCTCTCAAGCTCAGATATTACCAATAGATAGTGAACATAATGCGATTTTTCAAAGCTTACCTCTATCCTTACAGACAAAACCTGGATGTGTGTCTTTGGAATGCCACGGGGTTGATGGTATTGTGCTAACAGGATCTGGTGGCCCGTTCCGTGAGATTCCGTTATCAAGGTTGCGTTATATGACACCGGATCAAGCATGTGCACATCCGAATTGGTTGATGGGGCGTAAGATATCCGTCGATTCTGCTACGATGATGAATAAAGGATTAGAATATATTGCAGCAAGATGGCTATTTAATGCCACTCACAAACAACTAGAAGTAATCATTCATCCGCAATCTGTGATTCATTCAATGGTGCGTTATCTAGATGGAAGTGTTATTGCACAGCTTGCCTCTCTAGATATGCGAGTACCGATTGCTTATGCAATGGGTTGGCCTCAGCGCATTAGCTCAGGAGCCCCAAAGATTGATTTTAAACGTATAGAATCTCTAACTTTTTTAGAACCTGATTACGCACGCTATCCATGTTTGCAGTTGGCGATAGAAGCCAGTCAAGCGGGGCAAGCAGCCACAACAATATTAAATGCTTCTAATGAAGTTGCAGTTGCGGCATTTTTGGCTTCAAGTATTGATTTTACTGATATTTTTTCGCTCAATATAGCGGTTTTAGATCGTCTAGTGTACCGTGAGCCGACAAGTATTGAAGAGGTGCTTGCTATTGATTGCGAGGCTCGATCTATAGCATGTGTGTTTTTGCAACGATTTATGACAAAATGTTCAATACATCATGTAATGTAGTGATATATATACAATATATAATAGTACTGGCTTTAGTGAAGGTTGTGTAGAGGCTATAAATATACTATCTTCTGCAGAAAGTAAAAAATTTAGAAGCAACACCAGTCTGTATTAAGGGAAGCATAACACGTTATGTCATCCGAGAATCAATTCACAAATCACCCTCCAAGGGGTGTCAAACCACATCATGTAGCGATTATTATGGATGGCAATGGTCGCTGGGCTCATAACAAAGGAAAATTGCGAATCTTTGGTCATCAAGCAGGAGTAGAATCGGTGCGTCGCGCGGTGAGCTTTGCAGTAAGTTACAATTTAGATGCATTGACTTTATATGCTTTTAGTAGTGAAAACTGGCAGCGTCCACATCAAGAAGTAATAGCGTTGTTAGAGTTATTTATGGTTGCCCTTGAGACAGAAATTAAAAATTTACACAAGAACAATGTTCGTCTAAATATCATTGGCGACATCAGTCGCTTTGGTGCTCGCTTACAAGCTTGTATTCGTGATGCTGAAGAAAAAACTCAACATAATAAAGGACTAATCCTTAATATTGCTGCAAATTATGGCGGGCGTTGGGACATTATCCGTGGCGTACGAATATTAGCCGCGCAAGTGCAGGATGGGAAATTACATCCAGATCAAATTGAAGAAAAAACATTAAGCGCGCATTTGTGTTTAAATCAAATTGTTCCTGTTGATCTCCTGATTAGGACGGGGGGGGAGTGTCGTATTAGCAATTTTTTACTATGGCAAGTAGCTTATGCAGAGTTGTGGTTTACGGAGATCCTATGGCCTGATTTTGATGAGTTTGTTTTTGAGGGTGCGATCAATGCATTTTTAAAACGAGAACGCCGATTTGGTAGTATGACTATTTAAGTGATAGCGACTTTAGTAATCTAGGAGATATTTTGTTTAAGTTACGCCTAATCACTGCGTTAATATTAATACCAGTGATCATTATAGCGCTCTTCTCTCTTTCTATGATAGAATTTTCTATTGCTATTTTAGCGATCAGTGTGTTAGCTGCATGGGAATGGAGTTCGTTAGCCAGATTATCTTCTTACCTTCGTAGGATTATATTCACAATATCATGTGGAATGGTTTTATTAGGATGTATGCTAGATTTATTATATAACATGCAGGATGGTAGGCATTCTTTACATTTTTCTAAATTTCTATGGATCGCACTCTGTTGGTGGATTATAGTAATACCGTTAGTATATTATTATCCGAAGTCAGCTATTGTATGGCGTAACTCATGTATATTACGTGTTTTATTTGGTTTTTTCACTATCTTTTCATTTTTTTATGGTATGCTTTCTATCCGGCAGTATAATTACGTAATAGACCATAATACTGGTGTATGGCAGCTTTTTTATTTTTTAATGCTAGTGTGGGGGGCAGATTCTGGTGCTTATGTGTTTGGTAAATTATTTGGAAATTATAAACTTGCACCACAGCTTTCATCAGGAAAAACTTGGGAGGGTTTGATAGGTGGTTTGTTTGTATCATGTTCGATGGTTTATTTGTTTAGTGCGCTATCCTTAACAAGTATACCATGTATGCCTCTATTATTTTATTCTCTTATTGTGGTCTTAGCATCTGTTCTTGGCGATTTAAGTGAAAGCATGTTTAAACGTGAAGCCGCTGTGAAGGATAGCGGTAAGATACTTCCTGGACACGGAGGTATATTAGATCGCATCGATAGTTTGGCTGCTGCCGCTCCAGTTTTTGCTAGCTTACAATGGTTGATTTGCGGAGTTTTCTAGGAAAATATCATGCTCAGCTTTCTCTGGAGTTTATTATTTTTTATTGTGGCGTTGGTCATTTTAATTTCTATACATGAATTTGGGCATTTTTTGGCAGCACGTTTATGTGGGGTGAAAGTAGAAAAATTTTCAATTGGTTTTGGTAAGGTATTGTGGAGTCGTATAGATAAGAAGGGTACTGAATATGTGCTCGCGTTAATTCCTATTGGCGGGTATGTTAAAATGCTGGATGATCGTGTAAATGCTGTGTCTGACGCGAGATCTTATCAAGCTTTTAATAATAAAAACAGTTGGCAGCGTGCTATAATTATTATTGCCGGGTCGTTTGCTAATTTTATGTTTGCTCTATTTGCTTACTGGATTGTTTTTATGACCGGTATGCCAGGGATTCGTCCGGTTGTTGGGAGTATTATAGAAGAGTCTCCCGCAGCAGAGGCGAGAATATCTCCCGGTATGGAACTAAGATCTATTAATGGTGTAAAGACACCTGATTGGGATTCTGTATACACAGTTCTGTCAGGAAAAACCTGCGATCCAATAATGCATATAACAGTTGCCCCCTTTAATGGTACTGAGACAAGTGAAAAAATTATTCACATCAAGCAGAAGCACTGCAAGGCACATCAGCTTAATCCGATATTATCTTTAGGGATCCAACCACTGTTACCATCGGGTCCATTAGTGTTAGATGCAATACAGAAGAATTCTGCAGGTAGTCAAGCAGGTTTGCAGGTTGGTGATATAATTATTACAGCTCGCGGTCAAGTTCTAAAAGATTGGTATAGTTTTGATACGGTGGTGCGTAATAATCTAGGAATAAACATTCCGTTAGAAATAGAACGGAAAGGTAAAAAGATGACATGCATACTGACACCAGGGGTTGATCCAAACTATAACACTCAAGGGTTTGCTGGTATAGTACCACGTGTTATATCATTACCTAGTGAATATAAAATTTTGCGTCAATATGGCATAACCGATGCTTTTAGTAAGGCGAGCATACAAACATGGAAGATAATAGATCTTACGACCAGTATGTTACAAACTATGATTATTGGTAATATAACACTCCATGATATTTCTGGACCTATTGCTATTGCAAGGGGTGCTGGCAAGTCAGCAGAATATGGGTTTGTCTACTACATGATGTTTCTTGCGCTGATTAGTGTGAATCTTGGCATGATGAATCTCTTGCCATTGCCAGTCTTAGATGGCGGGCATCTTATGTTTTTGTTAATAGAAAAAATGACAGGAAGACCTGTATCTGAAATAATGTATCAGCTTAGCTATGGTGTCAGTTTAATTATTTTAATGTTGTTAACAGGACTAGCATTTTTTAATGATCTTTCGCATTTCTGATAATGGCAGGATTTGCGAATAAAGCCTAGCTACATGTATCATAAGGATAGCGATGAAAAATTTTCTCATAGCATCTCTGCTTTTTAGCAGCGCTACTGTATATGGTGCAGATAGCTTCGTAGTAAATAATATTTATTTTGATGGATTGCAACGAGTATCTGTTGCATCTGCATTGCGCAGTATTCCGGTGCGAACCTCAGGAATAGTGTCTAATGAGGATACTAAAAAGATCATCTCTGCGTTATTTGCAACCGGAAATTTTGATGATGTGCATCTTATTCGTGATGGTAGTACATTACTTGTGCGACTAAAAGAGCGCCCAATCATTTCTAGTATTACTTTTACCGGAAATAAAATAATGCAAGAAGAAGTGTTGAAACAGCATTTGTCTTCTTATGGTGTGGCTGTCGGTAGTATACTCGATCGTGCTACCATTAGACTTATTGAGCAAGGATTAGGAGATTTTTATGAAAATATCGGTCATTATCACACAAGTGTAAAAGTTGTTTTTACCCCATTGCCAGGCAACCTCGTTGATTTAAAGTTTATTTTTAAAGAGGGTATGTCTACATATATCCAACAGATTAACATTGTAGGAAATCAAGCATTTAGTTTGCACCATCTGACGTCCCTGCTACAATTACGTGATCATAATGCAGATTTTTGGTGGAAAATATTGCGTCATGATCAGTATCATACACAAAAATTCAATGCAGATTTAGAAGTTTTAAAGAATTTCTACCTAGACCGTGGTTACGCACGTTTTAATCTTGATTCGACTCAAGTCAGCTTAACACCAGACAAAAAGGGGATATACATTACTATTAATATCACCGAGGGATCTCAGTACAAAGTGTCGGATATTTCAATTCATAGTAATGTACAGATACAATCAAAAGAGATGGATCAGAACATAGTGCTACAGCGTAATGCTTTATATAATCGAGCACAACACCTGCGCATTGAGGATGTAATTAAAAAAACATTAGGACAACAAGGATATATCTATCCACAGATTCAGCATAAGTTAATTTTTGATGATACTGCTAAAAAAGTGCAATTAAGATTGAATATTAATTCAGGTCACCGATATTACGTACATCAAATACGTTTTGAAGGAAATCACATCTCTAAAGATGTTGTGCTTCGTCGTGAGATACGACAAGTTGAAGGAACATGGGTGACAGGGGATTTAGTTGAACAAGGTAAAGAGCGTTTATCTCGTCTTGGGTATTTTAATACAGTGAATGCACATGTACAAAGAGTTCCTGGTTCTATAGATCAAGTAGATTTGATCTATACAGTGCAAGAGCGTAATACTGGAACAATGAATTTAGGTCTTGGGTATGGTACAGAAAATGGTGTCAATTTTCAGGTTGGTCTAACTCAGGAAAATTGGTTAGGAACTGGAAATTCCCTTGGAATTAACAGCATAAAAAATGATTTAATGACTTATGCGGAACTTTCACTGACAGATCCTTATTTTACAATATTTGGTGTTAGTCTTGGTGGCAGGTTAATTTATAATGATTTTAAGGCTAATAACTCCGATCTTGCAGATTATGCTAATAAGAATTATGGATTAGACAGTGCTGTGGGGTTTCCATTAAATGAAGCGAACACGCTAAATATTGGTGTAGGATATGTACATCATCGTCTTTCTAATATGAAGCCACAAGTATCTATGTGGAGATACCTGCACTCTTATGGAGCTCACCCGTCCTTCTCTCCTAATGAAGAATTTTCCACAGATGACGTCACCTTGAACTATGGATGGACATATAATACATTAGATCATGGATTTTTCCCTACTATGGGTAATTCCGCTAATATTAGCGGAAAAATCACCGTCCCTGGTGTAAAAAATAATTTTTATAGAGTGATGATTAATGCAAAACAATATGTACCCCTGAATTCAAAATGTACATGGATTTTACTAGGTCGCGGTCGTTTTGGTTACGGAGATGGTTTGGGCAGCAAAGAATTACCGTTCTATGAAAATTTCTATGCTGGTGGTTTAAGTACAGTGCGTGGGTGGCGATCAAATACTCTTGGTCCAAAAGCTGTCTATTACAAAAATGGATCGCTGAAGTGTTCTAGTCGTCATCCTTATAGCATTTGTCAATCTACTGATGCCATAGGCGGGAATGCTATCGCCATCATGAGTGCGGAGTTGATTACACCAACACCATTTTTAAGTGATACATACGCACATTTAATGCGTACTTCCTTTTTTATCGATACAGGTATGCTATGGGATACACATTGGAAGCATACTCAAGACATGAGGTCAGCGCATATTCCAGATTATAGTCAACATAAGAAAATTCGTATATCCGCAGGAGTAGCATTACAATGGATGTCACCAATTGGACCTCTAATATTTTCTTACGCACAACCTTTTCACCCTAGTGAGGGTGATAAGTCAGAACCGTTCCAGTTTTATATAGGGAAGACTTGGTAATAGGTTATTAAGTATAAGGTTAAATGATAAGATAGGTTCTAGATGAACAGAACCAAACCATGTATAACATGAGATACATGCATAGACGAGTATCCGTGTAATTACGTTGCTAGTTACAAAGCGTAAAGGAGCTGGATAGTGAAGAAGGTATTATATGCTATAACTCTAGGCTGTGCATTAATTGTTTCTGTACCTGCTCAAGCCTCTAATAAAATTGCAGTCGTAAATGTTGTTGATATCTTCCAACAATTACCAGAGTTTGTCACAGTTACACAAAAGTTAGAAAATGAATTTCGAGCTCGTACCAGCACTTTACAAAACATGGAGCGCGATCTACAAATGCAAATCCAAAACTTGCAGCGTGATAGGTTAACCATGAAGGAAAGCGAACAACTTCGTGTTGAAAAAGATGTTTTAAAACAGCGTGAAGAGTTTAATACTAAAGCTCGCGTCTTTGAGCAAGATAATCGTCGGCGTCAAATAGAAGAGCGTAATAAAATTTTGCATAAAATTCAAAATGCTGTCCAAAAAGTAGCCAACCTCCAAGGCTACGATTTAGTTATTGATCAAAGTGCAGTTGCTTATTGTACGCCATCCAAAGACATCACTGCTGACGTTTTGAAACAGGTTAAATAAATTATGCCTTCAATTCGACTAGCTGATTTAGCCCAGCAGTTGGATGCGGAATTATATGGCGACGGAGATGTTTGTATCTCCGGTATTGCATCGATACAATCCGCAAAAAAAGGTCAAATAACCTTTCTTTCAAATAGAAGACACCGTAAGAATCTTGCGGTTTGTCAAGCTTCAGCTGTGGTTTTAACCGCATCTGATCTGGGGTCTTATCATGGCCCTGCATTGGTGGTGAGCAACCCTTATCTCATATATGCTCGTATAGCACAACTACTAGATACTACGCCACAGCCAGCTACAGCTATTTCGCCTAGCGCAGTAATCAACAATACAGTTGGTATTGGTAAAAATGTAGCTATTGGTGCTAATGCAGTTATTGAATCGGATGTTGTATTAGGCGATCAGGTAGTAATTGGCGCAGGTTGTTTTATTGGAAAGCACGCTCACATTGGTGCAGGTAGTCGTCTATGGGCGAATGTGTCTATTTATCATGAAGTAGAAATTGGTCGTAATTGTCTGATTCAATCTGGGACAGTTATTGGTAGCGATGGATTTGGTTATGCTAATGCTTCCAATCATTGGGTTAAGATCCCTCATTTAGGCACGGTCATCATTGGCAATCATGTGGAAATTGGTGCCTGTACGACTATTGATCGTGGTTCGCTGGATAATACTCAAATTGGTAATGATGTTGTTATAGATAACCAATGCCAAATTGCACATAATGTAGTAATTGGGAACAATACTGCAATAGCAGGTGGTGTAATTATGGCTGGAAGTTTAAAAATTGGTCGTGATTGTATGATTGGTGGTGCAAGTGTAATAAATGGCCATATAGAGATTTGTGATAAAGTCATTGTCACGGGGATGAGCATGGTCATACAGTCTATTACTGAACCTGGTATATATTCATCTGGCATCCCCCTCCAACCTAATAAAGTCTGGCGTAAAACTGCTGCTTTAGTAATGAATATTGACAATATGAGAACACGCTTAAGAAATATTGAAGTTGAAGTTGCCACTCTGAAAAAATAAATAATAAAACTTCAAATTTATCTTGGATTGATTTGATACAACATGTACCAATTAGAACAGACCAGAATAGAGATTGTTATGGGTCGTATTACGCAGGCCGTTAGCTTTTAGGACAGGAAGAGTATTTTGACTACTAACACTCATACTCTAAAAATTGAAGAGATTATTGAACTTTTACCACATCGTTATCCATTTCTTTTAGTCGATAGAGTGATTGCATTTGAAGAAAATAAATATTTAAGAGCGGTAAAAAACGTGTCAGCGAATGAACCATTTTTTCAAGGTCATTTTCCTGAAAAGCTCATTTTCCCAGGGGTGTTGATTTTAGAAGCCATGGCTCAAGCTACTGGCATTCTTGCGTTTAAAAGTGTTGGTAAATTAGAACCAGGTGAACTTTATTATTTTGCAGGTATTGATGAAGCGCGTTTTAAGCGGCCAGTAGTACCGGGTGATCAAATGATCATGGAAGTACATTTTGAAAAAACCCGTCGTGGATTAACACGCTTTAAAGGTGGTGCTACCGTTGATGGTAAAATTGTCTGTGAAGCAACAATGCTGTGTGCCCGCAGCCGGGAGGTTTAACTTGTGATTGATACTACCGCCGTTATTCACCCTAGTTCAATTGTTGAAGAAGGCGCTGTAATTGGCGCTGGCGTTCGGATTAGTCCCTTTTGTGTCATTGGCGCTAACGTTAGCATTGGGGCAGGCACGGTTCTTAAATCACATGTTATAGTTAATGGTCATACTTCAATTGGAAAGAATAATATTCTTTGGCCATTTTCTTCCGTTGGGGATGTGAATCAAGATCGGAAGTATGCTAGTGAACCTACACGCGTAGAGATTGGTGATCGCAACCATATCCGTGAAAGTGTCACGATTCATCGTGGGACTATACAAGCTGCTGGAATTACCAGAATTGGTGATGATAATTTACTAATGGTAAATGCGCATATTGCTCACGATTGTGTGGTGGGCAGTCATTGTGTTTTGTCTAATAACGTAACATTAGCTGGACATGTGTGTGTAGATGATTTTGCGATTATTGGAGGGATGACAGCTGTACATCAATTCTGCATTATTGGTTCTTATGTTATGGTAGGCGGATGTTCTGGAGTTACTCAGGATGTACCGCCTTATATTATAGCACAAGGTAATCATGCCAAACCTTTTGGAATTAATCTAGTCGGATTACAACGACATGGATTTAGCAAGGAAGCCTTGAATGCGATTCGATCTTCTTATAAGATGCTATATCGTAGTGGAAAAACACTTGATCAGATTAAACCGGAGATAGCTAGCATTGCTAATGATCATCCAGAGGTTCAACCATTTTATGATTTTTTTGCCCGTTCAACCAGGGGTCTGATTCGTTAATCTATGTCTCGTTCTTCTTCTTTAACTATTGCGCTCGTTGCAGGAGAGCGCTCCGGTGATATACTTGGAGCTGGTCTGATTCGCGCGTTGAAAAAAATATACCCTAATACGCATTTTGTTGGAATTGCTGGACCGCTGATGAAGCGAGAAGGATGCATAGCATGGTATGATATGGAAGAGCTATCTGTGATGGGAATAGTGGAGGTACTAAAGTGTTTAAGACGACTCTTATATGTGCGTCGCTCTCTTGCACGTCGTTTAATACTTTTAAACCCAGATGTATTTATTGGTATTGATGCTCCTGATTTTAATCTAATGTTAGAACAGTGTCTAAAGCGCTATGGCATTCATACCATTCATTATGTTAGTCCATCATTGTGGGCATGGCGGAAGCGCCGTATCTTTAAAATTGCCCGTTGCACTGATCTGATGTTAGTGCTCTTTCCATTTGAAAAAGATTTTTATGATCGTTGTAATGTCTCTTGTCGGTTCATCGGGCATACTTTAGCCGATGCGATATCATTAATACCGGATAAGTTGTCTGCACGTCAAAAATTAGGGATTAAACCGCAAGCTTTATGTTTAGCTGTCTTACCGGGTAGTCGTAGTATGGAAGTGCAGATGTTAAGTGAAGATTTTTTAAAAACCGTACTGATTTTACGGGAAAAATATCCACATTTAGAGATTATTGTACCGTTTGTAAGTGTGCAAATTCGAGCGCAATTTGAATCCATTAAAGCTCTAGTGTCTCCAGACTTACCTATGCGTTATTTAGACGGGCACTCGTGTCAAGCAATGCAAGCTAGTGATGCTGCTTTACTGGTATCGGGAACAGCTACATTAGAGTGTATGTTGGCAAAATGTCCTATGGTAGTGGCTTATCGTATGACAGCTATTACCTTTTGGATCGCGCAGAGATTAGTCAAAACCGATTATATATCTTTACCTAACATATTAGCAGGCTATTCTGTAGTGCCAGAGTTCTTACAAGAAAAATGTCATCCCTCAAAATTAGCAATGGCATTGGAGCCATTTTTAAATAAAGAACAATCTGCTTCTGCTTTATTAGATATTTTTCTAGATTTACATCAGACCATTCGTTGTAATGCTAATGAACAAGCGGCAGAGGCAGTGCTAGAGCTATGTACATAATATATTTAATGCATAATGATTATCGCATGTTTAATTGCATACCATTATTACAATATGCCACGCGTGTAAGATAGCGTTTAGTTTTATAATTTTTGTAATGTGACATAGTGTCATGCTGTTTTTAAATTATCTATATGCTTTTACAGTATCTGATGTAATTATTCTTATAACACTTCAATGATTGGTCTATTCTGTTCATGTAGAAACAATAAAATAGATAGCACTTATTATTTTTAATTTTTTTTATATTAAAATAAAGATTTTTTTATTTAATTTACAAGCAGGATGACATCTTTATACAATATTTTGTTAAGAACAATTTAATCGTGAATATCTAGTTGTATAGAATGGTCTGGTTTCAGACTCTTATGGTATGAATTTCATCTAAGAAAGTGATGGTGAGATAATAATCATTTTATGTCTGCTATTATACTCCTGTGTTACAGAAATATTTTACATATCTCAAGCTCATATGGTGTTCTTGGTAGCTGACTAGATCATTATATCATGTAAATCATGTGCACTAGAATGGCAGAATGCTAGATTCTGTGCGCATGATTGTCATTGTCTTTAATATGCGACAACCTTATTTTATATTTATACTCTCATAATTGTTTCAGTATCAAAGTCACCTCTGCCATAATATTATATTTACATAGGACTTAAGATGCCGGCACCTCGTTTTATTCATTTACGTGTTCATAGTGACTATTCTATGATAGATGGGTTATCAAAGATAGAATCACTGGTATATCATGCAGCTGATATGGGGATGCCAGCTCTTGGTCTTACAGATTATCACAATCTTTTTGGTTTAATTAAGTTTTATAATGCTGCACATGAAAAAGGTCTTAAACCAATCATTGGCGTTGATTTAAGGATGCACTGTAGAGAGATAGGTAAAGAACTGGTTCACATCACTGCCCTAGCGATGAATAATCAGGGCTACCAAAATTTGATTGTATTGATTTCTAAGTCTTATCTAAGGGGTTATGGTGGGTCTGGTCCAACCATAGAACGTCACTGGTTAGTGGAGCATCAAGAAGGATTGCTTTTGCTTTCTGGCGGGTATCAAGGCGATATAGGTAAAGCGTTATTACGTGGCAACCAAAACACAGTACAAGCATTTATAAAATTTTATAACAAGTATTTCCCGCAGCGTTACTACATTGAATTAACTCGTACGGGGCGACGAGACGAAGAGATATACTTGCATCAAGCAGTAGCATTAGCTATAGCACAGGAGCTACCTGTTGTAGCTACCAATGAAGTCTGTTTTATCGCTGAGTCAGATTTTGAGACTCACGAGATTCGTGTAGCAATTCATACCGGACATACCCTTGATGACACCCGCCGTCCTCGATTTTATACTGCGCAACAGTATTTTCGCACTGAGGAGGAAATGTGTGATCTATTTTCTGATATTCCAGAGGCATTAGAAAATAGCATAGAAATCGCTTGTCGTTGCAATACCACTATCCAGCTTGGTTCATATTTTTTGCCAAAGTTTCCGACTGGTGCAGTTTCTACAGAAGACTTTCTTATTGATAAGTCCAAACAAGGCTTAGAAGCACGTCTAGTATCTTTATTTCCAAACCCTACAGTTCGCGCTTTGCGGCGTATTGATTATGATAAAAGACTTGAGGTTGAATTACATGTGATTAATCAGATGGGTTTTCCGGGTTATTTTTTAATTGTAATGGAATTTATTCAATGGTCTAAAGAACATTCTGTGTTAGTTGGGCCAGGACGTGGTTCTGGCGCCGGCTCTTTAGTAGCATATGCATTAAATATTACCGATATTGACCCACTAGCGTTTAATTTAATCTTTGAACGTTTTTTGAATCCAGAACGTATATCTATGCCAGATTTTGATATCGATTTCTGTATGAATAAACGAGATCTAGTAATTGAGCATGTGGCAGAAATGTATGGTCGTCAAGCTGTTTCACAGATTATTACTTTTGGGACCATGACAGCTAAAGCAGTCATTCGTGATGTAGGACGTGTTTTAGGCCATCCCTATAGTTTTGTTGATCGTATATCTAAAACCGTTCCACCAGACCCTGGCATGACATTAGAAAAAGCATTGCAGTGTTCTTCTCGTTTCACAGAATTATATAATACCGATGAAGAGGTTAAAACTCTTGTTGAGATGGCAAGAAAATTAGAGGGTGTGACGCGTAATGCTAGTAAGCATGCTGGAGGTGTAGTTATTGCACCAACAAAGATTACTGATTTTTCACCGTTGTATTGTGACGAAAATGGTAATCATCCAGTTACACAGTTTGATAAACATGATGTGGAATACACCGGTTTAGTCAAGTTTGATTTGCTTGGTTTACGCACTTTGACTACTATTGATTTGGCGTTAGATATGGTTAACACACGTCGGAAAAAAAAATTACAGACATTGATTACTCTGGCTTCCATATCTCTAAAAGATAAAAAAAGTTTTGGTATGTTACGGCGTGCGGAAACAACTGCAGTCTTTCAGCTGGAATCACGTGGTATGAAAGATTTGATGAAAAGACTAAAACCTGATTGTTTCGAAGATATAATTGCGCTAGTTGCTTTGTTTCGTCCTGGACCACTACAATCTGGAATGGTAGATAATTTTATTAATCGTAAGCATGGACGAGAAAAAATATCTTATCCGGATATACAATGGCAGCATAAATTACTGAAACCAGTACTTGAATCAACTTATGGCATTATTTTATACCAAGAGCAAGTTATGCAGATTGCTCAAGTATTATCTGGATATAGCCTAGGTGCTGCAGACATGTTGCGTCGTGCTATGGGAAAAAAAAATCCAATCGAAATGGCTAAGCAACGAAGAATATTTGAAGCTGGAGCAAGAGAGAATGGCATAGATGGTACGTTAGCAGTAAAAATTTTTGATTTAGTAGAGAAATTTGCTGGATATGGTTTCAACAAATCACACTCTGTTGCTTATGCGCTTCTCTCTTATCAGACCCTATGGTTAAAGTCACACTATCCAGCTGAATTTATGGCAGCGGTAATGAATACGGATATGGATAATACAGAGAAAGTCGTTATTTTAATCAATGAGTGTTGGAGAATGGGTCTAAAGGTTTTACCACCGCATATTAATATTAGTTTATATAATTTTCATGTTAATGATCAAGGTGAAATTGTTTATGGTCTTGGTGCGATTAAAGGAATTGGTGCTGGTCCAATTGCAGATATTATACAAGCACGTAATAAAGGTGGTTGTTTTGATGAGATGTTTCAATTTTGCGTTCGTATCAATACCAAAAAAGTAACTTATCGAGTCTTAAAGAAATTAATTATGTCTGGTGCTTTAGATTGTTTCGGGCAACATCGTTCTGCTTTGACAATGCTTTTACCGGATGCTTTAAAAGCGGCTAACCAACACATTCAGGTATCAGAGATAGGCCAGCAAGATATATTTGGGGTGCTATTAGGTCATAATGATAGAGTACAACAGAAATGCTTAGATGTACAGCCGTGGCCAGAAAACATCCGATTAGATGGTGAACGAGAAACTTTAGGGCTTTACTTAACCGGTCACCCCATTGATCCATATCTTAAAGAGCTGCAGCATTATGTTAGTAAGCAGAATTTGAAGGATATCCATCCTACCAAGAAAGGGGAACATACCACTATTGCAGGGTTGGTTGTATCTTCTAGAGTCATAGAAACTAAAAGCGGTCATCGTATAGGTCTATGTACACTCGATGATCGCTCAGGGCGCGTGGAAGTCAAGGTGTTCACCGATATTTTGGATAAATGCAAACATTTTTTAGAAAAAGACCGTATCCTTGTTGTGCGTGGAGAGATCAGCTTAGATCATTTTAGTGGAGGTATGAAAATTATAGCTCGTGATTTGATGGATCTTGATGCAGCTCGCAAAAGATATGTACATAGTCTAACGCTGTACCTTACGGATGAACAAATAGATAAACAGATCATAGAGCAGATATATAGCTTACTTGCACCATATCGAAAAGAAGAAGGCGTGCCTGTTAATGTATATTACAAGGCTGAGAAGACTAAGCTAAAATTAGGTGTAGATGTAACTTGGACAATTACATGCAACGATGCTTTATTAAATGATTTAAGATTATTGATAGGATCAGAAAAAGTAATATTAGAATTTGATTAAAATAGGATTATTATGAGTTTGTATTATCTGGATTTTGAGCAGCCTTTAATAGAGATAGAAGAAAAAATTAACTCCCTAAAAGCAGTAAGTCGTCAAGATGTGCATGCACACATGAATTTAGATGAAGAAATTCAGCGTTTATGTGATAAACGTGTGGATATGACACGCAAGATTTTTTCTAATTTAGGTGCGTGGCAGATTACGCAGTTAGCTCGACATCCTTTGCGTCCCCATACTCTAGACTATATTCATACTATCTTCACTGATTTTGATGAGCTAGCAGGTGATCGTGTATATTCAAATGATAAAGCGATTGTAGGCGGTCTTGCACGTCTCGCCGGACGTCCTGTAATGATTATTGGACATCAGAAAGGGCGTGAAACAAAAGAAAAAATTCGTCGTAATTTTGGTATGCCAGCGCCAGAGGGGTATCGTAAGGCATTACGTCTGATGGAATTAGCCCAACGTTTTAATATACCGATTATTACATTTATTGATACACCAGGTGCGTATCCCGGTGTTGGTGCTGAGGAACGTGGACAAGCAGAAGCTATTGCTCATAATCTGCGTGAGATGTCTAGATTAAGAGTGCCGGTCATCTGTACAGTGATTGGTGAAGGTGGATCTGGAGGCGCATTAGCTATTGGTGTTGGTGATAAAGTGAATATGTTACAATATAGCATATATGCAGTTATCTCCCCTGAAGGCTGTGCCTCTATTCTATGGAGGAGTACAGAGAAAGCATCTATAGCGGCTGAAGCAATGGCTATTATTGCACCTCGTTTAAAAGAGCTAAACTTAATTGATTCTGTGATTCCAGAACCTCCTGGCGGAGCGCATCGTGATCCACTAGTCACTAGCGAGACATTAAAGAATCAACTTTTAACTGATTTAGCTGATTTAGAGTTACTGAGCAAGGCAGAATTGCTAGATCGTCGTTTTCAGCGTTTAATGAGTTATGGTGCCACTGCTATTTATTCACCGTAAACGAATCATTCTTATATACTACTATCTATTTATTTTTTGAACGCATATCTGTTTATATATTCATGCTGTTATAGCATGATCCAGTGTAAAATAAGATCATTGATTGCGAAAATTGGCGTCTGTGGAATATCATGCATCTCTTTTGGCGTTATGAATATAGAGAGTCATGTGATAGTGTCGTAAACAATATAACACTTGTAGAGTAGTGTACAGTGTATTAATACAGCTGATAGCAGACTGAATATTGTTTTGTTATCTATTTAAAAATTATCTTGACAGAAATTATACTATTGTCATGCCCATCGTAGTATGACTCATGGCTATATAAAATATCCCACAACCTATCTATTTTTAAGAGAGTATACATGAGCATAAACTTCGTAAGTGAGCAATTACTTGCTGCAAATAACTTGAGTCAGGCAGATCTCACTTCTATTTTAGGTTGTCTATCCGAACGAAAGTTAACTTACGGTGATCTGTATTTCCAATATATTTACAATGAATCATGGGTGCTGGAGAATAAGATTATTAAAAATGTTTCATATGCCATCGAGAATGGTGTGGGAGTGCGAGCTGTTAGTGGTGAAAAAACTGGTTTTGCCTATGCTAATGAAATTACCTTACAGGCTTTGCGTCAGAGTGCACTAGCTGCGCGTAATATTATATCGGAATCCGATAACAAAAAGTGTAGCGTTTTTAAAAAAGAGAAATATCGTCCTCGTTATAGCACACAGGACCCATTAACTAGCTTTGCACAGGAAGACAAAATTACTTTACTGCACCAGATTGACACTGCAGCGCGCAAAGTAGATAAGCGCGTACAAGAGGTAATAGTCAGTTTAACAGGTACATATGAGCAAATATTAGTCGCAGCAACTGATGGTACGCTAGCAGCTGATATTCGTCCTCTTGTTTTATTGTCTATGAGCGTACAAATAGAGGATCATGGCAGATTTGAAAAGGGTATATATGGTGGTGGTGGTCGTTGTGGTTATGAGTTTTTTTTAGATCAAGTCGATGGTGAAGTACGAGCGATATCATGGGCTCGCAATGCAGTGCGTATGGCGTTAGTAAATTTGTATGCTGTATCAGCTCCAGCAGGTTCCTTTCCTATTGTTTTAGGAGCAGGATGCCCGGGTATTCTCTTGCATGAAGCAGTTGGTCATGGATTAGAGGGTGATTTTAATCGTCGTGGCACCTCTTTGTTTAGCGGAAAGATAGGTCAGAAAGTGGCATCTGAGCTATGTACAGTAGTAGATAACGGTACTCTTGATGGAGCACGTGGGTCGCTATCAATGGATGATGAGGGTGTACCAAGCCAGTGCAATATATTAATTGAAAAAGGTATTTTAAAAGGGTATATGCATGATAAAATGAATGCACGTCTGATGGGTGTTGTGTCGACTGGTAATGCTCGCCGTGAATCATATGCGTATTTACCCATACCAAGAATGACTAATACACATATATTATCCGGACAGTCAACTCCTACAGAAATGATTGACAGTATTGATTATGGGTTATATGTACCCACATTAAGTAGTGGTCAAGTGGATATTACATCTGGTGCGTTTTCATTTTCTACTTCAGAAGCTTATTTAATTAAAAATGGTAAGGTGACTCAACCTGTAAAGGGTGCTACTTTGATTGGGTCTGGTATTGAGACAATGCAGAATATTTCAATGGTTGGGAATGACCTTGCACTAGATACAGGTATGTCTGTGTGCGGCAAGGAGGGGCAAAGCATCGCAGTTAGTGTTGGTCAGCCTACTGTTAAAGTAGATAAACTAATAGTGGGAGGCACTGCTTAAATTCTTTCATCATACCTTATTACAATGATTCATGCTAATCATAGAGCGATAGCTTGATAGAGATGTCTTGTAAAGGTTGACACAATAAACCGGCAACAAAAAATCATCTTGGATAACATGCAATAGAAAAAATAAGTCTTTTGCGCTGTAAATTAGTAGATGCATGGAGATCAGATATATATATTTGTTAGTACAATATGTTCGCTGAAAAGAAAATATAAGATATATATTGAAAACGAAAGCACAAATCTATTCATCACATCAATGATGTGGAAGATCAATTTTTATTAATTTTATCCCAATACACTTTATAGTGGTACCTCATGCATGAGAGTGTAGTCAAAATGATCTGTTATATTTTTTATTTATGTTTTAAACGGTCTAAGTGATTACGATGCATTGATCATTATTAAAGGATAGTCCAGGTAATAACTGTGGCCAAGCGCATGCTGTTGTGGATGATAACAACAGGTCTATACAGCAATAAAATAGAAAAACTTTATGTTGCAAGATGCTGTCTCACGGGGTTAAATTTTAATTTTTTCCTTGCTAGTACTTGTGAATAAAGTGTTATCTAATCATATTTTTTTCGAACGGATTCTCCACGACCAATAGCATAATAAATAAACCCGTATTCTTTAAGTTTATCTGGATCATAAATATTACGACCATCAAAAATCACAGGGTTTTTAAGTGTTTGTTTTATAAAAGCAAAATCAGGAGAGTGGAAATGTTGCCATTCTGTGCATATAATGAGACCGTCTGCATTTTGCAGTGCCAGTTCTTTGTTTTCCATGATTTTAAGGTCATCACGTAGACCGTAAATGCGTTGTATTTCATGAAATGCTGCAGGATCGAATGCTTGTATTACAGCACCTTCTTTCCACAATTCTTCCATTAATACTCTGCTTGAAGCTTCACGCATATCGTTTGTGTTTGGTTTAAATGATAGCCCCCATAAGGCAAAAATTTTACCTTGTAAGTTATCTTTAAAGTGATGTTTTACAATAGTTGATAATTTGTATTTTTGGATAGAGTTTACGTTGACTACTGCCTTCAGGATCCCTGGATGGTACCCTATATCCTGAGAGGTACGGATTAAGGCTTTCATATCTTTGGGCAAACAGGACCCTCCATAACCACAGCCTGGATAAATAAATGAGTGACCAATACGTGAATCAGCACCAATACCTTGACGCACTCTGTCAATATCCGCACCAAGGCGTTCTGCTAAATTAGAGATTTCATTCATAAAGCTAATCTTAGTGGCTAACATGCAGTTTGCAGTATATTTTGTGAGTTCAGCGCTACGGATATCCATGAAGAGCATGCGATTATGATGGTGGTTAAATGGTTGGTATAATTCACAGAGAAGATTGATAATATTCGCATTATCAGTACCAATAATAATACGATCCGGATTCATACAATCATTCACAGCCGTGCCTTCTGTAAGAAATTCTGGGTTAGATACTACCTCACATAGAAAATTTACACCACGATCTTGTAGTGTAGCTGTGATTAACTGACGTATATATTCAGTTGTGCCAACAGGAACAGTAGATTTATTGAGCACTATTTTTCTATCTTGCATATGTTCAGCAATAGTGCGTGACACAGCAATCACATTTTTTAGATCTACAGAACCATCTTCCTCTACTGGTGTGCCAACAGTAATAAATTGTATTAATCCGTGCTGTACACCTTCTTCTGGATGAGAAGAAAACTGTAAACGTCCTGATTGATAGTTCTGCGTAATCAATGGTTGTAAATCAGTTTCGAAAATAGGCATAGAGCCTTTTTTTAATTTTTGGATTTTGGTGTCGTCAATATCAATACAGAGGACATTATGCCCTACTGCAGCTAATACCGCAGACTGCACCAAACCCACATAACCAATACCAAATACTGTAACTTTCATGAGTTTTTCCGGTAAACAATACTTAAGATCACGCTGAGTTTAAATAAAATCACATATAATGTGTGTGTATTTGTAAGTCCGTATTTTTGATTGCACTTGTCCTCACTTATAGTATGACTAAGTTGAGGTGTGGTATATGCACTGTATAAGAATAGAATCTATCATTCTGTAGTATAATTGTATATTTGCTTGCACGTTTTATTTATTATACTTTGTATTCATATCTAGAATTTTCGGTGACGTTAATTTATTAGAGGGTCATTCACTACAAGAGCGGAATGTAATTAAAATGCATCATCATCTAGTTTTTGCTCTATAAGATGATATGATCGAATATGCTAATTTTTTATTAAATAGAATCTGCTTTGACTTAGTGTCATGGTCCTCTGTCGTTCGTCATATGGCATTCAGAGTCAGGCGAAATATTATAATTTCATTATAGTTTATTTTTATGCTATGAGATACCAAAGCATATTACTCTTTTTTATTTATTTTGCTATGTAAATTTATGTATTCATGATTGTCGATGTAAGAACAGGTTACATACCATGATGGTATGTAACGGACACCGCTTGTATGTAGTATAACGATCAGCTAAGATCATTCGTCTTAATGTTTTTGCTTTACTCAGATGGTTGGTTAAAGTTGCATACCATGTTTATAGTTAGTATTAGACAAGCATTCAACATGCGTGATAGGAATATACATGTGTATGAATTTATTTTTTATTCCCTTGTTGTCTCAAGTCTTAACAAGATACTACTGAGCTACTCTGGAGTGATAGAATACTATACTATATGTATATGATACATCATCATATATATGATATATTACAGAATGTTTAATTCTATGGTAAATAAGAGAAACGGTGCAGTTTAAAGGATTACATGAGGATGTAGTATATGTCATGTGAGATTAAAAATAGATGAATAATATACATATATTCTAGATAGATATATTCAGATGCATTTTTTCACCTATTATTTTGAGTGACTAATTTACTGGCAAATTCTTGGATAATGATAGGCTGGTATTTTAGATGCTTGTAATTTTTTGAAAATGAGTATATACAGTGTCTGCCTCTTAGAAAAATGTTATTTTTACAGATCATTAGGTATGTATTACCGAAGCGTTTATTAGAAGTATTGAGAATTCAGACCCAGATTAGTTAGATCTACACTCCTGATATTCATCAAGGAGTATGAAAGTATCGTACTGTATTTTTAAATCAGATATAGAAGATAACTATATTTCGTTTGTGGAACCATTTATAAAAAGATACAAGAGGTTAAATACGTAAAATAGATCTGTCATGAATGTTTCATATTACAGAATAATCAGTGTTACTAACTTGCTATATACGCTTGATATCAGAAGACTATAAGATCGTCATCGTCGATGACTTATATGCTTTTTCATGATTGTATTTGATAAAGCTCACTGTTATTAACTTTCACAGTACGTAATTGCATGACACAACAACAGTTAGTGTAGCATATGAGATTCTGATTATAGCAATAGATCATATGCTGAGTGTATGTTTGCAGAGAAATTCTCGTGTTAAGTTTTAAATTTATGTTTTTAGTTATTACGCTAATATACTAGATATAGTATATCTACATCACAAGCCCGATCATTTGGTATACAGATATACAGTATATCTAAATGAGAGTGGATTTTTTTAATCGTACTATACGAGATATATTAATCATAGATACTATGATATTTATAATTTAGATAAAATTAACATGCATGAGATTATGATGAAGGAGATGTTTAAACATATACCAGTGTTAGTAGATGAGGCTGTGAATGGGCTGAATATTCAGCCTAATGGTATTTATATAGATGGCACCTTTGGAAGAGGTGGGCACTCACGTGCAGTGCTTACCAAACTTGGCATTCGCGGACATTTATATGCGATGGATTGTGATCCACAAGCCATTATTGCTGCATCTAAAATTATTGATTCTCGTTTTACTATTATTCATGGTTTATTTTCCTCTATGGCTAACTGCGTTGAAGCACGTGGTTTAACCAGAAAAATTGATGGCGTTCTTTTAGATTTTGGTGTTTCTTCGCCTCAAATTGACGATGCACAACGTGGTTTTTCCTTTATGCGCGACGGACCATTAGATATGCGCATGGATCCAACGTACGGCAAATCAGCTGCTATGTGGTTAGGAAATACAAAGGAAAAAGAAATCTCTCTTGTTCTCAAAACTTTCGGTGAAGAGCGTTTTGCAAATCGTATCGCGCGCGCTATTATACAACGTAATCAGAAGCGTCTTATTTTACGTACTACAGATCTTGCTAATGTTATTAACACAGCAATACCGTGTAAAGATAAATTTAAGCATCCAGCGACACGTAGTTTTCAAGCCATTCGTATCGTGATTAATAATGAGATAAATGAGATAAAACAAGTACTTCATGGTGCATTAACAATTTTAAAAGACGGTGGTCGGTTATCTATTATTACTTTTCACTCATTGGAGGATCGCTTAGTAAAATCTTTTATAAGAGAGCATAGCGGTATGATACAAATACCGAATGGTTTACCGATACCAGAAGTACAACTCCAGCGCTTAGGAAAGCATCATCTGAAGGCCATATGTAAAATCACACCTAGTAGATCTGAAATCACTCATAATCCACGTGCACGTAGCGCTGTCTTACGTATTGCTGAACGTATTAGATAATGAAACATAGACGATATGATTTACCACAGATTATTTTTGTAGATTTAATACACTATAGTAAGGTGCCTTTATTACTATTAATGACTATACTTATATCTGCTTTTTTAGTAGTAATTATTGCATACCAAACACGATTATATACAGCTCATCGTGAAAAGTTGTTTTTAGAACGTCAAGCGTTGAACACTGAGTGGCGTAATTTAATTCTTGAAGAAAACTCATTGATGTATCATTATCTCATGATAACTAATATGAAGGAGAAATAGGTGCGGTACTGATGATTCTATAAGCAACAATACAGAACATAGTGATATACCAATAATTTCCTATCATTGATAAATGCATTGTTTATGATATATAGAGGTACTATTTTGGTGTAAAGATGTAATGTATTAGAATAAATGCTGATGCATATGCTAGATGGTATATGCTTTCTTACCTTTCAACACAAAAAATACATGCTCAAAGTATGCATATTATAGTGTAGTTAGTAAGCCGTTCTCACTACGCATTTTATTAATACGCACCATGACATGTAGTAGAGAATGCATCCATCTAGATGAGTCATGTTTTGTATTTATTTTCATGTAGATAGCAATATTATAGGTTATCTAATAGAGTATTAGTAAGAATACATCGATTATGTATTACAGATATATAGGTACTGATTTTTAAGTGTAATAAACATTTGCAATTTGATATATCACTAAGTGATAGAACAATTTTTTTAATAATTAAAATTTTTCGCTTTAAGGTGGATATGGATGGCTATTACAAGGTATTAGATAAACAAGTATTGCAAAGGGCAGCGCAAGCTTGATGATTCACATAAATCATACACCCACTACTTGCAGTGATTAAGTCCATTATGGAGTACATTTAGTGTTAGTATATTAGATTTTTGTCACAATCTTGCTCTGTTAGTAGAATAATTTTTGATTTCATATTTGTGGGTATTTTATCATAGGTAAAACAGGCGTATGTAGTGCCTTATTATTACGTATAAAATTGTTTTTTACCGGAGTAAACGATCTCTTTTACGAAGATATTGCTTAATTAATTATGCTAGAAATTTCTTGTTATGATTTACCATCTAAGGCAGGTGATCAACGCCATATAGGACAGCTAACCGGTGCCGCCTATGCTATTGAATGCGCCGAAATAATAGAACGTCATCATGGTTTAGTTATGCTGATCACACAAGATATACAGCATGCACAGCGTTTATATGAGGAAATTAAACAGTTTACTGATCAAAGAGTAATACAACTTCCAAGTTGGGAGACGCTACCATTTGATCGGTTTTCTCCAGACAAAGCAATCATCTCCGCCCGTCTATCTATTTTATGCCAATTACCTATTTTAAGAAGCGGTATTCTTATCTTGCCGGTTAGTACATTGATGCAGCGTGTTTGTCCTTCTGACTTTCTACAAAATTCCAAACATAGAATAAAAATAGGGCAAAAAATTTCTCAGGATCAAGCATGCACTCAACTCAAGAACTCTGGCTATCGTGGTGTTCATCATATTACGGAACATGGCGATTTTTCTCATCGCGGAGCGTTTCTATATGTGTATCCGATGGGTAGTGACCAACCTTACCGTATTTCTTTTTCTAATAATGCTATTAATAGTTTGCATTCATTTAGTCTGCATAGTCAAGATGTAGAGACAGAAGTTACGGAAATAAATTTACTACCAGCCAATGAATTTCCAACTGATCCGGACACGCTGACATTGTTTTTAAAGCAATGGAATCAAAATTTTGGGATACAATGTGAATCTTCGTATCTATATCAGCAAGTGCGTAGTGGAATCCTACCGATTGGAATTGAATATTGGCAACCATTATTTTTTAAACGACCACTTTCTGGAATATTTAGATATTTACCATCAAATACATTGATAGTGACGATTGATGATTTACAAAAAAGCGCTATACGTTTCTGGAATGATATTAATGTTCGTTATGATAAAAACCATGCTGATGTTCTTCGTCCTTTATTGTCCCCCACCCTTTTATGGTTGAGCAGTGATGAATTATTGCATGAGCTACATAACTGGCCATCGATCAAATTAAGCACTGCACGATTGGTTGAGAATAGCGTTAATACTAATCTAGAGTATGCACCAATACCGGATTTTATGATGTATTCGAATGCTAAAAAACCTCTTGATGGATTGTGTCAGTTTTTAGATGTTTTCAAAGGTCAGGTGGTCTTTTCAGTGAAAAGTGAAGGACGTAGAGAGGTATTACAAGAACGATTAGCACATCTTCCACTACAATTAAATATTATTCATTCACTAGCACAAGCGCGAGATAATACAAACTATTTACTAATTAGTGCTAGTGAAGTAGGTTTTATTGATATGCGTAGAAATCGTGCTTTGATATGTGAAAGTAATCTTCTTGGTGAAAATTTTGTTGGTTATGATCGAGGTCCTGTATATAAGGTTAATCCTCATATATTCATTAATCACTTTTCAGAATTGCACCCTGGTCAACTAGTAGTTCATATTGAACATGGCATTGGGCGCTACATGGGTCTCGTGACACTAGAAACCAATGGAATTTTGGTAGAATATTTAATGTTAGTGTATGCTGGGGACACGAAATTATATGTTCCGATATCATCGTTACATTTAATTAGTCGGTATATGGGGGTTTCTAATTCAGAGGTTCCATTACATAAGTTAGGAAGGGATGCATGGTCTCGTTCTAAACACAAAGCTATGCAAAAAATACGTGATGTAGCGGTTGAGTTATTAGATATCTACGCACAGCGTACGGCAAAGCCTGGTTTTGCTTTTAAGCATGATCCAATCCAATATCAATTGTTTTGTGAGCATTTTCCGTTTATAACTACTATTGATCAAGAACAAGCTATTAATGCAGTATTGAGTGATATGTGTCAGGCTATCTCTATGGATCGGGTAGTGTGTGGTGATGTTGGTTTTGGTAAAACAGAAGTCGCTATGCGTGCTGCATTTTTAGCAGTGATGAACCATAAACAAGTAGCAGTATTAGTGCCAACTACGCTACTTGCTCAGCAACATTATGATAATTTCCGTGATCGTTTTGCTAATTGGCCTATTTGTATCAAGATGCTATCACGTTTCTGTACGGAGAAGGAGCAATCTCAGGTATTAGAATATGCACTACGAGGAAAGGTAGATATACTAATTGGAACTCATAAACTTTTACAAAACAAGATGAAATGGTATGATCTAGGTTTGCTTATTGTTGATGAAGAACACCGTTTTGGCGTGCGTCACAAAGAGCGCATCAAAGCGATGCGAACGGATGTTGATATTTTGACCCTTACTGCTACGCCAATCCCGCGTACTTTAAATATGGCGATGCATGGTATTCGTGATTTGTCCATTATTGCGACCCCTCCAGCTCGTCGTTTACCAGTAAAAACGTTTGTGTATCAATATGATGAACGGATAGTTTGTGAGGCGATTTTGCGTGAGGTTTTACGAGGTGGGCAAGTCTATTATTTGTATAACGATGTTGATAATATTGCAAAAGTTACTAAACGACTCTCTGAATTAATACCTGAAGCGCGTATTGCACTCGGTCACGGTCAGATGCATGAACGAGAGCTAGAACAAGTTATGCATGATTTTTATCATCAGCGTTTTAATGTATTGGTATGTACCACTATTATTGAAACCGGTATAGACATACCTAGTGCGAACACAATCATCATTGAGCGTGCGGATCGATTCGGTCTTGCACAACTACATCAACTGCGTGGTAGGGTAGGACGCTCCCATCATCAAGCTTATGCTTGGTTATTAACGCCGCACCCAAAAGCGATGACTATTAATGCACATAAGCGTTTAGAAGCTATTACGGCAATCGAGGATCTGGGGGCCGGGCTCGCACTTGCCACACATGATCTTGAGATTCGCGGGGCTGGTGAATTACTAGGGGAAGGACAAAGCGGTCAAATAGAAAATATTGGTTTTTCACTCTATACGGAGCTTTTAGATCATACAGTTGATGCTTTAAAAGTAGGGCATGAACCATCATTAGTAGATCTAACGTCTCACCAGACCGATATTGAACTAAGGATCCCTTCTCTTCTTCCAAGTGATTTTATTCCTGATGTCAACACTAGATTATCATTTTATAAACGTATTGCTAGTGCGCAAAATGGTAGTGTATTAGAAAATATTAAGAGAGAGTTAATAGATCATTTTGGATTATTGCCGGACGCCGCTCGTACATTTCTAGACATTTCTAAATTGCGCATCATAGCGAAAAAAATTGGAATAAAAAAGATAGAAGTTAGCGCACGAGGAGGATTTATAGAGTTATACGAAAAGAATACAGTAGATTTTGAATTATTCTTGGATTTATTCAAAAAAGAACCCAAATCATGGATTCTAGACGGACCAACACGTATTAGGTTTATTTCTAACTTATCATCAGACACAATACGGATGAAATGGGTCACTGAGTTTATTTATAAGATAGCACATCACAACGCTCTGATATAACTAAATATTGTGATAAATCACTATTATATATAATGATATATTATGTGTAGCATCACAATATTTGGTAAATATACAGTTTTCATCAAACAAACTATTATAATCAATATATCAATGATGATTGAATATTTTTATAGCTATAAAAAGATACAAGGTTTCCATTTTATGGTCTTAATTAAATTTTTTTAAAAAGCTAAATAATAATTTGACACGATGCGAGCAAAAGAGAGTGTTTTGATGCGGTTCACTGTTGCTAGACTGGAAAATATAAATGTACTTCCAATCACATTAACAGTATGTTTTAATATAGATATGTTACAGCACATAAATAATGACAAGCATTCTGTAGCATTCTGTAGCATTCTGTCTGTAGGTGCTGCTAGCATTGATAATATTTTTTCTAAAGTAGAGATATCATAAATGCTAATATAGATAGTCTATCTTATTTTTATAAGTATGTAATATTGATGATTAGCCCGACAACACCCGCGCATTATATAACAAGAGTTCATGTAGTAATGTGCACATGCAAGCATGGCTTGAGACTTCAGTAAATACAAATCACATGATACACATCAGTACTTGGTGTGCTACGCTCAATGCATAGACAGAGTATAGAAAAGTACAGCAAACTGAAATAATAGTATCAATACTAATACATAATTGATTATTATCAGTTCTATACATACATCAGTGTATTTTACATATGATTAATCTTATTGGTTTAGTTGATGTATATAGTCTCCTTGTATGTAGATACACCAAGCATCGAAGATAATAGTGGTATCGATATATGTTATGTGTACAATATCATCAGAAGTATTAGAGAAATTGTATATATATTGCATGAATGTGTCATGATGTATGGTTGAGATGGCTTGACTTTCTTATTTAATATAATGTGAGATCGTTATCTCATATGATTAATATATACTTTTTATGTAAAATATTTGCAATCTAGGATGGTTGGAGAGAGGTTAGATCTTTATTTTTTATTTTTATAAAATTTTAGTTTGTTACTTTTAGGGGGTTACTTTTATATTTTATAACGGATATATTTTCTAAAATCACTAAAAAGAAGGTGAGGTGTCCGAGCGGCTGAAGGAGCATGCCTGGAAAGCGTGTATATGGAAACGTATCGAGGGTTCGAATCCCTCTCTCACCGCCAATTATTATATTGAGTCTTATAACATGCATTGATATATTTGCGCTTATGGTTAAATCGTATCTCGATACAAGAATGTAAAATATTTAATGCACGCAGTGTATGCGTATAAGACAGAGAGATAAAAATTTTGATATGCAGCGCTCATCATAGAGTGGCATTGATATATGTATATAGGTCAGGATGTCATTACATATATAAAAATATAATCTTTAGATGATTACATGATTGTGTTAGGGAACTGTGTATATTGTCATAGTTATACACCATCGCTCTACTATTTGTAACTTAGTCGCTACTGCACCTGAGTTACTGTATATACATTGTTAACTTTTTCTTCAGGTATAAATATATTATTTCTCGATAAATATGATTATAGTTTATCTTCGTTAAAAAAATATATGGCTTCTAACGGGTTGCTGAACATCCATACAATATCATGAATTTTACATGTGACTAAGGATATGATTCATAAAAAAGAGATTTTCGTTATCCTGATTGCTTGTATCTATCTTTGATAGCGATACCTATCTATTTTATACGAATTGATTTCATCCATGCGTATAGAACAATAATGAGTGTTACTAAATATCTATACAAAGGATATCGATTTATATTCTTATTGATGATAATCACCGAAAAATGATAGAACACCAGGCAATGCCTGTCTTGGTAGATTTCTGATTTTGTCTGGTTTTTTACGATGTATTTTTTATATAGCCTCCTTATATTGCATAGGGTATATATATGTGGTGCTTAGCATATCATGCTTTACCTTACACCTCTTTACTTCTATGTATCGGATACCTCGTAATATTCATTATAAAATGTTTTTATGAATGACTAGCAAGGCCCTATCTCAAAAGAACTCATGATGATCATGTTACATCGAGTTCATTGTATCTATAGAAAATCAATTGCATCTTAGAGTGTAAAAATATTTGTATATTTTAGTGTATTTACTAGTACATAGTGTGTGATAAAATTACTTTTAAGGGTCAACATCTTTTAATCATCTAGGAACACTATTTATCATCTGTCTAAAATGGATATATTTTCATGGAACCGTTGATAGTCACCGTTCAGTACACTACTGAATAGCATTCAATTTACTGGCAATATTTCTAAAATTGCGTGAAAATTTTCTAATGAGCCACTTATTTTATTTATTTTCATCAGCAAGTAGTATAGAGAAATTTTTCTATGCTTGATGTATTTGTATTTGTGGTTTCTTTCAGGGATAAAATATTTTTTTCGATGCATGAGGTTCCTCTATAAGATTTTATATGCAATAAAATACAATATAATTAGTCATAAAAGTGTTTTTTAAGAATGATGTTGATTTTTTTTCAAAGAATGATAGGAAGTGATGCACATCATATTATAATATAAAACATTTTGAGAGTATCATATAAAATTTTGACTATAGCTAAATCCGAATAAGAATAATCTGATTTTTGATAGTCTAATGAAGTTAAAAATGATCGAGGAATGTATAATCTGAGATTATCTTGCTCTGCAAGCAGTGCTGGAATTTTATAATTAGCTATTTTTAAAATAGTCAGATATTACTTTGATTAAGAATATTTTTATCTTCTAGAAAAGAAGATGTATTGTATGTATGTGTACATTTATATTGCAGATATATTCATATACCGATTCCAACATATTAGTTATGTTTTATATTTAATCCTAACATATATGTCTCATCTTCTTAGAACTTTGAATCATGATAAATAAATATGTTGTTATGTTTTTTAAAAGTTAAAATATCATTAATCATGAACTTAGAAATAGATTCAGATTATATAGAACGAGGAATATTTATATTATAAATACTGTATGTTAAAATTTAACGTTTAAAGATAATTCGAGCGTGCTTAGAGTGATTCAATTGAATTTTATATACATGTATACTATTGCTTTATGGAGCATAGATCATCTTTAATTTAATTGGTTATGAAATGTACATGGAATTTTTATATTAAATTTTTGATATTGTACTTTCTTACGATGTAACGTTGATTCAATTCACTAATAGGAATATAACTGGTTTTTAAAGAGAATAGGATTTGTTGAATTATATTAATATAGCAGATTTATTATTGTAGGAAGGGCATTATTATGTTTTTTTCTGTTAGGAAAATATAATAAGTGTTCCTGGCTAGTTTATTGAACTGTTGGTGGTATGTGCGTATTATTGCAATCTAATGAGACTGTGAAGAGTTAATATTTAGTAGAATAAGCAAATTCAGGTGACATAGAATGTGAAGTAAACTGTATGGCTATGCTAGCCAACCAGGATACAAGGCGTGTTAAAAAAAGATTTTTATAAATAAACATCAGGGTGACATATGCTAATGGTGTATTTGGATTTTTTCCAATTCTATTGCACTATTCATAGGCAGATTGTACGTAAGGGTTTTGATTTAATATTTTACATGCATTGAATAAGGAAATATTGATTATTAAATTATTTTCAATCATGCTGGCAATGTCGGATTATTCATCATGATTTTAAACACATAGCGCTCTTAAAAAATCATTTTGAATGATTATGTACACACAATATACTACTTGAGTACATTATATCTATAATTAGATAGCGCGCAACAAGCGACAAGGTTAGGACGAGTTTGTATGAAACAATTAAAAAATATAGTGGAAGAAGCATTTGAAAATCGTGAGCATATCACACCAAGAAATGTTGATAAAAAAATTTATGAAGCAGTTAATTATCTTATCTCTTTATTGGATATAGGAGAGTTGCGTGTTGCGGAAAAAATACAAAATAAATGGATAACGCACGAATGGCTAAAGAAAGCAATCTTGCTTTTTTTCTGTATTCATGAAAATCAGATCATAGGTAATCTGGATAATCCTTTTTATGATAAAATTCCAAGAAAATTCACTGCTTATAATGCTGCGCGTTTTAAAAAGGAAGGGATGCGTGTTGTTCCACCAGCAGCAGTGCGTTATGGAGCATATATTGCTCGTAATACTGTATTAATGCCTTCTTATATCAATATTGGTGCATATATAGACGAGGGTACATTAGTAGATACTTGGTCTACTATTGGTTCTTGCGCGCAAATTGGTAAAAATGTACATTTATCCGGCGGTGTTGGTATTGGCGGAGTTTTAGAACCATTACAAAACCACCCAACTATTATTGAAGACAATTGTTTTATTGGAGCACGCTCAGAAATTGTTGAAGAGGTAATTGTAGAAGAAGGGTCAGTGATATCAATGGGAGTGTACATAGGGAAAAGTACAAAAATTTATGATCGCGAAACTGGCATAATATATTATGGACGTATTCCAGCAGGATCTGTTGTAGTTTCAGGTACTTTACCATCCAAAAATAGTAAATGTCACTTATATTGCGCAGTTATTGTAAAACATGTAGATATACAAACACTTTCTAAAACCAGCATCAATCAATTATTGCGTGACACTCATGACGTTTAATGAGACCGATATGATGGATGTATGTTAGTTTAATATATGTTTTTATATAAATATTTATGGAACGTGTATATAGTGTAATATGAGTATATTCTAGTATAATTATAGACACAGATCCTCTGTGTAGCGTGGCGAAGTGTGAAGTGATAAATATTTATTTATATAGTATTAGAGATTTTTATTGGATGTAATAGTATTAAGATCCACTAATATATATTGCTGTTAGAGGGTATAAACAACAGAACAACAATCTACATAAAAAAATATACACAATAGGATTATTCTTCTAGTGTGGTACACCTAAAATAACTTGATAGTATTATCTTGTTGTGCGTACGGTATGCGTACCAAGCAATCATCGATTATAGACCTTCAAGTTTAGACAAGTAGAGTAGACAAAAATTACAAATATAGCCCTTACCAGGGTAAGGGTGTTAGTAGAATTTTAATATATATAAGGTGTTAATATATATACTTACTTATTTTTATAGCTTGCTAATATGCGCTTATATTTTTTAGAACATGACTCCTATAGTCATGTCTTGAGTTATATTTGATTGGTTGTGTATAGCAGTATTGTAGATAATATAGCCTTGGCTTTATTTAAGGGATAGACCATATATGTGAGTTAATCACCATTGATCCGTTGAATATTTGCCCCTAAACGACTTAATTTGTCTTCAATAAATTCATATCCACGATCTATATGATAAATACGATCCACTAAGGTAACTCCATCAGCAATACAGCCTGCTAGAACAAGACTGACTGAAACACGTAGATCGGTTGCCATCACTGGAGCGGCTGATAGCCTTTCTACACCATGACAAATTAAAGTATGTCTTTGAATGATAGCTTGAGCCCCCATACGCATGAGTTCTGGAATATGCATAAAACGGTTTTCAAAAATGGTTTCAGTAATCACCCCGGATCCTTGAGCAATCAAATTTAGTAAGCTAAATTGAGCCTGCATATCAGTAGGAAATCCTGGATAAGGAGCTGTACATATATTAACTGCTTTTGGTCGTTTTCCGTGCATATCTAAGCTGATCCAATTACTTCCTTCTTTAATATCCGCTCCCGCTTCTCGTAGTTTTTCTAATACTGCGTTGAGAGTATTAGGTTGGGTTTCTCTGCATAAAATTTTACCGCCAGAGACAGCTCCTGCAATTAGAAAAGTCCCAGTTTCAATGCGATCAGGTAATATACGGTGTAACCCTCCTCCCAACCTCTTTACGCCTACAATTGTCATACAATTACTTCCTGCACCAAGAATTTTAGCTCCTAGCATATTTAAAAAATTAGCGGTATCAACAATTTCTGGTTCTCGTGCAGCGTTTTCAATAATAGTGGTACCTATAGCCAGTGTAGCAGAGCTCATAATGGTTACAGTGGCGCCAACGCTAACTTTATTCATTATAATACGCTTACCTGTCAGACGACCATTAACAGATGCTTTCACATAACCATTTTCTAATTTAATTTTAGCGCCGAGTTGCTCAAGACCAGTAATATGCAAATCCACTGGACGAGCTCCAATTGCACATCCTCCTGGCAAAGACACCTGTCCTTGGCCAAAACGAGCGACTAATGGCCCTAAAGCCCAGATGGATGCGCGCATAGTTTTTACTAGATCATATGGCGCGCAATAAACATTCACTTGACTTGCATCGAGATGCACAGAATCATTGTGTTCTGCTTTTACACCAAGTTGTCTAAGTAGTTTCATGGTAGTATCTATGTCTTTTAATTTCGGAACGTTCTGTATTTCCACTGGATCCTCAGCTAGCAGTGAAGCAAAAAGAATTGGTAACGCAGAGTTTTTCGCTCCAGAAATAGTGACTGCACCACTTAACTTTGTAGGACCTTGTATACGGAATTTATCCATTTCTACCACTCGAGTTTTTGAGATATTTCTTTACTGTAAAGTGTTACAATCTCTCTAAGATGTCTAGGTTAGTATTTAAAACATTAGTATTACATAGATTTCTCAGGATGTAACTCATGATTACGATTCCATTCTTCAGGAGTGTAGGTTTTAATTGAGACAGCATGTATGTAATTATTAGTAATATAAGACATTAAAGATGAATAAATAATCTGTTGCTGCTTCACGCGACTAAGTCCACCAAAAATCTTACCAATAGCAATAATCTGCAAGTGATTACTATCACCGCTAACATAGACTGTTTGTAGTTGTAATTGCTCTAGTAAAAAAGACTGAATTGTATTGTTATGGATCATTTTCTGCATCTCACTGTATGATTTATGAATATAGTTTTAATTATGATCTTTGATGCATATGGTCACTAACACTGTCTATAGGATAAAAGCATCATGTATAGGGATTTCTGTTCCCATATATACAATCAAGATAATGGGTAGCATCAAAGAGTAAGAGCATCATATAATTTTTTTAGCTGATACTTATGCATATATGAATATTGAAGATAAAGTAGGAATGGATGTGATCAAACTAGATCTTATATGACTCTGTATTGAAGCCTTACATGTTGTAATAGTTTAATGAGTACACACATGTAATATACATGTTATGATTCGTTAATATATTTTGTTATGTTGAGTTCACGCACGATATCAAATTATTTTTTCAAAACATATCAAAAATATAGAGATTTACACTTATAGTGTTATGTGCACTAAGATGCAACAGATATTTTGTAAGGTTTTTTAAATCTTTACTTACTAAGTATATTATTGGAGGAGCATGTATCTGATGGAGTCATTGTCTACCTGCTTGCGATCTTTGTATGAGAATTGAGCAACACACTCTAGTACCATGAGACTGCATAAACTTATCCTATCCAAATGCATTATAGTCAGAATATCTGTTCAATCACGGCTTACTGCCTGCTATCATATTGTATGAGAAAATCTCTAATTCTTTAGTAAGATAAAAAAGAAGTTTATTGATGGTGTAGGGTACAGAAAAAGAGAGCGTTATGCTATATGATAATAGTATTATGGATGGATAAAGTAAAAACATATGCAGAAGCATAATTTTAAATAGGTTATTCTGTAATAACAGGTGTCAATATGAGGAGCGTGATGCAACTACACGTAGTGAATGAGATTAAAAAATTACTCACACGCCCCAAGTTATAACAAACAGTAGGCTGTATAAGCAATTGATTTTTTATACAGATGCTGTATATTTTACCATTCAGAATTAAATTCTTTTAAGACGGACGCGTAATTATATTTTGAAGATGATACAGTGTAATTAGCGCATAGAGTTGCGGTGTAATCCCAGAAAAGCAGAGTGCTTTTCCGTTTTGTATAGACATGTACTGTAAGTGAATCAGAAAGGCAAGCCCGCCTGTATCGACGCGTGTTAATTTGCAAACATTAATATTTTCTATGCATTGCATGACTTTTTCACGCATAGACCATAAAGGTCGCAATGTCTTGTATGTTAATTCACCTCTAAGATAGAGGTTTTTGTGGTTAACTTCCCATTCTAACTGTGTGCTCATTATAACTATTTATTAAATGTGATGGATGGATTGGTATAAGATTGTAGTGTTTGAATTAAACCATCAATACCTTTTTTTCGTAGGATATCGCTCCATTCGTTTTGCTTAGTACTGATAATACTAACACCTTCTGTGAGAATATCATAGGCCTGCCAACGTCCATTAACGCTATTCTTCCGCCATTGGAAGTCTAATCTAATTGGTGAACCACCATAAGAATTGAGTATAGTTATACGAATAGTGACCACTTTTTCTCCGGATATTGGTTTCTCTGGTGTAATTTTATAGGCTTGTCCTTGATACACAGATAACATTTGTGTAGTCACATGAGATAAGTAAATACTAAAGGCGTGATAATATTTATCACGTTGAGTTTTTGTTGTATTATTGTAATAATGCCCCAAAACTAATGCAGCAGCATATTTGACATGTATATAAGGCATTAACTCTTCTTGTATAATGGTATGCAAATAGGCAGGATTATTTTTAATATTTTTTTTTTCATTTTTAATACGATCAAAAGTATGCATAGCAGCTCTAGTCATAATCGTATATGGATTACATGGTTCAGTGTCTGCGTTTGTGACTTGAGGAGAAATGCTTATCAGTATCAATATAAGAAAACGTTTAAACATTATTGCCTCTGCTATCGGGTATACTATTGCCATATTTCTATCACTTTATTAATTAGCGAGTTTATATAGAGTATAGAGGGCGTGGATTATGAATATTTCTCACTTTTATATAAGAATTGACCAATCAGATCCTCAAGGGATATCACAGACTTTGTATCTTGAATGATGCTACCATCCTTAAGTATATTAGTTCCTATATCGGGTTCTGTAAATCCTATATTTAGCGCTAAGTATTGTTCACCTAATAGACCTGATGTTCTGATTGAAAGTGAACTAGTATCTGGGATATTATTATATTTTTTTTCAATATCCATGCGTACTGTGAGTAAATAATTTTTTGGATCGAGTGTAATGTGTGTTACACGACCGATTACTACTCCACCGACTTTTACAGGTGAACCGGTTTGAAGTTCTCCTATGTTATCAAAGGTAGCATAGAGCTTCCAGGTGAGTGCACTAAATGGAGAAGTCGGACGACTGATATGTAGACAAAGGAAAAGTATTGAACTGATAGATAGTATCAAGAAAGCGCCTACTAAAATTTCACTTTTTTTTGTTTGCATTATACGTCAGTGCTCCGACATAAGTGTTGTTAAAAAGAGGTCTAAACCTAATACAGCTAGTGATGCATGCACCACGGTGCGCGTTGTGGCTCGACATATACCTTCAGCAGTTGGGGTGGCATCATAACCGTTAAATAAGGCTATCCATATGATCATTGTAGCAAACACTGCACTTTTAGTTACGCAGTGAGTCATATCCTGTTGTAAATGAACGCCATTGTGGATTGCAGTCCAAAAAAAACCAGAATCAATACCTTTCCAGGTTATACCTATAAATGCACCACCAATAACACCTGCTGAGATAAAAATAAATGTTAGTAGAGGCATGCTAATACAACCAGCCCAGAACCTGGGAGAAATAATACGTTGTAATGGGTCTACTGCCATCATTTCCATACTTGCCAGTTGTTCAGTTGCTTTCATTAAACCAATTTCGGCCGTCACAGCAGATCCAGCACGTCCAGTAAATAGCAAAGCTGTAATGACTGGACCTAGATCACGTAATAGCCACAGCGCTACGATTATACCAAGATCATTCTCAGCACCATAAGTCTTTAATACTAAATATCCTTGCATACTTATAACCATACCCATAAATAGCCCAGAGATCACAATAATTAATAATGATAAAACTCCAATGTGGTATAGCTGATCTAGTAATATTTTCCCATGTGAACGATCACGAGGAAAACTAACTAGTGCGTAGAATAATATCCATCCGGCGCGACCTAAAGAAGCACAAAAATTAAATCCTTGTCGACCGAGTAATGCTAAGACTTGTAAGTACATCAGTGTTTTCCTTATCTGAGGCCAAGTAAATCCTGTAGATAATCTTGAGTAGGAAAAAAAGTAGGTCTAGATCCATTAGAAATTCCATTGATAAATTTACGTACACAAATGTTTCCATGTGTATGGAGATCATGAGTTGTTCCCTGAGCGAGTATTTGTCGTTCATTTATAAGGTAGGTGTAATCAGCGATACTCAACACTTCAGGGATATCATGAGATACTATAATAAAAGTCATATCTAATGCATATTTTAATTTATGAATTAATTTTATTATTAATTGAACAGTTACGGGGTCTTGTCCTACAAAAGGCTCGTCAAACATCATTAAGTCTGGTTCTAATGCGAGTGCACGTGCCAGTGCAGTGCGTCGTATCATCCCTCCTGAGAGCTCAGAGGGTTTGAGATGAGTGGCCCCTCGTAGTCCAACTGCTTCTAGCTTCATTATTACCGTACTGTGTAGTAATGTTTTTGGTAAATCAGCATGTTCTCGTAGCGACCATGCTACATTATCGAATACATTTAAATCTGTAAACAGAGCTCCTGTTTGAAAAAGCATACCCATTTTTTTGCGTACTTCATACAAAGATGCACGCGAAAGAGTTGGAATATTTACGTTATTAAACCATACTTCTCCACTGATGGGGCGCAACTGTCCTCCTATCAAGCGTAATAGTGTGGTTTTTCCAACTCCAGATGGACCTATAATAGCTGTTATTTTCCCTCTAGGTATAGAAAGCGAGAGATTATCGAAAATGATCATATTTTTATGAGAAAAACTCACATGAAGCATTTCTACTATATTTTTTTTCATATAACTTTTCGTTGCCTCTTTGTTATATTTATATTTATAGTTGTGATCTAGTTAGATGATGACCTCCGCTACGATTGCATATTGATATTATCTCATCGCGCGCATTACCTAGTTATCAGATTTTTTGTTGTATGGATTTTACGACAAACACTTTAATGGATGATAGATGATTTACACCATAAAGTTTTATTTATTTTGGAGGTAATAAATGTTTATGAATTTTTTTATTGTAGATATAACGCAATATTCAGTCACGCGGTCGTATTACACTACATCAGAGATACTCTGAGGGAGCCATAACCTTTAACAATGAAATAGAGCTTTAGACATCTTTCACTCTTCTTTTGAGAATATGTGATAAAAAAGATATTTTTATAATGATGTATCACTAAAAAAATGTATGCATTCAGTCTTTAGCTAGTGCGGTAGTTGGTGCATTTTGTATAAGATGTGTTGTACTCTTAGCGGTGATAAGAGCTGGTGTATCCTCTGCTTGTCTTTTTTTTGAAGTGAGAGGCATGTCTGTTATGTATACGATGAATGATTTTAAAAATTGGAGTATGCCTAATGAGAGAAACACAGTGGGTTAAAAATTCAAAAAAATTGTATATTGCACATGATATTGTATTCATTTAGTGTATATTCAAAATTGTTTTGCATGACGTGTTTCACGCATAGTTAAAACCATATATGGATTTTATATGTTAGATAGTTTCTTAATCATATTATTATTGATTTTAGTGAGTTCTTTTTTTTCTATTTCTGAAATTTCTCTTGCAGCTGCTCGTACAATTAAACTCAAGCTTTTAGTTGATGAGGGAAATATTAATGCTAAACATGTGCTTAAAATACAAGAAAATCCCGGTATGTTTTTTACTGTTGTACAAATTGGTGTTAATGCAGTAGCAATTCTTGGGGGGATTGTTGGCGACGCGGCTTTTTCTCCAGCTTTTTTTAAATTATTCATACATGTTGTGGATATTGATATGGCAGAACGTTTAAGTTTTATATGTTCTTTCACATTAATTACTAGTTTGTTTATTTTATTTGGAGATTTGTTTCCTAAGCGTTTGGGAATGATCGCCCCAGAGCGCATGGCTTTAAAGATTATTAGTGTAATGCGTGTTTGCTTATTTATTTGTCGTCCGCTGGTATGGTTATTTAACGGTGGAGCAAATATTATTTTTCGTATTTTTAAAATCCCAATGATACGTCATGATGATATTACATCTGATGATATTTACGCAGTAGTAGAAGCAGGGGCTTTAGCAGGCGTTTTACGCAAACAGGAACATGAATTAATTGAGAACGTATTTGAATTAGAATCACGCACGGTACCATCTGCTATGACTCCGCGTGAAAATGTAGTATGGTTCACTTTACATGAAGATGAAAACAGTCTAAAAGAAAAAATTGCTCGTTATCCGCATTCCAAATTTCTAGTTTGTAGTAATGACATCGATCATATTATTGGCTATGTCGATTCAAAAGAACTTCTAATGTGTGTGTTAAGCCATCAGGTTTTATCTTTAAATAATCGTATCCAGATCTGTTCTGCACTTATTTTACCAGATACTCTGACACTATCTGAAGCACTAGAGAGCTTTAAGACAGTTGGAGAAGATTTCGCGGTGATTATAAATGAATATGCGTTGGTTGTTGGTATCATTACTCTAAATGATGTGATGACGACTTTAATGGGTGATTTAGTAGGGCAGGGACTAGAAGATCAAATTGTTGCACGCGATGAAAATTCATGGCTCATTGAAGGAGGTACACCCATTGATGATGTTATGCGTGCTTTACATATGACTGAATTCCCACAATCGGACAATTATGAAACTATTGGTGGTTTTATGATGTTTATGCTACGTAAAATCCCGAAACGTACTGATTTTGTGAAGTTACAAGGATATAAATTTGAAGTAGTAGATATAGATAGCTATCGTATTGACCAGTTGCTTGTTACGCGTATTGATTCTGAGCAACTAACATTATCCATATCAGAGTCATAGTACGGGCATGTAGACTATAGAGAGCTATTTGTATAACTGGTTATTGATAGAGCATAAAATAGAGTGTAGATATATCATAATGCTTAGAATAAATCATGAGATGATGCGAGTTATGTTAATAAGATTTTTATTAACCATTATTCCTAAATGCAGGTGTTGAAAATGTTATTGTAAAAGAGTATTATTAGATTGATTTTTTCAAGTTAGTTATATCGGTTAATCAAAGATTATGGTATATTATCAAGTAATAGTCTCTATTAGAGACATGCGTTAAATATATCTTAATCATAGTTGTACTTTTTCCGCTATTTATTCAAATTTTTTGCTTATAAGCTATTACAGGGAATACTTATAGGTTAATACTATTGTTATATCTAAAAGTCGATTAGAATATTCATACAATCTAAATATTTTTATGCATGCTTTATGATATGCGCTATGTCTGATTTTATCGCGCTAATAGCGAACACACATGATCTCAAGGTTGCAGAATTTCTATGTACTTTCTTTCTTTTTCTTTCACAAAAGCTTTGAATCTATAGATATGCGCTACTATAGATGCTAATACAGTTTGGCGTATATAAGGAATATTGAGGTATTTCTCTGTGATTAGTGATGTCTAAGAAATATCCCACATATGGCGATAAACTGGTATGTATGTAAGCATGTTTTTTAGGTGTTCAGAACATATAAGCATGATAAATGGTGCCATATAAGTAATATAGCGTACTGTGGAGAAAAATATGATCAAGCTAGGCTTAGTAATGGATCCTCTTACTTCGGTGAATTATAAAAAAGATTCTAGCTTAGCGATGTTATGTGAAGCACAAAACCGTGGTTATGAAATTTATTACATGGAAATGTCTGATCTATATCTATACCAAGGAGAAGCTCGTGCACGTACACGATTACTTAATGTCCAGAGACAGTATTATCCATGTTTTTCTTTTAGCGATGAACGAGATATATCACTCTCTGATCTAAATGTAATATTGATGCGTAAAGACCCCCCCTTAGATAGTGAGTTCATTTATGCTACTTATATGCTGGAGCGAGCGGAAGCATTAGGCACACTGATTATTAATAAACCACAGAGCTTACGTGACTGTAATGAAAAGTTATTTACTGTATGGTTTTCTGATATTACCCCAGACACACTAGTTACTCGTAATATTAATCAGATCTTGTCTTTTTGGCAAAAACATCATGATATTATACTAAAACCCCTCCATGGTATGGGAGGGGAATCGATTTTTCGTATTCAGAAAGAAGACCCCAATGTATCAGTCATTATTGAAACGATAACTAAATACGGTACTACATATTGTATGGCACAAAATTACTTACCGTCCATAGTAGATGGCGATAAGCGTGTATTGATTGTAGATGGCGAGCCAGTACCATATTGTTTAGCTCGTCTGCCAAAGCTTGGTGAAACACGCGGAAATCTTGCAGCTGGAGGTCGTGGTGAGGCTCGGTTGCTATCTGCAGGTGATTTAAAAATAGTAAATCGTGTAGCGCCAATTTTAAAACAAAAAGGATTGATTTTTGTTGGTTTAGATATTATAGGAGATAAATTAACTGAAATTAATATAACAAGTCCTACTTGTATTTGTGAGATTGAGACTGCTTTTCCGGTATCGATTACTGGTATGTTGATGGACGTAATCGAAAAACGCTTGCCTGCATGCTTATTATAGTGGTTATTACAGACTGTAATATAATAGAGACTATTACGAAAGAATCCATTATATAGTAAGCATTCACTAGACTATAGAATATCACGCATGAATTTACAGCATCATTTTTTAATTGCTATGCCAACATTACAGACTCCTCTATTTAAAAGGTCTGTAATCTATATTTTTGAACATAATTCTGATGGGGCTATGGGATTAATTATTAATAAGCCAGTAGATAATCTAATGGTCCCAGGTATGTTGCAAAAACTAAAAATTTCTAGCTCCTCTCTCATCTCGGATTTTAAATTGAATCAACCGGTATTTGTGGGTGGGCCTTTAGCAGAAGATCGTGGTTTTATTTTACATTCAGCACAAAAGACTTTTGCTTCTAGTATTCGTATTTCAGATACTACAATTATGACCACATCTCGTGATGTTTTAGAAACTTTAGGTACAGACGAACAACCAGATCAGGTATTAGTTGCGTTAGGATGTTGTGCTTGGGGGCAGGGTCCATTAGAACAAGAATTGATGGAGAATGCTTGGTTAACAACTTCTGCAAATAGCAATATATTATTCAATACCCCAATTTCGGCGCGGTGGCGTGAAGCAGCCAAAAGCCTTGGGGTTGACATGTACAATATCGTGAGTGACGCAGGGCATGCATGAAAAGAAGAAACACATTCTTATCTTTTGATTTTGGAATGAAAAGTATTGGTGTTGCTAGCGGGCAGCGTGTCACTAGTACCGCTTATCCTTTGAAAGCATTAAAAGCACAGGCTGGTATGCCTTATTTAGATAAAATTGATGCACTGATCCAGGAGTGGCAACCTACAAATATTGTAGTCGGACTTCCGCTTAACATGAATGGAAGCGAGCAGCCATTAACCACACGCGCGCGTACATTTGCAAGTTTTATGCACATGCGCTATAAAATATTGGTCAATTTACATGATGAACGTTTAAGTACGGTGGAAGCAAGAGCCGTCATCTTTCAACGCAGAGGTTTTCAAGCTCTCCGTAAAGATCATGTGGATTCACTTTCAGCAGCAATCATATTAGAAAGCTGGTTACAGAGCACTAATTTTCAGCATATGTAGACACTATAAATTAAAACTGTGTTTTGCTCACCACAGCTGAGTCATTACAAAAAAATCATCGTAGGAGAAAATTTTTACTGCGTGGAGTGAGTTAGTAGCACGTGCATTTATCTTCTCTGCTTTAGTAATTTTCCATTATGAATAAGAGGTGTTGTAATGTCGTGTTATTAAGGTATTTTATTCTCTTGAGGTGTACTCAAGGTGTGTGCTCAATGATTGATAAGTATCTTATATATTTCTATATACATGAGCGTCCAAGATACAACATCACGACTAATGAATACTGATATTAAATCTTTTATTTTCTGTATTGATGACACAGGTACCTATAACTACTGCTGTATGCACAGTGGTAGTTATAGGGTTTGTATGGATTTGGATTACTTATCTATATAGAAGTTGTGAATTATCTGAATCAATGTCTCTGTGAGCCTACAATGGTATGAAGGCGTTATAGATCAGTGGTTCTACGTATCATTAATTCTTGGTTCTATAGAGTGTATGGTACACTACTCGCTAATCTATGCGATAAGAAAAATGAGTAATAGCAATTAGTGCAGTCTGAAAATAAAAAATAATATATATGCAAATTATTATATAGTTAGCGATTATAGGTGTTTCTATGTTTTGTATTCCGTAAAGCTGTGATACGCTTATCCAATGATGGATGCGACATAAAAAGCTCACTGACCCATCTAGATTTTCCATTAATACACAGCGCCATTAGTTGACTAGCTTCTTCTGGCGCGTAGCTAGTCTTAAGACGTTCTAATGCGGCAATCATTTTTTCGGATCCAACTAAACCAGCTGCGCCTGCATCAGCATGAAATTCACGATGACGTGAAAACCACATAGTAATCATGCTGGCAATAACACCGAAAACTAGCTCGAGCAGCATAGAAACCATAAAATAAACCACCGGATGACCGGTAGTGTTTTCTTCTTCTTCACGATCACTTGAAATCATACCTGATACTATTTGGGCTAATATTCGAGATATAAAGATAACAAATGTGTTCACAATACCTTGGATTAATGTCATGGTAACCATATCACCATTGGCAATATGACTAATTTCGTGCGCGAGTACGGCTTCAGCTTCATCACGACTCATATTTTGTAATAGTCCGGTTGATACTGCAACTAATGAAGAATCACGGCGCGCACCAGTAGCAAAAGCATTCATATCTAAAGCATGATAAATAGCTATTTGCGGTGTAGCAATGCCAACTTTTTTTGATTGTGAAGTTATAGTATCTATCAGCCAATTCTCAGTATCATTATTAGCCTTTGTGATCACATCCCCGCTGACAGAACGCAAGGCCATCCACTTAGACATTAAGAGTGAAATAAATGCTCCGCCAAAGCCAAATAGACCTGCCATGATCATGAGACCAATTATACTATTTGACTGCACTCCTGTTAAGCTAAGAATAACTCCGAACACCACCATAACACCGAGGTTGGTGAGCAAAAATAGAGCGATACGTATCATAAAATTTAAGCCTCTTAGATATATGTAATATGTATTAGTATACAACAATGCCATTGAGTATTGTTAATACAAACACTCTGACATTATTTTAAGTTTTAATGAAAATGGTAAACACTCTAATGGTAAACAATACTATAGTATAATGTAGTTATAAAATATAAGCTCTGTCAATGTGGAATGTAGAGTACCATACATTGTTAATAATATCGAGAATATCGACAGCATAGTATGGTGCTAATATTATAAAAGTTTTTTTATTTAAACTGTGTTTTTATATTTCATTGTAATATTATTACATAGTTGTAATAATATTACATAATAGATTATTAAATAATTGTAATATTATTACATCAATAGGAAGATTGCATCTTTGTTTTTTCTTAAAATATATGTACATCAAGAAGGTCTTTCTCTTTTTATAGATATTTTCTGGAAAAAAGTACATCTAACTAGAAACATAGTTTAATTTATCCTTTATCTAATGCGATGATATTTTATCATGCGTAAAATAGCGGCGCCTGTTAAGAGATATTTAAAGGTTCTTTTATGTATAATAGACACAGAAATATCCAAGATGCGTATATAGTATTGTATAATATAAAATGAGTAAATATTTTTTATCATCTTAGATGATAAATAATATCTAACTATATTAGATCAATATTCTATTATAAAAGATGTTTATAGAAGAATTGAAACATATTGATTTTTATAATAGTTGTAAATAATTTAAAAATAGAATTTTTTAGTATGTTGGATTATTTTAGATATGCTGTATGGAGTTGTTCTCTCTAATAGAGATAGAGAGATATGTCATCTCTATATTTTGAAATAACAATCACAGAATCATAACTTCATTTTAAAGTGGACTGCACAGTATTTTTTATATGTATGAGTAGCTATTGTTATAGTGAGTGCAATAATTGGAAACATGATTGTCATTATTCTTTTAAAAACTTACGGTTTTTGAGTTATTTTATCATAACATTGAAATAAAATTTCAAAGAACTTATAAAACTATGATATATATTTCATTTTAAGATTCTCTAATGAGAGCACAGTAGCAAATATCACATAATATTATTTTTAGGTTATAATAGTATTATATATATTTTATAATCAGTGCTTTAATGTATCATTATTTAACATAATATATTTTTAGATTAAGGTATATATTTAAGTCAGAGAGTAAAAATTAGAATGTATTTCTTAATTAAATATATGATGGAGAAATTACTCTATATTATAGAGATATTTTGAGACAAGACAATAATAATTTTGCAAGATGGTGAAACATTGCACTGTGATACATCTTGACAAACATAAATTGATATTTTGATACTAGTGTTATTATCAATATAGATGTCTGATTTTTTAATTTATCATCATATCTAATGGATATAATTAATTTATGTAACCAGTAACTGATACTTTGTAAAAGATATGTGTCAAGTCAGTTTAAATATACAAGACATGTTCTGTGCAAGAAACATATACCGATTAATAATTGCACAGTATGCAAAAGGTAAGTGACTCTTAATCACTATCATGTGAGTTCAACATATAGTGTTATTATGTAATTATAAGGTGATAATTATTTAAGGGTGTTTAGCATTCAGCAAGCAAGAAGGTTTCTATAGGTTATGAGGTTAATTATAGAAAAATAAAATGCATTACCATTGGTATGGTAATTATGCTTTATGCATGCTATCGAAAATGCTTTTTATACAAGAGATCTGTTGTGTGCATATGATCTTAAATCACCCATATTATGGTTTTGAGATACACTATAATCATTAGCGATGTATCCATCCAGGAGATAGCAAATATAGTCTTTACCCATCTCAGTCTCAGTCAAGTCAGACGTATAGAACCAATGGAATGGTTGTGATGTTAGTGTTTTAAAAATGAGAGATGAGAGAACGATTGATCTATTGTTTTTCCATTATAGCTTCTTTAGTAGTGATCTCCTTTGAGTACAATGCTCATCGTGTATTTTAAAATAAGTTTAAGGGTGTACCGCTAGTATACAAGATTGGATACATAAATATTTACTACACTTGCGAATAGCATGTTACAACATCTCATAGTGAGAGTTATGTATAAATATCTTAAAATGAATGTTTGGGTTAGTATACTTGTATAAAAACTTAGAATATAATAAATTGACAGATTTTTTATCTAGATCCTGTATCTTGTTGCACTCAAAATAGAAATATCATTTGAAATAAGAATATTTTTTATACCATACTATATATGTCCTTGAGAGATTGTATAGTATTATGAATTTTGTATCAGTATATTTTAAAATTCTATCGATAGTATCATGCAAGTTATTTAATGAGATTTAGAGTAGATATTTTAATTTTTAATTTATTTTTAAAAAATTGAAATCTATAAATAAAGATCATACTGTTCTATTTTTAATTAAAATCTATTAGTATTCACCATTCATACCTATATTATAATTTTAGACCAAATTTTAATTTCTGTATTAGAGATTTATTACCAATTAACATTATTGGCTATTTAAATTTTTATAGCTTTTTATATAAGACACATATTATAGGTTTATATATTACGATATATTATATTTAATGTAGAAGTAATAAATATATGAGATTTGTGAATAACGTTTAATTCTTTAACATATATTAAGATATAATAAGTTAAATATTATCATCAAATGTTAGTATTCATTTAAAATTGTATCATCTGCATTGTCAGATAGTTTAATACCCCTACTATGAAGTATATAATCCAGGTATTTTAATAAGCATACAGGCTGCATAAGGATTATATTGATAAGTACGTTATCAGTATATTAGCCTGTGCATTAAATACCTTAAAACACCGTATCAATGAATATTTATTGATTAATATCTTGCATGATACATTTTTAATGATTAAAAATATAGGTATGTAGTTCTGTCTAATCTTTTTTAATTAAAAAGATAATAAGTAGTCAGTAAAATATAAATAAACTTCATGTTAATGAATGAATACCAATTCACCAACAAAAGATAGTACATTATAAAATAATATGGATATATATTATATCATATACAACTAAGCATAATGTTAGTGAGTGGTTTATGACATGTGCAATATTTTTATTATTTTTATTATTTTTATTAATACATCAGTTAAAAGACCGTTATTTTTTATCTTTGCTATTCTGTTTACGAACTGAATAAACAAATGTATAATGTGTATATTTAAGAATCTTACGATGATTACAATCATTATTATTTTCGTAATTAAAATGTAACCGTATTTTTATTGAAAAAAATAAAAAATTGAATGTTTTGGTGCAGAATTCTGCTAAAAAGAATAGTGCGATATCTATCATAATAATATGAATTTAGTAAATACTTGGTATGTTACCTCTCAGGAATTTTTTAAAATCATCATATCATATTAAGATTCTCAATCTGTAATTAATAATTAATTAACAGAGTTAATGCAGTACTATAAATACTGAGCATGTAATGCTGATAGCAAGTTACTTTCAAGACACACAAAGAGATATTTCTCCGATGTATATTTTATTAGAAATGTATAGAATGTAGCTTCATGAAGCTGCGATCTAAAAACAAACTACAAATTATTTAGTGTCTTTATGCATGAAAGTATTCATAATATTTCTCAAATATAGGTATATGTACTAATAATTTATAGGATTCCTCGGTAGATGTCTGGAAATACATTGCTTATGAAATGAATATTGATTTTTCACATATGAATTCATTTATTACCTATCTTAGTATGAGAATATGATTCATACGGAAGAGTATCAAATTTATTGACATTCTTACACTGAAACTAATAAACGCCATATGTAAAATGAGGATGATGTATGAATAAAGCTCAATTATTAGAGATAATTTCAGAAAAAGCAGATTTATCTCAGCGTCAGGCGAAAGTGATTTTAGAGACGATATTGATAGAAATCACTCAGGCTTTAAAAAATGGAGATAGCGTACAATTAGTAGGTTTTGGGACTTTTAAGATTCATAAACGCGCAGAGCGTATGGGGCGTAATCCAAAGACTGGCAAAAAGATTCATATTGCATCAGTAAGAGTACCAGTCTTTGTATCAGGTAAATCTCTAAAAACAGCTGTCAAGCAAGCAGACATTCAAGAATATTGACTGCTCGTATTGGATGAGTGTTATTACTTATTATGAATTTTGTTCGATCAGATACCATAAGTATGAGTGATTTAGTAAAAAATGATGAACAAAAATGATTTTTATAGGTATATCTTTAGCTTTACTCATTAAAATTATACAGGCATTCAGTTCCAGTTTTTATATTATTTAATTCTGATATGGTTAAAGCTCATACTATACGCTGATGAATAAGCTTATAGATATCATTGAGCAGCATTTATTATCGTTGTTAAGTTGAGGTACACGAACAGAGATGAGCAATAAGATGATATCTTTATTTACTTGATAATGTATTGCTGTTTTAGCATACACTAGTACATTATAGCCTGGTATTATATAGGTTTAATTTGAAATTAAATCTATGTATCTCTTCATGAAGAGGACTACAAGTTTTATTTCTAGACAAAGATCTATTAATAGTTAGAAGCAATATTTAGAGTTATCCATCACGTTAGCATATTATGGTGTGCTATGCGACCTTACTTCAGGTTATCATTATTTAAAATAATTTAGGCTCTTGCTCCTTTCTTTAGATAAAGAAATATTTGTGGTGACAGAAAACGCCGCATGAAATCATATTAAAGGCAAACATATTATACGATTTATGATAAAAGTACCTCACCTGTGGTGAGATAAAAGTACTTAAAATCAGTGATTGATAATTTTTTATCATCCATAAATCAGACAACGATTGAGCTGTAAAACCGATTATTACTCATAAAAAATTCAGTCATGCAGTTGTAGATGTATGCTAAGTGACATATTAGTGATGATTGATAGTTTTATGTTGTATGTTAAATCCTTTTATTGTTGATCAAAATTTACAGTTAGGTGGTGGCGTTTACTTCTTGGATCAGCCATTTTCATCTTTTAGTAGTAAAAAATGTTTTTATGTGAGAGACTGCTATCTCATAAATATAATTAATCATATCTATATCTGATACAGTATATAGTATGCGTATGAGATGTACAATATATAATTGTTCTATTCATAGCATGCATATGGAGTTTTTCAATGCTTTTTTGGAAAAAGCATCTCATAATGATGTACAGAAACTTTTTAAAATAGAACAAGACAGTGAATAGAGCTAAACGTATTCTTTCGTATACAGTCTTCCATATAAATCTGTATGTAGGACAAGTTTTATAGACCTCATTATCCCTTACGTTTACATTAATAATTCATCCATTCGGGATAATTCCATATGACAATGAGAGTAGATAATAATTTTTTTGTTATTAATTTATAGTTAATCACATGATGATAGTGTGTTCCTAAATATATAGTTATCTATAATAGATGCATGATATGATAATCTCTGCAGAGTATGATTCTGAGCACTAGGACCAAAACAGATTAAATATCTGATGGTATGATTTATATCAATATTTGATGTGTGAGGATTTTTTCTAGATTCATTTCGATACAAATTTGTTTAGTCCAGAGATCAACGCGATTCTGAGTTAGCTCTGGTTGTCTATCTTCATCGATCGTCAAACCAATGAAGTGAGCTTCATCTATTACCGCTTTAGATGCTTCAAATTTATAACCTGTAGTCGGCCAATGACCTATAATTGATGCAGATCTTGATTGAATAATATCTCTTACAATCCCCATGGCATCACAAAAATAATCAGAGTAATCTCCTTGATCACCACATCCAAATAATGCTACTAACTTCCCTGCAAAGTTGATTTCTTCTAATATTGGAAAGAAGTCATCCCAATCGCATTGAGCTTCGCCATAGTACCAAGTTGGAATACCTAATAGTAAAACATTGAATCTTTCTAGGTCTTCTTTACTGCTATTCGCAATGTCAAAAACTTCTGCGATATGCTGTCCAATTTTTATTTGGATCATTTTCGCAACTCTTTCTGTATTACCTGTGTCGCTACCAAAAAAAATACCAATCGGTGCCATTTATCTAATAACCTTTCAGATATATTATAAAGAACTAGTACAGTACTAAGTACTAGTTGGTGATGCACATCATAACAGATTTTTATCATAAAAACACATCTAAGTAAGCATCTGGTAATTAATGAATGCACTTATGATGGAGCAGAAAATCGTAAACTGTTTTTGGATTTTTTGGTATATTAGCTGACTTTATAGTTTTCTAAAACATAGAAATAAATTAATAATTATACAATAAGCTATTTTTATGTAGTTTGTATTTCCTAATATTTATTATTAACATAAGTGTATTTATTTTAAATTCATCTTAAAAATAATTTTTATATTGCGATATCTGGTATAGGTCAGTGGAGAACATTCAGTGGATGAGTGGATTCTAGAAGTAGTGGTTTTTTATTGTTAACTATTTCTATAGATAGATGTAGTTGAATACTTGATATGAATTATGCATCCATGCGGGTTTTTTTAAATTTGATATTAGATCTATATTTGATTATTCTATGCGTATTTCATGCATTTCAAATAACATCACACAATTGTACGTATAGATATTATCTATGATTAGTATCCTATAAATTTTGTACTAGTATCTCATCAATAGAGATGTTAAGAGTTTAATAGAGAGTGATTTTCTAGCAACACAGCGCGCCTCTGTCACGTATAACTAAGATATAGAGTTTATGTTATAAGGTGTGTATCCATCTAAACTACAGAAGAAATATGATTTATGCTCCTCTAAAAGAGAAAGCTATGTGTTTTGCGGGTCTATACTCACGCATACACATTAAAACATGATCCCTATAGTCATTAATGCATATGAAACAGTTGAGTGGATTGACTTCAATACTTGCAGTGGGGGTAATAGAAGCTTTTTTAATATTACATGGAGTAATATATTAATATATGTATATTACGATTTCTTATAATTAGAAAAACTATTAAAAATATACAATTTGTAATGTATGAAAATATTGTTGTAAGAATCAATTATTTCGGTGAATTGAGATGGATTCATCAGAGTACTTAACGTACTTTACGCATGATCCTTAAAAGTCTGAATACGATACAAGATAATAGAAATGATAGATCCTATGTACAGTTTGCTTCTTACAACGTATAAAGCGTGTAACACATGAAATGGAATGCAAAACATATATTTGCATAGCAATTTTAAGCATAAATCGCGTTTCTATCTTCTATTATGTAAACGATATGGTATTTTCTATCGACTACGAAAGATAATTCTTCCCTTAGTTAAGTCATAGGGAGTAATTTCTACTGTTACTTTATCGCCTGTTAAAATACGGATGTAATTTTTTCTCATTTTACCAGATATATGTGCGATAATTTTATGACCATTTTCTAATTCAATACGGAATGTTGTATTGGGTAATGTATCTAATACAGTTCCCTGCATTTCAATATTATCTTCTTTAGCCATTAAGTCCTCTGGATCAATCCCCTTGTTTTACATCATTGAATAATGCCTAATTTTAGGCATGATGTAAATAATTTTCCATATATTCTCTTAAGTTTTTTATCTTCAAGATTGTTTACGCTCTACTTTTATATATCATTAACTGTAACTCCTGTTTTTTGTGCATTATTATGACTACCTTGCGGTAGTATATAATCATACAGGAGATAGATCATCTTTAATAGTTATGACGTTTATACAGTGCACATCAAACTGGTGTATGGTTAAGCAACCTTCTTGTTGTCGAGGTTTGATTTGATATTTTTATATCAATAACAATGAATCATAAAAGATTGTATCTCTGTTTTACTTTGAAAGTGTTTCAATGCAAAATAGATCATTGCTTCTACCTCAGAGCTGAAGCGTTCTCCAAATATTGATCCTATCAGGAGTGAAGATATTTTTTCAGGATTTGATATATATTTGCCAAATATTGCGATTTATTTAAACACTTCAGAAAGATATGAGCTATTCTTGACTTTAGTTATAGGGTTGAGTGGTATGGACGTCTGGGTGTTAAGAGATCAATGGCTTTCTGAGTTTTTGTATAACTGAGATGTATCAGCTCTCGTGATATCATTTTTCTATGCAGAAGGAGTGTGTAATTCGTAAAGGTTTTAATTCTATTCTTCATAGGAGGCGTGTGCCTATTGAGTAATGCAATATGTTAGTGAGTCTTTATGTATCTATACTTTCATTTATGCTTCACTTTTCTCCATCAAATAACGTAAGTACATATTCAATAGTTCTTGAATATTCCATCTGACGTATTTGTAAGATCGATTACCCTCATAACCAATAAGATAAATGAGTGGCTTAAGGATTACAAGTACTTTTCTAAAGTATAATTTTATGAATACAGATGTATATCACGAGAATTTTAATCGTCATATTTTGCATATTATAACATGTGTCGCAAAACCACTGTTTTTTTTGGAGTAGAGTACGCATTAGGTTATTAATATATGCATTTTTTCTTCATCATGCATCAAAAAAGCCAGCGTGTGTGGTGGTATTTTTTATTTATATAGGATGTAGGATGACATAAATCAGTGTCAGAAAGTATGAGTTTAATATCTTAAAATGCATGTCAACTTAATACGAACAGCGAATTCACTCAAATAATGATATAATTTTATAGTATTAAAAGAAACGAGTTAATAATGAAATGACTTGTGAATACCTCACAAAGATTTATCATCATTTTTATACGTAAGGATCATATCATAGTGATATATCTTATATATTGTATCATTGAATGTATGTCCACTGTTTTGCTTCAGTACATTATAGAAGTATTATGGGGTTAGCTATAAGAGAGTACGATCGAGTCTGTATTTTCGCTATATGTGATGTATTATGGTAGATATCTAATGATAACTACTAATGTAGCGCACCTATCATGCTATACACAGAGTAAAGAGAAGTTATGCTAGCGTACTCATTGATTTTTATCATGCAGTAAAAAATAAATGCAATTATAATAAGCGTGATCTATATTTCAAATGTGGTCCACAGACCATCTTGTACGACCATATGACCCAGAGCGATATGATTTTGTTGGTTGTTGATATCACTATATATTAACCTATGTGTGATAAAAATTAATATTGTCTATGCCACTACGATTTTCATTATGAATATGATGGAGCACTGATATAGCATTTATTTCTATTACACACTAATACTATACACTAATTTAGTGAGTGATCTTAGGATTAAAAATCTAGTTTTCATTTATACTACTGACTATTCTTAATTCCTCTTAATTATATTTATTTTAGATGATAGGACATGCAAGAGTTTGTGTATTTATTTTAAGCTCTATGCGTAGATTGTGGAAGAATAGATGGATGGTATCATAATAAAGATACATATATATCTACTATCGCACTATGCTTTACAAGCATATTAGCTACATTTTATTCAATCAAACGAGGAAATATGCGTGATTTTTATATATTTATGTTTTCTGTAAAGTGATTCTATATTCTGTCTACTTGCATGTATTAGGATACCTATATTGATTAGTTTATAGCCTATAATCTTTAATCACTGATAAATACTGGTGATATAACGAATGTATTGGTATTGATTGCTTGTCATCTTTATGTAATACGCTGCTCATAGTTCACTACATATGAGTCGAAAGACAGCTTTTTATAAGCGCTGTCTATCTGAACCCTTCTATTATAATTATCATAGATTATATTCTATCAATGATCTTTAACATTGAAGTGCAAACTTATGATAAAATTAATGAATTAAGATTTCACTGGGGTAATCGACTATAGGTTTTAAGGTAAAAATAAACATTATATAAGTAATATTTCTACATAATTGTGATATGTGTGATTAAGTCTTATGTTCTGTGTTTATTTAGATCCACATTATGATTGATGAGACATAGTATTCTTGATTTTTGGACATTATATTTCTGTGTTCGTGCATCATTTGATAAATGATATTCTTTAACAATGCTAGGTTTCTATTCGTTAGAGTCACAGTGTATTCTGATTAGTAATAGTATATTGATTCATCTTTATACAGAAGATTAACTTGGATGAAATGTGTAGAAAATACATAAAGCAGTCATTAGTTGTAGCAGTATTATAGACATGTTTTAATACTAGTTCAGAATAAATATTTTCAGACGACTTTCTAATTATCAATCAAATCATGATTGTGATTTATTAGAATTACTATATATAGTATGCATATCTTGTGCTGTTGGAGGATCAAATAACTACTTTTTTTGGTTTTGGTTTTTAACTATTTAGGTGGTTATGCATTTCTTTATTAAATTAATGATTTGACATTTCCAATTGTATATGTATCTCAATACAGCACTACGATACTGTTATATCATATTTAGTTTCTGATTCTAAGGTTTGATAAGGTTACGCACCAGTTTGTTATTCCAAAAACCAGATCGGTAATGACAATATGTTATCACCTACCTTGAATTCACATAGAAATGCCGTCGTAGAAATCTTACGAGCATTTGGAGTGTATTTTGCTAGGATGGGTATAATAAAACTCTTGCTTTAGTGCTCCACAATACTTGGTGTTTTTTTTGATACTGCATTTAGTATGCTAGCTTACATATTTAAAATCATTTAATTAAATAAGAACTATTATTTTAAAAAGTTAGGATTGTAATACAAACTATTTTCATTCTGATCTGCATACGGATGGCACGCATATAGATATGAATTAATGCTATATTAAAAATTTTTCGGTGTTGCACCAAGAAGGTTTCTGTACAATCTTTGATCAAAGATTGTAAATCGCTTTTGGATAGTTGGTATTGAAATATTGACGATCAAAGCTCAAAGTGATAGAGAAAATCCACAGCTTGATTCATACCCGAAATAGCTTCTAAATATAATTTTGGAAAGAGTTGATAACGTAGAGTAAGTTTGTCTACAGAATCAAATATACCAATACTATACTTTATCTGCAGGTGTGGTAGAACCTCTGCGCTCATCTGTACTTGTTTTTTTTTCTCCGGTTCCAATAGAATCTAGTATAAGATGATTGATATTCAATGTTCGTCCAATTTTACTTACTAGTGTACCACTGTGAGATAGGCCCCATCCTATCAATGTAGAAGGAAGCGTGTAGTTGTCATCACCAGCAGAGTCTATTTTTTGACCATGTAATAGATACGATCAAGTTTCTTCTTGCGTTTGTTCTGGATCGGAAAAAATCTCACATGTGGGATTGTTAGAAAGCCCAGTGATTCTTACCCCCCGACAGTAACATCATCTGCAGTTTCCTCTGGATGGCGGATAGCTTCAATGTTAAGGTATGGTTGAATCGTGCATCCAGAAAATTTTAATTCTCCTTTTCGTATGAAAAGATCTTGGGCGTAGGCGTGTAAATGTCCAGATAAGATATGCATCTTTCCATACATACTAATGCTGTAGTGATTTTTTTGTATCTCAATATCTCCATGTAATTTTCCTCTCAAACCAACAGCATGTATACTGACATTGCTGCCAACATGTACTAAAATTTTACTTTTTGTGGGTATTGTTAGAAATCTTGATTTTAGTGGTTGTAGATTCTTATCTAAAAGTACTTCGTCAGAAGAAATTTGCGTAGAGCTACGTGGTATTTTTTGTGCTAAAAAATGAGCCCATGGAACATTAATATAACCCATAAGAGTGTATAATTTTGGTGTAGCCGTAAATAGTAGATTTGGTACAATATCCATGTGTATATGAGGTGGTATGATGACGCTTATTCTATCGCTTATCATAGAGATACGTGTGTACCAATGATCTATTTGGTCCCACGCAGCTTCTCCATTTAAAGTTATCTTCCCCTGTGCAGCATGGATTACTGCTTTTAAAGTTGAGCGCATACCCTTAAAATTAATAGTGAATTGAGAGCGAGTGAATTTAATAGGGATAAGGTTATTTTCCAAACAAGTATTATTAAGATGAATTTTGCCAAAAATTTTTGGTTGTTTTAAATTCTCACCGAAGCGTAAATTGGTATTGAGCATTCCAGAGATTTTTTCACCTGGAATAAGCGCAGGATTTAATGTACTGATAGAAAGAGAATGAATATGCAGGGCACCGAATAACATACGTTGTTTATGAAGATTAGAAATTTGAAATTTGGCATCTAATGTGCCATGGTTAGCAAGATCAATTAGGCTTTTAATCTGTATGCAATCTTTAGTTAATACTATATTAAGTTGTACTTTCTTTAAAGGAATAGGTATATTTTCCCCTTCTACCTTATAATAAATTGTTACATTCTCACCTATCAAAGATACCGTGCCATTGAACCAAGATTCATACAAGCTCCATTTAAGATGTGTATCGCCTTTGCCAATGATTCCTGATACCTGAGTTGTATGTGGTATCAATAGCTTAAAAATCATCAGATTTAAATCATGAAATATGATTTTAGCATCACCATATAGTGCTGTGTATTTGATCTGTGGTATGTATATCCACATGTTTGGATTGCTCCAGCAGTGCATACCAATCACCAATATGTTTTTGCTATATAGATAATTAACAGTAGCCTTCTTAGTTAATTGCCACATAACCTAATGGTGTAGATAGACATGTACGCTCAAGGTTTCCGGTCCATGTCTTTTTTAGAAAATTGAGAGAACCTGGGATATCGATTGTCCCAGAAATTGGCGTGCCTTGTATATGAATACATAAATTATGTTTCATAGGAGTTCCACTAGCTTTTAATTAAAGCAAATTCATGCTTTCTGCGTTCTTTTTGAATTTTTCAACACGTAGGTTCATGTGACTCTGTATTGTATTGCTAGCAAAGATTGATCCATAAAGATGCATATAATTAACCAATATGGTTCTATATTTTAAATTATACGCAGCAACATTGGTAAATAATATTGGTTCTATGTGGTTACCTCACACATAGAATACTCCTTGTAGACTACCGTGTAGTATTGGATGGATATGATTTAAATTTTTAGCATTCACGTTAACATCTAAATGTATCTGGTTTGTTAGGAAACCCTTGAGTATGATTTTATTATGACCAATTCCGATATTTACATTTTGTGTATGCCATTGATTAGGGTTGTCCCTATACATAGAGCCAGATATATTAAAGCGGCGATGTGACACTTGTCCTGTTAATGTAAGTTGTATCTTTAGATTGTGTATCTGTAATGCATTGGCGGTGCTATTATTCTTTTCAGCTGACTATAATATAAACTTCCATGAGTAATAACTTTTCCGCTTATATTTGATGTCAACTTAGGGAAATACTGCGTGGTATCAATATTAGAGAGAGTGAATGTTCCGTGCCAATTAATTACTTTATGCCAGTTAATTTCTCCTTGTAATTTAGCGCTTCCTTGCGAGGTAGTGAGATGTGATTGCTAGATAGTAAGTTTGTTTAAGCCACCTTTACCGTTGATAGTGAGCATTGCGGGTGGCATGTGTTTTCCGTCTAATTCTGCTTGAAGCGATAGGGTGTAGTTTTTCATATTACCATTTAAAATAAAGCACACATTCTTGGCTTTACATTTGACTGATCTTTTTTGTGGCAAAAATAATTGAGGGCTATAGAAGTGTATACTCATAGGTAGGCCCACATTAGAAAGATTTCTTTACAGAGTGATTAGTGCTTCTGTTGAACCAGATAACTTTAGTTTTAATTTCAGAGTGTGACATAATTCACCACTTATATTAATTTTAATTTGCTCATATTGAAGTGAAGTAATTTTGACAACATTATGTATGATGCATTTAAGAGGATAGGTTCCAGTAAGAATTATTTGACCTGTGATGTTGACGATACCTTGAGGACAATCAATCAACAGATGCTTCAGTTGCAATTTTTTATTCTGTATACAACCTGTTATTCAAATACGATTCATAAAAAACTGGGTATTTCCAACATAAGACATATTCTCGCAGAGCAATTGCATTAGATTGACGGTAATGGATAGATCTAATGCGGGTAACCTTGGAAGAATAGATTGCATACATAATGTGTGAAGTTTTTTGCTAATAGCGTATGCATTTATAGCTAGTGTTTCTATATTATAGTTCGGTGTAGTTGTCTGTTTTTTGGGAGTTTTCAGAGTAGATTTGGGTAATGTAATGATTAGTCCCTGCATGTATGAGGGTGTGACTGTTATTTCATTCTTTTGAAAATTTAGACCTCCGATAAAAGAAGAAATAGAAATGATAATGTGCTCTGTTTTAAAATTGACATTATGAAGAGTTATATGACTTAGTATAACTGGGTAAGTAGCTGTGAAGATGTTGTTCTTGCTTGTATTGATGAGATTCTTGTTTGTTCTAGAAAGTTGATTTTTATTTATAAATATATTCACATCTTATGGCATTAACTCATTCAGACAGACTTTGCCTTCTATCAAATTACTAACACGGAGTGCAATATGTACTTTTTTGACCTCAACTGTTGTATCAGATACGGTATAGAATAGATTCATCAAAGTTAGATGATTTAAAGTACCATCTATTTTTTGTATATCGAGACTCGGGATGTATTGTTTTGCAGTATATAACACTAGCTGTGCGCCAACTGTAGTTCCTACTATAACAAATATGCTACAAGATAGTATAAGGGTGAAGGTTAGTATACTAATTAGGGCTTTTTTATAACCTTTCATAATTCAGGTCCTAGATTAATATATAATTGCATGTTATACGCATTATGCGTAAACATAGGGCGTGCAACATAAAATTTTATTGGACTAATCGGAGAATGCCAGCGTACACCATAACCAGCACCACTGTGAATATCATTTTTATGAGCATCGAGCATCAAGACGCCTGAATCAACAAAGATAGTGATCCACCAGTTCTTATAGATATGGTATTGATATTCTATTGAGCTTGTTGCTAACTTTGAAGCACCCATTAGTTTTCCGGTGCTATCATGTGGTGCAAGTTCTTTATATGTATAACCGCGAATGCTGTGATCACCGCCCGAAAAAAAACGAAGATCTGGTGGTGCTGTCTCAAATCGTTTAGTCATTATCCACCCTAAATTGACGCATGCAATAAAGCGATGGTCTTCTTGAAGCGTACGGATCCATATATTATGAACTTTCAGTATTAGAAAATTCATGTAAGATCCCCAGAAGGAATTAGACAAATCAACAGAATAATACTGTGAATCCCCCCAAGTCGGCATCATGAATGTATCGGATGCACGGGTGCGATCTAAAGTTAAGCTTGGATAGATTAGGATGGCAGTATTTCTTGTACTACCTTGTGTAAAATGGTCAAATATCCAGTGTAGGTGGGTGGCCAACTGCCATCCACTAGAATAGTCCCAGTATTGTGAGATTGTTAGAGCGGAAGCATTAGACTTAGTGTCATTGAGGTTAATATGTTTTAGGGTACCCTGCAATAGATAATATTGCTTGAGTGGGTTTTTGAATATTGGTATTTTATAAGTCCATTTTATATTTTTTCAGGCATGGATATATCTGCAATAATACGAAAACTATGCCCTTTCTGATTGAAACCGCTTTTTTCCCATGGTGTTTTAACATGTGGCCCAATGTTCGTTGCAGATCCCAGACCTATTTCAATGACATTTTTTGTACGGGGTGTGACTACTCCATGCAGTACTACGATTGTGCGTGTATCTATTTTGTTTATTTCTGGTATGACAGCTACTGAATTAAACCATCTAGTGGCGGATAAGCGCCAAGCGAGCTCTTCTATATTGTGTGCGGTATAGATATCACCTCTAGTTAAATAGAACTAAATTTTTTAAAAAGTCTTCACGGATTTGCGAACCAGTAAAAATGGTATTACCGAAATGATAACGTGGCCCACTATCATAGTCGATATACCAGAATGCTTTGTGCCGAGCAATAGAGATCTTTAATTGACTTTTATTATAATGGGCATCAAAGTACCCTTTTTGTAAGGCTAGGTTATTTAAAGCATTTTTAAAATTTTCGTAGTCTTCATGATGCAGTATCTTGCCAATTAAGAGCTTGCTCGTCTTAACTAGGGCGAGATAATCATGATCGTGGTTGGACATACCTCTCAGTATGACGATCTCTTCAGAAAGGGTAATTGGTAGACCAGGTATAACTTGGACGGTTAGTAAAGGGTATTCGTTAAGAGTTGAAGGTGGTAAAAGATTAAAAGAAATCTGGGGTTCATAATATCCTAAGGCTCTTAGCGTTTCTTTTATGGTTTGATGAAGGTGAGATCGTACACTAGAATCTATCAGCATCTGATTGTGGATGGCAGTAGATAAGCGTTCCTGAATCTTAGATTTTAACTCTGCAGATAATCCGATGAGTTGTAGTTGGGTCTGTGCTGCTTGGATGTTTGTGGGAAAGGAGAATACAAAGATAGCAGATAGAAAGTATATATATTTTTAGCAAGTAGGTTCCTCGTTACTGTACGTTTCTATCTTATATTTAATCTAACTTAAAGATTATTTAGCATGGATAGCATTTATTGACTTGTTTCTATGTGAAGTCAGCTTAATGGAAGCAGGCTCAGTAAAACCAATGTAAAACAATCCAGCGTGCAGTTGTGAGTGAGTTGTAATATTATACTGCAATACAGAAACTGTTAAAGAATCTATGCTTAAAAAAAATGAACTTGAGAAGTTATATAATATATATTGATTATTAATGTGGTAAATTTATTATATCACTCTTTTGGTAATATGTTTTTTATTGGATTGAATAAAATAGAAGTGCATAGATTTACAGTATAAATATTTTAATGGTGATCTGTCTAATTTTTTCTTCGTGTATGCTACACTATAATAGAATTATTAGAGTATTTACTAATGTCTTAGTATAGTATTTATAAGTAAATAGTTTTAAAGTACTGATATACTGAGGTATACTTCTTTGAAGTATCAAATATGCTTTTAACATAATGTTAATTTATTCAGTTTCTATAATGCGGTAACGATGAAAAGAATAATATTCAGCAAGATATTTCATAGTGACTGGTCGTCTTGGAAGATAAGACTTCAATATTCACAATGAAAACTCATGTATACTGTTTTAAAAAGTACACTATATATTATCAATATGTATTTGATTGAAAATAGCTAGAACAAGGTATATGTAAAATATTATAGATACTTTCTAACTAATGAAAGGATGGTTTTATGATATCTTTAGATAACAGAGGAAAGATGATATCGCCAATGTGTAAAATTATACTCATTCTAAATTAAGGAAAATATATTAGGATTTTATTAACAAATAGAATCATTTAAAGAGAATTCGTGATGTTTACTTAAGATATATATTATTGTGATATACTTTGAGCAAAGACTTCAGGAAAAGAATAGAGTATTTTTAGTATCTTTAATATATTTGAATGTAGATAATAACCCTGTTAAAAACATATATATCACTACTTAATTTTTCGAGTTTTATTATATTTAATTTTAAATACTTAGAGAGCAATGAGAAAATATATCTATTTTGCATAGCAAACATAGAATAGAAGTATATCTTAAATATCTATACTGAATAGTATAGAGATTAGGTTATGTCTGAAGTAACAGGTATATATAATAATGTGCTTATGAAGCCTATCATTTATAATGTTGATATGAGCTAATAGTGTATTATTAGAAATAACCGATTCAACACTATATATGTGGTATATATTTTATTTAATTAAAAATAGAGATATGCGTGATAGTGATATATGATTAGCGATGTTTCAAGCATTCAGTTTAGAATCTAATGCGAAAGCAGTATAATAGTAGTTCAGGGTGCTTTAATCAATATTTATTCAGATTACTTTATATGAAAATATGTTAAAAATTAATAACATGTAAAACAAATATCAGTTTATTAGTAATTATTACCTGTAAAATTGATGCCTCATGTTTATTTGTATTAATTGGAATTGACGGACTAAAGAAATACATAATCTGATTATCTTTGAGCGACTAAGAAACACAAATTATGTTTGTTGATGTTTAGATGCTTGGGGTCATTTGATTTATAAAATTGATGTATACATCTTAATTACTGATGGTTTTTTCTACAGCTACTTCCTTACATCTACGTTATACAAGATTGAATAAGGTTATAATAAGGTCTTGAAGGAAATTACTTTCATGCTTAATAATTGTGAATTATGTTAACAGAAGCAAAATAAGTATCGAATGAAATTAAAAGATAATTTGTTACGTGACTACAGCGCTGAACAAAAATTATTTGTACAGCGTGAGTTGATTGCTTTTCTAGGCGTTTTGTGTCTTTCTTCTATCTTACTTCTTAATCTCTATGTTCTGCAAGTAATCCAATATACTGACTACAGTACTCGTGCTAATGCCAACCGTATTAAACTAGTTCCAGAAATCCCTAGAAGAGGTCTAATATGCGATCGGAATGGTGTTTTAATTGCATGTAATAGAACAGTCTATCAGCTTAAGTTAGTACCAGAAAAAGTTGAGGACCTAGCTGTGACTTTAAAACAACTTCAGCCATTGGTTAACCTTACTTCTCAAGAATTAGATGCTTTTCAAAAAGAACGGAAACGTACGCATATTTTTACATCTATTGTATTGAAAACTAGTCTCACTGAATTACAAATTGCTAGATTTGCAGTAAATCAGTATCGATTTCATGGTGTAGAGATAGCAAGTTATCAAGAGCGATTCTATCCGTATGGATCGACTCTAACACATGTACTTGGGTATGTATCAAAAATCAATCATAATGATGTTAATCGTCTAAAAAACAATGGTGCATGGTCTAATTATATAGCAACTCGTGATATTGGAAAATTAGGTATTGAAAGTTATTATGAAAACATCTTACATGGGAAGATGGGATACGCAGCAGTGGAAGTGAATCACCATGGTAGGGTAATTCGCCAGCTGCATGAAACAGTATCTCAGCCAGGTAGGAATATTGATTTAACTATTGACCTTAAACTGCAACAGTATATTACCAGTCTCTTAGAAGGCAGCCGTGCCGCTGCAGTTGTCACTGATCCGCGTACGGGAGAAATACTCGCAATGGTTTCTATGCCTAATTATGATCCAAATCTTTTTGTAAGTGGTATTTCACGTCATCAATACAATATTTTGCTTCATGACAGCAATCGTCCACTAATTAATCGCACCACCCAAGGGATTTACCCCCCAGCCTCAACAGTTAAACCATATATTACGATTGCTGCTTTAATGACTGGAGTTATTACATATGACACGACTCTATTTGATCCTGGTTGGTGGCAGCTCCCGAAGTCTAAAAAATTTTTTCATGATTGGAAACGCTCAGGGCATGGCATGCTCAATATCACTAAAGCACTAGAAGAATCTTCAGACACGTTTTTTTATAAGATTGCGTATGATATAGGTATTAATCAGTTAAGTGAATGGATGAAAAAATTTGGTTATGGATGTCTTACTGGTATTGATATTTTAGGAGAAACATCTGGTGTGATGCCAACTCGCGAATGGAAAATGCAGCGTTTTCACGAAAAATGGTATTTAGGAGATACTATTTCAGTTGGCATTGGACAAGGTTACTGGAGCGCAACTCCTATGCAAATGAATAAAGCACTAATGCTATTAATTAACAATGGTACAACTTATATTCCACATTTGCTTCAGGATGTTATTAAAGGTGGGCATAAAATATCATGGAGCGACCTTTACAATTCTCCTACTGTTCAGATAAGTGAGGTTAATGGAGAATATTGGAAAATTGCTCAAGAAGGCATGTATGGTGTGGCAAATCACGCCAATGGTACTGCAAACAAGAGTTTTTCAAATGCCCCATACAAGATTGGCGCTAAATCAGGCACGGCACAGGTATTTAGCCTGAAAGACACGCAAACCTATAATGCCAATACGCTTCATGAGAATCTGCGTGATCATAAAGTTATGCTTGCTTATGCGCCGTATCATAAACCACGTATTGCAGTTGCTGTGATTCTTGAGAATGGAGGGACCGGTATATCCATCGGAAAAATTACACGTCAAATTCTTGATTATTATATGGCTAGTATACAAAATAAAGCTTAGTCTGCTGTAGGTATCATTATATTGCCCAGTTTGTGGAGATAATTAATTGATTATGGTTACTCACCAACAGGAAAAAACAATCTGGAATCGCGCTCATATCGATCCGTTTTTTTGTTTAATTATTACGATTCTGTTAGTCTTTAGTGGATTAATTATATGGAGTGCTAGTGGCCAGGATTGTAATATGATGGGACGTAAGATTGCTCAAATTAGCATGGGCGTCGGGGTGATGATGCTGATGGCGCAGATTCCGCCACGTATTTATGAAAGATGGTCACCTTACGTATATTTTTGTTCTCTTGTGTTGCTGATTATAGTTGATATTTTTGGACATGTTAGCAAAGGCGCTCAGCGTTGGATAGATTGTGGGGTGATGCGTTTTCAGCCATCCGAGGTGGCAAAAATCGCTGTACCATTAATAGTCGCTAGATGTGTCAATCGTGATATGTGTCCTCCTAGTATATTTAATACTATTATAATACTAATATTAATATTTATTCCAACGCTATTAGTTGCTGTACAACCTGATCTAGGAACTGCCATCCTGATTGCCTGTTCTGGTTGTTTTGTACTGTTTTTATCAGGCATGAGCTGGACTTTCATTGTCATTGCAATACTGATTGTGTCTTCCTGTATCCCCATCCTGTGGTATTTTTTTATGCATGACTATCAGCGCAATCGTATTAAAATTTTACTTTCTCCTGAAAGCGATCCACTAGGAGCTGGTTATCATATTATTCAGTCAAAAATTGCGATTGGATCTGGTGGTTTCCCAGGAAAGGGATGGCTTTTAGGTACTCAGTCGCAGTTAGAATTTTTACCGGAACGACATACAGACTTTATTTTTTCTGTTCTAGCAGAAGAGTTTGGTTTCATTGGAGTGATTTTTTTACTTTTGCTTTACGTGCTTCTTGTTGTACGTGGATTAATGATAGCAGCGCAAGCTCAGACTACTTTTGGTCGAGTGATAGCAGGTGGTATGACATTAGTTTTTTTTATTTATGTTTTTGTGAATATTGGCATGGTTAGCGGTCTCTTACCGGTAGTAGGGGTACCACTACCAATGATTAGTTACGGAGGTTCTTCTCTTGTTGTTCTGATGGCGGGGTTTGGAATTATTATGTCTATTCATACACATAGAAAAATGTTATCTAAGAATCTGTAAGAAGCGTGCATAAAAAACGCGTAATCATATACTTAGTATGCTAATTTTGTTGTACATATCTTTCCCCGGGATTATGATGAATTTTTAATTGAGCTGTTGATCTATTGTAATAAACCAATAATAAATCCACTGAGAAAAGAATTAAAAATATTAGATTGATATTGGTAAAAAATTATTTTTTTCTCCTTATTAATTCTGTTGTATAAGTTAGGGAAATATGCTGAGTTTATATAATATTATCTCATAGATTACGACTACACCACACTAATACTACACTAGTTTTTTGTTATTTTTTAGTTTTAATAATATTATTCACGGGTTAGATGGCTTTACTCGAAATGATTGCTATTTTATTTTTTCTCATAGGTCAATCCGAAAGTATCGTGATTTTTATCCTCAAATTACAGTATAGCATTTCTTGATTTAATGTAAGTTATTATTTCAGAGTATTTATATTTTTAATATTTTATCTTTGTATTTTCATATTTAATTTTATAAATGTGTTAAATAACATCTTTTCTTATAATATAGGTAGTTTTCACATATGTGTAGGTGATTAATAGAGTATCACTAAATAATATATATATCAATTATATTATAAGAACGGATTGTGTATGTAAAATTAAACAAGTTATATTATTTATGAGTTGAATTATGTAGCTGCAAGATATTCAATCTTATTAGATTATCAATAGTTGTATTATGATACTTTCATCTGTATTTTTGCATGTAATTAACATTACGTAAAATTGTTCAATACATATATGGTTGATATATTATTTATTTGGCTATTCTAATGATAGAGGAATTATAGATTTGCATCTTACAAAGATAAAGAATTTTATAATTATCCGAAAGGTACAAGATACAATAATATTTCACTAAATGATATCATTATACAGAGATATGATATGGGTAATATAATCCTAGATGGAGCGTAATAGCTAACAATATATCCTATAAAGATATTCAGAGGCTGCTGCAAGAATTTTTCGTGATATTATACTTAGAAACTTTTAGTAATTTTGAAATAGGAATAACACATTCTTAACCATTTTTTTGGGGTTTTGATATCTATAAACGATAGGGAGATCTGTATCTTATACAGTATTTTTATATGAGGTTAAACAATGAGTTTAAAATGTGGAATTGTAGGCATGCCCAATGTTGGGAAGTCTACATTGTTTAATGCTTTGACAAAATCGAGTGTAGAAGCTGAAAATTTTCCTTTTTGTACAATTCAGCCTCATAGTCGAGTGGTGGCGATAACAGATATACGTTTAGAACAATTAGAAAAGATTGTACATCCACAATGTGTTATACCTGCTAGTATAGAGTTTGTAGATATCGCTGGTTTAGTGAAGGGGGCATCTAAAGGTGAGGGATTAGGGAATCAGTTTTTAACGCATATCCGCTCAACTGAAGCAATTATCCATGTAGTACGTTGTTTTCAGAATGATAATATCATACATATTAATCATAGAGTTGATCCGGCTGATGACATTGCAATCATTCAAACCGAGTTGGTTTTAGCTGATTTAGAGGTTTGTGAGCGTGCCTTACTACGCATAGAGAAAAAAAGTCCCATCAATGATAAAGATGTGGATGTGCAGAAGTCTGTGTTAAAAAAATGCATATCACATCTAGAACAATTCGGTGGATTGCGCACCTTGTCGCTTAGTGCTCCAGATCAAGGCTTTATTTGTAGTTTGAATTTACTTACTCTCAAGCCAAGTATATACATTGCGAATGTACATGAAGATGGTTTTACAAATAATATATACCTGAATAAAGTATATAAAATTGCTGCAATAGAGGGTGTAGATGTAGTAACGATCTGTGCGTCTCTTGAGTATGAGCTTTCTGAGTTGGAAGAGAATGTACGCAAGGAGTTTATGATTTCTTTGGGCATCACAATAACCGGTCTTCAGCGTATTATTCAGGCGAGTTATAAGCTTTTAAAGCTACATACTTACTTTACCGTAGGCAAGAAAGAAGTTCGAGCATGGACTATCCCGATTGGTGCTACAGCCTCGCAGGCGGCTGGTAAAATTCATAGTGATTTTCAAAAAGGTTTTATTCGTGCGCAAACTATTTCCTTTAAAGATTTTATTACGTGTAAAGGAAGTAAGGAGGCGAAGGAGGCGGGAAAAATGCGATCAGAAGGAAAAGAGTATATAGTGGAAGACGGAGATATAATACATTTTCTGTTTAATGTATAAAGAATATTTATAAAGGTAACTAAAAGTATTGTACCAAGACTTCAGCAAATAGACTTGGTCTTTATCTTTGTCTTGCGTGTCAATATACATCATCTTTGTCTAAAAATTAAGACTGTGAATTTTAACTAGCATGATTGTTATTTTTAAGTGTGATTGATATTTTTATTTTATTTATGATTTATTAATCTGTATATAGATTAGCAGTCATTTAGAATTGAATTCTACAAGTCAAATGATATAGATGTTACATTAACATAAGTCAGATATTAATAATGAGCATTATTCTTATAATAGTGTGGAATTATAAAGATTCTTCCAATGCATATAATGATCATACTTTTATGATTCCGTAACAACTAATTACAGGGATAAGTTTTTAGATGATTAAATTATTAATATTAATATCACGATCGCATTAATACAAGTATCAGTATTTTTAGAAAATTGTATACTTTAAAAAAATACCTATATATGCGCACTGAGCAATTATAAGATACAAGATCTTCGAGATTTTCTTTGTGTTTTCACATTTAGAGTTTATTTTTATCTATTAAATTGACACTAGAGTATATGTTATAGTATGTGATTATTTATCTGTATACATGAATATGTAGAGAGATTTTATATAATGGTATTCAGGATATATAATAATTAATATGTAAGAGAAATATTTTTTGAGTTATGTACTCACTGTCAATGCTTGCAAGGCGAATATTATTTGGTTTGTGGAGTATATTTATACTGTTGTTTGGATGATTAGATTAGATAGATGAAGTAATAGTTAGAATATTAATGTATACATCAATCTCACTATGAAGGCACTAATACTCATAAAGATTGTACAGATAGTTCTATTTAATATTTTTATTTTCATAAATTCAACAGTTATGATATGTTTATCACACTATTATTTTAGTCATATCTAGTTCAATGCGTAGAGCTATACTGTAATATATACATGTTTCTGACTACCAAAACAAAGCAGTGTTTTTAAATATTTTAGCTTACTGGTTTTTAGTATTGCTAGATTTTTAGCTGTAAAGTTAGATCTAGCAAGATGAAGTGACTCAGATATTCCGTTTTTAATATTTTTTAAATTTTGTATTATCGCTCATGACAATGTTTATTGTTTATATTTTTTCTATAGTTGTATACAAAATACACTAGTGGTCTTTTGCGATCACAAAAAATCTTGTTGAGATTATTAAACTATTCCTCTTCAGTTGAGGAATAATATTAGTAATGATAATGATAACATCATAAGCTTTGTCATTCCTCTCAGACATCCGAGTACCGCAAGCACCATTGAAGTGAAGAGTACCATAGCATATCCGTAGTATTACCGAGATATTAATTTTTCCGATAACGACTGATATGATTTGTTATCATAGATCACTAACTGAAAACTATTCATCGACTGACATGTCGCGACACAACTTGGTTAAATGCATGCATAACATGAATGGTGTACCTAAATACAGCAGAGGTCAATTATGTAGCTCTCTTGGAAGATCGATTATTAGCTTGTGGGTTAAATATGGTGTTTAAACACAGCATCATAGGCATTCTAGCAGACATATCAGATGCATCAAGATTATAAGATGTAGTCTTGGTTTATTTTATTGTATTGTGCTATGTGTTGAGCATGTATCAAATAAATTTTTTAGGGAATAAGTATAATATAAGATGTGATGATTATTATATTGGATTCTCCAAAATCACTATGTGAAAGGCATTACTCTGATTTAGACATTTTTTCCATCACCATAGAGCTTTTTTCTGGATGCGGTGCCAGTACATGCATCAATGCGAAAATCTGAAACATGTATGCATGAGCAATATGACTAGATTCTATAATCTACCCATACCTATTGTGTATGATGCACGTTGCAGTAATGTGTATTAAGAATCGACTATTGCTATAGTGTTGTGAGGATTAATGTGTTCGTAATAATCATGGGGTGTTATATAGATATATAGATAAAATTAAAATATATAACGGTAACAATATATTTTGTCTTGCATACTGGTGCATAGTGTTTGTGCATAAGCAAAAAGGTTCTGTTTATAGGGTGCAACGTATGAATCTGATAAATATCAGTATGAGGTTGATATATATAATATATGGCATGTTAGATAAAACCTTTCGTTTATAATGTCGATTTGTATATAGAATGTTTAATGCTTTCTCATAATAGCAACGGAGAATTTCATTATTGAAAACAGTTGCTAGTTACGTTGTACCTAAGGCTAAAATGATTGCATTCATAAAGCAATATGAGTCTGAGGCAGCAATATATATTATGAATAATAGTAATAAATATTATATCTTTATGTCAGGCTAGTACCATTCATAAAAGTAGGTTGTATGAATAATATTAATCCAACAAAAACTATTGCTTGGAAAGCGCTTCATGATCATTTTCAAAAAATGAAAGATGTGAAAATTCGTGATCTATTTTATAACGATCATCAACGTTTCTCTGCTTTTTCTCTTATGTTTAACAACCAGATTTTGTTAGATTTTTCAAAAAATATTATCACACGCGAAACACTTAAAAACCTGCAGGAATTAGCAAGAGAAACTGATTTACGAAGTGCAATTTCTTCCATGTTTTCCAGTGAAAAGATTAACCGTACTGAAAATCGTGCAGTACTGCATGTAGCTTTGCGCAATCGTACAAATTCTCCAATGTTGATTGATGGCAAAGATGTAATGCCTGCAGTTAATAAAGTATTAAAACAAATGCAAGTGTTTTCTGATCTTGTGATTAGTGGTCAATGGAAGGGTTTTAGTGGGCAAGCGATTACTGATGTAGTGAATATTGGTATTGGGGGTTCAGATCTTGGTCCATATATGGTGACTGAGGCTCTGAGACCGTACAAAAATCATCTAAGGATACATTTTATATCCAATGTTGATAGTACGCAGATTACTGAAATATTAAAGAAATTAACTCCGCATACTACTCTATTCCTGATTGCCTCTAAAACTTTTACAACTCAAGAAACTATGACTAATGCGCATAGCGCGCGTATGTGGTTTTTAACTTTTGGACAAGAGACAGACATACAAAAACATTTTATCGCTTTATCGAGTAATAGAAAGGCAGTAAGTGAATTTGGTATTAATGCTCATCATATGTTTGAGTTATGGGATTGGGTAGGGGGTCGCTATTCGGTATGGTCATCTATTGGCTTATCAATTGTATTGTCTATTGGTTTTAAGAACTTTGAAAAATTTTTAAGTGGGGCTCATGCTATGGATCGTCATTTTTCTGAGACTCCACCAGAACAGAGTTTACCTGTATTGCTAGCTTTAATTAGCATCTGGTATAATAACTTTTTCTGCTCAGAAACAGAAGCAATTTTACCGCACGATCAGTATATGCATCGTTTTGTCTCCTATATTCAGCAAGTGAATATGGAGTCTAATGGTAAATGTATTGATCGTAGTGGTAAGGTTGTATCTTATCAGACTAGTCCAATTATTTGGGGCGAGATAGGTGCTAATGGTCAACATTCATTTTATCAGTTCCTTCATCAAGGCACTAAATTAATACCGTGTGATTTTATTGCCTCTGCGATGTCTCATAATAAATTAGGGGATCATCACGAAAAATTAATGTCTAATTTTTTTGCGCAAACCGAAGTTTTAGCCTTTGGTAAATCACGTGAGGAAATCGAAAATGAATTTATTACTACTAGAAAAGATGCTATATTGTCTAAAAATGTGATTCCTTATCAAATACTAGAAGGCAACCGTCCGACTAATTCGATCTTATTACGTGATCTGACTCCATATACTCTTGGATCGTTAATGGCACTATATGAACATAAGGTTTTCACTCAAGGGGCCATCCTCAATATTTTTAGCTTTGATCAATGGGGGGTTGATATAGGGAAACAACTAGCTAATCGTATTTTTCTAAATCTATCTGATGCAAAAGATGTTAGTAGTCATGACAGTTCTACTAATGGGTTGATTCATTACTATAAATTATGGCGTAAATAACAATCAGTTTCTAGAAACAATATAGCAGTACAAATGTGTATTATTCTGAATTTTCTACTAATATAAGTTTTATGTTTCATTGTATTCAGAGTTAGTATTTTTGCATGCTGTAGTAAGCGTTTCAAAAGTTAAGATATTTTTGCATAAGAGTGTGTTGCGCTGGTAAAACCGATGTTTCAGAACATTGCGCCATCAATGCCGCTACAGTTTTTATATTATATTGTGGTATTCTGTATTTATAGATTTTGAGGTGACAGTGTTATTTTTAATTTAGATACCCGCAGTTTTTAGTTTTTACAGAATAATATTCTGATAAGCTCATACTTTTTGTGCGTATACTTAAATAGTCAAATAGTGTCTCTAGATCACGGTATAATGCATCGATATCGTTTTTATTTTTAAAGGTTGGACTACCTCCAGGCATTAATTCAGAAGAATGAATCATAAATTCAAGGTAATCCTTTTTGCTAGATAGTGTCTTTTTTACGATATTTATCATCTGTGTGACATTTCCACCTTTAGGACGAAGCCAATTTACAGAAGGGTTATTTTTTTTCTTTCGTGAAATATTGTATATTTTTTGCATTGTATTGACCCAAGAGCAATGTTTATAATCAGTGCTCATTGGTACTTCCAGTAGTGTGGATTGGCCTGCTTTAGATATATCATCTTGGTCAATAAAGTAAGCGTGATCAAGAAAGTTTTGATAATCAGTGCCACCAAACCCGCGAGGGTCTCCCGGGGATAATTTCCAGTTCACACGTGGTGTCACTGAACAGTCGACCTGATAACCTTGCTCAATCAATAACTGCGCATAAAAAGTGTTAAAAGCCCATCGACCGGCGCGATGAGAGCGCATTTTAATTTGGAGAACATCTTCTAATACGGAGGTAATATAAATGACCTTTTGTCTCATAATATTTGGCGGATATTCAATTAGGTATGGTTTGTAGCGCAGATCGTCCCCAGTCAGGTTATATAAAGGAGGATTATTGTAGGCATGCAAGTGCATACCTATTTCACCAGTGTTATCATGAATAATGCTTTGAGCAAACTCAATATACTGTGGATCAATAGACATCTCATAGTTGGTGAGCCAAGTTGTTTTAAATTTATAGTTTTCGCATAGTTCTTGAAAGCGTGGTAAAAAATTAGTATTTTTTGTTGTAATTTTATCATTGTTTTGCCAAAGGTTATCTCCTTCGGTATCGATAGTAATTATCAATATAGGTTGATTCATTTTGGTAGTCATGGATAGTGATAGACTTGAGCATTAATGTATACTACATAAGGATCATCAGAGGTCTTTAATGGGCATGATTAAATACTTGATTTATAGATACAAAGATCCCCCTAATATACGGGTATAGTAACATATAGTGAATAGCTAAGTCTATGGAAGGATTTTGATTTTGCAGGTTGTCGAGAGTATTTACGTGTTTGTGTTGTGGATGAGAGTATTGGAGATCGTTTATAGAGGCCACAGACTCATGCAGCATACATCGTAGTGTGTAGTAACGTATAACTTCAACGGAAAAAGTCATGAGTGTAAATGTGTTACTCGATGGTTATTATAATCGTGTGAATGCAGTGCTCCAAACATATATTTCAAAATTACCTTTTAAAAACACACCCTTTGTGAAAGCGATTGAATATAGTACATTGTTAGGAGGTAAACGGATACGTCCTTTGCTAGTATATGCGACAGGTAGCATGTTACATACCGAAGACGCGGCACTTGATGTCCCAGCAATAGCTATAGAGTGTATCCATGCATATTCTTTGATTCATGATGATTTACCTGCAATGGATAATGAAAATTTACGTCGTGGTCAGCCTACATGCCACCGTAAATTCGGAGAGAGTATGGCTATTCTGGCTGGAGATGCCTTACAAGCTCTTGCTTATTCTATATTAGTAGATGCTCCCATGCCTGGTGTGATAATAGAAAACCGTCTGGCGATGCTATCTGAATTAGCCAATGCTAGCGGGGTTACAGGCATGTGTGGTGGTCAGGCGTTAGATTTAATCGCAGAAGGTAAGAAAGTGACATTAGAGGACTTAGAAAAGATACATCGATATAAAACAGGATCATTGATCCGCTCAGCAGTGCGTTTAGGTGCACTCACAGCTGGTGATTGCGGAAGATCTGTTCTGCCAGCACTAGACTGTTTTTCGAATGCCATCGGTCTAGCTTTTCAGGTGCAAGATGATATTCTTGATGTGGTGGATGACATAGGAACGCTTGGTAAAAAAACTGGTTCTGGCAAATTCTTAGGTAAGAATACTTACCCAACATTACTTGGGGCGTCTAATACTCAAGAAAAAATACAAGATCTATATCAAACATCTCTCAATGCTTTATCGATTCTTTCTGAACAAAAATATAATACCACTATGCTACAAGCTCTAGCAAGTGTCATTATCACACGCAATAAATAAATTTAAACACATGAGACGTTAATGAGCTTTAAATCCAAACAGTATCCGACGCTCGCTTTGGCAAGTACAGTACAAGAATTACGTTGGCGACCGCAAGAAAGTCTTCCATTGCTGTGTGAAGAGCTACGACAGTACCTTCTTGCGAGTGTGAGTTGTTCTAGTGGTCATTTTGCTTCTGGACTGGGTGTGGTAGAGCTTACAGTTGCACTACATTATGTATACAACACACCATTTGATCATCTTGTATGGGATGTTGGACATCAGGCGTACCCACATAAAATTCTTACTGGACGCCGCGATCAGATTGGCACGATTCGACAAAAAAGTGGACTACATCCTTTCCCATGGCGTGAAGAAAGTGAGTTTGATGCACTCAGTGTTGGTCATTCATCTACTTCAATTAGTGCTGGATTAGGTATGGCAGTCGCAGCTGCAAAAGAAGCTAAAGGTCGTCGCACTGTTTGTGTTATCGGTGATGGCGCAATAACTGCTGGTATGGCATTTGAAGCCATGAATCATGCTGGAGATATGCAGACAGATCTATTAGTTGTACTAAATGATAATGAAATGTCAATTTCTAAAAATGTTGGTGCGTTGAATAATCGTCTGTCACAGATTTTATCTCACCAAGCATATGCACGTTTTCGTGCCACCAGAAAAAAAGTATTGGACGGGTTTATATCCATTAAAGAAATCTTTAAACGCACCGACGAACAGTTAAAAAGTAGCATGGTTCCTGGTGCATTATTTGAGGAGTTTGGTTTTAATTATATTGGCCCAGTAGATGGGCATAACGTACGGGAATTAATACCAATATTACATAATATGCGAATATTAAAAGGTCCACAGATTTTGCATGTGATCACAAAAAAGGGTAAGGGCTATGCGCCAGCCGAAGCAGATCCTATTAGTTGGCACTCAGTACCTAAATTTGATTTAGTTAGCGGTCTTTTACCAAAGAAAACTGGGGAATTGCCTAGTTATTCCGAGATTTTTGGTCAGTGGTTAAGTGAAATTGCTGCGGTTGATGATAAACTAATGGCCGTAACGCCAGCTATGCGTGAAGGTTCTGGGATGCTAAATTTTTCGCGTACATATCCGCAACAATATTTTGATGTGGCCATTGCTGAACAGCACGCAGTAACTTTTGCTGCGGGGTTAGCCATTGGTGGATATCGCCCTGTAGTGGCTATCTACTCTACTTTTTTACAGAGAGCATATGATCAATTAATCCATGACGTGGCGATTCAAAAATTATCGGTTTTGTTTGCCATTGACAGGGGAGGGGTTGTAGGTGCTGATGGTCAAACCCATCAAGGAGCATTTGACCTAGCTTTTCTTCGTTGCATTCCGAATATAATTATTATGACACCTAGCGATGAAAACGAATGCCGTCAGATGTTATATACTGGCTACCATTATTTAGATGGCCCTAGTGTGGTTCGTTATCCACGAGGTCATGGAACTGGTGTCGGTTTACAACCGCTATCTTCCTTACCAGTCGGAAAGGGTGTTATTAAGCGTCAAGGCACCAAGTTAGCAATTTTAAATTTTGGTACACTGCTCTCACAGGCTACGATAGTCGCAGAAAAAATGAATAGCACACTTATTGATATGCGTTTTGTGAAGCCATTAGACGAGACCTTAGTTCTGGGAATAGCAGCACAGCATCATTCAATAGTGACAGTCGAGGAAGGGGTTATTAAAGGTGGTGCTGGTAGCGGTATTAATGAGCTTTTGATGTCTAAACGCAAAGCTATTCCAGTGTTAAATATTGGATTACCAGATGAATTTATTCCTCAGGGGACGCAAGAAGAAATTCGTGTTGATTATAAATTAGATTGGGAGGGGATATACAAACAAATAGAAGATTGGTTGATACTATAATATAGTTATTGAATGACATTCAGATATGCATCACGATTAATTACAAGCTTAACAGTAATGATGTAAGGACTTTTTAATTAATATTTAATTCCATATTTGTCAGCAATGAGAACTGAGTTATTTTATCATATAATTTATGTATTGTATTAGTGATAAAATTTATATGAGTTAATTATATATTAAACATGCAGTAAATATTTACAGGTACTTACTAGATCTGCGCAGCGCTGATTTAATAATACTAATGATTTATGTGACAGTGGGCAGAATGAATCACAAATAATCATGATATAATAGTGAAAAGAAGTATATATGTTAAGTGAATGCCATAGAAATGATATTGCTTGAAATTAATATGTTGGTAACATAGAAAGATTGAGGTTTATTTTGTGTGGATATCTTCACTGTATGGATATTAACTCCCGTAACATAGACTATATTTGGCATTAGATATTTAAATTATAATTGAAATAAAATCCTGCTAAAAAGAACATTTAATTAGTATACTAGAGGAATATAATCCATGCTTGATTTATTGATGATTAAAGTTTTTAACTTATCTAAATTCATGATATAATTATAAATATTTATATAATAATTTTGTGTGAGTTTAATAAGAAATAGGTAGTCATTGATGTTTGTAGGACACTGTGAAAGAGAATTCTCTCATAGAGATGAGAGATATTGAGAGTGACATGAGAGCTGTGTGGTCATAAAAGATATTATACTTAATATGCATGGTACGCACACACTGCTATCATCTAAAATAAAAATCTGTAATATAAAAATCACTGTTGTATAATAATACTGCATAGTATGTTTGTCTACTTAGTGCTTCTTGTGGGTATTACAATACTTTCTATCTTTAAAAATATACTCCATATCAATTGTATGGAGTATGCTATTGTCATTAACATAATACTTTTTTATTTGTGCAAAAAATAATAAAAGTTTTTATAGGAAAAACTAACTTCACGATGATTGCTATATCTATAGTTTACTGTATCTAGAGTATTTTGTTAAAAAATTTGATCATAAATTTATATAGTATATCGTACTGCAAGTTAGTCCATACTAGTATATAGTAACTATTAGGAATACATATAGAGTTCATTGTTTATCTATTAGGTGTAATATTATGATTGATATAAAAACCATCGAAAGTTTAGCTCGCCAAGTTCACAATGCTATGCCTATCAGTTTTCGAGATTTAGGTTATGACATAGAAAATAAAATACGTCAAATTCTACAATCACAACTGATGCAACTGGATTTAGTCAATCGGACAGAGTTTGATATTCAAGCCCAAGCTCTTTTACGTGCACAAGAAAAAATATCCATATTAGAACAGCGATTGGCTGTATTAGAGCAACAACCGTGAGCATCATAACTAATGAGACGATATGTATCTAATTATATCTAACTTATAGATGCTATACAGTGCCATAAGGATCGTATTGTCTAGAATCCTTCCCTAACATAGTCGAAGCATGATAGAAAAATTAATGCTATTAATAATCTAACATTGAGTTCTGAAATACAGGTGTAGCATATAATAATTTATTATTCTTTCTAGACTGAATATGGAAAACTACAAGCCTGTTGCGCAGTATAGTCAATATATATTTTTAATATCCACACTGCTGTATAGTAGAATATATATGCAAAAATAATTTTGGTTAGTGTTGATCAATATGTAGGGCAGTCTAGTGATATGAGAAATACATTCTATAGACGATACATACGTATTACACTTAAAATCAGTTCATAATATTTTATATAATTTATATAAATGACGAGATGAAAGGTATACACAAAATAGTGCTTTATCTAATATTTTTTATTTTTTTTAGAAAGAACACACACAGCCTGTGTGTGTTTGCCATCAGGGATACATGATATATATATTGATATATAGCATGACTTATTGTGTCATGTCAATGACATTACATAAGTATTTTACTGGCAGCATGCTAGTAATCCCTGATTACATGGGTTTTACTCGTCAATTCACCAACATACTTCGCGAGCTTTGTGATAGTGTTGTATATTATTATGGTTAATTTATAAATTATTGAATATGTTGTACTAGCGGTAAGTTAAAAGTGTTTTGCATACACTATATCATATACTATGATGTATGAAGAACATGCTTACTCTGTAGATATTTTATAATAAAATTAACTGTATATAATTAATACTTTTCTCAAATTAAAAAAATAACATCATAATAATATTATGTCGCATAATAATAGAAGATATGCCTAATTCATCTATAATATGTAGTGGTATATACTATTTTACTAATATATTTTATTACAGTTAGTTATTTAATACTCAATTCATTAGAAGATTCAGACTCACGTCAGAAGCAGAGGTAGAATGTTTTTCTTGATCCATAGATATCTTTATCACCATGCTTATGATTATTTACCAAATATTGATTAGTAAAATATAATTTTTTTCATATATTCTCTTACTGCATGAGAGTGAGAGTGTTTATAAATTAACATATAAAGAAAGTATTTATGCAATTTTTAACTGGAAGAGACATATGATCTGGATAGACTACCTAATTATTGCGATTATTAGTTTTTCGATTCTTGTTAGTTTAACAAGGGGATTAATTAAGGAAGTTCTATCTTTGATAACTTGGGGGACAGGATGTTTTATTTCTAATTATTATTACGGATATTTAGCGTCTTTTTTAGCTGCACAGGGATTAGATAATACATTCGTGTGCAATGGAACATCCATAATATTGTTGTTTATTAGTATCTTGCTTATAGGGGTAGCCATAACTTCTATGATGGAAACTTTAGTTGTAAAAACTGGTTTAAAAGGCACTGATCAGGTTCTAGGGATGTGTTTTGGGGGGTTACGTGGTATATGTGTTGTTGCAGCTATGTTGTTTTTTTGTGATACATTTACTGATGTTACTACACTTCCAGATTTACATAAATCTCAGCTTGCTCCTCGGTTTAGTTACCTTATTACTTGGATTCAAGATTATCTCAAAAGCACATCAAATTTTCTATCACTATAGTCATGTCATTATTCAGCGTATGAGGAAATATAAATATGTGCGGTATTGTTGGGATTGCTTGTTTTACTCCAGTCAATCAGTCTATTTATGATGCATTAACCGTACTACAACATAGAGGGCAAGATGCTGCTGGTATGGTCACTGTGGATGCAGTAAATTGTTTTCATATGCGCAAGGCCAATGGACTGGTCAGTAATGTATTTAAGACTTGTCATATGCAGCGTATGCAGGGGAATATTGGAATTGGGCATGTTCGTTACCCTACAGCTGGTAGCGGTAGGGCTTCTGAAGCACAACCCTTTTATGTAAACTCTCCTTATGGCATTACTCTAGCTCATAATGGAAATCTTACAAATGCCAATAGTTTACGTAAATCGTTATTCGAAGATAGTCATCGTCATGTTAATACTACTTCGGATTCGGAAATACTGCTGAATATTTTTGCACAAGAGGTTCAGTGTTTTAAGCATCATCCACTCACTTCTACAGATATTTTTGCAGCTGTCGCTGAGTTGCATCATAAAGTAAGAGGTGCGTATGCTTGTGTGGCAATAATTATTGGTCATGGACTAGTTGCCTTTCGTGATCCACACGGTATTCGTTTACTAGTGATTGGTCAACGACAGGTAGCAGATGGTCGTTTTGAATACATGGTAGCTTCTGAAAGTGTTGCATTAGATACTTTAGGATTTCGGTTGTTACGTGATGTAGAACCAGGTGAAGCAATACATATAACGGGTGACGGTCAACTATTTAGTCAACAATGTGCGGATCACCCTAAACATAATCCATGTATATTTGAATATGTGTATTTTGCGCGTCCTGACTCACTCCTTGATAAAATTTCTGTATATAGTGCTCGTGTTCGTATGGGCGCTAGATTGGGTCTGAAGATTATCCGTGAATGGAAAGATCGTAACATTGACGTGGTGATTCCGATTCCTGAGACCTCGTGTGATATCGCTCTAGAAATAGCGCGTGTTATCAACAAGCCTTATCGGCAAGGATTTGTAAAAAATCGCTATGTAGGCCGCACTTTTATTATGCCAGGGCAAAAATTACGACGTAGTGCAGTAAAACACAAGTTAAATGCTAACCGTGAAGAATTTCGTGGTAAAAATGTACTACTAGTGGACGATTCCATTGTGCGTGGTACTACTTCTGAACAGATTATTGAAATGGCTCGAGAGGCAGGAGCTCAAAATGTTTACCTAGCTTCCGCAGCGCCAGAAATTCGTTTTCCAAACGTATATGGGATTAATATGCCAAGTAAAAATGAATTAATCGCGCATGGAAGAGAGGTAGAAGATATTCGGAAATTAATTGGTGCTGATGCTTTGATTTTTCAGGATCTTTCTGATCTCATTGAGGCTGTAAGAGAAGATAATTTAGAGATTACACAATTTGAGTGTTCGGTCTTTGATGGTATTTATGTGACGCAAGACGTGGATCAGCGATCGATTGAAAACCTACAATTATTACGTAATGATGACGTGCAAGTATTACAACGCGTAAATGAAATATAAAGTTTAGAGATATATAATGAGAGTTAAAGTCTGTTAAGTGATGCCATATTGAATGGTATTCAATTCTGAATTTTAGGAGCACTATTTTAGTTATACTTGTGTTTTTTTCGCGTCTATATACGAAATTAAAAAATTAATTCATGTTTGGTATTTTTTTAAAGCGTGTTGTCAATAAATATGATAAAAATATTATTTAACATTGCTGCTATCTATGTCTAGATAATATCTAGGTTAGATTGTATAGAGTCTAACTCTGTGTAGTCATAATAGTTGGTAGTCACCATTTTGTTTGTTCATGATTTCTATATACTCATATTAGTTTAAAAATTATTTTGATATACGATCCTAAATGTATTCTTAATCTATTATTCTGGGGGATAACTATCATAATGATGATCTACATTCAATCACGTGATGTATTATAAATATATATTGTGTGCAATGAACTATTTATTACAGTATATTGATGTAAATAAATTTCATTTTGATAAATAAAAAGCACCACAGACAAATATAGAGAATGACTATATTATATTATCGTATAGATAGCCGTACAGTGAATGAGTTTATTATCTTAAGTTCATTGATATTCTTTTCACGACTGTAAAAAATTACACATTGATATGCTTTTCAAGCATAGAAAATATATGTTTCTAAAACATGACCATCTTATTATATGTAATAATTTTTATAAATATCAGAATTTTAATACTGAATGCATGTACACCAACCTTAGTGATGCTTAGGTTTCGTTAGTTAAAATTTTATATATATCAAATATAATTTTTTCGAAAAACAGAAAATAACTTATTCTTTCTTCACTCTATCGAGTTTGTCTAGGACATATAATTTGAAACGACTTATTGTGGGAATTTCTGGCGCAAGTGGTATCATTTACGGTATCCGAACTTTACAAGTTTTGCAACAAGTCAATGATATTGAAACGCATATAATTATTAGCCAGGCCGCGTGCAAAACATTACCTTTAGAGAGTCAGTACTCAGTACGTGAAGTGCAGGGGATGGCTGACGTAGTGCACGATGCACAGGATATTGCGGCTAGTATTGCTTCGGGTTCTTTTAAAACTATTGGTATGATAATATTACCGTGTTCCATTAAGACTTTATCTGGTGTTGTGCATGGGTGCCATGATGGATTAATGACGCGTGCTGCGGATGTCGTTTTAAAAGAGCGTCGTCGTTTAGTGCTATGTGTCCGCGAAACACCTCTCCATTTAGGTCATCTTCGCATGATGACTACGGCAGCAGAGGTAGGAGCTATTATTATGCCTCCGGTATCAGCCTTCTATCACCATCCATGTAGTATGATTCATATGATTGATCAGATGGTGAATCGTGTATTAGATCAATTTGACATTGAGCTCCAAAATGATCTTTTTAAGCGTTGGGGGGGTGCCTAGTACTTATTAAGTATATCAATATAAAATATTACTTAGATGGTAGCATCCTTCTCATGGTATATATGAATATATTTTATCACACAGGGTATTGTGAATCTATATATCACTACTATAATGCTCTTTCTGTGGTGTTAGTATCACTTGTATAATGAAATAGAATTCGTTCTATCAATGATTGATACGAAAGATTCATGAAGGAATATTCGTAAGTTAAACTCTATTAAATGATTAATATTTTATATATTCATATCATCCATAGTCTTAGTGCAGTGAAATACTGTAGAAGATATCACACTATATGTTAGTATAAATTTGTAAAATTAAAATGAATCGCATCAGACGATTATGATTAATAGCAGAATACTACTTTTATAGAAAGTTATTTTTTATAAGTCAATCTATTAATAATCATGTTTTTATTATTTATTTTTATAAAAATATTATTATGATAATTTCATCATTCTGGTATTTTACAATCATATATAATAGTTTTCTTAAAAGAAGTGTTGTTATTAAAAATACCTGATATTATGTCAGTATATGTATATATATTTCATTTATAAAATATATTTTTAAATCATTTTGTAAGGATAGAGATGGATATAATGTAATATTATTAAGCAAAAGGAGTATAGATAAAACACTATATTTGTTTATATTTTGGTTTATTATTTTATTGAGACTTAGAAGGTTTCAATAAAATACATAGAACAAAACTAATCGTAGTATCATGACCATCTTGTAAATAATGAACTTTAAGCTACCTAATTTAGTAATTTCAGATTAGAAATCAGAAAAATAATATTCAGTAACGAGAGACTGATATTACTATAGAAATTTAATAATTATTTATTTTATATCAGACTACAAGCTTAATATTATTTTTTATATTTTTTCAACCGCATGATTTAACCAACAAAAGAGCAGAAGGGGTTGCAAATGAAAAATATTTTTTTAGCGATGGTTAGTTTTATGCTAGCATGCAACGTCTCTGCGGCTCCATTTGTTAATGGTAAGCAGTTTATTACACTAAATAAACCGGTCACTGCCACCCCTCAGGTTCTAGAATTTTTTTCCTTTTTTTGTCCTCATTGCTATGAGTTCGAAAAAGCATGGTGTAGTCATCAGACTGTCAGAAAAGATTTTTTTTTGCATAGTAAAATAGTCAAGTATCATATTATAAATTTTGGTGGAGAGATGGGTAAAATACTAACCCATGCATGGGCTATGGCGATAATAATGGGTGTAGAAGAGAAAGTGATTTTTCCTATCTTTGAAGGTCTATTAAGTAAGCACACCATTACAGATTCACTTTCATTAAAAAAAGCGTTTGTAAACGCTACCGGAATAAAGTCAGAAGAGTACGATACTGGATGGAATACTCCAATAGTTCTTGCTTTACTAGAGAAACAGAAAAAAATTTCAAAAGAAGTCAATCTTCCGGGTGTGCCGACTATGCTTATAAATGGAAAATATATAGTGAACAGTGATAGATTAGACACTAGTTCTATTCATGCTTATATCCATCAATATGCCAATATCGTAAGATACTTGTTAGGTCAGAAGTAAAAATATTTTTTATCAAAATAAGTCTGGTTGTACATGTTTGTAGGGAATATCTTACGAAGTATTTTTATTTTATACAATGATTTTCCTCAGAATGAGATTCTGCACTTTAATTACATATAAGATGAAGTATGGTTTTGCACCATATTAGAGTAATAAAATTATTGCTATGTTTGTGTATTAATCTTTTAGGCTATCCCACTACCTTCTGTTATGAACTATTCATATATAATGTTAATTATACTATGGCGTATAGTTTGGTATATGAATTGATCACTTTTATATGCAATAGAACGTGAAAGTTGGTTATTTGTATATTTGATGCAAGATGATTTATAATACTCATTGGAGTAACGATCCGATACCTACTAGATGATATAAAGATAAAGGTGATTTAATCAGGCTATGTGTTTGTTGTATAGAACTTCTGTGCACGAGCTAGCAATGTCATGAGAACAAACTATATCGTCTCATGCTTCTGCAGACACAATTTTGATTTTGTTAAGTCAAACAAAGCGTGTGTAACTCTTTGAATAGTACTGGTGTCAAGGGTTTTTAATATATGTGCTAAACTTTGACCGGTTGGCAGGTGGAGTAACGGGGTGATATCGAGAAGCGGGACGAGCATGAATGCACGATTTTGCATATCATAGTGTGGTACTATTAATTTCGGTGTATTTATGGTTTGTTTTCCGAACAGTATAATATCTAAGTCTAGTGTACGTGGACCCCAACGATGTGACTGACGAGAGCGTTTTTGCTCTCTTTCCATACGTTGTGTATGATTTATAAGTTCTTCTGGAAGAAGCAGAGTATCAAGAGCTACTACTGTGTTCAGAAAATCCGCTTGATATACTGAACCGTACGGTAAGGTACGATAGAGATGTGCTATTTCAAAGACCTGAGATTTCGGTAGAGATGCCAGTTTCTCAAGAGCCCTACAAATTTGATATAATGGGTTTGAAAGATTGCTTCCAAGTGAGAGGTATACACGATTCATTCTTGATAATTTCTTTTTTGGTTTTGATTCACATGATGTATAGGTGTAGCGACTTGCGTATTCAAATATTGTGGTGTGCATGAAGTAACTGTCTTACAATCCAGAATTTGAAGCATGGTCTGCTGTTGCAATAGGGAAGACAGTTGGAATTCGAACCACCAAGTGCTAAGATTTTTAAGATCATTATTATTTTCTATTTTAGCTCGCATCGATAGAAGTTTATAAGCGGCTTTAAATGTAGGATGTTCTATCATGAGAAATATTCGTTTGCTATTTCGGCGCGTAAAACGTAACTGTAGATGCCAGATATCACGTATTAAATTAGTGACACGTTTAGGTAGAGACAGGGAGCGACTAGATTTTTCCAAAATATCATTCATAGATAAGACAAATGCATCATAATATGCTACATTATTCTCTGTCGCAATAGTATGCGTGAAATTTAACTGCGGGTACCAAAACATTGCAGCAAACAAGAATGCTGGATTCACACGCATCTGATTTTGAATTCGCGTATCGGTGTTGATTAATACTAGATCAATCATTTTTTCCATATCACTATTACCGTTAGAAGTAAAGTATTGTGTAATAATAGGGAACAGTGGTTGAAAAAGCTGATATTTACATAGTTGAAGGTATGTATTGTGACCATGTCCAGTTTGAAGTAATTTTAATATCTCCTCAAACAAGCGTGCTGGAGGAATATCATATAATAAAGACGCTAATCGTGGTATTGGGTCTTTAGTTTCAGGGGCAATACCCATGCCTAGTTTGACGGAAAAACGAATAACGCGTAGCATACGAACTGGATCTTCCCGATAACGAGTTTCTGCGTTACCAATCATGCGAATAATGCCTGTTTGAAGATCACTTAGTCCACCAATATAGTCACGCACCGTACAATCTATTATACTATAATAAAGACTATTAATGGTAATGTCACGACGCTGAGCATCATCTTCAACAGAACCAAAAATATTATCACGCAATAACATTCCACTTTGTGCACATTGCGCGCGATTGCGGTATTTAGTATTTTGTTGCCTGTTTTCATGGTGACCGCGAAAAGTAGCTACTTCAATAATCTCTTCTCCGAACATCACATGGGCAAGACGGAATCTTCTACCTACTAGGCGACAGTTTCGAAATAATTTACGCATTTCTTCTGGTGTAGCATTAGTAGTGATGTCAAAATCTTTGGGTTTTTTTCCTAGTAATAAGTCACGCACGCCTCCACCTACTAGATAGGCTTCGTATCCAAATTTGTGCAGGCGGTACAATACTTTTAGGGCATTCTCACTAATATCCTGATGTGAGATATTGTGTTTTTTACGTGAGATGATCACCACTGGGCACATGACGGATCTATTGGGTGCTATAACTTTTTCGCAACTAAGGATTTTTCGACAAAAGTTAGAAACTCTTATAAAAATAGGACACCTCTATACTAACAAATATTAAATCTAAAAGAAGCTAATCATAGCTTAGAATAAAGAAATTTAGAATTCCTAAAAACATGTTCTGTACATAGAAAAATATTTTTATTAAATGCGATTACGGTATTACCATAAAGGTACCGGTATTGTTATATATCATATATTATAGATTGGTATGTGTCGGAGGATGCCGACAAGATTCACTAACTTGGACAAAATTGTTTATCTATTCTAAAATTATATTGATACGACATTATAATATCGAGTAGTCAGCTTAGTACACAGTGGCTACTCCTAGTCGCTCTTGACTGCTTCAAACCTGTGTAGTGATAGACATCGCATATAATACGAGTAACATGTGTGTATGTTATCACATGTGTGAAAGACTAACTGTGTACTGTATAGAGGAATGTCATAATATTTATTATAACGTACGTATAGTATAGTTTGTTTTCTAGGATATGGGGTATTTATTTTATCAATCTTTCGAGCTAAAAACTATGCACTGCATGTTATTTCTGATTGAACTAATTATTTAATTCTTCTATGAGAAGGCAGAACATGACATGTTGTTGGTTTAAACCAGTGATCACACAATAGTGCGGATGATGATATTTTGGAATACAATGATCACACGACTGTGATGTATATATGTTTCTTAGGGGTGTGCTGACATCATCATAATTATTATATAGGAGGTTTGATTCGATGGACTATTTGCACTGAAAGCTCTCTCTCTTTGTTCTGATGATAGACTTATGGATTTATGTTAAGTTGGAATATAATCAGACATTATAGAAGAATCAATATATACATTAATTCATGGTTTGTTTAGACGCAGGACTTTTTTAGTTGTTTTTTTTTCTAAAAGTTTTATTAGCTGTATTCAGGCGCAAATATTTAGTTAGTTAAATTCTATTGAAGATATTATGGGTTGAGATGATGATACATCACTTTTTGATTAAACACAGAGACACATGTATTCTGATCTGCGGATTTAATATACAGAATAAGGGCTACAGAAAATATGCTGAAGTGATGTGTTAGTTAAATAAGTAGAGATGTAAGTTGTATAAATTTATGCGTGATATTCATTCATTTTAGAGAGTGAAATACGTATGTAGAATAACTTTACATATTAATTTTGATAACCAATAAGTTAGTTTATTATTACTTAGTTTAATGTAGTTTTTATTTTTTCGGGATGATTTTTATAGAAATAAAAATTTTATATATAGTATATTCTATATGTGTTTCATTTGTTAGATGACAGAATGATAGTCTTTATGTGTATGAGAATACCACTGCTATAGAGCATATCGGTTGTATTTAACAGATGTATTTTGTTTAGAAAAAAATGAATTTAAACATTCATGTAAATGAAATAAAAATATATAAATAGATCAAAGGATTATTTTGAATTTAGGGTATTATGATGATAAATGTAATATGATACGCATGAAAATATTATGAATACTATATATAATATTTACTAATTAAATATATTTAATCTGTGTTATGTTATATACGTGTAATTTTTGTAGATATACTGTTTTTACTTCTGTAGATCATCTACTATTCTAGTCATCATTTCAAGATGTATGGCAGACCACTGTAAATAGTGTGTCATATACTATAATATTACATAGTATGAATACTGTATACAGGATTATTTTTATCGTACATGTAGTGCGCATATCTTTAGTATCACTTATTTTGTATATTTTCTTTAGTATCACTTATTTATATTTTATATTCTATATTTAATATTCTTTATCTTCTTTTCCGAAGAGATAGTGATTGTTTTTTTAAAATAATGTATTTTAAGACCAGAATAAATGGAGAATAAAACTACATATTATTTATTACATATGATAATTCTGTAGTTAATTTAGTTATGCTAACACGTTTGTGAGAGATCTGTGATTTAAGAAGATATCTGTTATTAAGATGTTATTAAGCTATATACCCCCCCTTCAGTTCATATAATATATATTATTATCTTGTCTTGATTTATAGAAATTTAATTCTTTTAAAATTGCATCGGATATAAATGATATGTTATGTATAAGAAAACACACAAAATAAACTTACTATCATGAATGATAGTAAAATATGGCAGTGAACATTATGCGTGCATGACTGATTGGATTATATATTTTGAGAATGTTTTTGTTGATGCATCTTAATCTGTCTTTTATGTTTCTAACAGAGCGTAAATTATTGCGCGGGACGTAATTAATAGGATTTATAATTAGACACATTCTCTAGTATTGAGAATTAAGCGACAGTCCTGAATGATGTGTTATTTTTTTATTTTTACATCTATTTAATCTCTCAAAAAAAATTAACAGTCTTTTTTCAATTTGTGGAAAAATACTTCAATATGAATGAGATTTTTAGTCGTTGTTTTGCGTGTGAATTTATAATTTCATAAAAACAATACTCTTGGATAAGATATGGTATATTAATGTAAAAAATTAATATTGTGATTGGTTTGTCATTTTAAAATATCTTATGATAGAAAAATGCTAGTATCTGTAATGCTAGTATCTGTAATATTATCTTTTAAATATCACGTGTGAAGATTGATAGTATCAACAAAATATGCACGTGTTTTAGATGTACTTGTTTTTTAATATAGTGACCATATTTTTATTGGTAAATATAGACTGGTTTAAATCTGTTGATATCTATATATTTATATGTATTTACATACAACACTGGATGGAAATAATCACCTATCCGATGTTCGTGTTTTTATTTATGAGGTTTCTGGATATAGCTCTCATGAGCTGTGTATACATTATGGTAGTAGAATAATCAGTAATTAATTAGAGGTTAGATGATTACATGGCATTTATAATTTTTTGTGCATACTTCTGATGGTCGTATGTATAGAAAGAATAATATTGTTTCTTAATACATTATCTAGTATAGCTCAAATGGTAATGTTAAATAATATATGCAAATAATATTTTATTGTTTCAGTATTGTTTTCAATAGAGCTTATGTATGTATTTTATCTGCCTTCGTTTTAGTGATCAGAGCCTGTAGGTGATATGAAATAGTTCTCGAATAGGAAGATATCGTATCAGAAGTGCACTAGCAAAGCCTGTCGAATTATTAGGTATGTACCTAACAGCTGCGTTCTGTTTACCCATATACTGCTCTAACATAATCCGGTTTTATGGTTAGATTGATGAAGGAGAATGCATAGTAGAGTACTACGTACTATGAAAGATCGTCCCTCATTATATGAGGGTGCTTACTGGTCATCCTCAGTCTACATTTTTACTACAAATGCTCATAATTTTCAATTATTAGCGGAGTTATGACATGAAGCAGAATATTCCATACAAGAATGATTGAAGATTTCGTACATATTGTGAACTATCAACGGACGCTATCCATATGATGTTTCTGTTTTTCCAGGAGTCATATGTTTGTTGATGGATGTAAATGCGTCATATTTATTCTCTCTAGACTTCTTTTTCATGCATATATTAGAATGAGAGATATTGAGTGTTATATGCTTTGTTAGCATATCTGTAGAATCAAAAAAGCAAGCATTGCATGTGGTGCTGCTGTTTTGAACATGACATGAATAATAAGTTAGGATATCTATGTTAAATTGTTCTATAAGCGCAGTAATTCTTGCTGCTGGCAAGGGAACCCGAATGTACTCTAGCTTTCCGAAAGTCTTACATTTACTTGCAGGAAAGCCTATGATTCAGTACGTAATAGATACCGCTAAAGAGATAAACACAAGGAATATCCATCTTGTTTATGGCCATGGAGGTCATCTTCTAAAAAACACTTTGAAAGATGAGCAGCTCCACTGGATCTTCCAATCAGAGCAGTTAGGAACAGGTCACGCGATGCAGCAATCCGCGCCTTATTTTGATGATCATGAAGATATCTTGCTTCTGTATGGTGATGTACCGTTGATCTCTAGTGATACACTATATCGTCTTCGTCATGCGAAGACAAATGGAGGAATTGCTTTACTAACTAGGCATTTAGAGGTTCCGTTTGGTTATGGGCGAGTTATCCGGAAGCATGGAGAAATAGTGGGTATTGTAGAACATACAAATGCTACCCAGGAACAATTGGCGATCCATGAGATCCACACAGGTATCTTATTGGCTAGTGGCGGGGATTTAAAGCGTTGGTTACAGATCATAACTAGCCAGGAGATACAAAAAGAATACTATGTCACAGATATCATTGCACTCGCCTATAAACAAAAGCGTTCGATCGTGGCTATTCATCCTTTAAGTGATATTGAAGCTAGGGGAGTGAATAATCCTTTTGAGCTTGCGCAACTTGAGCGTTGTTATCAGATAGAACAGGCTAAAAGATTACTATTAGCCGGAGTCACATTACAGGATTTCACTCGTTTTGATATGCGCGGTCAGCTTGAACATGGCTGTGATCTGATCATTGATGCTAATGTGATTATCGAGGGGCATGTGGTCATTGGGCATAGGGTTAAAATTGGTAAAGGATGCATTATTAAAGATAGTGTTATTGCTGATGATAGTCTTATTTTTCCTTATAGCATCATTGAAAATTCTTATTTAGGTCCTAGGTGCAGAGTGGGGCCATTCGCTCATTTACGCCCAAGTAGTACATTAGAAGAAAATTCAAAAATTGGAAATTTTGTTGAGATCAAAAATTCGCGTATCGGAGCAGGTTCTAAAGCGGGGCACCTTAGCTATATTGGTGACTCAGAGATTGGAAGTAATGTGAATATTGGGGCAGGAACGGTTACATGTAATTATGATGGTGTTAAAAAACACCAGACGATAATTGGTAACGATGTGTTTATTGGTTCTGGTACCCATCTAATTGCCCCCGTACGTGTGTCATCAGGGGTTACTATTGCGGCTGGTACTACGATTATGAGAGACATTCCCTCAGTAGGATTGGTTTATAATAAAAAAAAACAAATTATCAATAATAATTGGTGTAGACAAAAAAAGAAAGATAAAAAATAAAAAATTTAACAATGCAATACATACTGTATATTACTGTCAGTAAATATATTAGTATGTACAACCTGCATACATTCAGTAGACACTGGGATATTTTAAACATTTAGTAAGGTGACGTACTCGAAATTGATTGCCTATCATATTAGGAATTAAATTATTATGTGTGGAATTATTGGTGCTGTTGCTCAAAGAGATATTGCAGACGTACTGCTTGCAGGGCTGCGTTGTCTCGAATATCGCGGGTATGATTCTGCCGGTCTGCTTGTCGTAAATACTCAAGGGCAAACCAGTCTTCTGCGTCGTGTTGGGAAAGTAAGCAATCTTGTTGATGCAGCAGCGCAAATGGTGCTCTCGGGTGAGACTGGTATCGCACATACACGTTGGGCCACTCATGGTCAACCAGAAGAAATGAATGCACATCCGCAGGTATCTACTAATATTTCTGTAGTACATAATGGGATTATTGAAAATCATGAATTATTGCGCAAATACCTTCAGGGTAAAGGTTATGTTTTTTTGTCAGAGACTGATACAGAAGTAATAGCGCATCTTGTGCATTGGGAGCAAAAAAATGGTGGTTCCTTACTTGAAGCAGTACAGCGCGCCGTTCCCCATTTGCGTGGTACTTATGGAATGGTGATACTAGATAGCTATTCGCCTGGTAGGTTAATTGCGGCTCGCTCTGGTAGCCCTTTAGTCATTGGCCGTAGCATAGGTGAAAATTTTATTGTTTCAGATCCTATGGCATTATTTCCCATAACGCGTTTTTTTACTTATTTAGAAGAAGGGGATATTGCGCAAATTAGCTGTAATGATATTATAATAGTGGATCAATATAGTAATTGTGTGCAGCGTCGTGAAATAGAATCGCATTTGGAATATGAATCCTGTAACAAGGGTACTTATACTCATTATATGCAGAAAGAGATTTATGAACAACCTAAAGCGATTAAGAATATTCTTACTAGTCGTTGTACAAATGGTGTTGTTTTTTTTAATGAGTTAGATTGTCATGCTCACGCTCTTTTTGAAAAAGTACAGCATGTTAAGATTGTAGCATGTGGTACCTCTTATCACTCAGGTATGGTTTCGCGTTACTGGTGGGAATCTTTAGCAAAAATATCCTGTGATATTGAAATCGCTTCCGAGTTTCGATATCGACAATCTGTAGTGCGGGAAAATAGCTTATTTATCACCTTATCTCAATCGGGAGAAACAGCTGATACACTGGCAGCATTACGTTTATCAAAAAAACTTGGTTATTTAGGATCACTATCTATTTGCAACGTCGCGTCCTCTTCTTTGGTTCGGGAATCAGATTTTGCATTGATGACTAATGCGGGAATAGAAGTTGGTGTTGCTTCCACTAAATCTTTTACTTCCCAGTTGGTTGTTTTGTTGCTTTTAGTAGCAAAGTTCTGTGGTCTGCAAGATAAAAACTCATCAGTGGAAAAATATATTGTCGAATCTTTACAGAAATTACCAGATTATATTGATCAGGTGTTGTTACAAGACAAGCTGCTTTCTGAATTATCTGAAGAATTTGCTGATAAGAACCATGTAATATTTATTGGACGTGGTGATCACTATCCTATTGCTATGGAAGGTGCGCTCAAGTTAAAAGAGATCTCTTATATTCATGCTGAAGCATATGCGGCAGGGGAATTAAAGCATGGTCCGTTGGCATTGATTGACACGCACATGCCGGTAATTATTTTAGCGCCATGTAATACACTTTTGCCAAAGTTAAAATCTAACATTGAAGAGGTACGAGCACGCGGCGGTTTGCTCTATATTTTTACTGAGGCTCAATCTGGTTTTTTGAATAGCGAAAGAATGCGTATTATTGTCTTGCCTCATCTTGAAGAGGTGATTGCTCCAATTGTTTACATCCTTCCACTACAGTTATTGAGTTATTATGTAGCCATAAGGAAAGGAACAGATCTAGATAAGCCTCGAAACTTAGCTAAATCAGTAACAGTAGAATAGTGTTGGAAAAATTATTAGGATTCATAGAGCAAATCATACTTTTAACAAGCATCAGATGATACTATGCATCAATATGCAGGGTAAGTCTTGTCAAAGTATAACTGATGCACATTGACTATATCAATATAGTGATTTAATCTTCATATTCATATTTGAGTACACCGATCATATTTTCAGGTTTTACTAAAGTATCAAATTGCATGGAAGTTAGATAGCCAAGTTTTATTGCAGAGTCTTTGAGTGTCAATCTTTCTGTATGTGCTTTTTTAGCGATCTCTGCTGCTTTATCATATCCAATATGTGGATTAAGAGCTGTTACAAGCATCAATGATTCATTCAGTAATTTAGTAATGCGATGTTGATTTGGCTCAATACCTACTGCGCAGTGAATGTTAAAGCTATGCATGCTGTCAGATAATAGGCGTACGGATTGTAAAAAATTATAGATGATCATCGGTCGATACACATTTAATTCAAAGTTACCAGACGCTCCTCCTATATTGATAGCCACATCATTACCTATCACTTGACAGCAAATCATTGTCATTGCTTCACATTGAGTGGGGTTTACTTTCCCTGGCATGATAGAGCTACCTGGTTCATTTGCAGGGATCGTGAGTTCTCCAATACCGCAACGTGGTCCAGAGGTAAGCCATCGGATATCATTAGCAATTTTCATCAAAGAAGCAGCCAAACCTTTGAGTGCGCCATGCGTGTGGACTATAGCGTCACAAGTGGCCAATGCTTCAAATTTATTTTGTGCGGCCATAAATTTTTCTCCGGTGAGGAAGACAATCTCTTTTACTACTTTCTCCGCATACTGAGGGTGAGTATTTAGTCCATTACCTACAGCCGTACCTCCTATTGCTAATTCTAACAAATGACTCATAGTATTTTGAATATGCTTCCGATTATGCTTTAGCATAGCGACCCAACCTGACATCTCTTGTCCGAGTGTTAGTGGTGTAGCATCTTGCAGATGGGTACGTCCGATCTTGATAATTTCTCGAAACGCTATAGATTTGTCTGTTAGGGTTTTTTGTAGCATATCCAGCGCCGGAATGAGACGCTTATATATTGCTAAGACTGCTGCAATATGCATCGCGGTTGGAAAAACATCATTTGAACTTTGGCTATAGTTCACATCATCATGTGGGTGTATCAGACGAAATATACCACGTTCTCCACCGATCAATTCACTAGCGCGGTTAGCTAGTACTTCGTTCATATTCATATTAGTCTGAGTTCCAGAACCAGTTTGCCATACTGAGAGCGGAAATTCATTGTTATGCTTGTTAGCAAGAACTTCATCAGCGGCACGTATAATAGCTTCTGCATGAGTAGATGTTAACGCTCCTAGCTCTTGATTTACTTTTGCTGCTGCACGTTTAGTTAGTGCTAATGCGTGCAAGAGATCTATTGGCATTTTTTCGGTAGATATGCGAAAATACTTTAATGAGCGTTGTGTTTGTGCACCCCAAAGTTGATCTACTGGTACTTCAATCGATCCCATGGAATCTTGTTCAATACGAGTTACTTTCATACACGTTTCCTCTGAATGTTTAAGATGATTATGGCATCCTTGACACCCATATTATACCAATGTATTGAGTGTTTTAGTTTAAGTCCATATATTATTAACCACATCTGTGATATGTAGTGTTTGATGATCCTCGCATGATACGACAGGTACAACTTGTTCGTGATATTACTTCGTGAGCTACACTCATATTTCATTTTTATGCTATAGTTGTTACTATATGTAGTAATGGTTCTTCCTTTTCACATCTTGCATCTAGGATTATCAAGGAAAGATCGATCGATATTTTTCTTTATTATGACCATAACATTAATAATGTACAGTATAGAATTTTTGCTATTATTCATACATGTTTGAATGCATTTTTATATAAATCTAGTGTTCGTTATAATTTATAAATTATAGTTGTTATTTGTAGATTACATATTACTTGAGATAAGCATGTTAAAACAATTTAATTTTATAGCATGAAAACTATGCACTTTATTGTGATGAGCTTCATACAAGATTGTCAAGTTTCTATTGTCGTAAGTGAAAAAATTAAAATTTTGTTTGTTCATTAAAATGTATTGTGATAGCCGTTATAAGAGATTCAATCACATGATGCACATGCTAATAATTTTATTATAGTAATGATGGATTATATTCGATACTAAAGTTCAAATAAAGATAGATTATCTCTAATAGACTGTGGTTCATTGGTGTGATGTTTTAAATTTTTAAATATAAAACTACAAATAAAATCGAATATGGGTTCCTGATCAGGAAATGTATTATAGCAGATCTGAGCTTTTTAAAAATTAGAAGAGGGTCTCTTGGCTTTGAATTGAAAAGTGCGAGTAGAGCGTCGACGATAGATGTAAGTTAGAGTTTATTGGGTGCGTTGCTGTTTATGTTTAATAAACATAGACTTTACATATATAGTATAGATACAACTTTTGTAATTTTAAGAGGAGTTTATAATGGTTTTGGTAACACGTTTAGCCCCTGACTTTACTGCCTCAGCTGTTTTAGGTAATGGTACAATTATTAAGCGATTTAATTTTAAAGAATACACTATCGATAAAATGAGTGTTCTTTTCTTTTGGCCCATGGATTTTACTTTTGTATGTCCTTCTGAGCTCATTTCTTTTAATAAGCGATATGCAGAGTTTAAGAAACGTGGTGTAGAAGTCATTGGTGTATCGGTAGATTCAGAATTTGTACATAACGCATGGCGTCAAACACCTATCGATCAAGGTGGAATTGGTAGTGTGCAATATGTCATGGTTGCAGATATTAAACGTGAAATACAGAAATCTTGGGGTATTGAACATCCGGAAGCCGGTGTAGCACTGCGTGCGTCTTTTTTAATAGATACACTAGGTGTCGTCAGACATCAAGTTGTCAATGATTTGCCATTAGGTCGTAATGTTGATGAACTTTTACGAATGGTTGATGCGTTGCAATTTCATGAAAATAATGGCGAAGTCTGTCCAGCACAGTGGCGAAAAGGTATGGATGGTATAGAGGCATCACCTGAAGGTATTTCTAAGTATTTGTCTCAAAATAAAGATCGGTTGTAATATTTATATTATAAAGTATGTGCGTGTTTCTAACACACGTTTAGTAAGTGGAATCATAATGATTTTTAAAAGAACGTTACTATTGATAGAAATTTGAAGACATTAAATCTGGAAATTCATAAGTTATGTTTTCTGTATATTAGTGACTTTTCACGTTCTATCTAGCACTACGCGAGATGATCAGAATAAGCAGAAGACTATCCTAGTAAATATAGGTTAGTCTTCTAAATAGCCTGCTGTGGCTTATTAGCACGTAGTTAGTCATAACGTTTTATTAAACCGAGTGATTGTATATGAATATTTTACATTAAAATGAAGGTGTAGTTTTTTCTTGCTGTTACATTTTGAGTTGACTATGAGGTTGATACGTGGCATATATAATCTGAGAGCGGAGCATCGTGGTTATGCGTTAACTATAGGTAATTTTGATGGTGTACATCGCGGGCACCAAGCACTACTAACCAAACTTCGCAGAGCAGGAAATAAACGTAAGATTCCTGTCATGGTAATGCTTTTTGAGCCGCATCCACTCGAGGTTTTGAATCTAACAAATGCGCCTGCTCGCTTAACTAGATTACATGAAAAGTTGTGTTATTTACAAAAAGCGGGAGTAGATACTGTATTATGTGTTCGTTTTACTCAGAGCTTTTCCTCATGCAGTGCGCGAGATTTTATTAATGGAGTCCTGGTAAATAAACTAAGAATAAAATTATTAGCTGTTGGGGATGATTTTGAATTTGGTGCAGGTCGAGACGGAAACTTTCGTCTATTACAAAAAGCCAGTATTGATTATGGTTTTGATATCTTGAATACACAGACATTATTAGAGCATAACCAGCGTATCAGTAGCACTTCTATACGCGCAGCGCTTTCCAAGGATAATCTGTCCTTAGCTGCTATATTGCTAGGGCGTCCATTTAGTATGTCTGGTCGAGTTATTTATGGTGATTCACTGGGCCGCTCGATTGGTTTTCCTACCGCAAATATACCATTATTTCGTGTCTTAACACCAATAGAAGGGGTATACATTGTGTGTGTGAAAGGAGAAGAACGACAAGTATTCTTTGGCGTGGCAAATATTGGTACACAACCTACTTTAAATTTACAGCGGGCACGTAAACAATTAGAAGTACATCTATTAGATATGAGCCTTAATCTTTACGGTCAGTATATTGAAGTGATCTTTTTGCATAAAATACGTAATGAAAAACGTTTCTCTTCGCTCTTTGCTTTAAAAGAGCAGATTAAACGTGATGTAATGGATGCTCGGTATTTTTTTGATCACAACAAACCTAATGATAGTTTAAATACTACATAAGAAAACAGAGGCCTATTCTCTATAACTTACAAAAGTTATTTCCTACTAGCGTAGTAATAGTAATCTCTTGTTTAAGTATCTACATAATACACATATACAATCTGTTTTTAGGGTGGTTGGGGTTATTTTCACAACTTAATGTTAGATACATGTTAGATACTTGATGTTAAATAAAAGGTTAATTGATAATAACGTTCTTCAATACTGGCTACAGGTATTTAAAGGTAGAAGAATAGCAGATTCAGAAACTGTAAGATCTAGGGTATAACTTCCTTCTTGATACCATATCGATTACACCTTATGATGTGCATGCAGTGATTGATAGTTACTTGAATATTTTTCACTGCAGGGAGTTTTATTCAGTGATGCCAGTTTGGTAAAGTGATACCATAAAGAGTATTGTTTTAAGAAATGATTCATCATACAGTCATTTTAAAAAAAATCATTGGTAAAATTTATAAGGATAGATTGCTATTATATAAATTGAGGTAATAGGCGCTGTTTATGTTCTAATCGATGCATGTTAATACGTCCATATATGGTCTTATCATCGATCTCAGCATTTCAGAGTTATAGGTGTATGGCACATAAATAGATACTGCACATTTTTTATATGCGATTTTTGTTCCAAGGATATAGAATGCGTTTTTGTATAATAGTGACCGGACCTTCTTATGGCACTCAGCAGGCTAGTAACGCTTGGTTATTTGCAAATGCTTTAGTAGCAACACAGCATGTTTTAGAAAGTGTTTTCTTTTATCGTGAGGGCGTGCTTAATGCTAATAAATTCAATACACCTGCTAACGATGAAGTAAATTTAACTCGTCTCTGGCAGAGCTTACACCACAATTATGGAGTTAAACTCAATCTGTGTGTGTCTGCAGCCTTACGGCGTGGAATATATGACCACAAAGAATCATGCAATATGCATTTCACTTCCTCTAATTTGGCTATAGGTTTTCAGCTTACCGGGCTAAGCGAATTAGCTACCGCAACATTAACCTCTGATCGAATCGTGCAATTTTGATGCATTCTATAGCTTTTGTGTTTACGAAGAGTCCACATGGATCTAGCGCTGGACGTGAGGGTTTGGATGCGGTTCTAGCAACACTTACGTTAAGCAATCATGTGGATGTAGGTCTGTTTTTTGTCAGTGATGGTGTTTTACAATTACTGAAATATCAGAACAGTGATGAGATTTTAGCACGTAATTATAGTCCTACCTTTGGTATATTGTCTTTATATGATGTTAAATGTTTGTATGTCTGCTCAGAAGCGTTGTTGGAGCGGGGTATACTCTGCGATCATACGTGTATAGATCAGAAATATATATTGAAAGCTCAAATATTATCTGCAGAAGAATTACGGGTAATTTTACATCAGTATGATCGGGTGATGACTTTTTGAGGTGATTTATGTTGCATATGATAGCTAGTTCACCATTTCAGTGCGACTATCGAGCCATCTTACGTCTTATATCCGCAGGTGATGTTGTGTTGTTATTGGGTGATGGAGTTATTATTGGCATAGAGAGTGGAGCAATGTTTTCAGTATTTTTTGATAGTATTATTCAGTTATATGTCTTGAAGGCGGATTTAATTGCTAGAGGTCTTCTAATGTATATTTCACCACACGTACAAGTTATAACCTATAATGAATTGATAAATCTTATGGTGCAAAACCCTCAACAAATATCATGGTGAATGATCTATTGATTTGCTTATTGATTGACTCTGTTAGGGTATAACTTTACAATAACATTACAATAGCAATAAAAGCGTGTGATGATAAAGATTAGAGAAAACAACTTTCTTTAAGAAGTCAATAGGATTGGCAAGTAAAAAGAATGAGAACCTAGGAGTGTAGTAATGGCAACAGTTAACCAACTGGTTCGAAAACCACGCGTACGTAAAATTGTAAAAAGCAATGTGCCCGCGTTGGAGGGGTGTCCTCAAAAACGTGGAGTATGTACTCGAGTATATACTACCACCCCTAAAAAACCAAATTCAGCTCTACGTAAGGTATGTCGTGTTCGTTTAACTAACGGATTTGAAGTTACCTCTTATATTGGAGGAGAGGGGCATAACCTTCAAGAACACTCTGTGATCTTAATTCGCGGCGGCCGAGTAAAGGACTTACCGGGTGTGCGGTATCATACCATACGGGGAGCTCTGGATTGTTCCGGTGTAAAAGATTGCAAGCAAGCACGATCTAAGTATGGTGTGAAAAAACCAAAGACTTAATAAGTCTCTGTTAGGATTAAGTAAGGCCAAACCTTTCACTCAAGGTGAAAAAATATCTTATACCAGTGAGAGATTCCCATATAGTTTTGGGCGTCCTGAATTTATAACGGAGTACTTTATGCCACGTCGTCGAATTATAGGTCAACGTAAAATTTTACCAGATCCCAAATTTGGATCGGAGCTACTAGCTAAGTTTGTTAATATTCTAATGGTTGATGGAAAGAAATCTATCGCTGAAGCTATCGTTTATCATGCGTTAGAAGCACTAACTAAGCGTTTTGGTAAAAATGGCTTAGAGGTTTTTGAAAGATCTTTAGATAACGTGCGTCCCATTGTAGAAGTTAAATCTCGACGTGTAGGGGGTTCTACATATCAGGTACCCGTGGAAGTCCGTCCAATACGTCGTAATGCATTAGCAATGCGTTGGATTGTCGAAGCTGCTCGTAAACGCAGTGATAAATCTATGTCATTACGTTTAGCTAATGAATTAGCTGATGCTGCAGAAAATAAAGGTGCTGCAGTGAAGAAACGTGAAGATGTTCACCGTATGGCTGAGGCGAACAAAGCATTCGCTCATTATCGTTGGTAACAGCAATATACCTGTTATGAATCCAGTAGTACAGGCTCATTGTCTGATCTACTGTAATCGATGCACTTAGAATATCTGAGATTTAGAGGAATAACATGGCTCGTACCACACCTATAACGCGCTACCGTAACATCGGTATCAGCGCGCATATCGACGCAGGTAAAACCACTACTACTGAACGTATACTGTTTTACACTGGCGTAAATCATAAAATCGGTGAAGTTCATGATGGTGCGGCTACTATGGACTGGATGGAGCAGGAGCAGGAGCGTGGGATTACTATAACTTCTGCAGCCACTACTGCTTTTTGGTCTGGTATGGCTAAGCAGTTCGAGCCTCATCGTATTAATATTATTGATACCCCTGGACATGTTGACTTTACTATTGAGGTCGAACGTTCAATGCGTGTTCTAGATGGTGCGGTAATGATTTATTGCGCTGTGGGCGGCGTTCAACCACAATCTGAAACTGTATGGCGTCAGGCTAATAAATATATAGTTCCACGTATTGCGTTTATTAATAAAATGGACCGCATGGGAGCTAATTTCTTGAAAGTGGTACATCAAATTAAATTACGGCTTGCAGCTAACCCAGTACCCATTCAGTTGCCAATTGGTTCAGAAGAAAAGTTTACTGGAGTTATTGATTTAATAAAAATGAAAGCCATTAATTGGAATGATTCTGATCAAGGTGTCACCTTTAGATATGAGCATATTCCTCATGATATGAGGAATACTGCTGACGAATGGCACCAAAAACTACTTGAGTCTGCAGTTGAGTCTTCTGAAGAATTGATGGATAAATATTTAAATGGTCAAATACTTACTGAAGAAGAAATTAAAAATGCCCTTCGTCAGCGAGTTTTAAGCAATGAAATCATTCTGGTTACATGTGGTTCTGCTTTTAAAAATAAAGGTGTTCAAGCTATGCTGGATGCAGTGATTGAATACTTACCAGCTCCCACTAATGTACCTGCAATTCAAGGTGTTCTAAATGATAGCGCAGGTACATCAGCGATACGTTATTCGGATGATAGTGAACCGTTTTCTGCGTTGGCATTTAAAATTGCTACCGATCCATTTGTAGGCAATTTAACCTTTTTTCGTGTGTATTCTGGAGTAGTTAAGTCTGGTGACACGGTAATAAATTCCGTTAAGTCACAACGTGAGCGCTTAGGTCGTATTGTACAAATGCATGCTAACAAGCGTGAAGAAATCAAAGAAGTGTATGCGGGGGATATTGCTGCAGCGATTGGTTTAAAAGATGTGACAACAGGAGATACTTTATGTGACATAAATCATGTCATTCTTCTGGAGCGTATGGAATTTCCGGAGCCAGTCATTTCTGTAGCTGTCGAACCAAAAACTAAAGTTGATCAGGAAAGAATGGGTATTGCTCTAGGGAGATTAGCCAAAGAAGATCCTTCATTTCGTGTATGGACTGATGAAGAGTCTTCTCAAACTATTATTGCTGGAATGGGAGAGCTTCATTTAGAAATTTTAGTGGATCGAATGAAGCGTGAATTTAATGTCGAAGCAAACGTGGGCAAACCACAGGTTGCTTATCGTGAAACTATTCGTAAAAATGTAACTGATATTGAAAGTAAACATATCAAGCAGTCAGGTGGGCGTGGACAATTTGCTCATATTGTTATTGATATGGGTCCTTTAGAAGAAGGGGGTTTAGGATATGAGTTTATCAATGATATTGTTGGAGGCGCAATTCCTAAAGAGTTTATTCCTGCCGTGGATAAAGGTATTCAAGAACAACTAAAGTCTGGACCTTTAGCTGGGTATCCTGTTGTGAATATCAAGGTTCGCTTGCATTATGGTTCATATCATGACGTCGACTCTTCTGAGTTAGCATTTAAACTAGCGGCTTCTTTAGCCTTTAAATCTGCATTTAGTCAAGCTAAACCTGTCTTGCTAGAACCGATTATGCAAGTGGCTATTGAAACACCAGAAGAGTATATGGGCGATGTAATTGGAGACATTAATCGTCGTCGTGGCCTCATTGAAGGCATGGAGGATACTGTTACCGGTAAGATTATTCGTGCACAAGTACCTTTATCCGTAATGTTTGGTTATGCAACTGATCTACGCTCACAAACGCAAGGCCGCGCTTCGTACTCTATGGAGTTTTTGAAGTACTCTGAGGCCCCGAGTCATGTGGCTCAAGCTGTTATTGAAGCTCGTAGTAAATAAGTTTCCGGGTGTCTATTATTTACCAATACTCACCTACTACAGTGTGAGTAAAGAAAGCAAGGAATATCATCGTGGCTAAAGAAAAATTTGAACGTTCTAAACCCCATATTAATGTTGGTACTATTGGTCATGTTGATCACGGTAAAACTACTTTAACGGCAGCGATTACTACTGTCCTTGCTAAAACATATGGTGGTACTGCGCGTGCATTTGATCAGATAGATAATGCACCAGAAGAAAAAGCACGTGGTATCACTATTAACACCTCGCACGTAGAGTATGATACTCAAACACGACATTATGCGCATGTAGACTGCCCAGGGCACGCTGACTATATTAAAAATATGATTACTGGAGCTGCTCAAATGGATGGGGCGATTTTGGTAGTTGCAGCAACTGATGGTCCAATGCCTCAGACTCGTGAACATATTTTATTGGGACGTCAAGTTGGTGTTCCATATATTATTGTGTTTTTAAATAAATGTGACATGGTTGACGATGAAGAGTTGCTAGAGTTAGTCGAGATGGAAGTAAGAGATTTGTTATCTCAATATGATTTCCCAGGCGATCTTACACCAATTGTTTATGGTTCTGCGCTAAAAGCTTTAGAAGGTGATCCATTGTGGGAAGCGAAAATTATCGAATTAGCGAATCACTTAGACAACTATATTCCACAACCAGAACGTGCAATTGATCAGGCTTTTTTACTACCTATTGAAGATGTCTTCTCCATATCTGGTCGGGGCACTGTAGTAACTGGTAGAGTAGAACGTGGTGTTATTAAAGTTGGCGAAGAAGTGGAGATTGTTGGGATCAAAGATACCGTAAAATCAATTTGCACTGGAGTGGAAATGTTTCGCAAGCTTTTAGATGAAGGACGTGCTGGTGAAAATTGTGGAATTTTATTACGTGGTATTAAGCGGGAAGATATCCAAAGAGGACAAGTCTTGGCTAAACCTAGCACCATTAAACCACATACTAAATTTGAATCAGAAGTATATGTGTTATCTAAAGAAGAAGGTGGGCGCCACACGCCATTCTTCAAAGGTTATCGACCTCAATTTTATTTTCGTACAACTGATGTAACAGGCGCTATTGAATTACCAGAAGGTATCGAAATGGTCATGCCGGGTGATAACATTAAAATGGTAGTAACTCTCATCCACCCTATTGCTATGGATGAAGGTTTGCGTTTTGCAATTCGTGAAGGCGGTCGTACTGTGGGGGCAGGTGTTGTTTCTAAAGTGATCGGGTAACTTGAATATGATTGTGGATGCCATATCTTTAAAAAAAGACTCAAAGAGCGCGTTAGCGCTCTTTGAGTCTTTTGTTTTCTATAATCCATACATATCGAATTTAGATAAGAAAGATTACAGTTGCTTTACCTTAGGATATAATATAAAATGCAAAATTATATAGAGATGGCTGAAAATATAGCGAAAGAAAATGTATAATAGATAATTGCTTTGATGCATGAACCTATGAAGCATTTTATAAAGTATAAATTTTTTCCCATAGTTGTAGAAGATATGATTTTATGCGCATGCCAATCATTTAAGATTGGATATAGTAATTTTGTTTATAAATAATTGGAGTTCTGGTATTATGCAGAACCAAAGAATCCGTATCCGTCTAAAAGCCTTTGATCATCGTTTGATAGATAGATCTACGCTAGAAATTGTAGAGACCGCTAAGCGAACTGGAGCACAGGTACATGGTCCTATTCCGTTACCAACTCGTAAAGAACGTTTTACTGTCCTAATTTCTCCTCACGTTAATAAAGACGCGCGGGATCAGTATGAGATTCGTACGCATAAGCGTTTAGTCGATATTGTCGAACCAACTGAAAAAACAGTTGATGCATTGATGCGCCTAGATCTAGCTGCTGGTGTAGATGTGCAGATCAGTCTGGGTTAATCTGCTTATTCATTAGGTGCGGAGTTAAAATGATTGGTTTAGTCGGTAAAAAATTGGGTATGACTCGAATCTTCACAGAAGAGGGTGTATCTATTCCAGTAACTGTAATTAAGCTGGAAGAAAACCGCGTTATTCAAGTGAAAAGACGTGAAACAGATGGCTATACTGCGATACAGGTCACTACTGGTGTAAAAAAATTGCAGCGTATGACTAAGCCCCAAGCTGGTCATTTTATGAAATCTGGTACTTCATCTGGACGAGGTTTATGGGAATTTAGACTGCCAGAGGTTGCATCGTTTAAGGCAGGGCAGAGCATTAACATTGATATATTATCACACTTAAAAAAAGTGGATATCTCTGGGATATCTAAAGGCAAGGGTTTTTCTGGTACAGTAAAACGTTGGAATTTTCGAACTCAAGATGCAACACACGGAAATTCCTTATCTCATCGCGTGCCAGGCTCTATAGGTCAAAATCAGACTCCTGGAAAGGTTTTTAAAGGTAAAAAAATGGCGGGTCAGATGGGTAATCAACGCGTGACTATTCAGAACTTGAGAATAATACGAATCGATACCGATCACAACCTTCTCCTGGTGAAAGGAGCGGTACCTGGTGCTACTGGTAGCGACCTGATAATTAAACGAGCTGTGAAGGGGTAAAAGGGTAAAGGAATGGAATTAGCATTAAAAGACGAACAAGGGGCGCTAACTGTTTCTAACACTACCTTTAATTGTGATTTTAATGAAGCGTTGGTACATCAGGTTGTGGTGGCTTATGCAGCAGGTTCTCGCAAAGGTACTCGTGCACAAAAGACGCGAGCTGAAGTTACTGGATCAGGTAAAAAACCATGGCGACAGAAAGGTACTGGGCGTGCGCGAGCAGGTTCAGTGAAGAGCCCCATTTGGCGTTCTGGTGGCATTGCTTTTGCTGCTAAACCACAAGATCATGCCCAAAAAGTTAACAAAAAGATGTATAGAGGTGCTATCAAAAGCATATTTTCTGAGTTGATACGTCAAAATAGATTGATCGTGTGTAAAAATTTTTCTTTAGAGGCCCCTAAAACAAGATTGCTTATTAAAAAACTTCAAGATATGCATGTAGAAAAAGCTTTAATTATCACCTCTGCTATAGAAGAAAACTTACTCCTTGCAGCACGTAATTTATATCAAGTGCATGTATGTCATGCAGAGAGGATTGATCCCGTTAGATTAGTTCGATTTCATAGGGTAATTATTACTTCTAATGCAGTGAAGAAATTGGAGGAAATGCTTGCATGAATTTGGAAGAACGTTTACTGCGAATACTTCGTGCACCACATGTTTCTGAAAAAGCATCAAGCTTGATGGATAAAGATAATACTATTGTCTTCAAAGTCACAAAGGATGCTAGTAAAGTTGAAATTAAGTCTGCTATAAAGAGTATCTTTAAAGTAGAAGTAGACTCAGTGAATACATTGTTAGTTAAAGGTAAAATTAAACGTCATAAAAAACGTTTAGGTCGTCGTAAAGACTGGAAAAAAGCATATATTTCTCTTAAAGAAGGGCAGAATATAACAGATGTAGTTGGTAGCAGTGAATAACGCAGGGGGGGTATCAGAATCATGACAATTATGCAATGTAACCCGACATCTCCGGGTCGTCGTCATGTAGTAAAAGTACTCAATCCAGATTTATACAAAGGAAAACCACTTGCCACGTTAGTGGAAAAAAAGCATAAAACTGGCGGTCGCAACAATATGGGTCGCATTACTACTCGACATATTGGAGGGGGACATAAGAAAACTTACCGTTTGATTGATTGCAAGAGAAATAAAGATGGCATCTCAGCACATATTGAACGTCTAGAATACGATCCGAATCGTTCTGCCAATATCGCATTAGTTGTTTATAAAGATGGTGTACGTCGTTATATTTTAGCGCCTAAAGGTCTCAAATCTGGTGATCAAATCCAATCTGGTATTGATGTTGCCATTAAAACCGGTAATACACTACCTATGCGTTATATTCCAGTGGGGTCTACTGTACATAATGTAGAGATTAAACCTGGTAAAGGCGGACAACTTGCACGGTCTGCAGGCGCGTATGTACAAATTGTTGCGCGTGAAGGGGTGTATGTCACACTACGTTTACGCTCTGGTGAAATTCGTAAGGTTGAATCAGATTGTCGTGCCACTCTAGGTGCGGTTGGGAATGAAACGCATATGTTACGTGTTTTAGGTAAAGCCGGTGCTGCACGTTGGCGAGGTGTACGGCCAACTGTGCGTGGTACTGCAATGAATCCAGTGGATCATCCGCATGGCGGAGGAGAAGGCCGTAACTTCGGAAAGCATCCAGTATCTCCTTGGGGGCTGCAAACAAAGGGTAAGAAGACCCGTCGAAACAAACGTACTGATAAATTTATCATACGTCGCCGTAGTAAATAATTTTAGAGGGTAAGTCATGCCGCGTTCTCTCAAGAAAGGTCCTTTTATTGACCTACACTTGCTAAATAAGGTAGAAAAAGCTTTAGAAAGCGGAGAAAGGAAGCCTGTACGCACCTGGTCACGTCGCTCAACAATTTTTCCAAATATGATTGGCTTGACTATTGCTATTCATAATGGTCGTCAGCATGTTCCTGTGTTTGTATCTGAAGATATGGTTGGTCATAAATTAGGTGAATTTGCTCCTACTCGTACCTATCGTGGACACACTGCTGATAAAAAAGTTAAAAAACGATGAGCTGGGAGCTAGAGATGGAAACTTTTGCAAGACAAAGACACGCTCATTCTTCTGCACAAAAGATTCGCTTAGTGGCTAATCTCATACGGGGCAAGAAAGTGTCAATAGCCCTAGATGTTTTAAGATACACTCATAAGAAAGCAGCAGTATTGGTTCAAAAGGTTCTGGAATCTGCCATTGCTAATGCTGAACACAATGATGGCGTAGATATTGATAAATTAAGAATTACAAAAATCTTTATTGATGAAGGTCCGAGCATGAAACGCATCATGCCACGCGCAAAAGGTCGTGCAGATCGCATTCTCAAGCGCACTAGCCATATTACTCTGGCCGTATCCGATCGCTCAGACTTTGGAGAGTAGAAATGGGTCAAAAAGTACATCCGAATGGTATTCGATTGGGTATAGTAAAGCCTTGGAACTCTACTTGGTTCGCTAATACCAAAGAATTTGCTGATAATCTAGACAGTGATTTTAAAGTACGCCAGTTTCTTATGAAAGAATTAGCCAAAGCTTCAGTGTCTCGCATCGTAATAGAGAGACCTGCTAAGAGCATACGGGTGACAATTCATACCGCTCGCCCTGGTATTGTGATAGGAAAAAAAGGCGAAGATGTAGAAAAACTTCGTCAGTTCGTGGCAAAGATTTCTGGCGTTCCTGCACAAATTAATATTTCTGAAGTTCGTAAGCCAGAACTAGACGCAAAATTAGTTTCTGATAATATCACCTCACAGTTAGAACGTCGTGTAATGTTTCGTAGAGCGATGAAACGAGCAGTACAGAACGCAATGCGTTTAGGTGCTAAGGGTATAAAGGTAGAAGTGAGTGGTCGTCTAGGAGGTGCAGAAATTGCACGTACTGAATGGTATCGTGAGGGACGCGTTCCCTTGCACACTTTACGAGCAGATATTGACTACAATACCTCTGAGGCTCATACTACTTATGGTGTCATCGGCGTCAAAGTATGGATCTTTAAAGGCGAGATTCTCGGTGGCATGCAGATAAACGAGCCACTAGAGCAACCTGCTCAGCCTAAAAAAAAGCAGCGTAAAAGCCGTAAGTAAGGAGAATCGCCGATGTTGCAACCAAGGCGTACAAAATTCCGTAAAATGCATAAAGGCCGCAATCGCGGATTAGCGCAAGGTATGGATATTAGCTTCGGTGTTTTTGGTTTAAAAGCTATAGATCGTGGTCGTTTAACTGCACGTCAAATAGAAGCGGCACGACGTGCTATCACCCGGGCTATGAAACGACAAGGGAAAATATGGATACGAATTTTTCCAGATAAACCAATTACAGAAAAACCATTAGAAGTTCGTATGGGTAAAGGTAAAGGTAACGTGGAGTATTGGGTCGCTTTAATTCAGCCAGGGAAAGTTTTATATGAAATTGACGGTGTACCAGAAGATGTGGCTCGTGAAGCATTTAAGCTAGCAGCGGCAAAATTATCTATTAAAACTACCTTTGTAACTAAAATGGTAATGTAATGAACGCAACAGAGCTGTGTGAAAAAAGTGTTAAAGATCTGAAGGTCCAGCTTCTTAACCTATTACGTGAACAGTTCAATTTACGTATGCAAGCAAAATCTAGTCAGTTTAAAAAAACTCATATTTTTAAGCAGGTTCGTCGTGATATTGCGCGCGTCAAGACTGTACTCACTCAAAAGGCAAAAATATCATGACCGATAATATCCGGACTCTTCAAGGTCGAGTAACTAGTAATAAAATGGAGAAATCTATTGTTGTTTCGATTGAGCGTTTTGTGAAACATCCTATTTATGGCAAATTCATTAAGCGTACAACAAGATTACATGTACATGATGAGCACAATGCATGCGAGATTGGTGATATAGTCAGTATCCGAGAATGCCGCCCACTCTCCAAGACAAAGTCTTGGACTTTGGTTAAAGTTGTAGAAAAAGCAATGCTCTCTTAGTAGTTTGTACATGCAAAATGAATATAAACGGTTCCTGGTCGGAACCGTTTATATTCTGTCTGTTCACATAGCAGAAGACGTGTTATAATATTTGAGTCTCTCCAATAAAATAGAGAGTTATGAAAAGAAGAAGCGGAGTATTAACATGATCCAAGAACAGACTATGTTGAACGTCGCTGATAATTCAGGCGCACGTCGCGTAATGTGTATCAAGGTTTTGGGTGGTTCGCGTAGGCGATACGCAGGTATAGGCGATATCATCAAAATTACCATCAAAGAGGCCATCCCGCGTGGCAAGGTAAAGAAAGGTGATGTTCTTAAAGCAGTAGTCGTGCGCACTAAACAAGGTGTACGTCGCCCAGACGGTTCTGCTATTCGCTTTGATAGGAATGCATGTGTCATCTTAAACAATAATAATGAACAACCAATCGGAACACGAATTTTTGGACCGGTTACTCGTGAATTACGTAGCGAAAAATTCATGAAGATCATCTCTTTAGCACCAGAGGTGCTCTAAGGAGTTAATGCAAATGGCAGCAAAGATAAGGTACAACGATGAAGTGGTTGTTCTAGCCGGTAAAGACAAAGGTAAAAACGGGAAAGTGAAAAAAGTTTTTACTTCTAAGAAAATTATTGTAGAAGGCATCAACTTAGTTACCAAACATAAAAAACCAGTGCCATCCATGAATAATTTAGGTGGGATTATAAAAAAAGAAGCAGCAATACATGTGTCAAATGTTGCTATTCTGAATTCAGAAACTGGTAAATCTGACAGAGTAGGGTTTAGATTTGAAGAAGGGAAAAAAGTCCGTTTTTTTAAATCCAACCAAAAAACGATTCAGTAGTCTGGAGTAGTACAATGTCGAGATTGCATAATTTTTACAAAGACGAAGTAGTCAGAAAGTTAATGACTGATTTTGGGTACCGTTCTATGATGAGGGTTCCTCGGATTGAGAAGATTACTCTTAACATGGGTGTTGGCGGAGCGAGTAATGATAAAAAACTACTAGACAGTGCAGTAGCTGATTTAACAGCTATTTCTGGTCAAAAACCGTTGATCACTAAGGCACGTAAATCCATTGCAAGCTTTAAAATTCGTCAAGGCTATCCAATCGGATGTAAGGTGACTCTTCGTGGTCAACGTATGTGGGAGTTTTTTGAGCGTCTAATTTCTATCGCTGTGCCGCGTATTCGTGACTTCAGAGGTCTGTCTCCTAAGTCGTTTGATGGGCATGGAAATTATAGTATAGGAGTTCGTGAACAGATTATTTTCCCAGAAATTAATTACGACCGCGTTGATCGTATTCGCGGGATGGATATTAGTATTACCACCACTGCCAGATCGGATGATGAAGGCTTAGCTTTATTGAATGCATTTCATTTCCCATTTCGAAAGTAAGAGGGGGTCTGCCTGATGGCTAAAAAAGCACTAAAAGAACGTGAACTGGTTCGTGTTAAGATGGCTAAAAAATATCGTGTACAACGCGAAGCGCTAAAGCTGATAATTTCTAGTATACATTCATCTTCTGAAGATCGGTGGAATGCGGTTCTAAAGTTACAGACTATACCCCGTGACGCCAGTCCATCTCGTCAGCGTAATCGCTGTCGTCAAACTGGCCGTCCACATGGTTATGTTGGAAAGTTTGGATTGAGTCGTATTAAGTTGCGTGAAGCTGCCATGCGGGGTGAGGTACCTGGTCTCAAAAAAGCAAGTTGGTAATAATACATTACATACTAGGAGTATAGATAGATGAGCATGCAAGATCCGGTTGCAGATATGCTAACTCGTATCCGCAATGGCCAATCTGCAAATAAAATTTCAGTCAGGATGCCTTCCTCTAAATTAAAGCTAGCAATTGCACATGTTTTAAAAGAGGAAGGTTATATTACGGAATATACAACCACGAAGGATATTAAGTTAGAATTAGAATTAACTTTAAAGTATTTCAATGGTAAATCTGTTGTTGAGAGTATTCAACGTGTTAGTCGTCCAGGCTTAAGGATCTATAAGAGAAAACATGCATTACCTAAAGTTATGGCTGGACTAGGTATTTCTGTAGTGTCTACTTCTCAGGGTATCATGACTGATCGTGCGGCTCGTCAAGCAGGTTTAGGTGGCGAAATTATCTGCTACATAGCTTAAAATCGGAGGGGCAATGTCTCGTGTGGCCAAAACACCCGTTAGTATTCCTATGCATGTACAGGTAAACATAAACAGTCAAGTGATTTCTGTTATAGGAAAGGATGAGAAGTTAAGTCGTGCTTTGCATAAAGCCGTGGAAGTCAAACAAATAGATAATACTCTGACGTTTTTTCCCAAAAAAGGTTTTGTAGATGGCTGGGCTCAAGCAGGTACTGCTCGCGCTTTAGTGCACGCTATGATGATAGGTGTAACCAAAGGTTTTACTAAAAAAATACAGCTTGTAGGGGTTGGTTATCGTGCTGCGGTAACAGAGAACAGATTAAGCTTATCTTTAGGTCTATCTCACCCCATCCATCATACGTTGCCAAAAGGAATCACTGCCACATGTATAAGTCAAACTGATATTATATTACAAAGCGCTGATAAACAACTACTGGGTCAAGTGGCCGCCGATCTACGCGCCTATCGTTGTCCTGAGCCTTATAAGGGCAAGGGAGTACGTTATGCTGACGAGGTTGTGCGTCGAAAAGAGGCTAAGAAGAAATAAGGTAATACTATGGATAAAAAATCTTCTCGTCTCAGACGAGCAACTCGCTTACGTTGTCAACTAAAAGATCTTGGTTCTATGCGTTTGGTTATACATCGTACTTTGCGTCATATATATGCACAAATCATTGCTTATAATGGTTCTCAAACTCTAGTGACAGCTTCAACAGTAGAAAAATCAATTTATACGCAACTAAAATATACGGGTAATAAAGATGCCGCGATTATTGTTGGTAAAATAGTCGCAGAGCGTGCAATAGAAAAGGGTATTACACATGTTTCTTTTGATCGCTCTGGCTTTCAATATCATGGTCGGGTTCAAGCATTGGCAGATGCAGCTCGCGAAGCTGGCCTACAGTTCTAATGTATAAGGTGTAAGATGGCAAATATCGAAAAACAAGCGGGCGAACTACAAGAAAAGCTCATTGCAGTAAATCGTGTATCTAAAACTGTCAAAGGTGGTCGCATTTTTTCTTTTACAGCGCTAACTGTTGTAGGGGACGGTCATGGACGGATGGGTTTTGGTTATGGTAAAGCACGAGAGGTTCCAGCAGCAATCCAAAAAGCAATGGAAAAAGCTCGGAGAAATATGAGCTATTTTGCATTAAATAAAGGTACGTTACAGCATCCTGTTACAGGCTCTCATACAGGGTCTCGCGTATTCATGAAACCAGCTTCAGAAGGAACTGGAATTATTGCTGGAGGTGCAATGCGAGCTGTTTTAGAAGTCACTGGTATCCATAATGTCTTAGCTAAAGCTTATGGATCGACAAATCCCATTAATGTTGTGCGTGCTACTTTAGTGGGTCTTATGAACATGAAATCACCAGCAATGATTGCCGCTAAGCGTGGTAAATCTGTTGAAAATATTCTTGAGGATATTAGAAATGGCTAATATAATTAAGATTACTCAAACACGGAGTGCAATTGGTCGTTTACCTAAACATAAGGCTACACTGATGGGCTTAGGTCTTCGTCGCATGAATCACACTGTATATCGTGAAGACACTTCCTCGATTAGAGGCATGATTAACAGGATCTCGTATATGATTAAAGTAGAGGGGGAGTAAGAAGTGTATTTAAATACTCTCTCACCAGCTAATGGATCAAAACATGTAGCAAAACGTTTAGGGCGTGGTTTAGGTTCCGGTCTCGGGAAAACTGCTGGACGCGGTCATAAGGGCCAAAAATCACGGTCTGGTAGTAGCGCACATCGTGGATTTGAAGGAGGACAGATGCCTCTATATCGTCGTCTACCAAAGTTTGGTTTTATTTCTCAGAAAGCAATGGTGACGTCACAAGTCCGTTTGTCTGATTTAAATAAACTTGAAGGTGAAGTTGTGGATTTAAAAGCGCTGAAAATAGCGCATTTAATTAGCATGAAGGCTGAATTTGCAAAAATAATTTTGTGTGGTGAAATCACTCGCTCAATGACGATTCGAGGCGTACGTGTTACCAAAGGTGCTCGTTCTGCAATATTAGCTGCTAGTGGTATAATTGAGGCGTAAATTTTAGATGGCTAAACAATCAGGAATCGATTTCCAGAGCGCAAAAAGTGGTTCAAGCGAGCTTAAAACCAGATTGCTATTTGTTAGTTTGGCTCTTATTATTTTTCGTATTGGTTCTTTTATTCCTATACCAGGTATTGATGTCACTATTGTGTCTAATGTACTTGCGCATCAGCACGGAACGATTATTGAAATGTTTAATATGTTCTCTGGCGGCGCCTTAAGTCGTGCCTCTATCTTTGCTTTGGGGATTATGCCTTATATCTCATCATCTATCATAGTGCAGATAATATCTATGGTGCACCCTAGATTATCTGAATTAAAAAAGGAAGGGGAGGTAGGTCGTCAAAAAATTAGTCAGTATACCCGATATGGTACGTTAGTATTAAGTGTTTTTCAGTCTATTGGTATAGCAGTAGGTTTACCAAATATACCAGGAATGCAAGGCCTAGTTTTAGAACCAGGATATGGATTTTATATAACGGCTGTCATTAGTTTAGTGACTGGTACCATGTTTCTTATGTGGTTAGGTGAACAAATTACGGAAAGAGGTATTGGCAATGGTATATCAATCATTATTTTTGCAGGTATCGTTGCAGGGTTACCGTCTGCTATAATAAATACTATTGAACAAGCCAGACAAGAAGATCTTCATTTTCTCTTATTGTTTTGTGTAGCATCTCTAGTTTTTGCAGTAACTTTATTGGTTGTCTTTATTGAACGTGGACATAGACGCATTATCGTACATTACGCGAAACGCCAACAAGGTAGACGAATATATGCAGCACATCACACACATTTACCCCTGAAAGTTAATATGTCTGGAGTCATTCCTGCAATCTTTGCTTCGAGCTTGATTTTACTACCAGCAACGATTACCTCATGGTTTGGAGGCGAAAAGAATTTAGGCTGGTTAACAACCATTTCTCTCTCACTACAACCCGGTCAGCCATGTTATGTGATATTATATACCATAGCAATTATGTTTTTTTCTTTTTTTTATACTTCCTTGATTTTTAATCCACGTGAAACAGCAGATAATCTTAAAAAATGTGGTGCATTTATTTTAGGTATTCGTCCAGGAGAACACACAGCGAAATATATTAATAAAGTTATGACTCGACTGACATTCATTGGTGCTTTATATATTACCTTTATTTGTCTGATCCCAGAGTTTTTACGTAACGCAATGAACGTTCCATTTTATTTTGGTGGTACATCCTTGCTTATTGTAGTGGTTGTGATCATCGATTTTATATCACAGGTACAAATTTTATTAATGTCAAGCCAATATGAGTCTGTTTTACATAAAGCAAATTTAAAAAATTATAGTCGTTAATGGAGAGAAAAGTGAAAGTGTGTGCTTCTGTAAGAAGATTATGTCGTAGTTGTAAGATTGTTCGTAGAAAAGGTGTGGTACGAGTAATTTGTAGTACGGATCCAAAACATAAGCAGAGACAAGGTTAATGTAGCCTCATGATTCTGATTGGATTATATCGACTTTCATAGTCTGTGTATTGACTATGTACACTAATATGCAGTACCCTAAAAAGGCGTTTAAATATAAAGTGTATCACTACAGTACTATTTATCAAAATATAGGAGTGTATAGTGGCCCGTATAGCAGGGATTAACATTCCTGATCATAAACACACCGTCATCGCATTAACTGCGATATTCGGTATTGGCAAAAGTCGTGCGCAGTCGATCTGTGGGTTAACGGGTATAGCCGAAGAGGTTAAGATCAGTGATCTACCAGAAGAGCGTATGGATATGCTTCGCGATGCAGTTACAAAATTTGTTGTGGAAGGCGATCTACGTCGTGAAGTTACTCTCAGTATCAAACGTTTAATGGATCTTGGTTGTTATCGTGGATTACGACATCGTCGTGGTCTTCCGGTTCGCGGTCAACGTACTAAGACGAATGCTAGGACACGTAAAGGTCCACGCAAGCCGATCAAGAAATAATTTGGATGGTTAAATAATGGTAAAGGCACCAATTCGTTCACGTAAGCGCGTAAAAAGACAATTTTCTGATGGTGTAGCTCACATTCATGCATCTTTTAATAACACTATCGTGACAATTACTGATCGTCAGGGCAATGCATTAGGTTGGGCGACTGCTGGAGGATCAGGTTTCCGTGGGTCTCGTAAATCTACTCCATTTGCTGCACAAGTTGCTGCAGAGCATTGTGCCGAATCTGTAAAAGATTATGGTATTAAAAACTTGGAAGTAATGGTAAAAGGTCCTGGTCCAGGTCGCGAGTCAACTATTCGTGCGTTAAATGCTGCTGGTTTCCGTATTACGAATATTACAGATGTGACTCCAATCCCACATAATGGTTGTCGTCCACCTAAAAAACGTCGTGTATAATATCTCGTTGTTGAGGAATCTTAGGGAAAAATATGGCAAGATATTTGGGACCAACACTAAAAATAAGTCGTCGTGAAGGCACAGATCTATTTCTTAAGTCTGGCGTTCGTGCAATCGATACTAAATGTAATCTAGAGAAATTGCCTGGTCAGCACGGAGCGCGTAAGATGCGTCTATCTGATTATGGTGTTCAATTACGAGAAAAACAGAAAGTGCGTCGTATGTATGGAATATTAGAGAATCAATTTCATAATTATTACACCAAAGCAGCGCGCTTAAGAGGTAATACAGGGGATAATTTGCTATCATTACTAGAAGGGCGCCTGGATAATGTAGTATATCGTATGGGTTTCGGTGCTACACGTGCAGAAGCACGTCAGTTAGTGAGCCATAAATCTATTATGGTAAATCGTCGAGTAGTTAATATTGCTTCTTACCAGGTAACGTTAAATGATGTTATCAGTATTAGAGAAAGAGCAAAAAAACAATCTCGTGTACAAGCTGCTTTAGAGTTAGCCAATCAGCGTGAACATCCAACGTGGTTAACTGTGGATGTTGATAAAATGGAAGGAATATTTAAATATGTTCCTGGACGCACTGACCTTACTGCAGATATTAATGAACACCTGATCGTCGAGCTTTACTCTAAATAAGTAGTATTCAGGAGAGGACATCATGCAGGGTTCTGTTACCAAATTCTTAAAACCGCGCTTAGTGGATATTGATCAAATAAGTTCGAGATGTGCAAAAGTGACTCTTGAACCTTTAGAGCGTGGTTTCGGCCATACTCTCGGCAACGCATTACGCCGCATTTTATTATCATCTATGCCAGGTTGTGCGGTCACTGAGGTTGAGATTGATGGTGTGTTACATGAGTATAGCACTACAGAGGGAGTCAAAGAGGATATTCTAGAAATTTTACTGAATATAAAAGGGTTAGCAATTGTGCTTTATGGAAAAGACGAAGTCACTCTTTCTTTGTATAAATCTGGTGTTGGACCTGTTATAGCAGGGGATATTACTCATAATTCTGATGTTGAAATTGTTCAAAAAACACATGTACTCTGTAATCTAACAAACGAAAACGCTAGTATTAGTATGCGTATGAAAGTGCAACGTGGTCGCGGTTATGTGCCAGCTTCTTCAAGAATGAATTCTGTATTAGATGAGCGCGCAGTGGGTAGATTGTTAATTGACGCTTGCTACAGCCCTATAGAACGCATCTCCTATAACGTAGAGTCAGCGCGTGTAGAACAAAGGACGGATTTAGACAAGTTGGTAATAGAGATTGAAACCAATGGAACGATTGATCCTGAAGAGGCTATACGCAGGGCAGCGACGATTTTGTCAGAACAATTAGAAGCGTTCATTGACTTAAGGGATGTGCGCCAGCCGGAAATTAAAGAAGAAAAACCAGAATTTGATCCAATTTTATTGCGTCCAGTTGATGATCTAGAATTAACCGTTCGCTCTGCTAACTGTCTTAAGGCAGAAGCGATTCACTATATTGGTGATCTAGTGCAGCGCACTGAGGTAGAACTTCTTAAGACACCAAATCTGGGTAAAAAATCTCTTACTGAGATTAAAGATGTACTAGCTGCTCGCAGCTTATCCCTTGGAATGCGCTTAGAAAATTGGCCGCCAGCCTTAATTATCAATAACCTGATAGCAGGTTAAGCTTTTACTGAGAAGGAGAGGTGTATGCGACATCGTAAGATCGGTCGCCAACTAAATCGCAATAGCAGCCATCGTCAGGCGCTGTTCCGTAATATCGCTATCTCTTTAGTGCGCTATGAGCTAATTAAGACAACCTTGCCAAAAGCGAAAGAGTTACGTCGTATTATTGAGCCATTAATTACACTTTCGAAGATCGATAGTGTAGCTAATCGTCGTCTAGTATTTTCTCGTATTCGCAACCACGAAGCTGTAGCAAAATTATTTACTAAACTTGGCCCAAAATTTATAGATCGCCAAGGTGGTTATACGCAAATATTGAAATGCGGTTTTCGATTGGGTGATAACGCTCCAATGGTCTATATGAAGTTAATTGATCGTACAGAAATTAAAGAATAACAAGCTATCTGTATCTCTCATACCATGTATTTTCTTTTTACATACAGCATAGATTTATCTATGCGCTTGAGTGGATTTTGATACATGGGATTTTATGATGTTGGGTTCATTAAAATATAATATATAATAAGAGATTATTACCGATAAGATTAACTTTTTCTATGAATAATTGAGTATATTTTAATGATGGATAATAGATTAGAGAGTCCTGATATCATAGAACGTGACTCACATGGTTACTTAATGTTCTTTGAGAATTGGAACGAGGATGTCGCTAAAGTACTCGCTAAAGAAGAAGATATTAAACTAAGTCTTGAACATTGGGAGGTTGTGTATATTGTACGTAACTTCTATCTAGAATTTAATTTTTCACCCACAATCCGCATGTTAGTAAAGGTCATAGAACAAAAGCACGGAAAAAAATGTGGAAATAGTCGCTACCTCTTTCGTCTTTTTCCCAAAGGTCCAGCTAAACAAGCCACTAAAATTGCTGGGCTGCCAAAGCCCGTGCAATGTCTTTAGATATTTACGTGTTACTATATTATTTACTCATGATTCATCCAGTGGTTTGACTGGAGAGAATACACTGAAAAACCGCTATAATCACATCATAATCATCATTATTAATTTTCTACGGTCACTGACCGTAAAAAGTATTTATTTTCTCACTATAAATCATAATAGGGCATATATTTAGCATTATGAGCATTAAAATGATTAGACTATATTAGTTTGTATTTTAATTACCGATTATCATATAGCTTTAATATATAGTGTATATGATTATCTAAGCGTTTTTCTTATCATCGCATATAAGATATAACAGTTATATATATAATATCTTCCGCTATTTATATATTTAGACGTCTTGAAAAGTTCTGACTGAGACTCTGGAGTTTATGCAAATATTTAAATCATAAAAGAGTTTTTACATGACATGTATTTCACTCAGTGTCTTAAAATATTTATAGTGCATTGCGCTACATTATGTTTGGTTTGATAGTGCATATCGGTCATCATACCTATATTTTATATAGGCGCTATCAATTTTAAAAGGGCTAAATATTTAAGCTATTCTGATGTACAATGTTTTTTTGAAAAGATTCATTAATATTTTTTTAGATACTTACAAAGTATTAGATAGCTAATATGAGCGTTTTTATATCTTTTTTATCTACATTCTCTCGATCCACCTATAATGAAATGCGTAATAAATGGACTGTGAGTGCTTTTATGAGAGTGTAACTGCTTGCACAGAGCGTAGGTTAACTATAATACAACATAAGAAATTAAACGATCAAACTATCTATTATAGTTAGCATATAGCTAGCATCGCATAGCTCTTGGATAAGAATCGAATGATAATTTACATAAATTCTAATATTATATAGTATCAGTCAAGCTAGCGTTTGGGATGAGTGTCTATGGTGCAGTGTGGGCTATATTTTATGGGCGACACTTTTGGGCTTTAGTATATCGCTGCAAGAATATTATTCTTTCATATAGTAACTAGATGATGGTTGTAGTATCTAAATTTCGTTGATTTAATTTTATCCGATAAACAATATTTTATTGGTTGTTTAACAATACCAACCTGATTTTGAGTATGGAGTTATTACAAATGAAATTTACCCTGCCAGACTTTACACATGCAAAGGTATTGATTGTAGGGGATATCATGTTGGATCGTTATTGGTACGGCACCACTAATCGCATATCTCCCGAAGCCCCAGTTCCAATTGTAACCATGAATACCATAGAGGAATGCCCAGGTGGCGCGGCTAATGTAGCTATGAATATAGCTACATTAGGCGCGCAATCTTATCTAGTTGGTCTAATTGGGACAGATGATGCTGCAGAGATCTTAGTGAATACTCTCAAGGGTTCTAGGGTGCAATGTAATTTAGTGGTTGCTTCAAATCATCCTACTATTATTAAACTGCGTATACTTGCGCGCAACCAGCAGTTGATCCGTCTAGATTTTGAGAAAACATTTTCCGCGGTTGATTCTGAAAGAATATACCACAGGATCCAGAAATTGTTACCAGAAGTAGATGTTTTGGTATTATCTGATTATGCTAAAGGAACTTTAGTTCATGTTGAAACTATCATATCTTTGGCACGAAAAGCAAACATTTCAATATTAGTAGATCCAAAAGGAACAAATTTCTCTCATTATTATGGCGCTACTCTTTTGACGCCTACTTTGCATGAATTTGAAGCGGTAGTTGGAAAATGTTATAGTGAAGATGATATTATTGCAAGAGGTTTCGAATTAATAGACAATCATGGATTGTCTGCATTATTAATTACACGATCCGAAAATGGCATGACGTTATTACAACCAGGAAAATCACCTTTTTACATGCCTACACAAGCACAAGAAGTCTTTGATGTAACTGGTGCAGGTGATACAGTTATAGGCGTTATCGCAAGCGCTTTGGCAGCCGGAAAGACACTGGAAGAAAGCTGTTTGATTGCTAATGTAGCTGCAGGTATAGTGGTTGGAAAAATTGGCACCTCAACCGTTTCTTCAGTGGAATTAGAGAGAATCGCCACAAATTTCTCAGAAATAGAATGCGGGGAAGTAAATGAAATTAAACTTCTTGCTTTAGTAAAAAAAGCTAGAAAATGTGGCGAGAAGATTGTGATGACCAATGGTGTCTTTGATATTTTGCATGCTGGTCATGTTTCGTATCTTGCTAATGCACGCAAATTAGGCGATCGATTGATCGTAGCGGTAAATAGTGATGCGTCGACTCGTAGGCTGAAAGGAACAATGCGGCCAATTAATTCTCTAATCAATCGCATAAAAGTTTTAAGTGCGCTTAAAACAGTAGATTGGGTTATTGGATTTGAAGAAAATACCCCACAGCGTATTATTCAGAAAGTGCTTCCTGATGTTTTAGTTAAAGGTGGTGATTATCAATATAATTCTGAAAGTATTTCAGGTAGCAAAGAGGTTTTAGAGCATGGTGGGGATGTCCGAGTATTAAATTTTGAAGAAGGTATGAGTACTACTAAAATTATTCAAGAGATTATTGCAGACTTCTGTTAATATTTATGATTGAGTCTATCCAAAAATAGAGATTCCTGTCATACTTTTTTTAAAAAATATGTTTCTGAGATTTATAAAATATCGGTGATAGATTGATTTGAACGTTTTTTATAAACGTGCGTGAATATTATATTATAATTGTAATATTGCTAGGCTTATACTCTAAAGAGTATAGAATATTGTATGTAATGATTAATAGGTGATGCTAAAGCAGCGCTACTTGTCATCGGTATAAACGATACTGTGGGTTTAAATTAATATTTCAGTAAGCTTATATAATGATATGTTGGAGCAATGTAGTAGATAGGATCTTTGTGTTCACATGATAACACTCCATACATACTTTTATAGATCATTAGGGATTTTAGTTTGTCATACAAATATTGTATTAATACTTATAGAGTACTTATAGCATTATGTGTACAATGGAAAATTGTATTTGAGATTACCCATGTCGTGTCTGTAAATACCAATTCACCATAGATTGCGTCATTATTTTATAATATATCATTGAAACTTATATCATAAACACTAATTTGGATAAATATTTTCGAGTCCATTATAGTATATCTAATACTCAATATATAAACAGCGCACTAGAGTAAAAAACATCAATGGTGTTTACGAAAATGATAACATTACTTATATAGTAATCAAATATTTATGATGCAGAAAAGAGATAAGCTATTAAATTCATCGTGTATCTCTAGAATGCGCCATTAAAAAGTGTATACAATCAATACATCGTTTGTTAAGAGGGATGTCTATATATATAGAGTCTGAGTATGCTAGAGTTTTTAGTGTAGTAGACTGTATATTCAAAGTCATATTTTATCTTGTCATCAAATGACAGCTATGGATCCATCAGTAATGAACCGTTTCATACGCAATGAAGATAGAAATCTATACATGATGTAGGTACTATTTTTATGGTGCATTCTTGGGCTTAATGTATATAAGTAGCAATCTACTATTGATATGAACCGATATGTATATTATTGTGATCTTTATCTAGCTTCTTATCATATTTTGAACTTTTAATATATTATTAAGCTGCTCTTAGCACAGTCTGTGTGACTTCTTTTATTAAAAAGGACTACATCATGGTTAATCCGCTACTTGCTTCTTTTACTCTTCCCCCTTTTCATGCTATTCGTTCTGAACATATTGTACCAGCTATCACACAAATTTTAAATGAGTGTAAGGCAACAGTAAATCAAGTGGTGTCGCAAAGCGGGTTGTACAACTGGCATAACTTAGTCCAACCTTTGATAGAAGCTGATGATAAGTTGAGTCGTGTGTTTTCACCGGTGAGTCATTTAAATTTAGTGACGAACAATCCTCTTTTGCGTGCTGAATATGAGAAAATACTGCCTATGATGTCTGAATATAGCACTTGGATTGGGCAGCATAAAGGGTTATATCAGGCATATTGTCAGCTCAAAGAGGAATGTAAGAGCTATGCATCGCTCACGATTGAACAAAAAAAAGTAGTAGAAAATACTTTGCGTGACTTTAAACTTTCTGGTGTTGGACTACCACAAGATAAACAATATCGTTATAAAGAGATTGCTATACGTTTATCTATACTGTCTTCAGTCTATAGCAATAATGTACTCGATTCTACTATGAGCTGGAGTCAGTTAATTACAGATCCAAACCAGATTTCTGGAATCCCAGAAAGAATAATAGTAGACATGAAAGAAAAGGCAGTCAGTAAAGGTAAGGATGGATGGCTGTTAACTTTAGATTTACCAAATTATTTAGCAGTGATGACCTATTGCAGTAATCAATCAATACGCAAAGATGTATATTACGCATATAATACACGTGCTTCTGATCAAGGTCCAAATGCTGGTCAGTGGGATAATACGGAGATAATGTCTGAAACATTAGCATTGCGTCATGAATTATCTCACATCCTCGGTTTCGAGTCTTATGCTGCTCAATCTCTTTCAACGAAAATGGCAAAGAATATATCTCAAGTGATGCACTTTCTTGATAATTTAGAACAGCGTATACAGTTACAGGCAGAAAAAGAAATCACGCAATTACATGTGTTTGCAAAAGAAAAATATAATATAGATATTTTAGAGCAGTGGGATACAGCATTTTTCAGTGAAAAACAAAGAAAGAGTTTATATCATATTTCTGATGAACAGATACGTCCTTATTTTCCAGAGCATCGAGTACTTAATGGACTGTTCACAATAGTCAACCGCGTCTACGGTATTCGAGCTGAAGAGCGTTATGATGTGGACGTTTATCATGAGGATGTGCGTTTTTTTGATCTATTTGATGAAACAAACACGCTTCGTGGAAGCTTTTTCCTTGATTTATATATACGTGATAATAAGTGTAGTGGAGCATGGATGGATGACTGTGTAAGTCAGATGCGTATGTCAGATGGTAGGTTACAAAAACCAGTAGCTTATATCACCTGTAATTTTCATCGTCCGTCTAGTGGTAAAAAAGGATTATTCACTCATAACGAAGTGCTGACTCTGTTTCATGAATTTGGTCATGGAATACACCATACATTAACAGAAATTGAAACACGTGGTGTATCTGGCATTCATGGTGTTCCATGGGATGCTGTAGAATTACCAAGTCAGCTTATGGAAAGTTGGTGCTGGGAACCAGAGGCGTTAGTATTACTTTCGGGACATTATGAAACAAATGAACCATTACCCACAGACATGATAAGCAAAATGTTATCAGCAAAAAACTATCAAAGTGCATTATACATACAGAGACAACTTATTCTGGCTATATTTGATATGCGTTTACACTCGGAGGTTCATTGCCATGGCGATTCACAAGTTTTAGCAATATTTCGGGAGGTTAAAAATAGGATTGATAGGATCTCAGAATCGAAATGGAGTCGTTTTCCACATACTTTTAATCATATTTTTTCTGGTGGTTATGCGGCGGGGTATTATAGTTATTTATGGGCTGAGGTTCTAGCTGCTGATGCTTGGTCTCGTTTTAAGACAGAGGGTATTTTGAATCGAAAAACTGGACAGTCATTTCTGGAAAATATTCTTACACGCGGCGGTGCGGAGAATCCAATGACCCTCTTATTTCGATTTTTGGGTAGAGAACCAAAGATAGATGCAATGCTTGCTCAGCATGGGATTCCATCAATCAGCAATCAAAAGTAATATATTCATGCGAATTTGTTTATTAGATGAATCAAGTGACAGTGGTAGGTATCATTCATTTGTTTTAAAAAAGCGATGGAAATTCCAGCACGACCCAAATGCATTGATGGCACTGGTTATCAAGCCATCGCACCTTGAGTTACGAAAGCGCGATGAACCTTTACTTGGTAGTGTAAAAGTGAATTTCTCATCAAAGAAAGCATCTTATAGACGTAAATTTGGCGGTGGAAGGCATGAAGCAGTCGCCAAGGCAGTAGGTGTAACCAGTAATTATTTTCCAGATGTATTGGATGCTACTGCAGGGTTAGCAAATGATGCTTTTGTGTTAGCATCATGTGGTTGTCGTGTACGTATGTTAGAGCGTCATCCTGTTGTCGCAGCATTGCTTGAAGATGGACTACGACGTGGCTATTCTGATCATGACATTGGTTTCTGGCTACGCATACGGCTAACTTTATTAGATGTACCCAGTTTATTCATTTTAAGTAATATTTTTCCAAAACCAGATGTTATCTATCTTGACCCAATGTATCCGAATAAAAAAAAAGCGCGTTAGTAAAAAAAGAAATGCGAATGTTGCAGTTTTTAGTGGGAATAGATCAAGATGCAGCTCAATTATTACAGTTTGCGCGTACACTTGCGAAAAAACGTGTAGTCGTAAAGCGCCCACGATATGCTCAGGTATTAGCTGGGATAGACACCAAGGATGTTATAAAAACTAAAAATCATCGTTTTGATATTTATACTCCGCTCAGTGTATGATATGTATCAATGATATTGAATTGTGCATCTAATAGTAAATTAATGATGTTTTCTCTGATAGAGAAAATTATATCTATCTTGCAACTTGCATGCTTTATCAGATGGATATGATATCTGTTAAATAGCACATGTTCTCATTCAGCGTATTTGACATACAGATGTTAGAGGTAAATATTAGCAGTAATATTTTTTTATATAAAAAGGCGTATCTATTCATTAGGTTATGATAGAGAACGCTCAATGCTAGGTCTATCTAGCAGTGCTTGATAAAAAAGAATCATCTAGATGTATTTTAGAGAGAAGGCTGATATATAGTCTATCACATGCAGAGATGGCCCCATCTCTTACATAGGTTTCTATAATATAACAAAGCAGATTATAGCAATAGATCATGGCGATATATTATCTATCTCTATTATGACTAATAGTCAATACTAGATATTGATACGTTAAGATGCACTAGATTTATCAATGAGGTAGATTGTACCTCTTAACCTAACTCAGATATCTGTTACTTCATGCGACTGATTGATAAGGAAGGTCAGTAAGTATGTATATTCCACTACATTCCATGTTAGTAGAGCCAAAATAGATTTTACATGCATATATGCGTGTAGTGTATTAATAAAGTTCATATCCTATTTATTAGTTTTAGTGTATAGAATACATAAAATTAGTATTCATAATTATGCATGGTAATTATTTGATAGCACCAATAATACTTTTCAGAATGCTGATCTGCTCATAATGAACTACCATGGTTAAACCAAATACTGCTTTTCTGAAGAATCAGATAAGATATTGTTATTGTTTGTAAAAATAGTCAAGACTCATTGCGTAAAATACATCTTGACTTAGTGGTTCAAAAAGAAGATATATTATCGTTGATACCGTTGTACTCATATCAGGATAGACTATGACTTTAAATGTAAACAATCTTATATGGATTGACCTTGAAATGACTGGTTTAAATCCGGATAGAGATCGTATTCTAGAAATTGCAATACTACTAACTGACTCTGATCTAAATATTCTTTCTGAAGGGCTTTTATTTACAATATGTCAGCCTACGCTCCAATTAGAAACGATGGATGAATGGAACATACAGACCCATACTCATAGTGGTTTAATTAATCGGGTAAAAGTCAGTCAAACTAGTGAGCGTGACGCTGAAGTTGCTATTCTAGACTTTTTAAAATTATGGGTACCTGCTCGCAGTTCGCCTATGTGTGGTAATAGTATTGCGCAGGATCGACGCTTCTTATTTAAATACATGCCAGACTTAGAGTCTTACTTCCATTATCGTTATATAGATGTTAGTACTATCAAAGAACTAGTGCGTCGTTGGAAGCCAGAAATTTTGCTTGGTTTGCATAAAAAAGGTATACACAAAGCTTTAGAGGATGTTCATGACTCTATTTCTGAACTGCTATATTACCGTAAGCATTTCATTCAATGTAGCCACCCTTCAAAAATGTGATTGATATTACCCGACATCTTTGATAACGCTTAACAAAATATTGTATATTACAAATACAAATATGATTTTGAATTTTGCAGTATACATTCAATATGTACGATATGCTGAATACTAGGATCGATCTATGTAGAAAACAGTGGTGGCATTTTATATATTATAATGAGACGTCATCTGATATATAATATTTCATCTAGATACCATTATCTACTAAATAATTTTAAATCTTGTGTATGTAGCATTTTATATAACTTTACACAAGATTGTATCGTATTATGGGGTATCCGATATAAAAGGATCTTCTTTTATCGACCTTGCGTATCATAAACTGACAGTGTTTTATGATACGATATGTAATTAGTAAAAACAAGTCATGATATCTTTATTGCTCTATAACACGCTCAAATAATTTACTGATACCATAAGAGACTTTGTGGTTTAAACGATCGAGAAGACTTTTATTATAAACATAGCGTATTTCGATGATCTGATGTGTAGAGATCTTATTAATGATCCAATCATCACTAGTGCTAATCATGTCTATGAGACCCTTTTCTAATGCTTGAGTACCGTACCAATATTCACCATTGGATACTTCATCTATGCATAATTTTGGTCGCATTTGATGAACAAACTGTTTAAAAAGTAAATGTGTTTGATTCAAGTTATCACGAAATTTTTCACGACCCTCTTCTGTGTTTTCGCCAAAAAGTGTTAATGTACGTTTATATTCTCCTGCAGTGTAAAGCTCTAGATCAATTTTATTATGTTTCAAAAGACGATTAAAGTTTGGAATCTGTCCTACGACCCCGATAGAACCAATAAGTGCGAATGGAGCAGCAATGATGCAATCAGCTACACAGGCCATCATGTAACCTCCGCTAGTAGCAATTTTATCTACAGTAATTGTGAGAGGGATACTGTGGTTGCGAAAACGTTGCAGCTGCGAGGCAGCTAATCCGTAACCATGCACTACACCACCAGGGCTTTCAAGACGCAAGAGAACTTCATCACCTATTTCTGCTGTAGATAGAATAGCAGACACTTCTTTCCGAAGGGAAGAGACTTCTCTAGCATCCATGCTACCTTTAAAGTTAATGACATATAACGTTGGCTTCTCTTTATCCATAGAATTAACTAACTTATTTTGCTTTTTAGCATATTTTGCTTCTTGTTGTTCTTTCTTTTTGTGTTCCTTTTTCCATAATTTTTGTTGAAAATGATTCATTTTCTCTAAGCGTATTTTGTTTTGTATTTCATAATAATACTTATCTAATCGCATTAATGTTAATCTTCCAGTTCTAGAATGATGACGTTTTTTTATATTAGGAATCATTAGCATTAATATCGTTAGAGCTACCATAACAGTAATCGTTTTAGCAAGAAAGAGTCCATAAAAAGAGAGTAGATCCACTGAATCCGCCTTAAATTATATTTATAAATAAACTTAGTTTATCGCTATCTTGGCGCCAAGTCACTTCCTTTCTTGCGCATAATGAAGAATGGTAGTGAGTGCATCATAAGAAAAGTACTTTAAATTGTTTATCTTTATATATTTCATATATTTGTGCTCATAAACTTATAGTAAGATATTAGAAATGTTTTATTGTGTGTGATGTAGATGCATCTATCTGAATATTGTTAAGAGAATAAATATCTACCATGCATACGATAGAGCTATTCATATTTACGTGTCATAATCATTTTTAGTAGTGTATGTGTCGATCAGTAACTATTACTAAAAATGAATATATCTTAAAATTGACCTCGTAACACTTTTACGTCTTAAAATGTTTTGAGGTATATTTAGACCGTATCTTTACGTGTGGGTTATTGTAGAATGTTATAGTTATAAAGTAAGAGTGATCACTGCATTAGTATCACTACTCTGAATCATAGTCACAATTAATATTGTGGATCACTGAACATGTTAAAACTACTCTAGAATTCTTGATGATGCCTATCTTCGAGGACTGTTTTCTTCAAATGAGAATTTATACATATAATAAGACATAGCAGTCATTTTAAAGATGTTAGTTTAAGTACTAGTAAGTACCTAGTAGCGTGATTCTATATGTATTTTACAGTTAAGTTAAAAGACATTTGTTTTTTATTTTTCGTATAACATATAGTTGTCTTATGTTTGGGAGAATTATCATTATGTTCAATCACATATATTCCTGTAACTTACAATAACTATGTGCAAACAGTTTTGGATGATTAAAATATGGGAAAAGCTGTATTGCATATTGTACTTTGTACCTTGGAAATTATCTATATACGATAATGACATGTCAAGATAGGAGAGGCTTCATCATACTAAGTGCTTTCAACCAGTCATTGAATACTGTTATAAGGTTTTTCTTATCAGACAAAAAGATGTAAATAACCTACTACTGCATGGGGTTATCGATAGATCACCAGTAAGTAAAAATTCATGCTCATTCATTTGGAATAAGCGTAGCGAAATTAATTTTCATCAATCTGCTTTCTGTAATATGCGTTTTAGCTAGACAGTGAGGGCGCAATGTAATAACAATTAGTATGGTTTTTCTCTCTCCATGTTTTATGACATAACCATTAAAAAAATTTACTTTTTCGATAGTTTTGGAAGAGTTTTTAGTTAAAATATGCTTTAAAATTTATGTTAATAACTAATAAACCTGGTAAATTAAGTGGAAATATATCTAGTTGGTGGTGCTGTTCGTGATACATTGTTGAAGTTACCATTAAAAGACAAGGATTGGGTGGTGGTTGGTGGTTCTCCTCAAAGAATGCTTGATCTTGGTTATAAGCAAGTTGGTCGTCATTTCCCTGTATTTTTACATCCTAAAACTCATGAAGAGTATGCGTTGGCTCGTACTGAAATAAAAACAGGACATGGATATGTCGGATTTTTGTGTTATTATCAACCGGATGTGACTCTTATGCAAGATTTAGCACGTCGTGATGTGACTGTCAATGCGATTGCACAAGATCAGTATGGTGAATATTACGATCCACACGGCGGGCGTCTTGACATACAGAAGCGTATATTACGTCATGTTTCTTCTTCGTTCAGTGAAGATCCATTGCGCGTTTTACGTATAGCTCGTTTTGCTGCATACTTGTCTCATCTGAATTTTCGTATTGCGGATGAAACATTAAAGTTGATGAAGGAAATAGTGAATAGTGGTGAGCTGCAGTTTTTAACTTCTCCACGTGTATGGAAAGAAATCGAAAAAGCCCTTCAGACACATCATCCACAAGTATTTTTTAAGGTGTTAGAAGATTGTGGGGCTTTGAAGATGTTATTTCCAGAAATATATAGTATAGTCAGTTTTTGTAATGTGAATCTTGATAATGCTTTAACAATCTTTTCGAGAGTGGCTCAGTACAGCACTGACCTTGTCGTGCGTTTTGCATCCTTGTTCTATGGTTTGAAAAATATCCTTGCATTATGCATAAACCCGTCTTTTCACGATAAATATGGTTTATTAGGCATCCCAACAATTTCAGCCTTATGTCAACGTTTAAATGTACCAAGTGCATCACGTTCTCTTGTTTTGTTGGTGATTGAACATTATAGTATTATACATAATGTTCAATGCTCTTCTCCGAATCAATTAATACATTTTTTTAACAGAATAGATGCTTGGAGAAAACCCCTTCGTATTCAGCAGATTTCTCTCATTCTTGATGCTGAGTCTGAGACATGTGCTACATATAAAAATTGCTCTGGTCTTAAAAGTAAATATCTATATGACGCATGGAAAATGGTCAGTAGTGTGTCTGTTCAAGAGGTTATACATTCCGGTTTTATAGGAAGAAATATAGGTGAGGAATTATTATTCCGTCAGAGTATAGCATTAAAGGAATGGCAATCTCATCAGAATCAGAAGGAGATAGCTTAATGATTTGTTAGATCCATTAAAGCTATAGTTTACTTGATCGTAGGTTTAGCGATATTGATTTAGTGATATCTAATAGAAAAGGATTGTGATATTTAACAGTATGTGCAAAGACACAAATTGTATGGATTTTTATGAATCCTAAGATTAGATATTTTTTAAAATCTGTGTTCATTTTGCAAAAAATAATACGCAACACGCATAGTAATATTGTTCAATTTTTTTCCTATGCAACGCACACCATATTATTAACCACAGTTTATCACTAAGTAAAATTGTAGCAATAATCTTTCAATCTTAGCGCGTTTTTACAAGAGAAATAATTCTGACAGACATTGATCAGAGAACTATTGGGATTTTGTAAGATCCCAAAGAATGGTGTATGAATAACATGCCTTAAGAGATACTGAGAATGGATACACCTAATGGTTATTGAGGTGATATAACATAATATTCTCTAATTACTTACATTTTTGTTTTAGATGGTAGATTATGGTATATTATATTTGTGTATATGATAATATAGGCTAATCATGTTATAGGTGTGCGTAATTTAAAATGACGAGCATTGTTATATATTAGGGATTATAGTGATGTATGGAATGAGTATTACATTTATTATGTAGCACCATATCAGATGAATACCACTAAACTAGATGTGCAAAAAAACATGTGACTGAATTATATGTAATTAATGGAAAATCTCTCCATGGTAGAGCAGCACACATCATCATACATAAATAAGAAATATACAGTATGACGTAAGAGAAATGGAATATTTATACTACAATGTATTCTAGCTTAGTGTTATTTATTATTAAGTTTATGATGTAGTGAATTTAAATTAAGACGGCTGTCATCGAAAGTTCAAAACATCAAAAGTTTGAAAGTATAGTACAACATAGGACAAATATGATTTTTGAATAAAAATAATATTTACATAGCTTGTCAGCTAGTACGTAATTCACCATTAATATCCAAACCCAAAACGTGTGTTGCCGGGTATCAATAACTTTTAGGTAATATCTATTAAGATAGCCGAATGATAAACCAGCAAAGATGCATGCACGATAAAGATAAAGAAGACACTATGATTTGATTTTAATCTTTTTAATTCTTGTATCGATCCACGCTATATACCATAAAAAGTATTGTCAATTTATTATGAAGTTGATGATAACTTTTTTAACCAGATTTATGTTTTGTAAGTGACAAATTCACATTCGCTAGATATCAAATCTATCGCATAATTATAAATTATAATCATTAAATTTATTACTTTCATTTACCATAAGAGGTTTTGCAATACAGTTTAATACTATTGAATTGATAACTGCATCTCTAGCAGTAATATAAAGTGGACACTCAGTTGATTTAGAAAGTATTGATCTTCCAGAATACCCTGCGTAGGTATACAAAAAAATTTGCGGCGCTTTTCATAAAAAAAGATAAATAATTACTTTTCTTTATTTGAAAATATATATACCATACAGTATGCACAAAGTATTAATAAATATTAATTTTTATTAAAAATTATCTTTACTGAGTTTTGATGGCACGATACACCTTAAAATATCGATTACTCAGTAGTATGTCATACTCAGTAAAGACCTGTTTAAGCATTTTTTGGTAAGGTAAACTAGAATTAGCAACAATGCGCAATTCCCCTCCTAGTCGTAAATGGTAAGGAGCTGTTTGAATTAATGTGCGTGCCATATCTAGATTTATTTTGAGCCCTTCATGGAAAGGAGGATTTGAAATAATCACATCAAAATGTCCAATAACATTAGAATAAAGATTGCTAGGTAAGACGTGTCCTGTTAGGGCATTGCACAATAAGGTAGCTTGACTAGAAGAAATAGCTGCTGCATTCACATCAGTTAATGTTAGCTGGACTTCTGGTGCAGAACTAGCTAAAACTGCAGACAGCACACCTGTACCGCAACCAATTTCTAGAACTCTGCCTTTTATATGATAGTCACTCAAAGTCGAAAGTAAAAATTCTGTTCCACTATCTAGACCATTATAACCAAAAACTCCTGGTAGACTTTTGATCTTTAGTGCTCCAACTAAATATTCATTCCAGAATATATTGGGATTAAAACATGGTTGGCTCTCTATATACCCATGGTATAAACCACAATGACGAGCACTATCAATTTTACTAAGCGTTACCCAATTTTTAATCAACTGAACAGCGCTTCGGACACCACTACAATATTCTCCAACAATAAAAATTTCACTACCAGGTTGAAGTAATGATAATATGTTTTGTAACTGGAATTGTGCGTTTGCTTTGTTCTTTGGCCAATAATAAACGAGGGTATTACACTTATGTAGCATTTTTGGTGTCATTACAACACCAAAATAGGCATGAGTTCCTAATATTTTACTTAATATCATCCAGTGATGATATTGCTGAGTATATATACACCGTGTTTTTGTTTTTATTTGTGCAGATAAAGTATCTTGGAGATCGCCAGAAAATAAGACATGTCTATGAGAAAATTTATAATGGTTTCGTAAAAGCATGTTACTTGCTGGGGTGAAAATTGACATCTTATAGAATCCTAAATAATCATCGTGACCACTATATAAAAGTTAGAAAATTGGCGAGTGGTAGATTGTTGTAAACAATTCAATTTTGACTAAGTGAATTAATCCATATTCCATATTGCCTAATAATAACATAACTAAATATTGCATCTGCTGGTATTAGATATACTTGTAGTTATTGGAAATTTTTTCAAGAAGTATTAATGAATCTTTTGTACTTATGATGAACTATTAATGTTTTTTAAAGCTGTCAAGCTAGAAACTAAATTCAATCGGCGCATAGCATGTTTAATAAACGTAATCAATTATTACAAAAAATTGGTATAACCCAATACGTATTACGTAAACCATATACCTTTAAAGATAATATAATAGTAAAATCTCTCTCTGATGTTCGATTGCTCATTGTATCAGATGAAATAATAATGCTCACTGATCCACTAATAGATGACATCTTACGCACATTACATGTCAATTATCTACAAGTTCAGACTCTGACTGTAACACATCTCAAAACCCTACCTAATGATTCTATTGGTTGCTGTGGTTGGTTTTTAGGAACCCAAGTTCCAAAGATATTTACAGGCATACGCATTGTTTCACCAACCTTAGATGATTTATACCATAATTTTAAGGCAAAAAGAGAGTTATGGAAACAAATTTATCAATATAAGTTAGATATTATGACTATCATGAGGTAGTTTTTATGTCCTTCTGCGATGATGGAAAATCATTATTGACTTACTTACTAAACAAGCAGACGAATAGGGGTGTTTTAAGATAAAAAATATTTTTTATGTTTTCCGGGATATGATTTGTGACTGTATTTGTATTCTATTATAATAGCGCTACAGTCAGCGTCGCTCACGCATTTTTATGCAATAAATTTTTGTACATATTCTATCAACAAGAAACATTAGTCTATAGGATTTAATTTTTTTAAATATTTCAATAGATGTCGTGAGCTGTATATAAAGAAAAAGTTATTGTTAGTTTATTCGTTCTTTATACCTGATATTCAAAATCGATGAAGAATTTTGTTTAAAGTACCTATGTAAAGTAGCAGTATGATTTATAGTAAGGGGATTCACATAGTTGTGAGGTATTGCAGGCATGTAGTCATTGTACTGTTGCTATTTATCATCGCCATATATGTCCAAGTAAGTGACGAATATATGAAAAGAGATAATTAGTTATCTCTGATTTTAAGAGATTATCGCGGGTTCATCAAATTAGTGTAATCAATTTTATTACTACATTAAGTCACCTTACAGTTATTCATGATACTTATAGTTATCAAGAAATTATATGTCATAGTAGGATGGATAACAGTCAAAAAAAATAAATTTTGTGCTATAATTAGGTATTAGATATGTAAAATTTCCTGATCTCATATTTATGTACTATTGTTACGGAAGTATAATATATATACGGCATATACAGCACAGTTGATGAATTTTAATCAATTTTATATAGGGCAGAAAGATAATATATCTATGATAGATCATGAATATTATTTTTATAAAACGTATCTCATAAATATCAATATTTTCAGAATTATAAATATATTATTAATATACAGAACGTGCTTCATATCAAAAATCTATAATAAAGCTTTTCACTTTAGGTTTTAATGAGTATAAAATCTAGATGATAGTTAACATTGGCAGAGTGCTATATAATAAGATCTACATTAGTAGAGAATCAGTTATGTGCTGTAATGCATCTTAATGTGATTTTGTATTTCATATTTCAGATTAGAAAATCGAAGGGTCTGTAGTGATACTACTAAGACCATCATAGATCCAGTAGATTTAAGTTACCAAATTTGCATACTTAGTGTGAATATTAGAAGAATAGTCTTCATTAAATGGAAAATAACTTTAGGGGGTGTCGTTGAGTAAAGGAAATCATGGGTAAGGCTTTAGTAATAGTTGAGTCCCCGGCAAAAGCCAAAACAATTAATAAATACCTTGGCAAAGATTATGTAGTAAAATCTAGTCTTGGACACATCCGTGACTTACCAACTAGCAGTGTGCTATTTCGCGAGAAGATTCAATGCATCACTTTTGGAACTAATCAAAAAATAAAAAAACATGAAAAAATTTCATTATTTCATCGTATGGGAGTTAACCCTTTTGATAATTGGGAAGCTACTTATCGTATTTTACCCGGTAAAGAAAAAGTGGTATCTGAACTCCAAGTATTAGCTGAGCAAGCAGATCATGTATATCTTGCAACTGACTTAGATCGAGAAGGAGAGGCTATTGCGTGGCATCTTATGGAGGTAATCGGAGGTGACACTTCACGGTATAGTCGCGTGGTGTTTAATGAAATCACTCAATCTGCTATTTATCAAGCTTTCCAGAACCCTGGTTCACTAAATATCTATCGGGTACATGCTCAGCAAGCACGTCGTTTCATGGACCGTATAGTCGGTTATATGATTTCACCAATTTTGTGGAAAAAAATTGCACGAGGATTATCTGCCGGGCGTGTGCAATCAGTAGCGGTGCGTTTAGTAGTTGAGCGCGAACGGGCAATAAAATCTTTTATTCCTGCGGAATATTGGGATTTGCATGCTGCTCTTTATACTATAGCTGGTGTGAGTTTGCAGATGCAGGTCACGCATCACTTACAAAAATCATTGTGTGCTGTCAATAAGAAAAAAATAGATACCGCTATCAGCCTACTATCAAAAGCACGCTTTATTGTAGCACATTGCATAGATGAGATTACCAACGTTCAGCCTAGAGAACCATTTAGTACCTCTACACTACAACAGGCTGCTAGTATACACCTTGGTTTTAGTGTTCACCAAACCATGACGATGGCTCAAAAATTATATGAAGCGGGTCATATCACTTATATACGCACTGATTCTAAAAATTTAAGTCAAGATTCGATAATAATGGTGCGTCGTTATATTAAATCTGAATTTGGTGAGAAGTATTTACCATCTAAAGAGTATCTCTATACTACTTTAAATAATCAACTGGAAGCACATGAAGCCATTCGTCCATCAGATGTAAATATGCTTTCTACTCAATTAAAGAATGTGAAAGATGACGCGAAAAAGTTATACCATCTGATTTGGCGTCAGTTCGTAGCGTGTCAGATGGGACCAGCACAATATCATTCTCGCACCTTGATTGTAAATGCAGAAGATTTTAAACTTAAAACAAAAGGACGTACATTATTATTTGATGGTTGGACAAAGGTTATGAAACCGCGTTATGAAGATTACACTGACTGTCAATTACCACAATTAGTAGTAGGCAGTGAGTTAATTTTAGAAAAAATGCTACCAAGTCAGCACTTTACAAAACCTCCCTCACGTTTTAATGAACCTTTGTTGGTGCGTGAGCTTGAGAAACGAGGAATTGGTCGTCCATCCACTTATGCTTCCATTATTTCTACTATTCAGGATCGTGGATATGTTAAAATGCAGGATCGTCGTTTTTATGCTGAAAAAATAGGTGAAATTGTTACTGACCGTTTAACAGAAAATTTTTCTGATTTAATGAACTATGATTTCACTGCAAAAATGGAAGATAGTCTTGATCAAATAGCAAATAATATACTTGAATGGAAGATTATTTTAGATGATTTTTTTATTAAATTTAGTGAAAAAGTAAAAATCGCAGGAAAAGACGATGCTGATGGTGGTATGCGGACTAACCAGATGGTAAGTACATCTATTGAATGTTCCAATTGTAAGCAAAAGATGGGTATTCGTACCGCTAGAACCGGAGTGTTTTTAGGGTGTATTTCGTATGTTTTACACCCAAAAATGCGCTGTAAAGGGACTGTAAATTTGATTCCAGAGAGCATGGTATCGAATATTTTTGAAGGAGATGATGTAGCGAGTAGTAGGGATGCAACTGCTCTAAAGGGAAAACGTTATTGTAAATTATGTGGTCTGTCTATGGATCCTTACTTCATGGATCATCAACGTAAATTGCATGTTTGTTCTAGGAATCCTGAATGTTCTGGATACGAAATTGAATATGGTGAGTTTAAATTAAAAGGATCCAAAGGTCCAACCATACAATGTGAGAAGTGCGGCTCGGATATGCCAATTAAAATAGGGCGTTTTGGTAAATATATCGCTTGCATCAATAATGACTGCAAAAATACACGAAAGATTATGCGTAATGGTAACATTGCACCAGAAAAAATAGAACCAGTACCTTTACCAGAATTAATATGCCAAAAGTCAGATGCCTATTTTGTTTTGCGTGATGGTTCTGCTGGAGTGTTTCTTGCAGCACATACATTTCCAAAATCGCGGGAAACAAGAGCTCCACAGGTAGAAGAGCTACAACGTTATCGTGATCGGTTACCAAAAAAATTGCATTATTTAACTGATGCACCTGTAATGGATGCAGAAGGGAATAAGTCGACAGTTTATTTTAATCGAAAAACTAAAAAGCAATATGTTGCCACTAAAAAAGATGGTAAAAATACTGGTTGGTGTGCATATTTTATGAATGGTAAATGGGACGAATCACAAAAATAATGACATTTATACCAGATGGCACGTACGCTTAAAAATTACACATGTTGTGATGATGTACCATATGGTAATTGATTGCTCTCAGCTCTAAGAGACTATGATGCAGTATCAACTTATGCTATCAGTTATAAAAGATACATGCAGTGTATTTATATCTAGGTATCATATAAAACGGTTTTATGCAATCTGTAAATGCATGTACATTGTCCTATAAATAATAGTCCACGCGAGTGTTTGATGTAGACAAGAAGCTGTTATATATTTTGTTGTACCAAGATGTCTTCTTAATATTATTGTGATTATTCTTATCCATGCTGTATGCATAATCTATGATTACTACTAGAGCATTATGAGAATGGCTCTGAGATTACAAGGCGTATTTAAACCGTTTTAATAAATAAAATGCACAGATATTAGATTTTTATCTTATATAGATAATATAAAATTTTTTTGCATAATTTCATATATGTAGAATGATGTATCGCATCAAGGAGATATCAGAATCATAATTTACTAAACATGGCAATGTAATCCTTTGTGCATTATGTGAAAAATCTATCCAGTTGTACAGGTCCGTTGGTACTAAAATATTAGTATTCATAGTGCAATCTAGTGATTGAATAGACATCAATAATTATATATTTGCCATTTTTTATATATGCAAATATGTTATAGTTAATGAATTTCATATACCTAAACAAGGGATATCTATGATATTAAGCGGTATAATAGGCAGCATAACTCGGCATATGGTGGTTCCATGACTACGAGTGAGTAAATTGTAAGAATGGTTTTTTAACCTTCATCTAATAGTGACGAATTTAGAGATAGTAGCGATCATGATATTTTATAGTACATATCATGAAAATTATAGAATAGCTGTATGATTGGTTGAAGATCACTCATTCATCTACAGAAACCTTAATTATATACTCTAATATACAGTCCGGGTCGCGTTCCTGACTTATGGTTTTATATGATACTATAAAAACAAAAACTGAACACCTCTATCGTGTATCTAAACCTTTTCCTGATTGTTGAATAGTGTTTAAAGGGTTTTAATGGAATGTTTGTGAGGGCCTCTTTGTGTTGTCTAAAATAAGATGGAAAACAAAATGAAATTGCAGCAGCTGCGCTATATAGTTGAAGTTGTGAATCATAATCTTAATGTGTCTTCAACCGCAGAGGGTCTTTATACTTCCCAACCTGGTATTAGTAAGCAAGTACGTATGCTAGAAGATGAGCTTGGAATTCAAATTTTTACCCGCAGCGGGAAACACTTAACTCAAATCACCCCAGCAGGACAGGATGTGATTCGTATTGCTCGTGATGTTATGTCCAAAATTGACGCAATTAAGTCAGTGGCTGGTGAATACACCTGCCCTGATAAAGGTTCTTTATATGTTGCCACAACGCATACTCAGGCACGTTATGCATTGCCGACGACTATTAAAAAATTCCTTAATCGGTATCCTGGTGTTTCTTTACATATGCATCAAGGCTCTCCAGCGCAGATAGCGGAAGCAGTCTCTAAAGGTCATGCCGATTTTGCTATAGCTACTGAGGCTTTGCATTTATATGATGATTTAATTATGTTACCTTGTTATCATTGGAAACGTATAATTATTGTTACATCTCACCATCCTCTGTCTAAACATTATTCAATATCTATTGAAGAGTTATCTCAATACCCATTAGTTACTTACACATTTGGGTTTACAGGACGTTCAGAATTAGATACAGCGTTCAATCGATCTGGTCTCATCCCCCGTATTGTATTTACTGCTACAGATGCAGATGTGATTAAAACTTATGTAAGACTTGGATTGGGTGTGGGAGTGATTGCCAGTATGGCGGTGGATCCGATCTCTGATCCTGATTTAGTTAGAATTGCCATTGAAGATGTTTTTACTGCGAGTACAACAAACATTGGATTTCGACGTAGTACTTTTTTGCGTAGCTATATGTACGACTTTATTCAGAAGTTTGCTCCTCACCTGGTTCGTAATGTGGTTGATGCAGCTGTTGCATCACGGTCTAGTGAAGATATCGACGCCATGTTTAAGGATCTAGTGCTACCAGAAAGATAGCCGGTTCTTATTTTAATACATCTGAGCAGACAATGTATTTTTTTAGAGATGATTTGTATACACAATCTGATTTATAATAGTGTTATATACCATATATATAAAATCGTCGTAATGTGATGCCATTTCAGACTATTAATAGAATTTAAATTTATAGGTTCTTTGTTGAGAGAGATACTGAAAAATATTTTTGCATGAGCATTTTGAAATACTAGTTGCTGCCATTTTTCATGATTTCTGCTAGTGTTTTAAAACTATTCTTATATGTAAATATATTACACCTTGGCTATTATATCAGGTTAGTAGATGGCAAACAGAAAACAGAGTCACGTGGAATTCATTCCTCTCTTTCAAAAATCTTTTTTATTGCCACGATACTGGGGTGTGTGGTTAGGGATTACCACACTGGCTGCGATTACCTTAATTCCAGCGCGCTTACGTGATCCACTGTTAGGTGTGATAGGACGAATCGCTGGGAAATGCGCCCCAAGTGCTCGACGTCGAGCACTGATTAATCTACTATATTGCTTACCAGAAAAATCTGAATCCGAACGTGAGAAAATTGTAGATGCGATGTTTGCAACTATGTTGCAGGCAATAGCTATGATGGCGGAATTGGCACTGAGGCCAAATATAGTGAAAACTCGTATTCATTGGCATAGACGCGATATTCTCGACTCACTTCGTGATAGTGGGCACAATGTGATATTGTTAGCACCCCATAGCTGGGCAGTTGATTTACCTGCAATGCTGCTGGCTGGCGAAGGACAAAGAATGGCTGCAATGTTTCATAATCAAAGTAATCTAGTTATTGACTATGCGTGGAATTTAGCCAGATATAGATGCGGGGCTAGAATGCATGCCCGTAATGATGGTATTCGTCCTTTTATTAGTTCTGTTCGTCAGGGATATTGGGGGTATTACCTTCCTGATCAAGATCATGGAGAGCAGCATAGTGAGTTTGCAGATTTTTTTGCTACTTATAAAGCTACTTTGCCAATTGTTGGAAGGATGATGAAGGTATGTCGTGCAAAAATTGTCCCGTTATTCCCAGTGTATAATAGTAAAACTCATTCTTTAGAGATTTACCTTCGCGCACCATTGATAGAAGATGATCTGGTGACTGATAGTGCCGGGCAAGCAAGACGCTTAAACGCAGAAGTGGAAGTATTGGTTCGTCCGAATCCAGAACAATATACGTGGGTATTAAAGCTATTAAAAACCCGTCGACCAGGCGATCAAGAACCTTATTCTAGACAAGAACTGTATCCCAAAAGATAGATACAAGCACAATTGCGTGAGAGTTATTTTTTATTATTATGCACTAAAAGTAAATTATGTATAATAATCATGATTACGTGTTAGGAAGGCAAGAAAGATATTGTTTCGCTTAGTGGAAAAAATAAGAATGGCGTGTAAGACAGTATGTATGTTTGTTCTTTACTTGATTAGATTCTGTCATATTATCTTTAATCTTTAATAAAGATGAAGGATTGCATACATCATATATATGAAGCGTAGTCAAGCTTAATAATTAGCACTTAATTTGTACTAATGTGATTTAAAAATAATCGGTATGTTACTCCTCAATTTGAATGTCAAAATAAATAATTTATAGTTTACACAGTTACATAACATGCATGGAGTATTAAGCTATTTATTTTAATACGCGATAAATTATATAAAAAATATAACCGATTATATGTAGATCGGTTCTAAACTGTACAATACATGCATTTTAAAAATTTAAATAATTTTTATAAACACACTAAGATATTTATATTTTAATAATAAAAGATATTTACTGTCTTGCATATCATTAACTGTGTATTACAAGATAATATATCTCGTATAAATATTATACTATCTATTACGTTGTTTTTAGTAATCGAAAAAGACAAATTAGAAAGCAATATTTTCTTATGAAGAGTAATTTATTAATATTTACCATAATCACTCTATCAATTATTTTTTTTGCATGAAACAGTATTTAAAGAATATTTTTTCTACCTATAGAGTGTTTTTACGAAATGCTATTACTAAGTGATAACACACAAAATATATGAATGAATTTTATGAAAACATTGTCTGTTATGAATATGCATTTACTTAAAAGAAGCATGACAGTACATTATTAATCTTTTTATTTTTACCTAAAAGGTAATATAGAATGACAAGAAAGATAGTGTATATGAAATACAGTGATTAAAATATAATATAATGAGAAGGGAAAAATTGAAAAATAATGAGAATACAACTAGATTTTTATGTAATGATTATATATTTCATGAAGTATCTGCATATGTATTTTTTTAAAATATAATTATGCATTATATTAATCACTAATCTAGATCAAATATGATTAGTGTAATTATCTTCACTCAATTAATTGATCATATTTGATTATTGTCAACGCATGTATTCCTTGTTAAAAAATATTTTTGTTCTATATAGATTATTTTGGTAAACCATAAATGTTTTTCATTTGGCACATCTGATTTTGAGTGTTTACAACACATGATCTATTCATTTATTTTTTTCTAGTAGTATTTTATATTTTTCATCATCTGTGTCACGATAAAACAATATAAATGTTTAGATAAAGATGAGATGGATACTATGTTTATAGAAATATAAATAATCGTCTGCGTCAGAGAATATGTATTTCTGCGCATATCATCAAAGAGACATGAATATTGAAAAGTACGAAAGGTATATACTATTTGTGAGTGAAATACCATCAAGAGCATAAAGTTTCTGCCTAAATACGTAGTAGTCTCTAATTTTAACAGACTTATTGGTATGATGATTCCTTGAAAAAATTTAAGATAGTGCATGACTGTAATATAATTACATAATATATGATTATATGCTATAAAATAGCGTTACAAAAAGAACACTAATACCGTAGTACTACAATAGTCAATACTTGACACTAGAGATCATAAAATTTTAGTTCAGTGATTAAATAACACATATTATTTTTTGATTTTGTTTATTGACAATATTTATCTATCTTACGCACCTATGACGATCATGTTATAGGGTTAATAGTAAAGGCATATCTCATCACACAAATCACTTTCTATTCACACGCTATGTACGCTATGACATTTGACGCAACCAGTCTTTTCACATGTCAACCATGCAAAGATAATTAGTGGTATAGTCACGCGACTCGTATCATGAGATGTAGTATATTTCTTTTTTAACAGAAAGTGTAATAAAATTACTTGCTGATTTCACCTCAGAATAACTAGTTAATACAGATGCGTTAGTGCATCCATTGGTAATTTAGGAAAAAATCATGACAATTTCTTGTCCGATCCTTGCATTAACGCAACAATTGGTTTGTCGTCCATCTATTAGCCCTCACGATGCCGGATGTCAAGATATTTTAATGTCTCGTCTACAAAAAATAGGTTTTACCATTGAAATACTAGAAATCAGTAATACTTTAAATTTTTGGGCATGGCGTGGGCATGGAAAAACATTAGTCTTTGCAGGTCATACTGATGTAGTACCAGCCGGTGATCCTAAATTATGGATGTACCCACCATTTCAATTAACTGTTCAGAATGGGGTTCTATTTGGTCGAGGGGTGGCTGATATGAAAGGTGCTCTTGCATCTATGATTGTAGCTGCTGAGCGCTTTGTGAATATGCATGAACACCATATAGGACGCTTAGCATTTTTAATTACATCAGATGAAGAGACAAGTGGTGCTCATGGCACAGTAAAGATGCTAGAAAAACTAATGATACGTAATGAACGCTTAGAATATTGCCTTATTGGAGAACCAACTAGCACAAAGGTAATAGGTGATATAGTGAAAAATGGTCGGCGTGGGTCCATGACTGCTAATTTGCATGTTCATGGAATACAGGGTCATATTGCTTATCCGTATCTTGCTGATAACCCTATACACCGAGTAATACCAGCTCTTCATGAACTTATATTGATAGAATGGGATACAGGCAATATATTTTTTCCGCCAACCACGATGCAGATTTATAATATACAGCCGAGTTCTGTCACGAGTAACATTATTCCAGGTGACTGCTGTATAGAATTTAACTTTCGTTTTAATAATCAAATTACAGAGCTAATGATTCAAGAACGTGTTCAGGAGGTTCTTAATCGACATCAGTTGCAATATGATATTTTATGGAATATTTCCCGTCAGCCATTTTTTACACCACGAGGTTATTTTTTAGACGAAGTATTAAATGCTGTAGAGCATTGTACGCATCATAGCCCTCAGCTATCCACTGCGGGGGGGGCGTCGGATGGCTGTTTTTTTCATAAAATTGGAGCACAAGTAGTTGAGCTTGGGCTAGTAAATTCTACCATTCACCAAATCAATGAATGCGCCAAAGCCTCTGATTTGCAATTGCTCAGCCAAGTATATCAGCGTATTATGGAAAATATTGTTATGTCAAGTAGGTGATAGTCCAATGACATTTATTAAACATTACTGCTGGTTACTTGGAGTGGTGCTATTGATTGGAGTTTTTTTTACTGTCTATATAGACCTAAAGAGAATTAATCCAACAAGACAGAGACACACTCAGTCTAATGTGCCTTTGTCTCACCCAAGGAAGAAGTATGTCAACCATGAAAATATTAAAAGATAGAATCTTTGTACCATCTAATCTATAGATCGCATGTATTCTAATTGAGATTAATAAAACATAGTGTTTTTACGAGCCATCGTATTGATTGCCACTGCTTGTATTTATACAGATTCTATCTACAATCAGGTTATAAACTGTTTTATTATGTAATACGCCTCTAAAAGACTATAACGTAGTATACAGGTTTGATGGCAACATGTACTAACTATTTTATTGGTGCGTGGTTTCTAAGTGGATATGTTATATATAGAGCTCGTCTATCAATACGTATCTAAAAATATATGTATTAGTTTTGTACTAGTGGTATGACGTTATGAAAAGTTAACAAGAGCATGGTTTATATTATTGAACGAGGAAGAATGACAGAGCATTCGAGCTGGTCTGAATGTATAGAATTGTATGGATGTCTGTATTTTACACTCTAATACTGCTAGTAAGTTATACATTTAATAGTACATTTAGGCCGAGATTCTAGAATTGATGATACATACTACACGTAAGTAAAGCTTTTACCGCTATCAAGGCTAGAGATTTTGTTTAGATCTATTCTAGATACAGAATGTATCTGATATTTCTACCTCATCAATACTTAACGGACAATTCTTATGACAACATATTATGGTTAGCATTTCTAGTTCTAACCACAATGGTTGGTTATCATGCTGCTTCATGATCAATTCTATGTTCATTAAAAGTCTAAAGATTCGAAACCATTGTGCATGCTGAAGACGTTTAAGGGCTATTTTAAATATAATGCGACGCTTGTCTAATACTCTATATTGATTAAACAGAGTATCCACTGGGGTATGGACTGTTTGTAGTGTTATAGTTATCAGTAACAAAAGATTACGCTGAAGTATGTGTAGTAGTAAAGTGATAGAAATACTATTTTCAGCAGAAATTTGTTGTAAAATGTGCATCGCACGTTTGCTATCGCCCAACAATAAAGAGTCTATCCACTCAAAGATATTAAAATGTGCTGAATCATGAACTAGTTTTTCAACATGATTTCTCGTTAGTGGACGATTAGAAAAAAATATACGAATCTGTTCTAATATTTGTGATAATGCTAACAAATTTCCTTCGTAGTAGTAGCATAATAATTGATTTACCGTATCATCTATATCTATATTTAATAGGCGGGCTCTAGAAGTAATCCATAAGGATAATTTGTTAGCGTTAAGTTGATGACACGGAATATCCACTCCATGAATGCAGAGAGCTTTATACCAATTGCTTTTTTCGTGTATTTTAGTGAGTGATTTCATCTTTAATATTAGAAGAACATCTCTATGCAGAAAGGTAGCTAAAGTTGCGAGTTGTGCGTGCATTATAGCAGTAGGACCTGGTTCTGGTAAAATAAGCAGCAAGATTTGACGAGTGCCTAATAAACTGAAAGACTGACAAATAGAAAAAATATAGTGCCAGTTAGTTTGATGATCCAGAGTAATAATAAAATGTTCGGTAAAACCCTGTTGTTGTGCAACAGTAAAAATAGTATTTTGTGCCTCTTCTAATAAAAAAGGTTCATTACCATGAAGTATATAACAGGCTCGTAACCCACTTTGTAGCTTGAGGCTCAGTTGTTCAGGATAGACTCTTAGCATTATTTTTATACAGTATATTGATATGAGGAGAGTACATCTTGTTGACAACATCGTGACTCTTTAATCATGCATTGTTCTTATTGTCTTATATTAGTCTGTTTTTTTCGACAATATCCAACGTTGTCAGCTGACGTATTAGATTTTCTATAGCCTGCTTCCGCATGTCATGAATAATAATGTTTTGTTCAGTATCGTTTGCTAAAGCAGCATTTGGATGATAAAAAAAAGAGCGAGATACTCTAGATGTAATAGGATAAATACCTTTATTTGGTATTATCACTTCTGCATAGATATTCATCATAATCAGATACTCAGAGGCTTTGCCATTGGGAAAGGTTGCGATCGTATCGCGATTAAGAGTCTCCGCTTGTAAGTGGAGAGATGCAATATTTTTATTGTTTGTTGAGGTATCAATGATATTCACATTATGAAACCTTAATTCTTCGTATACTGCAGTTGCTAGAGGGCCATAGGGATCTGTAGTGTCTATAATGAGCGTTTGTAGAATCTGTGGTATATTACAGATAGGATATGTATGATATCCGCATCCACTGAGATTTAATATGAGAAAATAAAACAATAGAGATAGTAATAATTTTCGCACAAAGTTTTCCTGATTATGAGCTAACGACTAGATTCAGTAATTTTCCTTGGATATAGATCACCTTTTTAATTTTAACATCACGAAGATATTTCTGAATAGTAGGAACTTTTTGTGCCAGAGATTGAATATGGTCTGGATGGCTATCTGCCATTACCATAATTTTGCCACGTAGCTTCCCGTTAATTTGAATAACCACCAGAATTTGTTCTTCTATCATTGCTAACTGATCGACTTCGGGCCATGGGGCATAATCGATTTCCCCTGCGCCTCCTAAGGCTTTCCACAAAACAAAACTCATGTGTGGAGTGAATGGATGAAGCATGCGTACAATAGTCATCAAGGCTTCTTGCATAAAAGATCGCGCTGTTTTTGTGTTTTGCGGTGCATGGACAAGCTTATTTGTAAGAGCCATTATAGCTGCAATCGCTGTGTGAAATGTCTGCCGACGTCCAATATCATGTGAGACTTTAAAAATAGTTTTATGTAAATCACGACGTAAGATCTGCAGTTCATGGTGAAATTTATCACTATTACTGATCGATAACATACGGGTATGAACATGCTTCCAGACTAGTTTCCATACTTTTTTCAAGAATCTGTATGCTCCTTCGACACCTGCATCTTGCCATTCTAACGTCATATCTAATGGAGCTGAAAACATCATAAATAGTCTGACAGTATCTGCACCATAACGGTCTATCATAGTTTGTATATCAACGCCGTTTTTTTTTGATTTTGACATTTTAGTCATGCCAGCATAGCGTACTGTGTTTCCGGATAGATCTATGGCGCGTATAATGCGTCCTTGACTATCACGTTGGATCGTGAGAGTGGACGGCTCTATCCAACGACATTCACCTTTACTACCAGTTAAATAAAAAGCATCAGATAATACCATCCCTTGACATAAAAGGCGTTTGACTGGTTCATCAGAATGAACTAATCCGGCATCACGTAATAGCTTATGAAAAAAACGGAAATACAAAAGATGCATAGTAGCATGTTCAATACCTCCTATATATTGATCGACTGGAAGCCAGTAGTTAGCAGCAGCTGGATCTAACATTCCAACGTGATAATCTGGACAAGTATAACGTGCATAATACCATGAAGACTCCATAAAGGTATCTAATGTATCAGTTTCGCGTAGTGCGGGCCGGCCATTTACAATGGTCTTAGCCCACTCTACATCAGTGTTAATAATGCTTGATGTTCCATCTATTAAATGATTTTCTGGCAATAGAACAGGTAATTGATCTTCTGGAACAGTTATTGTGCTGCCATTTTCCAGGGTAATCATTGGGATAGGTACTCCCCAATACCTCTGACGAGACACGCCCCAATCTCTTAAACGATAAGACACCTTACGTTTCCCTAAATGATTTTCAGCGAGTTTGTCTGCAATAGCAATAAAAGCTTGATCATACGATAAACCGCTGAATACACCAGAATTACAAGTTATCCCTTTCTCAGTCATAGCACATTTGTTTATATCAGGGACACTGCCATCAGCCTCAAGAATCACAGGTTTGAGAGGTATCTGATATTTTTTAGCAAATTCCCAATCATGCTGGTTGTGAGCTGGCACACCGATAATAGCAGTAGTACCATATTCCATTATTACATAATTAGCTACCCAGAGTGGTAGTGGTTCTCTTGTGATCGGATGTTCTATGACGAGATCGGTTAAGATACCTTTTTTCTCTGTTTTTGTAAGTTCAGCTTCTAAAACTTTTGTTGTATAACATTGTTGAATGAATTCCTTTAATACAGGATTTTTCATAGCTTCTTGATGTGAGATGGGATGATTAGGTGCTACTGCGACATAGGTAGTACCCATGATAGCATCCGGACGGGTAGTATATACACTAATTCTTTTTGTACTGTTTAGAATTTTACAATATAGCTCTATTCCTTCTGACCTACCGATCCAATTTCTTTGCATGGTTTTTACGTTTTCAGGCCAATCTACTAACGTCTCAAGATCGTGAAGTAATTCATCAGCATAATGTGTAATTTTAATAAACCACTGTGGTATTTCTTTATTTTCGACCACGGAGTGACAGCGCCAGCAGCAACCATCAACCACTTGTTCGTTAGCTAATATAGTCATGTCATGTGGACACCAATTGACTGGTGAAGTTTTTTTATAAACTAAACCTTGCTTGTATAGCTGGGTAAAAAACCACTGTTCCCAGAGATAATATTCTGGCTGACAGGTAGTTATTTCACGACTCCAGTCGTAGCTAAAACCAAGTAACTTTAGCTGATTTTTCATATGTTGAATATTGGAATAGGTCCAAGATGAGGGGGCAGTATTGTGTTCTAATGCTGCAGCTTCTGCTGGTAATCCAAAAGCATCCCATCCCATTGGCTGTAAGACATTCTTACCTAGCATGCGTTGATAACGTGATAAAACATCACCAATAGTATAATTTCTCACATGCCCCATATGTAGATGTCCGGAAGGATAAGGTATCATGGAGAGACAATAATATTTTTCTTTAGCTATGTCCTCAGTGACCTTAAATGTTTCATGCTTTTCCCAGTGTTTTTGTACACGAGATTCGATCTCTTTATGATCATATTGCTCTTTCATGGAGCTCATGGTCCTTTGTAAACTAATGTATATATTAATTAAGTATACTATAATAAAGCTTACTGATCAGAGGTACAAGTCTTTAAATATAGAGGTGTTTGTCATAGAATTTATAAAGACATCATATATAATGAATAAATATATTATATATGAGGCTAAACACATCGTGTTAAGTATTGTCATGATCGTTTTGGTATCTTTAAAAAGTAAAGATGCATTGGAAATGTAATAATAAATTTTATTATCGTTATATCGACTATAACCACTATATAGCAGATCTACTGCTATGAGATTACGGCGAGATCTTGCCGAGTTAATTAAAAATATTGAATCAAGGGTAGGATTCCAATTTCCTTGATCAGGAAGCTTATCGATCATTACTCATTAGTTTTATATCTTGATAAAGCCTGCATTATTAAAGGATTTTCTATTGCTTAAATCTTTTATCACTTACTTATAATATATAGCCTATGTATTATAGAACGACATAAAGTGACTGATAGATACTAAAATTGTGCCCTTTACTATTGATAGATAATTAAGATATAACTCGAAGGTCTTTTTAGTGAGGGTGATTAGATTACAAATACACTCAATGGATAGTAAGGTTTGTTTGATCTACATCATCATATGGCCGTAATAATTTATTCAGCATGTTGCACGGAACTGTATTGTTCCACATTATCCGTAGATAAAAATAGAATCAAATATTTTATACGTCTAATATTTGCATGTTAGTTAACGAGAGCTATAGTCTAACGTTATAGACATAACTAGTGTATGAATACTTACGATACATCATACTCTGTTTTGATTTTTAGCGCATCGACCTATCTATGATACTGTATACTTCTTTAATTACTTCATTTTGCGATATGGATCGCTATCATGGTTTTACACTATGCAATCTATCAAAGATACAATTACTAATTTAAAAACTCTGATCCGCCATTATCAATATCAATATTATGTCATGGATTCCCCGGACATTCCAGATATAGAATATGATGCGTTGATCACGAGCCTATATCGATTAGAAATGCTGCATCCTCATTTCGTAACCTCAGATTCACCCACTCAGTGCGTAGGTGGATCTATATTGCATAGCATGTTTAAGAAGATTGACCACAAAACACCGATGCTATCTTTAGATAGCATTACTAATAAAACAAGATGTGTGGAATTTTATACACGCCTAAAAGACAGATTACAAATTGATGGTGATATCGCGTGTTGTTGTGATCTAAAAGTAGATGGTCTTGCAGTAAATTTACTGTATGCTCATGGTAATTTAGTTCAAGCTACTACGCGCGGTAATGGCATTACTGGGGAAGATGTAAGTGATAATGTCAAGACTATTCAAGTTATTCCGCAGCGCTTAGAAAGCAATGATCAGCTCCCAAAGTATTTAGAAATACGGGGAGAAGTATTTATGTCACACGCCGGGTTTGAAAAACTGAACGCACAAGCTTATCGTGATGGACGTAAGTTATTTGCAAATCCTCGGAATGCTGCAGCGGGCTCATTGCGTCATCGAGACCCATGTGTTACTGCCATGCGTCCTCTTAGTTTTGTTTGTTACGGTTTTGGTCTGTGCAAACAAGGTACGTTTCCACGTAGTCACATAGAAGGTTTACGATACTTAAAAACCTTAGGTGTGCCAGTTAGTGATTATCTATGCTTTTGCTGTAATGCTAAGGAAGTTTTAGATTTTTATAACTACATTCAAGTTAATCGTTCATTACTTGGTTTTGATATTGACGGAATAGTCATCAAAGTAGACAATTTAGCTTGGCAAGAAAGATTAGGTTCTACTGCACGTGCTCCGCGATGGGCCGTAGCATTTAAGTTTCCAGCACAAGAAAAAATAACCAGAGTACTTAATGTCGCATTTCAGGTTAGTCGTACTGGAGCTATTACACCAGTTGCAAAACTAGAGCCTGTTGTCATTGCCGGAGTCATTGTGAGTAGTGCGACATTACATAATGAATCTGAAATTAATAGATTAAGACTGAAGGTTGGTAATTACGTTATTGTTCGCAGAGCAGGAGATGTTATTCCAAAAATTATAAGCGTCATGAAGATAAGTCCTTATACTGATTTTAGTGCACAGGATATTATTTTTCCCACTAATTGCCCAGCATGTGGCTCAAAAATACAACGCATGCCTAAAGAAAGAGTAGTACGTTGTACAGGTGGTTTTATTTGTATAGCACAACGTATAGGGGCATTAAAACACTTTGTATCACGTAAAGCATTAAACATTCATGGACTGGGTAACAAACTGCTTCATCAGCTAGTGGAAAAAGGATATGTACAAAATCCCGCTGATCTCTTTAGCCTCACGTTGCAGCAACTAACCAGTTTAGATTCTATGCGTGTTAAATCAGCACAAAATATTTTAGATGCACTCACTCAGTCAAAGCGTACTACTTTTGCCAGGTTTTTATATTCCTTAGGTATTCGCGAGATTGGATCCGTGACCGCAGAAAATCTTGCGGAATATTTCTGTACCCTAGATTCTTTGATGAAAGCAAACCTCACCACTTTAAACAAAGTAGATGGCGTGGGGAAAGTGGGGGCGCGCAATATAAAAAATTTTTTTAATGAAAAACATAATTGTCAGATCATTAAAATTTTAGTAGAGCAAATCGGTATTGATTGGTCATGAGCAATAATTCTCACAAACAACAAAATAGGCGCTATACAATAGTCTGATAACATCAATACATGCTAGTCTTTTTTTTCAACTATTATGTACTATCATAAAAGCATACCATAAGCATATGAAATTCCAACACTAGGCGTCTTTGCTGAATCATTCTTTAATTATAATGTAGTAATTGCTACAGGATCTAGTGATATATTGTACGAAGACAGATAACTACCAACAGAGAAAAATAGGATTTGCATGGTTGTAGTGATATATATGCAGGGGGAATAACATCTGTATTAGGTAGCATGTAATATAAAAAATAAAATGCAATGTTATCGATGATTGCGATTGATTCCACTTAAATTTCTAGTTTACATTTTATATGCCTATGTTTTCTACAGCCTTCTACAATTTATTTACTAAAGAGATTTTATGAGTAAAATCTTATAATTCTGATATATACTATCGGACTGAAGGTAGTAGTCAGACTCACTCGATGAGTATGCGATAACATTCTTTCATATTTTACAGATAGAATTTACTGCTGATAAGCTAGACATAAAGCATAGAGCAGTAGATAATATATTTTAGAATTTTAAATTAATCATACATATCATAAGTAGTGTTGAGTTTTTATATCTTATCCAGAGTGTTGTTATAGAACTGAAAACGAGCCTTAAGAACGATAGGAGTGTATATGCAGGATAAGATGACTCATTAGATTACTTAGAAAATAATCGTCTATTAGAAATCTATGCAAGAACAAATATGCAGTCTTGCATCAGTTCATGAAATCGATATTTCAATGATTAGGTAAATAATTGACGAAATTAGTCAGTGGTTGTTAAGGTGAAATTTACTAATTTAGAACAATGCTAAATAATTATCATGGAGGGCCTGCAAGTTGCATATAGATCTAGAATCAAGAATCAATCAATGGATTCCTGAAATACTTTTAGAACTAATATTGGTGCTTTTTAAAATTATTTCTGCATTATTTTTTCTATAGTAGGGGGGTTATAATTATGATGATATGTATCATCGATACTCAGTTATGCTATGGCATAGCAGAACCATACCTATATAAGTTGGTAAGGTAATACAGAAAAAAATGTGTTAAAGATAGAGATTGTATTCTTGTTCAGAGGGGTTGATTTCCTTCACTGAACCACGTGTATGGATACACCTGGTGTTTAATATAAGTCTGTCGTAATTTGAGAGCAAATTCAGATCTGATTTTAAGAAAAAATTCGCTTTACTGTATTATCGGAAGCTCTATATTGTGTTGTGTATGCGGAATGTTTTTATAGTATCATGCTATGATTAGTGTATGCTCATAGGTGAGCAATGTGTAATTCGTATGTATGTTTAGCGCTATATGCTTTGAAGAATTTTGCATGGTCTTCATAGGACAGCATAATACATCTGCACATAGAAGCATGCAACTTACTGAGAAGGCCATCGAACTTATAAAGCGTAGTATGCGCTCTTTAAGAAGAGTTCTAGTGGATTATGTTAATATGAAACGCATATCTGCAGTTCCTTTATTTTTAAGTTGACATGTTTATAAATTTCGCGCAGAAATATTAAGCTATTTTTAATGTTAGTAAAATTTTTACCATGTGGTGTTAGTTAAAAATACTATCTGTTATATTAATCTAGTGTTATATATCTTGCTAATAGGAATACCATTCAACGTAGTAGTAAAAATAATTAATAAGAATCATAGGTGTGATTTTCTAACAAGATTGAAACCTGAATCCCCGGGGTTATGTTTATGGAGTTTGACGAGTCATATATTTCTACATACTATCTGGTTTGATTCATAACTACGTATGAATGTTAGGCGGGAAGATATGACATACATAAGTATATACAAAAATTTTTATGTATGATCCATGAAACAATATGTATATGCATTATACTAGCGTTTATGAAAATATGCATGTGACTTATAAAAACGTGCTAGATACACACAGTACTAAATTTTAACAAGCAATGGTGACAGAAAGTTCAATCTTATTGAAGGATTTAAATTTAAAATTTTTATACTATATATTAAAATATATCGAGATATTTTTTAAAATGACATACACGTAGAATACATAAAGGCAATAAATACGAGAATAAATGGTGCATCATATATCAGTGCTTTCTAGTGAAGGGGATGCTAGGATTAAAAAAAATCACTATCGGCACTAGACGGAATTTTATTCCAGTATATTTAGAGTAGATACTCCCAATAATCTGTAATGCTCGCATAAAAAAATAATAAGTACTGTGACGAAATTAGACGTATGGTATCAACGCAAAAACTGTATATGTCAATATGAGAAACTTATGCCTCGTGTGATAGATTATAGTAGCGAGAAAATTAGAAAGACTGATTAGTCTCTTATCAATGATAATACGATTATACATATACAGAACATGTTTTATTTATTTATCCTACGTGTAAAGAGTACGTATGCATACGTAATATGTAACTAAAAAAGATGCACTATAATATAGTAGTAATATGCCGATTTATATTGTTGCTTGAACACCAAGCTTGGTTATAATCATAGCTCAGTTTTCAATGAAGTTACATTAACATCAAGAAAGCATATAACTTTTAAAAATCATGATTATGGATAACAATACAAGAAGAATTTGTGAATGCGCTGTAATAATATCTACACCACACTGTTATAGGAAAAATCATTTTGATGTGTGTCACAATCAGGTTGGCAATAGAGCAGCATATCAGCTTATCTTAATTAAGTCATAGGATTGATAATGCATCATAGAAATGCGATCATAACACCATTCTTGTAAGGCGATATGAAATTCTTGTAAGGTGATATGAAATGATTTTATCAGTGCGTAGTTTTACGTGATACCAAATAACAGTCCGATTAATGATTAATACATGAGATGTGTGATTAATGTATTAAATCAATTTAGTTCATATGAATCTGTAGTTTGACAGATTTACGAGTTACTCATACCGTGAATATTGCAAGATTATGCGACCTTATTAAGTAAGAAGTAAGGCTTAAATTAAACTAAGAGAGAATTGTATGAATTCTGAGTATGCCGAATGCATTGAAATCCCTGTATTACCGTTGCGGGACGTAGTGGTTTATCCGCACATGGTGATTCCGTTATTTGTAGGTCGTGAGAAATCTATTCGCTGCCTAGAAACGGCTATTGAGCATGACAACAAGATAATTCTTGTTGCTCAACGAGAAGCCTCAACGGATGAACCTCGTATTCAGGACCTCTTCTCAGTTGGAACTGTTTCCTCTGTGTTACAAATGTTGAAGTTACCAGATGGTACTGTGAAAGTCTTAGTTGAAGGATTACAACGCGCACATATCATAAATTTATCGGATCATGGTAATTATTTTACAGCTAAGGCTAAATATCTAATTTCTTCTAGAATGGAAGAAAAAGAACAAGAAGTGCTAATTCGTGCCACAATTAGCCAATTTGAAGGGTATGTTAAACTTAATAAAAAAATCCCCCCTGAAGTGTTAACTTCTATACATGGTATCAATGATGCTGCACGTCTTTCTGACACAGTAGTCGCGCACATTCCATTAAAATTAGCAGATAAACAGTTAGTCCTTGAGATGTTAGACGTTAGTAAACGTTTAGAATATTTAATGGCTATGATGGAATCAGGAATAGAATTGCTACAGGTAGAAAAACGTATTCGTACTCGCGTTAAAAAACAAATAGAAAAAAGCCAACGTGAGTACTATTTAAACGAACAGATGAAAGCGATTCAGAAAGAACTTGGTGAAATGGATGATGTGCCAGATGAATATGAAATATTGAAACGCAAGATTGAGATGGCTGGAATGTCGAAAGAAGCACGCATGAAAACTGAATCTGAACTACAAAAGTTAAGAATGATGTCATCTATGTCAGCAGAAGCTACTGTCGTGCGAGGATATATTGAATGGATGGTTAAGGTACCTTGGCATGCTCGTAGTAAAATTAAAAAAGATTTAAACAAAGCACAAGAAATACTAGATACTGATCATTTTGGATTAAAGATTGTCAAGGAAAGAATACTAGAACATCTAGCTGTTCAAAGCAGGGTTAGTAAAATTAAAGGACCGATTCTTTGTTTGATCGGGCCACCTGGTGTTGGTAAAACCTCATTGGGGCAATCTGTAGCTAAAGCTACCGGAAGAAAGTATATACGTATGGCATTAGGTGGAGTACGTGATGAAGCAGAAATTCGTGGTCATCGTCGTACTTATATTGGTTCTATGCCAGGAAAGCTAATACAGAAACTGGCCAAAGTTGGAGTAAAAAATCCATTATTTTTATTAGATGAAATTGACAAAATGTCATATGACATGCGAGGGGATCCAGCAGCGGCTCTGCTAGAAGTGTTAGATCCAGAACAGAATGTTTCTTTTAGCGACCATTATCTAGAGGTTGATTATGATCTTTCTGATGTCATGTTTTTAGCGACATCCAATTCTACAAACATTCCAGCAGCGCTACTAGATCGTATGGAAATCATTCGATTGTCTGGTTATACAGAAGACGAAAAATTGAGTATTGCTAAAAGACATTTGTTATCAAAACAAATTGAGCGTAATGCATTAAAAGAACATGAATTCATTGTGAACGAAAGCGCACTAATTAGCATTATTCGTTATTATACGCATGAAGCGGGAGTGCGTAGTCTTGAACGCGAATTATCAAAATTATGCCGAAAAGCTGTGAAGCGCTTGCTTATAGATAAAACCGTTAAACAAATCATTATTACCTCGGATAACTTAACAGAGTATCTGGGTGTGCAGAGATATAAATACGGACGTGCCGATAGTCAAAATCGCATAGGTCAAGTAACTGGCCTTGCATGGACAAATTTTGGCGGTGATTTATTAAACATTGAAACTGCTTGTGTACCAGGTAAGGGAAAATTAACCTATACTGGATCGCTAGGTGAAGTGATGCAGGAATCTATTCAGGCTGCATTAACTGTTGTGCGTGCTCGCGCAGAGCAATTAGGTATTAAGCGTGACTTCTATGAAACAAGAGATATTCATGTACATGTCCCTGAAGGCGCAACCCCTAAGGATGGTCCAAGCGCAGGTATTGCTATGTGCACTGCATTAGTTTCTTGTTTAACTGGTAATCCAGTGCGATCTGATGTGGCCATGACCGGTGAAATCACGTTGCGTGGTCAAGTATTACCAATCGGAGGCCTGAAAGATAAACTATTAGCAGCAAGAAGAGGAGGTATTAAAACTGTTTTAATACCTGATGAAAACCAACGTGACCTAGAAGAAATTCCAGACAATGTGATAGCTGATTTGGATATTGATCCTGTAAAATGTATCGAAGACGTGCTCAATCTATCTCTTCAATTTAAAATACCCCCGTCTACATCAATATAGGTAGAGATGCAAATATATTTTGAAACAATATTCACCGGATGGGGTGAATATTGAATGTTCATTTAACAACTAACTGATTGCATACATATAAACGAACAGAGAGATCTTTGAGCTAGCGGTACAACTCATGATGTTGAAAAATATCTCGATATATATACTACAATAAGTATATGTTTGTGTAATCATGATTCTTAAATACATACTTAAGATTGTATTAGACATATAATACAAATATCTTAAGAGGTTTCTTAATCATCCAAAAAGCTACGTAAAACTTCGGATCTGCTGGGATGTCGTAATTTACGTAGTGCCTTTGCTTCAATTTGACGAATACGCTCTCGTGTAACTTCAAATTGTTTTCCAACTTCCTCTAAGGTATGATCTGTATTCATATCAATACCAAAACGCATGCGTAAAACTTTTGCTTCACGTGCGGTCAAACCCTCTAGTACAGAGTGTGTGGCTGAACGAAGGCTTTCAGAAGTTGCAGAATCTAAGGGTAACTCTAAAGTAGTATCTTCAATAAAGTCCCCCAAGTGTGAATCTTCATCATCTCCAACGGGTGTCTCCATAGAGATCGGTTCTTTAGCAATTTTCATTACTTTACGTATTTTATCTTCTGGGATCAGCATCCTTTCAGCTAATTCTTCTGGTGTTGGTTCACGGCCTATTTCTTGTAGTATTTGACGTGAAATCCGATTCAACTTATTAATTGTTTCGATCATATGCACTGGAATACGAATTGTACGTGCTTGATCAGCAATTGAGCGAGTAATAGCTTGACGAATCCACCATGTGGCATAAGTTGAAAATTTATAACCACGTCGGTATTCAAATTTATCGACCGCTTTCATTAATCCAATATTTCCTTCTTGAATTAGGTCTAAAAATTGTAGACCGCGATTGGTATATTTTTTAGCAATTGAAATAACTAATCTGAGATTTGCTTCAACCATCTCTTTTTTCGCTCGGCGTGCTTTGGATTCACCGATAGACATCCGGCGGTTGATATCTTTAACCTGCTCAATAGTTAGGCCTGTTTCCTCTTCTATTTTTTGAAGTTTCCGCAGGCTGTATTCTACATCATTTTGAACATCTTTAAGTTTGTCTGACCATCTTTTATTCATTTTTATCGCAGTTTGAAACCAATTGATATTGGTTTCATTACCGCTAAATAAACTTATAAAGCTTTTTTTTGGCATTTTACACCATTCTACGCATAGCTTCATAATAAGACGTTCTTGTATTCTGACCCGATCCATCATGATTCGCATATTGTCTACAAGTAACTCAAATTGCTTTGGAACTAATCGGAATTGCTTAAATACATCAGATAGATTTTGGATTTCTATAAGAGCGTTAGCGTGACTACGGCTTCTAGATTTAATAATAGTCCGAGTGATTTCATATTGTTTTCTTAAAGCATTGAATTTTTCACGCGCTAATTCAGGATCAATACTATTTTCATCCTCTTCATTATTTTCATCAGATTCTTCATCCTCATCTGTTTCATGTTCATCTGATGGTATGTCCGCAATAATATGAGCAGCGGTAGGTGTTATTTCCTCCTCCGCATCGGGATCTACAAAACCAGTGATTAAATCAGACAGACGGGCTTCATCTGATTGCACTCGATCATATTGTTCTAAGAGATACGTAATGGCTTCAGGATATTCAGCAACAGAACACTGTACTTGATTAATGCCATCTTCAATACGCTTAGCAATATCTATTTCGCCTTCACGGGTTAACAGTTCTACTGTGCCCATTTCACGCATATACATGCGAACTGGATCCGTTGTACGCCCGATTTCTGATTCAACACTAGATAACACTTGAGCGGCTGCTTCTACAGCATCTTCGTCAGTATCACCACCATTCTCATTAAGAATCAAATCATCAGCATCAGGTGCTTCTTCTACAACTTGAATACCCATATTATTAATCATTTGGATGATGTCTTCGATCTGATCAGAGTCTATGATATCATCTGGTAGATGATCATTTATCTCAGAATAGGTTAGATATCCTTGCTCCTTACCACGTGTAACTAGCAACTTCAGTTGTGACTGTGGGTTTTGATCCATAAGACAGTATCCACACTTCTTAAAATTAGATGGATCTTGGACATATATAGCCAAGAATAAAAGTATGAGGGTCTTGTGATGACCATCGTATCCCGTTATAAAAACTATTAGTATCTTCGAATAAACATACAAAATCAGAGCACTAAGTTTTTATCTCATAATCACTGTATGTATTATTTTAGTATTAATTGTGCGTTAATGACTGTTATCAACATAAATCATTTATTTTATTGAATACGTATATTCTCTGAAAATTTTTTATGTATAATGCTTAATAGATTTACTTAATGTCCATGCTGTATACCGTTCTTGACGATTCAGCCCGCTGATACGATCACGAGCAATCAGATTGTCTATTTTTCTCTCTTGATTACAGATACAAAGATTAGAAAACGCATCAAGAAACATGGTTTGTATATTGTCATCTACAATCATGTGGTTCCACATTGCCAGTCTTTCAAGGTGTATGCTAAATTTTGTACCACGGTATAATTCTAGTAACTGCCCAGTTGTTAAAACAGGGTTCTGCAGGGAAATATTAACTAGATTACTAAATAACGAGAAACCAGGTTCTTCGAACATTTCGAGGTTCTCTAGTGGCGGCAGAATATGAGCAAGAGAAGGATTTTGAACCAAAAGCCCAACTAGCATACGCATGGTAGTATTTTTTATTTGTGGTTGACTAAATTTTTCTTGACTATAGGTTCTTTGTAACACCAGTTTATTTAATTGCCCTGAATCGAGTATACCAAGTTTATTACCTAACTCCTGACACACATAAAGACGCAACATTTCGCCCGGTATGCGGCGAATCAAAGGTAACGCTAAAGCACTTAGTTTGGCTCGACCCTCAGCACAACTTAAGTCCACCTGTGACGTCAGTGTTTGAAAGAGAAACATTGATAGAGGTATAGCATTTTTGATACGCATGTGAAATGCGTCCTGACCTTCTTGACGTACTACACTATCAGGATCTTCTCTGTCAGGAAGAAACATGAAGTTGATTTGATAACCATCATTCATGTAAGGTAAAGAAGTTTCTAATGTGCGCCATGCAGCAATACGGCCTGCGTCATCACCATCATAGCAAAAAATGACTTGTTTGGTTAAGCGAAATAATAATTGAATATGTTTAGCTGTCGTAGCAGTACCTAATGACGCTACGGAATAATCTACCCCAAACTGAGTTAATGCTAAAACATCCATGTAACCTTCTACCAACAATAATTTGGAAGGTTGAGGGTTTATTTGAAGCGCTTCATATAAACCGTATAGTTGGTTTCCTTTATGAAAAATTTTTGTTTCTGGGGAATTAATATATTTTGGGACCCCACTGGCAAGAATACGCCCGCCAAATCCTGTCACATGGCCTTGTTGATCATGAATAGGAAACATAATCCGCGCGCGAAATCGATCATAACTATGCCCTTGATGATTCGTGATGATCATACCAGAATCGATCAATAACTTACGATAAGTTGGGCGAAGTCCAAAATTTTTTAATAGATTATTCCATCCAGGCGGAGAAAATCCAATGGCAAAACGCTCAATTATCTCCTTACTAACTCCGCGCTGTAAAAGGTAATCATTAGCTATTGAGCATTCTTTTTGTATTAGGCGTTTCTGATAAAAAACACGTAAGTCATGCATCAATTGATACAAACGCTTACGCTGAGGATATTTAAAGAATATGGTGTTCTGATTATCTTGATATGGTACTTTCAGACAATATAAATTGGCCAATTCTTCAATACTTTCAATAAATGTCAAATGATCATAATTCATGAGAAAATCAATAGCGTTTCCATGAGCACCACAACCAAAACAATGATAGAATTGTTTCTCGTTATTGACAGTGAAAGAGGGGGTTTTTTCTTTATGAAAAGGACACCATGTATGATAGTTTTTACCTTTCTTTTTTAATTCAAGACGCATCTGAATGAGGTTTACGATATCCGCACGTCCGATTAATTCCTTAATAAATGTTAGTGGAATACGTTGTTTCATAAAAACCTCTGGCTATCTGAAATAGGTCGGAGTATTTAGCTCATAATAGCTTTGTTACTATATATATTCATGCTGAATAAAATAAGCCGTGCCTTCCTTTCGGAAGTACGGCCGGATAAATAAGTGCATATGCTAGCTATCAAGAAAAAGAATCTTTACACATACCTAATATAAGCGAGTACGGCGTGCATTTTCTCGTACTAATTTTTTTGCGTGTCGTTTTACAGCAGATGCTTTCGCACGCTTACGTTCGGTAGTTGGTTTTTCATAAAATTCACGACGACGGACTTCGGCTAACACACCTGCTTTCTCACATGAACGCTTAAAACGACGTAGTGCTACATCAAATGGTTCATTTTCACGTACTTTAATTACTGGCATGTAATCCTCTCGGTAAGATGTTCATTTTTATGTAAACCTCTCAGCAAATTTAAAAATTTTTTAAATGTATTCTAAAATAGAGTAGATGATATAGTACTATATCACAAGATAAAAATAGATCTGGTTACTTTTTGCTACGATAGCCAATAGATCTCCATTATTTATATATTTGAGTTACCATGACATATATTACCCTAATAACTGCTGTGTTTTATATTCATATTCGTGATATGGAGTACTTAATCTTTTTACATGCTTGCATGTGTGTTTCTATCATTGTGTGTCTTATGTTTTTTATAAGCAACAAGATTGATCTTCTTTATAGAATGTTGTCAATGTGAGGTTTTATAGATGCGTGTTCTTGGGATTGAAACGTCCTGTGACGACACTGGTGTGGCAATTTATGATTCTACTGTAGGTTTGCTTGCTAATCAACTATATAGTCAAATTACACTCCATGCTAACTATGGAGGTGTAGTCCCTGAATTAGCATCACGTAGCCATATGCAACAAACAGTGCCGCTAATTGAAGCAGCACTACAAGAATCTAAATTAAAGCTACAGGATATTAATGCAATAGCTTATACAGCAGGTCCTGGTTTAGTAGGATCTTTATTAGTAGGATCCTGCATTGGGCGCTCTCTTGCTGTTTCGCTAAGTATTCCTTCTATTGCTGTCAATCATATCGAAGGTCATCTTCTTTCACCTATGCTAGAGGATGATCCACCTAGTTTTCCGTTTGTGGCCTTAATAGTATCAGGTGGGCATACTCAGTTAATCAGTGCTACTGGTATTGGTGCATATACCGTAATGGGTGAGTCGCTTGATGACGCAGTGGGTGAGGCATTTGATAAAACTGCTAAATTATTAGGGCTGAATTACCCTGGTGGTCCATCGTTGTCTAGGCTAGCTGAAAAAGGACTGAAAAAACGCTTTATATTTCCACGTCCTATGACTAATCGCCCAGGGTTGGATTTTAGTTTTTCTGGGCTTAAAACTTTTGCAGCGAAAACAATTTATAATAATCAAAATACTCCACAAACCCGTGCAGATATTGCTTGTGCTTTTGAGGATGCAGTAGTAGATACATTGGTTATTAAATGTAGACGTGCTTTAGATTATAGTGGTTTTAAATCTCTTGTGCTTGTAGGAGGGGTCAGTGCTAACTGTTTATTGCGTAATAGACTCAGAGAGCTCATGACGCAAAGAAGTGGAAAGGTATTTTATGCTCGCCCTGCATTATGCACTGATAATGGCGCCATGATTGCCTATACAGGAATGATACGTCTTCAAAAGCACTGGAATGATCCACTGAATATTACTGTTCGTTCACGATGGCCATTATCCGAATTAAGTGCACTATAAAGAAAATAAATCGATCTTTTCATCGATAGAAATAGCATACATAACGATATTGATATTACATCTCTTTTAAACATCCACAATATCAATGATGCATCATCATTTGATTATCTAAAACAGATCAGAAGTGGTAGAATGAATAGAGATTGTGTTTACAAGAGGTATCCATACCATACTGGTAGAGTCATTAGTATCAGGAGAGCAATAATAAAATAGTACGTATAAGTATTGGCATTAAACCATGATTCCATAATGATATATTTAATCTGATTTTTTTATATTATATCTATCCTACAGGCGTGGTAGAACATTGGCTATATAGATTTTAAGACGACTAGAAACATTTATAGGAAGAAGATTATTTTCAGACGATAGAGTGTATATTAATTCTAATAGTTTTTTACTTACAGCATATGTATTGTAGTGTCATGTGTTAATTATCTGTTATTAGCATCGGAGTTCGTAGAGTACGTTATTCTGCATGTTCTGATGAAGCTACTTTAATTTTTTCCTTATACAAAGAACTATTACCTACATCAGAAAAGCTATTAGTGTACGCTTATAGCAACAGCGTGAGTAATTCTACTGTATATCAAGAATATTTTAAAATGAGGATTATGTCTATAACATTCAATAGACAATATGCATTATATTTTACATTATATTTTGTACCTAAAAAGAGAAATAAGATGGATATTTTATTTATTAATCAATTAACGGTAATTACAACTATTGGTATTTATGAATGGGAGAAAAATTTTCCGCAGAAATTACTATTGGATATTAAAATAGCACGAGATCAGCATTCTGCTTCTTCTAGCGATGATATTAAAAATTGCTTAAACTATAGCGATATAGTCAAGGAAATAATATCACTCGTTAGTAGAGGGCAATTTAGTTTAATTGAACGTGTAGCAGAGGAGGTTGCAGCTTGTCTACTGAATAAATTTCCTTCCTTATGGGTCCAAGTAACAGTTAGTAAGCCAAATGGAACACCGCACGCACAACAAGTTGGTGTAATCATTGAACGAGGAAATCTTTTACCACCCACCCAGTGCATCACGTGTAATGCTGTGATAGAGGGTAATCAGATTAGTTCTTCTGTATCTAGCATGTGAAATTTTGAGCTATGAAGGCGTAGCGATAGGAGAAATAAATACAGAATAATACTTCAGTGGGAATTCTGACTGTTGTACTCGATTGTATTCTAAATGTAAGTATACGTATGCTATAAGTAGCATAGTCAGATCAAAGTATGTGTAAAGTATTTTTCGTCTACATATGTTATAATACAGTTATTATTTATAATGGATTAAATTTTGATTGATTTTCTGAGTATACAGCTTATTACATACGTTCTACAGTTTTAATTCCTAAGGTATCTAATCCATATTTCAGAGTTTTTGCAGTTAATAGTACTAATTTAAGATAGGTTGTTTTTTTATTTTGGTTTTTTTCTTCCAGAATAGGACAGGTTTCATAGAATTGAGAAAACACAGATGCTAGGTTATATAAATAAGCGCACATGATATGAGGCAATCCGTCATCAGCAACCTTATTTATTGTTTCTTCAAACCGCAACAAAATAATAGCTAATTGTATTGAGATATTATTCACCAGCGAAGTGGTGCCAACGATCTCTTCATTAGGATTTATTCTAGACTTACGAAATATTGATAGCACACGAGTATAAGCATATTGCATATATGGTGCCGTATTACCTTTAAAGGATAACATGTGATCCCAATCAAAGATATAATCAGTAGTACGATGTTTAGAAAGATCGGCATATTTCACCGCACCAATACCAATGATCTCTGCTAGACTGTGAAGTTCTCCCTGTGAGATGTGTGGTTTTTTCTCTAATATCAACTGAGTAGCACGATTGACGGCTTCATCTAATAAATCAGATAACTTTATAGTATCCCCGGTACGTGTTTTGAAGGGTTTGCCATCTTTACCTAAAACCATGCCCAGCATATGATGTTCTAATTGTAAGCTATCTGGTATATATCCGGCTTGACGTGCAATAGCCCATGCTTGTTGTAGATGCTTATTTTGACGGGAATCTATATAATAGATTACACGATCAGCTTGAAAAGTTTCATGTCGATATTTAGCACAAGCTATATCAGTAGTAGTGTATAAATACCCACCATCATTTTTCTGAATTATCACTCCGGTACGTTCTCCTGATTTATTGCGGTGTTCATCAAGAAATACGACGATGGCGCCTTGACTTGACACAGCAAGATTTTTCTGTTGTAAGTCAGATACAATATTTTTCAGCATATGGTGATATAAACTTTCTCCCATCACATCTGTAGGTTGCAGGGTGACATTCATACGATCATAAAGCAGTTGATTTTGTGTCATAGTTATATGAACTAGCTGACCCCAAAGTTGTCTGTAATATTTATCTCCACTTTGCAGTTGAACAACATAATTACGCGCACGTTGAGCAAATTCAACATCATTATCATAGGCTTGCTTAGCTTCACGATACAAGATTTCTAGGTTGGTAAGACCAATTGCTTGATAATTTGTAATGTTCTTTTTTTCCAAAAATGCAATAAGCATACCAAAATGAGTACCCCAGTCACCAATATGATTAGCACGAATGACATTATGACCCAGAAATTCTAAAGTCCGCACGATGGCATCGCCAATAATAGTAGAACGTAAGTGCCCAACATGCATTTCTTTAGCTACATTTGGTGAGGAGTAATCTATAACTATAGTTTTTGGTTGCATAGTGGTAATTCCAAGTTTTTCTGCTACTAAAATATGATCAATTTGTGCAGCTAACCACTGAGAGTCAAGAAAAATATTGAGAAACCCAGGGCTTATAATTTCTACTTTTTTTGCAATATTATGTAAATTTAGATGCTTAAGTACTTGTTCAGCAAGCTTTGTGGGCTCTATATTTAGATTTTTAGCTAATGCTATGATATCATTTACCTGATAATCACCGAATTGTGATTTATCTGACGAACGAACTTGCGCTTTATAATTTTCTGGCGCACCTGCTGCCACCATAGCCTGAGAGAATTTCTGTACAAGGAAATGTTGTATATTCACGTGTGCACCTTGAAATGTTAATGCAGAGATTTCTATCGGATACTTTTCCCCTAGAAAAATCATCAGAATATTCTGGTGTGTAGTTTATTTGTTTCAAAATATTTATGTATATAAAAATGTTAGCTTATTGTATCGAAAAACATGAATGTAATGGGTATCCTTGGTGATACTATTGTAGATGAGATCAGGAATCACAAAGCAATACGAGCGTCAGTTACCATAGCAATAAGAGAGTTGTTGCAAAACGAACATAATATAATTTTTGATATTATGTTGACAGAACATATTAGTGGTTAATTCCAGAAATTTTATAACAATATTCCTTCAATATAGCCAATACTTGTGCGTATTAGCGAGCATATTATTACTGCTCTTTGTGTGTCCGTAAACTACTACCGATGAAAATGTCTAAGTGATAATGCGTCATATTTAACGGTATGTAGTAATTTTATAGTTTTAGACGTTGAGTATAGAACAATTATGAATAGTAGACTCATTATAGTTTTCCACTCAATCCATACTAGTTTTGTGATATAATCCAAATAATGAAATTATCAGCAATATATGTTGTGAGATGTAATTCCTACTGCTCAACTACATAGTATTAAGGTCGCCGAGTATCTAGTGCTTATATACTTGAATCAAGATAGCGCTCAGCGTCCCGTGCTGCCATACAACCAGTCCCCGCGGCAGTAATCGCTTGTCGATAGACATAATCTGCAACATCACCAGCCGCAAACACACCGGGAACACTACTTTGCGTAGCATTTCCCTGTGCGCCTGACTGTACTTTAATATACCCGTTATTGAGTATCAGCTGATTAGTAAATATTTCAGTATTCGGAGTATGGCCAATAGCGATAAATACTCCTGAAACAATTAAATTTTTTATTGAAGTGTTTTTTGTGGATCGTAATTGTAGAGCATTGACTCCATTTTTATCACCTAAAACTAAATCCAGTGTATAGTTCGCATGAAAAATAATTTTTTTATTTTTAATTTTTTGATATAAATGGTCTACAAGGATTTTCTCAGCACGAAAGGATTCTCTGCGATGAACAAGATGTACTTCAGAAGCAATATTGGCAAGATATAAGGCTTCTTCTATTGCCGTATTTCCACCACCAATCACTGCTACTTTTTGGTTACGATATAAAAATCCGTCACAAACTGCACATGCAGATACACCGCGTCCTTTAAATTCGTCTTCTGACGGCAGCCCAAGATAACGAGCTGAAGAACCAGTAGCAATGATTAAAGCATCAGCGGTGTACTGATTTTTATCGCCATTTAGGCAAAATGGTTTATTTTTTAAATCTACGCTTAGGATAGCATCGTAAATTATCTCAGTGTCAAACTTCAGTGCATGTTCATACATCTTTTGCATTAAGACTGGCCCTGTCAACTTACCAGGTTCGCCTGGCCAGTTTTCAATATCAGTTGTAGTAGTTAATTGCCCGCCTTTTTCTAATCCTGTCACTAATATTGGTCGTAAATTAGCTCGTGCTGCATAGATTGCTGCAGTATACCCAGCAGGACCAGAACCCAAAATTAATAATGAACTATGTTTTACTTGGTTCATAAAGAAATCCTCGTTATTTTATTATACTATGATGCTGTCATGATCGTTATCATGAATTAATAAAGATAGAGAGCTGGCATTATATAACATTTTTATAAAAAACTTTTAGTATGTGGAGATGTATTCAAAGAGTTCTAAGTTTAAAATGAGAGCGATCATGAGCATCATCCATTCTTACCAATAGTCATGAATGTATGCTACTATAAATCTATGATGTTTTATGAGCTGTGGGATTCAGTATATCCGTGATACTTCCCTCAAAGATTTCTGCCGCTAAACCCACAGATTCATGTAGAGTAGGGTGCGCATGGATAGTTAACGCAATATCTGCTGCATCACATCCCATTTCAATAGCTAAAGTAAGCTCACCTAATAATTCACCACCCATTGTACCAACAACTGCGCCACCAATCACACGATGTGTCATTTGATCAAAGATGAGTTTAGTCATGCCATTAGCACAGTTAGAGGCTAGTGCACGACCTGAAGCTGACCACGGGAAGATGGACGTTTTATACGGAATCCCCTGTTTTTTAGCTGCTTTTTCAGTTATACCCACCCATGCTACTTCTGGTTCAGTATAAGCAATAGACGGAATTACTTGTGGTTCAAAATAATAGTTTTTACCAGAAATGACTTCAGCTGCGATATGACCCTCATGAATACCTTTATGCGCAAGCATTGGTTGGCCGACAACATCACCAATAGCAAAAATATGTGGAATATTGGTACGCATTTGTTTATCTACATGGATAAAACCACGTTCATCTACTTGAACACCAGCTTTATCTGCGCTACAATTTTTTCCATTAGGAGTACGCCCGATTGCGACTAATACTGCGTCATAACGCTCTATGCTTATAGAAGCGTTTTGATCTGCCATAGTAACATGTACGCCATCTGACTTTGTCGTAATAGCTATCACTTGAGTCTCTAGCATGATATGCAAACGCTTAGAAATAGACTTAGTGAAACACTGTACTACATCTAGATCAGCAGGAGGGATGAGTTGATTAGACATTTCCACTATGTCAACTTGTGAACCAAGAGTATGATATAAGGAACCCATCTCAAGGCCTATGATACCGCCACCGATTATTAGCAAACGTTCTGGGATTGTCTTTAATGCAAGCGCAGTAGTAGAATCCCAAATACGTGGATCCTCATATGGTGCCAGTGGTATTTTCATGGCAGATGAACCTGTTGCAATAATTGCATGGTCAAACGTGATAGTGGTCGCTGAACCATTATTTGATATAACTTCTAGTGTATGAGAATCAGTGAATGAACCTATACCTTGTATTACTTGCACCTTACGACTTTGTGCCATTCCGGATAAGCCACTAGTTAACCTTGATATAATTTGTGTTTTCCAATTTCGTATTTTGTCTATGTCGATCTGAAGATCATTGAATACAACACCGTGCTTATCCAGTGCTTTGGTTTCTTCTATAACTTGAGATATATGTAATAAGGCTTTAGAAGGAATGCAACCAACATTTAGACACACACCACCTAATTCTTTATAACGTTCGACGATAATTGTTTGTAAGCCTAAATCTGCGGCACGAAATGCTGCAGAATAACCTGCAGGACCAGCACCAAGTAGAACAATTTGAGTTTTCACCTGAGTACTCATAATAATCTCTTTAAGATAATTGATAATTTAATGACAATGTACTGTAATTACAACGTACTCTTTTTATCTATTACGTTAATGCAGAGCTAGGAAGAAACCGCGCTATGTAAAATGATATAATTAATCTATGTCACGTAAGAAATATCTCTACATCACTAGCTGACGAATATCAGATAATATCTTATTAATTATTGTTATAAATCGCGCACCATCGGCACCATCAATGACGCGGTGGTCAAAAGAAAGCGAAAGTGGCATAAGGATACGTGGTGTAAAGGTTTTTCCATTCCACACGGGTTCTATAACCGATTTAGAGATCCCTAAAATAGCGACTTCGGGAGCATTTATAATCGGTGAAAAATAAGTTGTACCTAAGTTTCCAATACTAGAGATAGTAAAACAGCCGCCCTGCATATCGCTTGAAGTGAGTCTGCCATCACGAGCTTTTTGAGAATTTTTGATGATCTCACGAGATAGCTCTATGATGCCTTTTTTATCTACATTTTTATATACCGGCACAACCAATCCATCTGATGTATCTACTGCTATACCAATATGAATGTATTTTTTTACAATGAGGTATTGTTCATCTTCAGAGATAGAGCTATTAAATCGCGGCATTTTTGCTAACGCTATCGCAACAGCTTTCATGATAAACACCAATGGAGTAAGTTTTATATCTAGGTGGTGTTTAACTGCCTCATGGTTTTGTGCTTTTCGGAATGCTTCTAGATCAGTGATATCCGTCTTGTCAAAATGAGTAACATGTGGAATGATTGACCAATTCCTTTTTAAATTAGCGCCAGATCTTTTCTGAAGGCGGCTTATTTCTATCTGTTTTACCTCACCAAACTGGCTATAGTTTACTTTTGGCCATGCAGGGATATCTAATGGTTGACTATTATTTGTAATCGCTCTTTCAGTGTACTGGATAGCACGCTGTATATATTGTTGTACGTCTTCTTGGAGAACGCGTGATTTAATACCAGTTCCTGGCACTATACTAAGATTGACTCCAAATAACCGTGCTAAACGGCGAACTAGGGGAGTTGCGTGAACGTATGAAGATTTTGGCATCAGTAAATCGTCTGTCTGGTATCGACCAGATATGATATCTGACTTGGAAGGTAGTATGTTATGTTGAATATTGATAACCATCAGTAACATGCCAGTTCTAATTTTGTCCCCATTTTGCACGGTAATCTCTTGTACTACTCCAGAAAAAGGTGTGTCAATTGCTATTGAGTTCTGTTGGTTTCCAATCCAGAAAATAGTGTCTGATACGTGAATTTTGTTGCCAACCTCAGCTAAAATACTGATAATTGTGATATTATCACCATTCATCTTTGGCGCATAAATTTTTTTAGAATCATGAGATTGAGGTAATATGCTTTCTTTTCCCTTTTCGTTTTCTAAAACAGTTGGAGCGCGAGCATTATTCGCAGCTTCAAATAGCATAATATTCTGTCCGGATTGAATTTTATCTCCTAGTTTAATAGTAATCTCTTTGACCACTCCAGCATGTGGAGATGGCACTTCCATAGAAGTTTTATCACCTTCGACAACCACTAAAGACTGCTCTTTTATAACATTATCACCAACGTTGACTAAAATTTCAGTAACTTCAACTGCATCAGTTCCAATATTAGGAACCTGGATGATGAAATCCATATTTCATGACCTCTTAGTTATGTTAGACATGGGTTCCTTTTACTAGAATCAATATTAAAGCTATGAATAGCATGATCTACTTCTTTCAGCTCAATTATATTATCCTGAGATAGTGCAGATAGTGCAGCAATGACTATATAAGAAGAGTTAACCTCAAAGTGATCGCGCAGATTAGCACGACTATCGGAAAGTCCAAAACCATCAGTGCCTAATACACGATAATTGTTACTGGGAACAAAGCTACGTATTTGTTCAGCAAACAGCTTCATATAATCCGTGGAAGCTACAGTAGGGGCGTCGTTCATAATTTGCGTAATGTATGGAATACGTGGGTTAGCAGTCGGATGCAACATATTCCATCGTGCACATTTTTGACCATCACGCGCTAGTTCTGTAAACGATGTCACGCTATATACATCAACAGCTATATCATAATTTTCAGATAAAATATCTGCCGCTTGACACACATGACGTAAAATAGCACCTGAACCTAAAAGTTGCACTTTTCCTCTACTACCATTATGGATGCTTAATTTATATATGCCTTTGCAAATACCATATTCTACCCCTATTGGCATACTTGGCATATGATAATTTTCATTTACGGTGGTTATATAATAAAAAATATTTTCCGGTTTATCGCCATACATGCGCATTAAACCATTGTGTATGATTACTGCGAGTTCATAGGCATACGCTGGATCCCAAGAAATGCAGTTCGGAATTGTTAAAGAATAAATATGGCTATGCCCATCGGCATGTTGAAGTCCTTCGCCATTCAGTGTAGTTCGGCCTGATGTACCACCAATGAGAAAACCTCGTGCTTGTTGATCGCCGGCTGCCCACAATAGATCGCCAATCCTCTGGAAACCAAACATGGAGTAGTATATATAAAAAGGGATCATTGATATATGATTTGTACTATAAGAGGTAGCTGCTGCTAACCATGAAGCCCCTGCACCAATTTCGTTAATACCTTCTTGCAAAATCTGTCCTTGTGTATCTTCTTTATAGTAAGCAATGTGTTCACGATCTGACGGATGATATTGTTGGCCATTTGGATTGTAAATTCCAATCTTTCTGAATAAACCCTCCATACCAAAAGTACGTGCTTCATCAGCAATAATAGGTACTAGTCGATCTTTAAGAGCCGGACACTTTAGCATTATGTTCAAAGCACGCACAAATGCGATAGTAGTGGAAATTTCTTTATTTTGCTGAATTAATAAATTATGGAAATGATCTAAAGATGGTATCTCAAGTTTTTCATTACAATTGATAGCACGTATAGGTAGGTATCCCCCTAATTTCTTGCGTTGTGCATGAAGATACTGATGTTCTTTGGAATCTTTTTCAAAAGTTACATAAGGTAATTGTTCTATAGTATCATCATGAACTTGTATGTGGAAACGATCACGGATATAGCGTATATCTTCTAGATTCATTTTTTTTACTTGATGTGCAATATTCTTGGCTTCAGCATTTTCACCCATGCCATAACCTTTTACAGTATGAATAAGGATAACGATTGGTTTGTTTTTAACAGATTGTGCTTTTTTTAATGCGGCATAAATTTTTTTCGGATCATGACCGCCTCGATTCAGTTTCCAAATCTCATCATTAGTCATGTCTTTGACAAGCTCAGCAGTTTCTGGGTATTTTCCAAAGAAATTCTTGCGTATATAGGCACCGTTTTTAGATTTAAACGTTTGATAATCACCGTCAACTGTTTCATTCATAAGATGGATTAATTTACCGCTAATGTCTTTTTGAAAGAGAGGATCCCAGCGACTACCCCAGATAACTTTAATAACTTCCCAACCAGCTCCATTGAAAACACCTTCAAGTTCATTAATAATTTTCCCGTTACCTGTTACTGGTCCATCTAAACGCTGTAAGTTACAGTTTATAATAAACACTAAATTATCTAGTTTGTCTCGTGTGGCGACAGTGATCGCTCCTTTAGATTCTGGTTCATCCATCTCCCCGTCCCCAAGAAAAGCATATACCGTTTGTTTAGATGTATCTTGCAGATTACGATGAGAAAGATATTTTAAAAATTTAGCTTGGTAAATAGCCTCTATGGGGCCTAAACCCATAGAAACAGTGGGAAATTGCCAAAAATTTGGCATTAACTTCGGATGAGGATACGATGGCAACCCATCTCCGTGTACTTCCTGTCGAAAATTATTTAACATGGCTTCAGTAATTCGGCCTTCAAGAAAAGCACGAGCATATATTCCTGGAGAAATATGCCCCTGAAAATATACTAAATCCCCTCCATGTTGTGTAGTGGAGGCACGAAAAAAATGATTAAAACATACTTCATATATAGTAGCTGCAGATTGGAAAGATGCTATATGTCCACCTAATTCTAGATTTTTCTTTGAAGCACGTAGTACAATGATCATTGCATTCCAACGAATGGCATTGCAAATACAGCGCTCTAGGGTAATATCGCCGGGATATGATGGTTCATCTGCCACTGAAATAGAATTAATATAGTTCTGATCTGAGATAGAAGCATTTTTACAAGTATCGTTTCTACGCGCAATCTGCGATATTTTATTAATTAGATATTGAGCCCGTTCCACGCCTTCTTCACGAACAACTGATTCCATCGCTTCTAGCCACTCGCGGGTTTCAATTGGATCTAAGTCATAGTGTAAATCTGTTGACATAGGTATATTCCTTGTCTGTATTGCATACAGTAAAATACTTGAGAACTAGTTTCTTTATTTTTTGATGAATAAAAAAGTGAGAAATACGGCACGCGTTACACTGAGAAAGAATTTTTAGTCCACGCAATAGAATATTCCACATTAAGCTATTTTCTGTATATCTGTTGATGTATTAAGAATAGATAGATATAGAGTATACTCTATATTAGACTGTAAATCATTGATGCCTTTATCATAGTCACGCAGTGAAGGTATTTTTTAAGCAGTTTACTCAATTAGATATGATTTTTATTTCATAGACTCTAATAAACATGAGGTGATAACAAACGTCCATTACACTGTATTTCATGCTTAATATTGTAAGTATTGCTTATTGTTACTCTGAATTTTATTATTTTTCTGCTGACTGCAGAGGTGTGGATTTTTATTTGATGTATAGCAGGTGCTTAATATAACACGATTCTAACTATATAAGTAATAAGAGTTGTTTGTGTAACCACTAACTAGCAAATCAATAGTCGGTGGTAAGCATATTTATCAACTACATAGTAAACAGCACTATACGTGTGTGTAATACAATGATTGAAAACTTGACACTATTCAATATTTATAAAATAGAGTTCTATGCATGATAGACGTTATTTTAGATATGATGGAATAGATAAGAATTGTATTTCATCTCTAGCTGTAGGGTAAACAAGTGTTATGTGGCTGCTTGCAGATCTATAGTATAGCATTATAGTTATAAAAACACTGATCATTGTCAATGATGATTTATAGGTCATGTTGATAAGATTATGATCTTAACATACGTCTGAGTTATATTATACCTATACTGACTGTAGTATGCAGGAGCTTTTACGTATTTTAGATGGCGATAGCATAGATTTCATAGTATATCTTTTAGCCAAGAGTTTTTCGTACATATCTGAGATATCTATTGTATTTTTGTCATATAATCTATATATATCATTAATCTATATATAATCCTCTTTCATTAAAAGATTATGCTTAAATAAAATGTAAGTATTTCATCGATGGTAGTTCATCTTATATTTTTATTATCATTATGTTATCTCTATCTGTTAAAATCTCTCATTTAGACAAAAAAATAACATAGTCGGGTTAGATTATCTAACATATAAGCTCATGGGAAATATAGATCAATGACGATCACCATAATAATGGTTCGTTTGATCAGAAAGATTTAAATACGGAGTGTTGATACGATTGTAGTGTCGATCGATGAGATCCTAGTCAAATGAAGAAGGGATCATGTATAACAGTACCTTACTCATTCAGCGTAAAAAAGACATTGTTATTCAGCATTTAGAAATGTAAGAAAGACAGCTATCTTGTATAAGAGCATCCTACTCTAGTACATAATAATTTAATCTAACGTATAAAATTCATCAAATGGTTATGATAAGAATGATTAAAGAATATACATCTCATCAGTGATTTAAGATAAAAATCTTGCCAATCAATTCATGATGTTTAACTATATAAATAGCGTATCACTCATTAGTAATTCTATTGGAAAGTTATGAAATATACAGATTTAAGAGATTTTCTAGAACTACTTGAAAAGAGCGGAAAGTTAAAGCGCATTACGCAAGAAATTGATCCAAATCTTGAAATGACTGAAATTGCTGATCGTACATTACGTCTGCATGGCCCTGCTTTATTATTTGAAAATCCAAAAGGTTATAATATGCCAGTATTATGTAATCTATTTGGTACACTCGATCGCGTAGCGATGGGGATGGGGCAGAGCAATATACATGCTTTACGTAATGTAGGGCAATTTTTAGCTTGTCTCAAAGAGCCTGAACCTCCACAAGGAGTACGTGATTTTTTTAAAAAAATTCCACAATGGAAACAAGTCTTAAATATGCCAACTAAACGGGTTCGACAGGCATGTTGTCAAGACAATATTTGGCAAGATCAAGAAGTAGACTTGGGACGCATACCAATCATGAAATGCTGGCCAGGTGATGTTGCGCCATTAGTCACCTGGGGTTTAACGGTCACACGCGGCCCAAATAAAAACAGACAGAATCTAGGAATTTATCGCCAGCAGGTGATTGCAAAAAACAAATTAATCATGCGGTGGCTTCCAAATCGTAGCGGTGCATTAGATTTTCAGGCTTGGCGTGATCAGATGAATAAGAAACGTTTCCCTATTTCTGTGGTGATAGGGGCTGATCCAGCAACTATACTAGGGGCAGTGACACCTATACCCGATGCTTTATCAGAATACGCTTTTGCTGGATTATTACGTGGCGCTAGAACGGAAGTCGTACAATGTATCTCTAATGATTTAGAAGTACCCGCTAGATCTGAAATTGTGTTAGAAGGATATATTGAACCAGATGAAGTAGCGCTAGAAGGTCCATATGGTGATCATACTGGATACTATAATGAATCCGACATGTTTCCAGTATTCACGGTGACTCATATAACACAACGTAATGACGCTATGTATCATTCTACTTATACAGGACGACCTCCTGATGAACCTTCAGTGCTTGGTATGGCATTGAATGAAGTGTTTATACCTCTACTACAAAAACAATTTCCAGAAGTGATTGATTTTTATGCCCCCCCAGAGGGTTGCTCCTATCGTCTAGCGATAGTGACGATTAAGAAAAAATATGCTGGGCATGCAAAAGTTATCATGATGGGTATTTGGTCTTGCTTACGACAATTTACTTATACAAAATTTATCATTGTATGTGATGATGATGTCAATGCACGAGATTGGAATGATGTAATCTGGGCAATTACCACACGTATGGATCCAGCACGTGATATAACTCTTATACAAAATACATCAATTGATTATCTTGATTTTGCTTCACCAGTATCTGGACTTGGATCTAAAATGGGAATAGATGCCACTAATAAGTGGGCTGGTGAAACTCAGCGTACATGGGGATCTCCTATCCAGAAAGATCCTATAGTTACAGCTCATATTGATTTAATCTGGGATGAATTAAAGATCTGGAAATCAGAATAGTTTCCAACGTGACCACAATTCAATGGTTATGATAACAATTATTTAAAAGAGGCGTATGTGCCAACTATAATCTGTAAACTTTCCTCATTAGAGGAGATTACTGATAACATATATCGTGTTCGTTTAACCCCGGAATCCGATTTTAGTTTTCGCGCGGGCCAATATTTAATCCTTAAAATCACAGACAGCGATCATCGTGCATTTTCTATTGCTTCTACGCCTATAGAAAAAGATATTATTGAGTTGCATATCGGAGCATCTGAATACAATCTATATGCCATATCAGCGATTCAGCATTTTCAGAGCACCAATTATGTTAGTGTTGATATACCACATGGTCATGCTTGGTTAAGAGGAGAAAAAGTTTATCCACTGATATTAATTGCAGGCGGAACAGGGTTTTCTTATATTCGGTCCATTCTCTTGACAGCGCTTGCAGAACAGGCAGATAGATCTATTTCGTTATATTGGGGCGGGCGTGAGAAAAAACATTTATATGAACTAGATATGCTAGATGAGCTCGCATGGCGTTATCCTAACTTAAATGTGCATCCTGTACTTGAATATCCTATAAATGGATTTAATGGTCGATATGGCACTGTGTTAAATGCGGTCATGCAGGATTACCACTGTTTGTCCAGGCATTATATTTATCTGGCGGGTCCAGTGAGTATGGTTAGAAAGGCACGGGTATTTTTTTGTACTGAGCGCAATGCGCAGTCTTCGCTGATGTTTGCAGATGCGTTCAATATTATTTAATACACACGATATTAACAGTTAAAAACTTGATTGTCTTCTCGGCCTTGCTTATGCAGTCAATCGCATGACATCATTCTGATAATGATTGATAAAATGATTGGTCGTATGAATTACTCTATGTGTCCTCTATATTGAGAATGCATGTAGCACACGAATAGAAAAAGTCCATTCACAGATATGTGCTTTATGGAAAGATGTTAGATTGATGGCGTCTAACTTAAACTTAGAGCATGAGATTGATCTATATATAATAGGTGTTTACCATGACGATATAGATGATGTTATTGTAATGTACATAGTACATGCATTGCAAATACATGCAATTAGGTAACAGCACAATAATACAAAACAATTGTTTATTTAATTTTATTTGTAAGTGAGAAATCATGTGTGTTGCAGATTTTACTCCATTGGAAGTGCGCTAGATGATACTAATAAAACACAGAACGAAGTGAAAAATTTTACATGAGATTGCTATGCTGTACATGCTTTTCTTTTGACAAAAAATATTTTCGTTTCTTTTATTTATACATATCAATGTTTGTATTAGCTCTGTTTATAAAATTTATAAAAATAGTGTATGATGCAATATATCTAATACTCTATCTGTAAAGTTGTCACAGTAAATGTGACATAGTGCACGGATCATAAGATAGTTTTTTATGACAGATAGTGTATGGGCGTATCATTTCCTTCAGAAAATGCATCTATATTTGATATAAAATAATAGAAATATTACCGTATGATATTTCTATTATACCCGTAAGTCCTGTGAAGACATTTTTGAAACATACGCTCAATATATAGAGAGTCAGATTCTTGTACCAATACAACACTATATTACTGGGTTTGTTCTAAAAGAAAGAGATGACGAGAAGGCTTTTTCTATAATATAAATATGATCACCAATATTATTATGTGCCTGCGTAGGCTATATTTCATGTCATGAACTAGATAATATTAATTTTATATTTTTAATTATATATCAAGCCTCTTACAGAGATGTGATCTCATCACAATAATGATTGTGTTTTAATTAAGTACATATGCAAACTCTACATCTCATATTGTTTTTTACAGTGTGTCGCATGTAAGGTATTCATCTAATCACATGTAAGCAGAGTACACACTAAAACTGGAATCACCAACCAACCACTACCATCTCTGGTGCCATCAATATCTGAATCACAATATAAACTATAAAGGATCAGAACAGATCATTACTGAGTAGATAAAATAATGCAGGAAAATAATTCTTGCCTCTTGTGTACATGATTTAATATCGAAAATCTGATATTAATAAGATGTTTATTATGCCTTTGAGGACTTGAGTCAACCCGGTAGAGGGTGTTTGCAAAGTCAAAGTTTTAATATGGAAGAGCATTATATAGAAATAAATATTAGCTGCTGATTAAAGACGAAAAACAGAAGAGTTGTTTATTGAGAAAACTGTAACCATTCCGTCTCAAAGAAATTCTAAAATCATTTCTTTGTGTGATAAGTAAAACAGTATACAGATATTACAATATGCGTAACTATTATATCCCAATAAATCTGTAGTTAGAATGATAATATTAAGAATATTTGCGAAAACTTGATTGCCAGGTTCATGAAAGATCACAACCAAAGATCTTATAGAGATATCATTCTAGTTCCGGATAACAAAAAAAGAAGAATTTTAAATCAACTATTACAAAAAATAAGATAAAATATATGAATTAATTTGTAATTTTATAGAAATGTGCATTGATAGTTAATAAGATTTGTCTGCTGTGATTTCAATCAGTTCTCTACGATCTAAGAAACACATAATGGTTATCGTCACAATAAACAATCAATTATTACCATTAGATAAAAATTTATCATATTGCCATAAATTTCTTATAGTAGCCTTGGGGTCAATATCAGCACTAAGTAATCAAAAAATTACAATGCGGTTATTGCAAAGACTAATTCTACTGTACAGTAGATAACCAAAATTCTCTCTCGTCAAACACTTTTACGTGAGTTAGTTACTAGTATGGGTAGATGCAAGATATATAGCAACATATACCAAGATTAGTATACCTAGCTGCTAAAAAAGAAGATATTGACCTATCGCAATAAGATTAGTCATTGTAAGTAGCATATATGTAACAATAAATAGTGCAACTTAGATATAAACCGGAAAAATTACCGCGATATTTATCAGAAAAATAACTAAAAATACGAGATTTTGCGGTTTCGACTACTATCTGACTAGTTGTTTGCATAGTAAAAAATAAGAAATCTAGCGATTCAATCACTGAAGATGATATTAGCGCCAGAAGATTGTATAATCTGTGCACTACATAATAAATCTAGTTCCGATTATTCAGTATCAGGAAATTATCTGACTATAACGACTTATCACCTAGATTTTAGTATTTTGTTTTTGTGCATCGATATCGCTTTCTGATATCAGTAACTAGTTAGACTCTTTTCCATCTACATTAGATATGTTTTACGTGAAAATATGCACGAATCTTTAATAGGCTTAAATCTGAGCGCGTACATATTATAGGAGCATACTATATTGTGATATAGCTTTTATATACACATCGTGTAGTGATATGATGTAGAATCGTATTCTATGTATATGTAATACAATTATGGATACGCTAGAATACAAGATACCTATACAATAGTATACAAGATAGCTAATACTTTCGGCTTTACGTAGTAATAGATATGTGGATCACAATAACATTATTGATTTGTTTCGGATCTCGGTTTTTTATAAAGAACATATTCGTGCCTTCTGATTTCAGTGTTTTTGAACTTTTATTTGATATAATTATGTATAGACACGGTATTAGTGAGAAATTTTTATTTTGTTGTGTAGATATGTACGTTATGCATTGAAATATTATTAAATGACTTTCTAATTAATTACTATATGTAAAAAATATGTAAAACAAAAGAGAAGTAGCACTATATTAAAAACTTCTTAATATCTATAACAGGGTAGTAGGTATTCTGAATGAAATTAATCATATTATGATTTTTTCCTATTGTTCTAGTATTTATTATTAATGATTTTTGAAATCATTTTCAATACACACTATTGTTTTTTTAAAGTGAAAATTATCTTGATATATATGGTAAAAATTTATTTTTAATCTATTAAATATCTTGAGTTTCAATAAGACAATACAATAAAAAATATATTTTACCTTTGTGATGTAAGTTGTGTGTCTCAGCATGCTAATGCGATTATTTATAATGGCGTATCTCTATTATTTTCTGGTTTCTACATTTAACTACTAACTACCTGCATTCACTAGTTTTTTTATATTTAGTAAAATGTATATCTACATATATGTTATGTATGTTTCAAACATGCACTGCGCTATTATGATAGCAATTATTTTTAAAAAACATTCATTGTAACATTAACTAGATTTAAAATTAGAGTAATTGTCTAAAATTGAAATTATGAAACGATATGATCGAGATCAATAGTGACTAAATAGTAAAATCTTACGCATTTAAAAGCATTAAAATGATATGATGTTGTATTAATATAATAATTATTATCTAGCTTGGTATTAGACAAGCTTTTTCTCTTTTTTTCAGTATTTGATTTTTCAGTCATACTATTAATAGTGGGGATATAATTTCCACACGTGTTGTAAGATTCGGTGAATCACTTATTTATTTATATAGTATGCATGTGATTCCATTTTAATGCAAAGATACTTTCATGTACTTAAGGCCTATACAATTATCCATATTGTTTTTTGTTTCTTTATTTATTTATAAATCGTTTTAGGACTGCTGATTATTGTATTGCGACATCAAATCATGATTTTCATATAAATTACACTAAACTATGATTTAAAATATATTTTTTAAGTTTCGAGGACATCTATTGTTATGAATATTTGTCTTAAGTACGACATATCTCTAACTATAAAAGTTAAGAATTTAAAATAATTAAAATAAAAGAGTCGAGAGTATTTTAATTTTAATCAATAAATTATATCATTATCTATATGTATACCAAAAGAATATGTGAATATGACATAATAAAAACTGAATGACTACATTGTTAAGTATTATACATATATAACCATGTATTTACGCGCAAGAGTATTCATTCAATCTTTTTGATGTAATTAATTTCTATAAGAAGATCTTAATTGTATATAATGTAGAAATTTTTAAATATATATATCTATATTCTATATAGATAGCAGTCTTTTTTTATCGTTGTTTTGTTGAGGATAATAATATTATATATATCTATCTACTAAATGAGTTAAATATAATATATTTTTTGCGATTTTGTTATCATTCAGTATGTGTTTACTATGTTTATAACCAAAATATTTAATTTAATTAATGATGTATTATTTATTTATTTTTTGCAGTTTATATAAAGTATTTATGATATATAAAGTAAGATTTATATTTATGTTATATAAAATTACCATAATAACTATTGTGATATTATACACATAATTTCTCTCTAAGATGTACAAATATACAACATAGATTTTAATATATTTGCATTAAGAGTGTGTTCTGTGCACTTCAATTTTTTCCATTTATCTGATTTTTTCGTAGTATATCCATGATTGACCTACCTCCCATTGAAGTCATGATTACTCAATATTCTTTAGTAACTAATTAAAAAATAATTGGAAGATTAGCACCACTTGTTGTCCATTAGGATTAATCCTAATATTTTTTAAAAAAAGATTGAACTACTAACGTTGTCTTGCTGCATAACGATCAATCAAAAAATCATGTACTATCAATTAAACTTCATGCTGATCACTTAGCATATATACTAATGCAAGCAAGTATGAAAAATAATTAGTTTCTGAATGGATTAGTTATGGATAACACTCTAAGGAAATGCACTTAAACCTTGATAATTTGATATTACTAAAATCACCTTTAAAATATAATTAGGTGTCGACTGATATGGCATGTAACAATGCTGTATTATCTGCTCCAGATGAAATATGAACATTTTGCCACCCTAGATTGCGAGCTAAAATATATAAACGCTCACTGACAACAATCAGACGACATTGTAATAACCATTCTTCTCGATCTGTAATAGGGAACAACCCATAAAGTTGTTGCAGCATTTCGCCACTAGTGACCACAAGAGTATCCACACCCTCTGTACGCCAACGTCGTCCCTCTTTTTCACCATGATAGTTTTTTTTACAACGTTGATAACATTCAATCAACTCTACCGTGGCACCATAACGCAGTAAAGTATTCTCAAGCAAACTGCGTCCACCATTACCACATAAAATTACAGCATGCTTACCTTTTATAGATTGTAACGGTAACAAACGAATTAATATCTCACTAGTTTCTTGTTTAGTGGGCCAAGAAACTATACATCCACTGGTATTCTGAAAGGCTAATGCCGTACTACGCCCGATAGCATAATAGTGCAATATTGTTGGCCATGAGGCATTGATGCGTGCTAAAATAATCTTAGCATACCGGACAGAATTCTGAGAAAGAATAAAGACTAAATCTCCAGATTGTAGATTTTGTAGACGCGTAGGGAGGGTATTTAACTGCGCTCCCGCTCTAAATTCTATCAGTGGAAAAGCCCAAGCTATTCTACCTCGATGACGCAGAGCTCTCACTAGTTCATCTGAAAACGGAGACGGACGTGTGACTAGAATATTCATTAAAATATGGTGGTGGAAGAGATCGAGTTAAGAATGATACGAGCACCATTACCTAAAAGATATTCAGCTAGAAAGATACCAATTTGTTCGGCATCTTTTCGAGAACCCCGACAATCGCCACGTACTATCTGACTACCATCTAATGAACCGACAAGCCCACGTAACCAGAGATTATCGCCTTCTAAAATTGCATAACTGCCTATAGGTACGTAACAACCACCTGCTAATCTAGCATTCATAGCTCTCTCTGCCTGGATCTGATCATTCGTGTCATTGTGTTGTAAGATAGAAAGTAAGTCTATGGTTCTCCAATCGTCAAGTCGGCACTCGATACCGATTGCTCCCTGCCCCGCAGAAGGTAGTGACTCTTCTATTGGTATGATTTGATTGATACGATGGTCTAAATTTAATCTTTTTAATCCAGCTGCAGCTAAAATAATTGCATCATACTCACCTGAATCTAGTTTACTAAGACGGGTTCCAATATTGCCTCGTAGCACCTTTACGAATATATCTGGCCGATGGGAATAGAGTTGACACTGACGTCGTAGACTAGATGTTCCAATAATAGCATTGTATGGCAACATATCGACTAATTTATGTTTATTGGACACGAATGCATCATGAGGATCTTCACGTTTACAGATGGTGACTAATCCTAATCCTTTCGGAAAACTCATTGGAACATCCTTGACGGAATGAACGGCTATATCAGCACCGCCGGTGAGTATAACATGTTCTAGTTCTTTAACGAATACCCCTTTTCCACCAAGCTTAGTTAGTGAGGTGTCTAGGGTCGTATCGCCATGTGTTATTATTGGTATTAACTTGACATGTAGGTTAGGGTGGTGCGCTAGTAACCGCTGCTGAACAAAGTTCGCTTGCCACAAAGCTAGTGGACTTTTTCTAGTAGCAATCTTTAAGGTTTTATCTGACATATTTATACCAATTTAGACAAAGACCAACAACATCGATATTAGTGTGTTAGGATTCTTAGCCTATTAGAACAGTGGTATATATTCAAGAAACCTTAACATATACATCAAAGCAACATAAAATCTGGAAAAACTATCATTGATAGTGCACACACTAGCCTAGTGATAGTACGTAGAAAAACTATCTTATATGATATTAATCTACGCTTATAAGGTTCATGTCTTTATCGTTTCCTTTATAATAATATGATACTTTCTATGATCACGGATCAATGCAGCAAATGATACTAAATTTTGTGAGCGTTATTCCATTTCATGTTATAGCAGCACGAAATACGATTAACTTAAATCTTATACATTCTGTTCTTACATTTCATACTATAAAAAGACAGATTCAATATAATGAATTTTGTATTATAGGTCATGGTCTATCTTAAGAAAGTTATCCTTATTCAAACCATCACGTCAATTCTCTTAATCAATAAAATAATAATTGTTGATTGAAAAATAAGAGTCAAAACAGATAATCAATCGTATTACTACAACAATTATGCTAATTGAACAAATTGATTATTTACATAACATACTTAAAAATATTAAGTGTTTATATGATGAAAAATAATTATTTTAAAAATTTATTTAACAAATGATTGCTTTACATTTGAATGATAGTTATCTATGATAAATATCCAATAATCTTTCTATAATTTTATAGATCATAATTTTTACTGATTATATTTATAGATGTAGTCCTATAGAAAATGGCAAACCAATACTTCTAACATTATAATATCAATATATTGAATTTTATATTAAGCTAACTATTTTATAATTTATCAAAATTTAAACTAAGTATTTTATTTTGTGTTTTTTAGAATTATATTCTAATATAGATATACTTGACAATAGTATCTTCTATATTATAATTGTTGGTTAAATTTTATAGATGATACAAGTTACTGTATTTTATTATCTGAAAATAAATTATTATATATCATGTTTAAATCTTTATTAAAATGAAAATATATTGGTTAGCTAAAATTATATTTGAAATCTCTATATATTTATGATATAAAATATATTTGTAGTTTAATATAGCACAAAACGTTAAAAGCACAAAAAATTTTAAAAAACAATTTATATGATAATTCAAGACAATGTAATAGTATTACTACAATGATAGTACTCTTATCACTTATAATACAAGATTTCTCTATGATCACATTATTTGTTTTAAATAACAGATACATGGGTTGGAATTTCTTAATTAATACTTATAGGAGGTTGTTTTGTATATCAAATTTATTCGCGCTATACTCGCTAATTAAAAAAACATTAAGTTTTGAATTTTTGATTTAACAAACAAATATAATGCGATTATTATCCCATGATAATACGTGATACGCATGTAAATATTATTAATGATCATTGATGTCTTTGTAATATGCATTCTATGCAGAAAAAATATTCCTGCTATAGAGAACAATAGTGTTGTCTTTAATATAAGTAAAAATACATGCATGACTACAATAGGACTCTTACTTTTTTTAGAAGATTAGGAATATTGTATAATACGTATGCATTGATTAAACATTATAGACCCCATCATATTTCTCATTATTCTTAATAGATACGTGTCTTAAGTGAAAACATTATAATTTTATGAGCAGTATTCCTCAGCGTCTTACTTGATGTTTTAATAATATAATGGAGGTATTATAGAATCATGAGTGATTTATGTTTTAAAAAAACTATTTGAGGATACAGTTGTGTTTGTAGTCTAAGTAAAATTTCTGTTTGTCGCGTACAGCAAAGCTATTTTGATGTATAAAAAGCGATTAACTATACAACATAATATGTTGTAAGAAAATGATTAAATAGTATTTATCTATCTTCTACATGACGTCATATTCAATAGATCATTTTGTTGAGGATAGATCGATTATGTCAATGTAATTGATTTACTACAAAGCTATGAGTATCATTCATCATACACAGAGTTGTCACGCATGTGACTTATATAACAAAAACATAAAAGATGTAATAACAGTTTGATTTTACCAATATTGTCACCATGTACAATCTATAATTTTAATGTATGTAAAATCCTTCATGGTTATAGTCATGGTTATAGTTAAGAAACACTCTCTTTCATTTCTTAGAAAGATTTAAACTTCCTATACATGATAGGAAGAAATTATTTGACTAAATATAACCTATAGATATAACGGAAGACAATGAGTAAAAATGATGATGATAAAAATTATTTTTGGAATAGTCTGTGTCATTTTGGTTATTAGTGGCGTGGGATGTGGTTTTAAAGGTCCTTTACATGCTTCTGAAAACCAAAAGACACATCATCTCTAACATGAGATAGATCTTGCTCACATTAATAATTGAAATTTGTCGTGCTTATCGCTGAGTTATATCATACTGAAAAAACCATAAGGTATATATTCATATGCTTTAGTTATCATTATCGCATTTTCTGGAGAAAAAATGCAGTTTTCAAAAATGCACGGTCTTGGCAATGATTTTATGATCATAAATGGTGTCACTCAATATGTTTCCCTTTCTTTATCTTTAATTCGTTATTTAGCAGATCGGCATCGTGGTGTTGGTTTTGATCAGTTGTTAATTGTAGAACCACCTTATAACCCTAATCTTGACTTTCATTATCGCATCTTTAATTCCAATGGCGGTGAAGTGACACAATGTGGCAACGGAGCTCGTTGTCTAGCCCGTTTTGTTCACCTTAATCGCCTGACTAATAAAAATAATATTCATGTGAGTACAAAAGAAGGTTATATGATCTTGCATATTCTATCAAAGGATATGATATGTGTAAATATGGGAGAACCAAATTTCCTCCCAGAAAAGATTCCGTTTAAAACGGAAACTCAAGAGATCATGTATATGATGAGTATTTCTGGGCAAAATATTCTTTGCGGAGTTGTCTCAATAGGGAATCCACATTGTGTATTACAGGTGGATGATATAAGAACAGCTGCGGTTAAAAAAATTGGCTCTGCTATTGCAGAGCATGAGCAATTTCCTGAAGGAGTTAACGTTGGTTTTATGGAGGTTCTCCATCCTCAATATATTCGCTTACGTGTTTTTGAACGGGGTGTGGGTGAAACCTTAGCATGTGGTAGTGGTGCCTGTGCAGCAGTTGCTATTGGGATAACGCGAGACATTCTAGAAAACAAAGTAAGAGTTGATTTATCTGGCGGTTCATTGGATGTTACTTGGAAGGGGAAAGGGTATCCTATATATATGACAGGATCTGCTACTCATATTTATAGTGGATCCATCTATTTCTAAAGCATCTCGATAGCGATTTTTTTAGAATTATTATCATCCTAGCCTTATTCACATACTTTTTCTATGAAGGAAGTGTATAACCTATTTTATCAGCCGATTAGACTTTTCAGTCTATGAACTGACTGTAATAGATTAGGGTTTTTGTTTGTATTCATAATTTATGTAAGATCTATATTACATCCTAATAGATGATTGATCACCTTTGCCATACTATGCAGTATTTTCCAGATAAATATAAGTAACACGTTATCTTGCTAGATATAATCCAGAATTATATGATAAATAATCATTTTATTATTTGTAGTATCAACACACTATAATTATAGTTTATAGAAGTCTATAGTATTTAGTATACACATTATGTTCTGTATATTGACTAGTTGAGAATTAAAATAACATTCTATATGTATTTTATTTATGGGATATGATATAATTAGTCTCTAACTATCGACAAAAAATTCAATGACGAATATTAATTCGGTAATTTTTATGTCGATTAATTAGGTCCTTATATTGTATATCTTTCCTCTCAAAATATTTTACGTATATATGTTGTGTAGTATAGAGACACAAAAGATTAATGGCACGGTATGTATTAAAAATAATCCTAAAAACTATATTTAGTATACCATGGTTTATTTTTCATATCAAGGCAATTGATATTGATATGTTTAATTAACTTTTGGCAAAGAGTTATATAGACATTTTGAGGATTTAGACATCGGCTTATCAATGGTTTTTAATGCATTATTTTTAATAAAATTTTTATCTGATAAATACTTATGGTAAGTTTTTTAAATATTGTCAAAGACACCAATATACTTTTATTGGTATCAAGTCATATCGCATACATATAATTTATTTTTTATGTTGTCATAACACCTATAATTAATTATATCATCAAGAATCTTTTTCTGTGCAATAAGTGTACTACAGAGTATTTTGTTTCTTTATTTTATTTTTTAGTATAATTTATATCAATGTCTGCAAAGTTTTTATGATATACCATTAATTGGTTATTTTAATAAAAAACTACATCAACAAATAGTGTCTTTGATGTAGTTTTTGTATATTCTCCACACACTGTGATCTCTATTTTATAAGTATATTACTTAGATAACAATCTATGTTATGTATCATGTTAAATTTTTTTTCATAAACAAATAAAAAATAAAGTTACAAAATATAATTTTTGATCTATGCAGCAGACAAAAATATATTTTAAAGATACGTGCTAAAATTTATAATTTATTCAAAAAATTTTATATAAAGTGAATAATCTATGTATATAGACAATGATAAGTCTTGACAATAAGGTCATTATAAAATCTTTACTGCATACAAAATCTTAGTGATTGTACAACTATTTCTTTTATTGTATTAAAATTAAATATCGAGAGTTTCTTAAGACTAATTTCCTGTTTACTCTAACATACAAAGCATAATGAAGTGCAATATAATATCATTTGTACTATCAGATATAATTTCTAACCATTTAATTCACAACCAACAAGAGATTATATTTAAGAATAAAATATCAAAAAATATTTCTGTTTTTTGTATTGTAACAAGAAACATCATGAATATGATTTCAGATATGGTAAAACACATGTACAATCTGTATTGTACAATACATGCAATTCCACATACACATCTATGTGTGTTAGTAGCAATTATACTATATTTAAACGCACTGCTAGTTATTTGTTCTGAACTTTTACATGCAATATTTATTACATAACTATGAAAATAGAGTGAGTATTAAAATTGATCTCACTTTCTAATAATAATATTATGTGTTGTTAGAACTATTTTTCATTTAAACATCTAAATCTATATATTTTTTAAAAAATTTTTTAGCTACATTGAGTCATTCAAATATTATTGACAATATGCATAATTGTAAAATTATGAATCATCGTGATTTTTAACTGTGTCTGAATCATATTCAGTGAGTATAGGCTGTATATTGTAAATAGATTACATGTATGTAGCAACTATTTCCGTCAATGTTAATAACATCTATGATTATAAATCATACTAACGAAATTACATGCATCAACACAAAAACCAAGTGATACTTCTTTTATATTGTATCTTATACTGTGTGTGATCACGATCAATCGTATATTTAACTATGTCTGAAATGATCTTAGTTCTCGTAAGAATTATGAAGTCTTCTATTACCCATAGCACAAAATCTCAACTGACACGATACACAACAGGCGCAAGAAATATTTTATAATACATTGATAGCATTGAGTTCCTCAAACGTCTTTTCTAAACGAGTTATCATTGCAGACTGAGATGCACGTAACCATTTGCGTGGATCGTAAAATTTCTTATTAGGATGATGATCACCATCAGGATTACCCAGCTGGGATTGTAAGTAGTCTGCATATTTTTGATAGTACTTTAAAACACCAGACCAAGCAGCCCATTGAGTATCAGTATCGATATTCATTTTAACAACTCCAAATTCGATTGATGTCCTAATGTCAGACAGAGAAGAACCAGAGCCGCCATGAAATACAAAATGTAGTGGATTATGTGATAAGTTATATTTATTCTCCACCAATCTCTGAGAATCACGCAATATCATAGGTTTTAATTTTACATTTCCAGGTTTGTATACACCATGTGTATTGCCAAAAGCTGCTGCAATTGTAAAATTTTTACTGATTTTATGAAGTGCAGCATAGGCATATTCAACATCTTCTGGACGAGTATACAGGATAGAATCATCTTTCTTCCCATGTTCAACTCCATCTTCTTCACCACCAGTACATCCTAGTTCAATTTCTAAAGTCATATTTATTTTTGACATGCGTGTTAAATACTCACTAGAAATTTTAATATTATTTTCTAGGCTTTCTGTAGATAAATCAATCATATGAGACGAAAACAAAGGTTTACCGGTATTATCAAAATGCTTCTCTCCCACTTCTAACAATCCATTGATCCATGGAAGAATATTTTTTGCACAATGATCCGTGTGCAAGATGACAGGTACACCATAGTACTGAGCCATCAGGTGTATATGGTTTGCACCAGAAACAGCACCCCGTATAGCTGAGGAATGACTATTATGGGACAATAGACCGTTCCCCGCAATAAAGCGCGCACCATGATAAGAAAATTGGATAATAACTGGCGCCCGTACTTTAGCCGCAGTCTCTAATACTGCATTAATTGAAGATGTGCCTATACAATTAATAGCAGGTAATGCAAACTTATTTTGCATTGCGATGTTAAAAATTTTTTGCACATCATTACCAGTGATGACACCTGGTTGTATACAATCTAATATTTTAGACATGTGTGCTTCTCCGAGTATTTTACTTGTATGTTACATTCTGTCTATGTTTTAGGTATGCAATACACACTATCTCCTAAGATGAGTATCTCGTACGCTCTTGTAACATGGATAACGCAGGCAACTCTTTGCCGGATACAAATTGAAGAAATGCTCCGCCACCAGTTGAAGTGTAGGAGATTTTATCTTGAATTCCAAATAAATCAATTACGGCGAGCGTATCACCTCCACCTGCAACAGAAAACGCATTGCTATCTGCAATAGTATTAGCGATCACCTTAGTACCTTGGCGGAAATTAGGCCACTCAAAGACCCCGACAGGGCCGTTCCATAAGATGGTTTTGGCGTTTTTTAATAATTGAGTGGTGAGTATAGATGTTTGATCGCCAACATCTAAAATGGCTTCGTCATCCTGAATCTCAGAGATATTTTTTACAGTATCTACAGCGCTTTCTGAAAGTTCTGTACTAACACGTACATCTGTAGGTATTGATATAGAGAACTGATCACATAATTTTTTAGCTAAATGAACACAATCTGGTTCATGAAGAGATTTTCCTACTTTATGATTGATGGCAATAAAAGTATTTGCAATACCCCCCCCTACAATAACAGTGTCTGCAATAGTTGCTAACGAGTAAAGGAGATTAAACTTCGTAGATATTTTAGATCCACCGACTATTGCTACCATCGGACGAGAGGGGTTTTTTAAAGCTTTTTCTAAGGCTACTATTTCATTCAATAGTAGCTGACCGGCACAAGCTATCGTTGCATGCTGACCAACTCCATATGTTGAGGATTGAACTCTATGTGCTGTTCCAAAAGCATCCATGACAAATATATCACATAATGCAGCGTATTGTCGGGACAGGTGTTCGTCGTTTTGTTTTTCGCCTTTATTAAAACGAACATTTTCTAACACCGTGAGTTGTCTAGGCATGGACTCGATGCCATTAAGATAGTCTGTGTGTAGAGTTACATGGTTCTTACCTAATTTTTCTTTTAACCAATTCACTACTGGCAACAACGAGAAATCCTTATTGTATTGGCCTTCAATCGGACGACCAAGATGAGCAGCCACTATAACTCTGGCGTCTGTTTCTAATGCTGCCTTAATCGTTGGAAGAGCCGCACAGATCCGTGAAGAAGATGTCACTGCACCTAACTTAATTGGTACGTTTAAATCAGATCGAATTAACACACGTTTGTCTGAAAGCTTTAGTTCTGTCATGGGAATAATAGACATTATACACCTCTTTTATTCTGACTTCACATCATCGATGTATACTATTGTCAAAGCAGTAAATTTAGAGTTTCTTATGAATTGTACATAATCGATAATGATTCGTGAAACTTAGAAAAACAAAGAACCACGTGTATTTATGTAAAAATATAAATTATATTGAATTCTTTTATTCTTATTGTTCTGCTTTATTAATGTAGTATTACGCTGTGATTTAAATATTTTATATTATTAAAATACATTCATTAAAATTTATTATCATTTACATATTTCCTAGAGTCGTTTTTTTGCAAAATTGCTATATTAATTCATTTTTAAAATTTCTATAGATGTACTATGTTTTTTTAATTTTAAATATCTTAATATTATCTTTGTATTTTTCTAAAATATGGATTGATCTATTAAAATTAATAAAATTAAAAATTTTTAAATATTTATTACCTATATATCATAAAGTTAATTATATAACATAAATTTTCTTATCGATTTACATGAATAAAATATTCACCATGATTAATACTTATTTTATTCATTATTTTTGATAGATAATTTTAAAAATTGTTAATTTTAAATAATTAAGCTAAAAATAGAATTTTGAAACAAAATAAAAAAATTTATGCTATGAGAAAACATCAAACGGTATGTTATAGAATTTAGAATTATATGATCTAGATCATATAGCTATATCAGCAGAAACGCACTGGCATAAAACTCAAAATATATAACGGAAAAATTAATGGTAGATATATTTCTGACTATAAAGTTACTGTGTTGTATACAGAATATTGAAAATTCCGCATATTTATTATACTAGTTTTGATGAAAAAATCACCTAAATACGATTCGTAAAAATAAAAAGTACAGTATCAATACCTGGCATATCTGATATATATCAGTATATAATATCAATATTATTGTCTCTGACAATCATATTTTTTATCAATTACTTGAAATAATCAGTATAGATTCATGTGATCTAACATAGAATAATTTTTAAGACAAATACATTTTGTTATTAAAATATTTCATGACTTCTTTTGAGTGTTTGAACTTTTATATCTATGGAAGAAAGGTAAAGATTCTGTTATGTGCATAACATTATCTCATAGTATTCCACATAGTATCTTTAGTATCAAGTATAGGAATTTTTAAGAATATTGTCTGTAGTTAAGTATTTTAGCGAAAAGTGATGACATTACATATACAGATTCTGCATATAAAGCATATTAGTGTAATGTGAATACCATCAAAGTAATTCTTTTGTTTTTTTTATTATATACTCTAATGTAAAATTAAATTTTTTAAATACTTGTTCCGCTGGTCCTGATACGCCAAATTGCGTCATGGCAATAACAATACCTTTGAGACCGGTATACTTTAACCAGTAATCCGCAATACTTGCTTCAATAGCTATTCGATTACTTATAGTGCTAGGTAGAACAGATTCGCGGTAATTAATGTCCTGCTTATCAAAAGCATCAGTTGATGGCATAGAAACTACACGTACTTTATATCCTTCTTCTATCAGAAGTTGATATGCAGCTACTGCTAATTGTACTTCGGATCCAGTAGCAATGAAAATAACCTGTGGTATTCCTATACAATCGTAAAGAATATACGCGCCACGAGCAATATTCTCTAACTGTAACTTTGTACGAATTTGTTGCGGTAGGAGTTGACGTGAAAGAATTAACGCCGTTGGGCCGTTATAATTTTCTATAGCATATTTCCATGCTATTGCACATTCTACCTGATCACACGGACGCCATGTGCTCATGTTAGGTGTAAGACGTAAACTTGCCAACTGTTCTACGGGTTGATGCGTAGGACCATCTTCTCCTACTCCAATAGAATCATGAGTATATATTATGATGTGACGAATTTTCATTAAAGCAGCCATACGAACAGCATTACGGGCATATTCAGAAAACATTAAAAATGTAGCAGTATATGGCATAAAACCACCATGTAGAGCAATACCATTAGCAATAGCTGTCATTCCAAATTCGCGAACACCAAAATGAATATAGTTACCTGCAATATCTTTATGAATAGCTTTTGATCCAGACCAGGTCGTTAAATTACTAGGGGTTAGATCCGCAGAACCACCAAGGTATTCTGGTAATATATCTCCAAAAAATTCGATACAATGCTGAGATGCCTGACGCCCAGAAATATGTAATGGGTTATCCTGTAAGTATTCAATGAATTTTTGTGATATTAAGTCCCAATTATGTGGTAATTGTTTTGTGACTCGTCTGTGAAATTCTTTTGCTAGCTCTGGGAAAGTCTTTTCGTAAGCTATAAATATTTTATTCCATGCACTTTCTTTCTGCTGACCTTTTTTTCTTGCATCCCAGTACGCATAAATTTCTTCTGGTACCTCAAAGGCTTTGTGATTCCAATTTAATCTCAGCCTGGTTAGTGCAATTTCATGGTCACCAAGAGGTAAACCATGGGCATAGTGAGTGTCGCTTTTGTTGGGTGATCCAAAACCAATAACAGTATGACAAATAAGCAAGGAAGGTTTGTGTTCTATTGTTTGAGCCTCTTGAATTGCTAAGTGAATGCTATTAGCGTTATGACCATCTACATTAGGCACTACGTGCCAGCCATAAGACTCAAAGCGCTGTGCTGTATTATCAGTGAACCAGCCTGTAACTTTTCCATCAATCGAAATACCATTTTTGTCGTAAAAAGCGATTAACTTACCTAGTTTAAGCGTACCTGCTAAAGAGCAAACTTCATGAGAGATTCCTTCCATCATGCAACCATCGCCCATAAATACATAAGTATAATGATCGACTAATTTGTACCCAGGGCGATTAAATTGCGCCATTAACGTGCGTTCTGCAATAGCCATCCCGACCGCATTCGCTATACCTTGACCCAGCGGTCCAGTAGTGGTTTCTACTCCAATAGTATGACCATATTCGGGGTGTCCTGGAGTTTTAGAATTAACCTGGCGAAATTTTGCAAGTTCAGTGATTGGAAGATTATATCCAGTAAGATGTAACAAACTATAAAGCAACATTGAAGCATGACCGTTAGATAATACAAAACGATCACGATTAACCCAAAGTGGGTTAGAAGGGTTATGGTTCAAAAAATCACGCCACAACACCTCTGCAATCTCAGCCATACCCATAGGTGTACCAGGGTGACCTGATTGAGCTTGTTGTACTGCATCCATGCTCAATGCGCGAATCGCATTGGCAATATCTCTACGAGAATACGTTTCGGGCTTGAAATTACCTTGCATATTTTTTTTGCTAAAAGTATGTTTGTGCATTATTAATCCAATTAATGTTTATCGAATAATTAATGGTAATGTACATAAGAATACGCATTGTGTATACCTGAAAAAGGTAATATTAACTCTAGGTTAGGATTCCATTGAGTGGTTAATACGAGTTAACCAATAGACCAGAGGATCTCTTAGACTTAAATAAAAATGATACTTTTATACCCATTAACAGTATATATTTGAGTGTATTTTCTAGTATTGAAGTATTTTACTGTATATAAAATATAAAAATACAGAAATAATATTATATAGATGGTAATTATTTTATATTCGAAAATAGTAAAAGTTACTAAATATTATAAATTATACTCAAATATTATAATTTAATAGATTATCCAGAGTCTATAAACATTCAATGCGATATGCAGTATCCTAAATAATATTTAGCATAAGAATAGTAACACGAGCATAGTAAGATACTAATGCTTATTTTATTAATTGATAATTTGTATTTTTTGTCACTATCAGACTATTAGAACCTTATAAATAATTTAGGTTATGGATAGAGTTCTTGTGGATCGCCAAGGATATAAGATATTGAAGCGTGCTCGAGAAAAGATGTATTTTTTCTAAAAAATGTTTTTTTGATACAGACTCTGAGTGTTTACGATGACAACTTTAGTACGTTTTCGTTATAAAAAATACATAAATGTAACGGAAACATCTAACAAAAGACATAAGAAAATTAGAAGTATTATTTTCTTACAAGTATATTATATCAGAATTAGATGATATTTTGCTATTTATGAATACTTTTTAATATATGCAGTATGTATTGTGTATGTTTCTCTATTTACTTACGATTTAAGTTTTATTTAGTTTAAATGATATTGAATATAAGCTAATTTGCTTTATACTACAAATTAGTATATAATGTAATATTTTTAGATTATCGTTCTATTATTATATTCATCTCTTGTAATTTATAGTATTGGAAGACATCATTCTTAGGTCATTTATATTTTTAAGCTAATCATATTATGTATAATACACAGTGTTTTTATTTAAAAATTCACATCACAAGAAAAATTAAAGAAAGAATTTGATGATTGTCTGTATTGTTTTTCTTGCGGTATTATAGGGAATACTATATGTATGTGTCTAGTATTGTAAGTTATTAATAGGTCACCAGACCATATGGTATTTTCTTGTAAAAATATATGCCCGTATCACTGATAGCTCATTCTTTTATAGTGATTACTCAGTATTTTATGCATATTTATGATAAATATCATGCATAATCCACCAAGAAAGATCATCTAAATAGAGAGAATTAATGAAGAATGCTTTATCTCTTTCTGTATGTATTTAGACAGCTTTATAGTGTTTTTTGAAGGAAAGTACATATAGTAATTTACGCTCAGAAGGTATTGTTATGTCTTGTCGGCAATATTCATTAAAAACTTGGAATACTTTTGGTATTGATGCCTATGCTAATAGTATTACTATAGTAGATAGTCTCGATACTATTCTTGCTTTTCGCTGGAGACAAAGTATGAGACGTAATGAGCCCATTCTCCTTTTAGGAGAAGGAAGTAATGTGCTATTTTTACAAGATTTTCATGGACATGTATTTATTAACCGCATCAAAGGCATCCGTATCACTGAAACAGTGGATGCATGGTTATTACATGTAGGAGCTGGCGAGAGCTGGCATAAATTAGTAAGACAAACCTTAAATCATGGGCTAGCAGGTCTAGAAAATTTAGCGCTGATTCCAGGTCGAGTAGGATCAGCCCCTATTCAGAATATTGGCGCATATGGTTTAGAGTTCGAAAAAGTATGTGAATATGTAGATGTTATCTGTTTGACTGATCTTTCACAAGAACGTATAGATGTTCGTGCATGTTGTTTTGGATATCGTAGTAGCGTCTTTAGGAATACCTATAAACACGGTTATATTATTATTGCTGTAGGAATACGACTCAAAAAACATTGGCAACCTGTATTAAATTATGGTCAGTTACGCAAGCTAAATCCTCAAACCGTAACGCCAAAAGAAGTATATCACACCGTGTGTGCTATGCGTCGTAGTAAAATACCAGATCCAAAATACATAGGCAATGCAGGTAGCTTTTTTAAAAACCCATTAGTCATAGCGTCCTGCGCGGCTAATTTTGTAACACAGCATCCTACTATAGCTCATTACTTCAATAATAATGGTGACCTGATGCTTTCTGCTGGAGGGTTAATTGAGCATTGCGAACTCAAAGGATATAGCGTTGGTGGTGCAGCTGTGTATGATAAGCAGGCGTTAGTACTTATCAACACTGGAGATGCCAGTGGACAGGATGTTATAAACCTCGCCCGTGTTATTCGTAAGCGTGTGGCTGAAGTATTTAATGTTTGGTTAGAACCCGAAGTCCGTTTAATTTCCTCGCAGGGTGAGATCGATCCTATAGAGGTTATTGTATGATAGATTATACAATACCAATGAAATTGGTGCAACTTTTATCAAATGGAAATGTATGTTCACAGTTACATTTAACTCAGAAAATGAGAATATGCTGGTTAGAGATTGAACAGCACATGCGGACGTTAAAAGATTGGAAAATTAGTATTATTAAAAAAAAAATAATGATTATCAACTACAGTCTTCTATACAACTTTTAAATGAAGATAAAATTAATGCAGAATTACCTGGCGGGCGTGTGATAGTTCTTCCGGTTGTTGATTCGACTAATCAGTATCTTTTAGATAGGACCACTTTTCTCAAATCAGGTGATGTTTGTACAGCAGAATATCAACAAGCAGGACGCGGAAAATATGGCAGTCAGTGGTTTTCACCATTTGGTTCTAATTTATACTTATCAATGTACTGGCTTTTAGATAAAGGTTTACAAACAGCAACCATGCATTTAAGTGTTTTTATTAGCATAATTATTGCAAACATTCTTCGGGAGCAAGGTATATCAGATATTAAGGTTAAATGGCCTAACGATATTTATTTACAAGATCGTAAATTAGCAGGGATTTTAGTGGAAATCAAGGGAAGCAACAAACATAGATCGGAAATAATCATTGGTGCAGGTATTAATCTTGCCATGGTAGGATTGTCAAAAAATCTTTTACTTCAAAAAAACTGGATAGATCTTCAGGAAATAGGGGTGAATTTAGATAGACATGGTCTATTAGTAATAATTATTGATGCAATGCGAAAAGCGTTAATTCAATTTGAACAAAGCCAATCCACTACATTATTGAAATGCATGAAAAAGTTGGAAAAGAATTGAATTGATTTTATCAATCAGTCGATGTTTGAAGAGCAATAAAAGATACAAGGATTTTTAAAAGTGGACAGTGCTAGGAGCGATGAATATAAAAGCACTACTTTGATTGAACTTTTTACGCGAATCAGCAGTTATTGATAATAAAATAGGTTCTATCTAATACTAGATATATATATTCATTGGATATTTTTATGAATTTCATTGCTTTTTTATATCTTGTTATCTTTATTAGAGAGATGAGAATACTTCGTATAAGATATAAAGGTTCTACTAGATTAGTCTATTTATTCTAAAAATTACAATATACCTCTTGGCTAACTCATGATTATAATGTATCTGTAGTAGGAATACTACGCTATACTATCCTACATAACATGCAATAAAGGGAAATAAAATAAGTTAAAATAGAATCTAGAATCCAGATATCATGCTTGAAGATATTATTAATTCTTCTGCACTGTTATAAAAAATGGAGATACTACCTATTATCACAACTCAGTCTTCTATTAAGTAATGCGTTTATATCTGAGAATACCTTAAAACGTTCTGAAGATACAAGAAATACACAACCTTATCTTACTTCAAACTATAGAAAATAGGAGTAACATTATTTAATACAGTAAATTTGTTTTTTATAAATCAATATAGAAAATACAGACCTATGTTTTAGTGAAACCATCTGGATTATATAAAACAATATACATACATAAATCTCATGTATGTTTTTCTTAAAAAACCACAAATGATGATTTATATATCATGTAGTATAAGATACTCTATATAAAAATACTTTATAATATATACGAATATGCGAACACTCCATTTTATAGTGATTTACATTCGATAAATTTACTCACACGTAATTCATATTCCTTATGTCACCTTAGATGAAGACACAAAGACATTATTACAGTATCAATCTTTATCTTATGGAGAATTTATGACATATCTTTCGCATAAAAGAACGTATCCATGGCCAAAGAATACCATTTATAATACTGCTCCAGATATGCGCTGGATAAAATATTACGTGAATTAAAAAATATTCTGACAAAAAAATAATGACATCCATGATCCATGACAAACCTATCACTAATAAGGCCTGTTGCCATAACAGACAACTATTAAACTGATAATATTTTTTAGCTATTAAGTACGCTATCATGCTAAAAGCTAGCGCATGTATGCCAAGAGTTGATCTATAGAGCAGATCAGCGATCAAACCAATAATAAAACCAGTGCCAATATTAATCCGAGATGGAAATGTTAAAATCCAGTAAATCATTACTAACAATAACCACGATGGACGGAATAATAAAAATTGTTCAGGACATGGAATAATTTGCAGCATTATGGTACATAAGAAAGATAGCCACATTATCCAGTATCGGTGACTGTAGTAGTCATGCAAAAGTTTCTCCTAATTATACCCATTAGAACATATATAAATTGGTGTTTCTGGTTAGTCAGTAGTTAAGAAAGTTTCAGAGGGTACATAATACCATGGCTCCTTTGATTTGAGTGATTATAATTATTTTCTAACATTGCATACCTTATAATTATAAAGGATATACAGGTAATAACCTGTTTTTTTATTTTTTTAAATCCATACGATCGTTCTGTTCTCTTTCCAGCAAAATAAGATATCGTAAATATTGTAGATTTGCTATTGGATGTGCGCGGACGACTACATTAGAATTATTGATATCTTCTTTAACAGAGGAGACGATTGCAACAGGATAACCTTCTGGAAATTTACCTCCTAATCCAGAAGTCACTAAAATATCACCATCTTGGATATCAGCATGATCTGGAATATATTCGAGTTGTAGCTCTGCAGTACAACCATGGCCAGAAGCAATGGCTCGGATGCCATTACGTAATATCTGTACAGGTAATGCATGTGATAAATCACACAATAATAGCACCCGACTAGTTTTTTTACCAACTGCTATGACTTGACCAATCACACCTTTCTCGCTAATAACAGGTTGTCCTTCATATACCTTGTTCGTACTGCCTTTATCCACTATTACTTGATCACTATATGGATCAGACGATGTGGAAATCACCTGCGCCAACATTTTATGATCATCCTGACGAAGAGGAGAACCAAGTAATTCTCTGAGGTAAGAGTTTTCTTTTTTGATGTGATTAAGCATCAGCAGGTCACTGCGTTTTAATATCAGCTGATCGTGTAATTCTTTTATTTCTAGGATTAGTTTTTGACGAGAAGCAAACATTACAGATATTTGATCAAAAAGCGCACGAGGGCTATTTGCAAGAATATACAATGGACTAATAGCAGTATCCATATAGGTGTGAATGGTTGAAAAAGACTGATAACTATAATCAGTAATTATTATCACGATGGATAAAATGATAGCTAACAATAACCGTAATCGTAGAGACGACTGTTTGTTAAATATTGACTGCATAAATTCAGCATTCCTTTGGGAATTACTAGCTTCAATATACTATAAATAACTACATATATTCACTCCCAGCGAATATGACGATGGTATCAGGCTATCAGAGATCATGTATGACACACAAGTGAATACTAAAAGAATTTAAATAAAATGCTATATCCACTCGAATATTAAAAGATCTATTAATACAAGAAGATAGTATGGATCTTTATAATCATAACATCGCTGAGATATACTATCTATTATAATAACATTATTGCGATATTTTTTACTAAATATAGATGGTGGCAACGATATACTTCATTATATCCAACACTCACAAGAACCAACAACCTAGTGAAAAAAAGGTGTTGGTTCTGACTAAATACACTAATCTTCACTAAATAAATCACCGCCGTGCATATCGATCATTTCTAAGGCTTTACCACCGCCGCGTGCTACACAAGTCAGTGGATCTTCTGCGATAATTACAGGAATACCAGTTTCCTCCATTAATAAATGATCTAAATTACGTAAAAGTGCACCTCCTCCAGTTAAGACTATACCTCGTTCAGAGATATCAGATGCTAGTTCTGGTGGACATTGCTCTAATGCAACCATTACTGCACTTACAATACCAGTTAATGGCTCTTGGATAGCTTCTAAAATTTCTGGAGAATTTAAGGTAAACCCACGGGGAACTCCTTCCGCAAGATTACGTCCTCGTACCTCTATTTCACGCACTTCATCTCCTGGGTAGGCAGACCCAATACAATGCTTAATGCGTTCAGCGGTAGCTTCGCCAATTAAAGATCCATAATTACGTCTTACGTAATTAATAATGGCTTCATCAAAGCGATCACCACCAATGCGTACAGAAGACGAATAGACCACGCCATTAAGTGAAATGACAGCTACTTCAGTAGTACCTCCTCCAATATCAATTACCATAGAACCAGTGGCTTCAGAAACTGGCAATCCAGCCCCGATAGCAGAAGACATTGGTTCTTCAATAAGAAATACTTCACGCGCACCTGCACCTTGTGCAGATTCACGAATAGCGCGGCGTTCTACTTGAGTTGCTCCCACTGGGACACAAACAAGCACACGAGGACTAGGGCGCATAAAGCTATTACTATGCACTTGCTTAATAAAATGCTGCAGCATCTTTTCGGTGACGAAAAAATCAGCAATAACGCCATCTTTCATTGGGCGAATAGCGGCAATATTACTAGGAGTACGCCCTAACATCTGTTTGGCGTTATGACCAACCGCTGCTACGCTTTTAGGAAAACCGGCACGATTTTGACGAATAGCAACAACTGAAGGTTCATTAAGCACGATGCCTTGTCCTTTTACGTATATCAGGGTATTGGCAGTACCCAAGTCGATGGACAAATCATTAGAAAACATGCCGCGGAATTTTTTAAACATACGATAAGGATCGTCCTTCAAACTAGAGGTGATAACTACCTATAATATCATATTAAGAGATGTTTTTGAATAAATCAGCACCTGTGTTACACGTCTCACTACGTAAAACAATACAATATATCATTAGGTATTGATTTATTCAAAAATCGCTAGTATAGGCTGAAATAATTTAGATAATACAAAATATTACCTCTAGAAGTTTTACATAACGATCAAAAAATATGGCGACATTAGCCCTCTTCTGATAATTATGGCACGGATTTTAAAAAACCGTAAAAACACAAGAAGTTATAATAGTTTTACCATTTCAAATAGAGATATAATAGTTGCTTAAAACATATGTTTTAAAGATCGTCAGTATAATTTTGTACAAAATTACCTCCTCTTTCACAACTAGAAATCTATCTATACGATGATATCGTGCCAATTATCAACTTTTCTTGACCATAAAGACACAGCCAGATCAATGAATCAACAACATAGGTAAAAGCATTGTGAGTCAACCTTCGCGTGTGTTTTATATCAGTTATTAAACTAGTATTTAAGGTGTAGAAATCTTACGGTTGCTCAGATTAAGAAGCTTATTTTGAGCTATACTCACATTATGAGTACATTGTGTAGGACATAGTGATGCAACTCATGAATCATTAAATTATGAATACTATAAAATTGACGACATTAACTTATTATATTATAATAAATAGCATAGACTTGAGAGGAATTTATGTATTTTTATACATTACAGTATTGCTGGAGGAGCCATACTCTAAGTATCATTCAAGGCCAGCATATTGTATTACTTTTTTAGTACATTTACAATTAGTTCTGACACGATCTATGCTACAATAGCAATATTTGTGATAGATCTTGCGCCTTCTTAAATACATGTCATAGATCATGATCATCTATTCAGATAGGCACAGTAAAATTTTTATAAGCATATGGAATATTTATGAAAGATGTTGTATACATATAAGAAAATAATACAATGCGTTTAGCTTCCAGCATGAGATTCTACTAAAGATCTCATGATAAAAATACAGAACACGACAGCAGTACTCTGAATAGCACAAGCCTGATATCAAGAATAAAAAAAGAATTTTTTTGATGATAGTAGCGTAGTACTACCGTACTAATTAGTATAATACGTCCGTAGCTCAGTTGGTTAGAGCACCACCTTGACATGGTGGGGGTCAGTGGTTCAAGTCCGCTCGGACGTACCAAAGTTTATTGATACACATTGTGTGTATCCTTAAAATCTTAATAAGTGGAGTATAATAAGATTTATATGCCAAAAGACCTTCTTTTATAGAAAAAATAACGCATGGTACTGATATACGTGAGCTATATTGTATGGATAATAATAAATATTAAAAAATACATAGATCATGATTTATTAAAAATATTTAGTCATCATGTAGAATACACAATTTAATATATTCCATTCATATTCTGTTTAGCGAAATGTCGTAATATTGTTCCTAACAAGTAGTAAAATTTAATGAGGTTATTTTTAATACATCAAACATATTTGCAGTATTAAATTCTTTTTTAAAATATTGTCCCTTACCATATTATTGTTATTTATTTTTCTTATTGAAAATTTACGTATTAAATGCAATTTATTGCACTTTTGCATTTTATATATACATAAATGTTTGTCATATGTCTGCGCAATAGACTGCCTTGGAATCCAGGCAATATTACTCTATTCAGAGATTAGAGCTTATATTAATGTTATCATATAATATGAAAAAATTTACGGGCATTTAATGTTGTTGTTTTTGCTAACTCTGTCATATCCTCTCCACGCAATACAGCTATCGTGTTTATAATGTGTGGTAAAAAGCATGGCTCATTGCGTCTTGAAGTTGGCATAGGATCCAGACTTTTTGGTAACAACCAAGGGGCATCTGTTTCTATTAATAAACGCTTCGCTGGTATTAATGATATTAATTTTCGTAACTCTCTCCCCCTTTGTTCATCACATACCCAACCTGTAATACCAATAGAGATATCATATTCTAAATATGATTCTAGCTCTGCTTGAGTGCCGGTAAAACAATGTAGCAATACCGCTTGCAGTTGAGGCAACCATGGTTTAAGAATAGACATAAAACATTTATGTGCATTGCGACAGTGAAGGAAAATTGGTAAGCAAAACTCTACTGCTAATTCAATCTGAGATTGAAAGGCATAGATCTGTTCTTTTTCCGTAGAAAAAGAACGATGAAAATCAAGACCGCATTCACCAATAGCTACAACAGAAGGTTCTTCTCTTAGTTTATGTAGCTCAACAAGCACTGCTTGTGACCATGTATGAGCGTAATGAGGATGTACACCAATGGTACAGAAGAAGTAATCTACATCTTCTTTGGCCAGCACGATAGCTTGACGACTATCTAACAAAGTACTACCAATGATCACCATACCAGTCACACCAACAGCACGTGCTCGCTGAACTACTTTTGAACGATCTTGTAAAAATTTTTTACTAGTTAAATTGACGCCAATATCAAACATAAATTCACTATTTCTTACCATCAGTATTTCAATGGAAAAGGTAGAGTGTTTATCTGCACACACGATTTGAAAAATCGTAAATGTTATACAAGAACTAAGAACCAAATATTTTGAAGAAAAAATATTTTATAACGCATACAGTTTGTTTTATTTTTTACTTTACTGTCAAGATAACAGCTTTAGTTTAAACCTGTCTATAGTCACTAGTTTTCAGATATATATAACGTATCATTCAAACTAAAATATAACGTATAATTACAGTATAGAGTTTTTCTTAATGTTAATTAAGTTATTCTATCTCATATCAAGATAAGATCAATATCAAATATACAAGATAGAATCCTTCATATTCTTAAATCATAGTATAGATTCTTAATCGTTACATAACACATCTAATTCAGATAAACAAGTTAACATATTTTCGACTACTGACGAGGACCTCTGTGCAGCTGTTTGTATAAAATTATCAAAATTAAATCGCGCACTACTGTTGGATGAATCTGATACAGAACGTACAACGATAAATGGCGTAGAAAATTGATGACAAACATGACCAATAGCCGCAGACTCCATATCTAAAGAAATGACTGTAGGAAAGTTATCTACAATATTCTTGAGTTGTGTAGTGCTATTAATAAATGTATCACCGCTAATCACCAAACCACTCATTGAACAAAAATTCAGTTTTTTAGCGCATAACTCTGCTATTTTAATTAAATGATTATTTGCTTTAAACCCAACAGGGTGTCCCGGTATTTGACCTAATTGATAGCCGTATTCTGTTATATTAGCATCATAATAACGAACCTCATCTGAAATAACAATATCTCCTATTTTTAATGTAGAAACCACTCCACCAGCTGAACCAGTGTTAATAATTAAATCTGGTTTATAGATATATAATAATAGCGCGCTTGAGAAGGCTGCTGATACTTTACCTATTCCTGATTGCAAAAGAAAAATTTCTACGCCATTTAATACCCCAACATCAAACTGATGTCCTGCTAGACATACGCTTTTTTTATCGAGAATCTTATCACGGATAATTTGCACTTCCGCTTCCATAGCACCAATCACGCCAACTTTCATATCAAAATTGTATTCCTGTTATGTTATAATATAAAAAGGTTTGTAGTTTAGTTTATCTAACATCATCCCATGTTTCATACGTTTCATTATGAAATATCTTAAAGACAGATCTGTATTATCTATAATGAATGTTGCATTGTCAAAAATTTTTGTACTATTTTTCATAACAATCTTAGTGAGTTTTATTTGGTCGGCGAGAGAGGATTTGAACCTCCGACCCACTGGTCCCAAACCAGTTGCGCTACCAAGCTGCGCTACTCGCCGATTTTCTATTTATTTTTATAGTTTATAGTGTCATTTTCAACAAAAAAGTTGGTGCGAAGAGAGGGATTTGAACCCTCACGTCTTTCTAGACACTAACACCTGAAGCTAGCGCGTCTACCAATTTCGCCACCTTCGCGTCATAAACTATAATTTGGGGTGGCTAATGGGGCTCGAACCCACGACAGCTGGAATCACAATCCAGAGCTCTACCAAACTGAGCTATAGCCACCATTTTAGTAAATAGTCAAACTACTATTCAATATAAGCCCACGCATACTCAGTAGAATCCAAACAGTGCGCCCGACAGGAATCGAACCTGTAATCTTTGCCTCCGGAGGGCAACGCTCTATCCAATTAAGCCACGGGTGCAACATATAAAACTGTATACTATCCTACGGATAGGATCTGAATCTGTCTAGTGCTTTTTAATAAAAAGGGATTATAATATATATGCTAGTGATGCATGATCTCTATCATGCTCGTCCTGTATTTGTAGTTGTATCCAATCTCTACAGTTATTCAACGTATAAAATTACGGATAGTGGATCTATCTAGTCATCAATTATAAATTTTTTTCTGTTTCTCTTTCGGGAAAAGTAATGTTGAGTTCAAGAATGGAAATATCTTTATATTTTTGGTCAAGAGTCACATTTAACATTTGTGGATTAATTTGAAAATACTTACCGATCACTTGTAATAAATCAATTTTTAATTGAGGTAAATAATGTGGTTCGGCGTCTCCTTTTCTGCGTTCTGCTACGATAATATGTAGACGCTCTTTGGCTATATTAGCTGTCCTTTTTTTTCGGGATATAAAGCAATCAAGCAAGGCCATAGTTTACCCTCTAAACAAGCGCTTCACAAAACTCTTTTTCCCTTCCTTAATGAAGCGGAACGGACGTGATTTTCCAATCAGACGATCGACAGTGTCAATATAGGCTTGACCAGCATCTGATTTAGTATCTAAAATTACTGGTTTGCCTTGATTCGAAGCACGTAGTACTGATGGGTCTTCTGGAATAACCCCAGTAAGCGGAATCCGAAGGATATCTAAAACATCTTCGATGCTAAGCATGTCTCCGCGATTCACCCGACTGGGATTATAGCGAGTAAGAAGTAAATGTTCCTTAATAGGTTCCTCTTCATTCTCTGCTCTTTGAGATTTAGAAGACAGAATACCAAGCATTCGATCCGCATCACGTACCGAAGATACCTCGGGGTTAGTAGTAATAATAGCTTCATCAGCAAAATATAACGCCATTAAAGCACCTGTTTCAATACCTGCTGGTGAGTCACAAATAATAAACTCAAACTCCATTTTCTGTAGATCATCTAAAACTTTTGCTACACCCGAACGAGTTAGTACGTCTTTATCACGAGTTTGTGATGCAGGGAGAATAAAAAGATCTTGAGTGCGTTTATCTTTAATCAGAGCTTGATTTAAAGAGACGTCATTGCGTATCACATTCACAAAATCATATACCACACGGCGCTCACAGCCCATGATCACATCAAGGTTACGCAAACCAATATCAAAATCAATCACCACAGTTTTTTTGCCTTGTTGCGCTAGACCGGTTGCAATAGCAGCGCTGGATGTGGTTTTACCTACGCCTCCCTTACCAGATGTAACAACAATCACACGTGACATATATTATCTTTCCTTACGACCTCATAAGCAATGATCACAAATCAGATCTCAGTTTAATTTTTGAATAGTTAATATATCATCTTGAAGATAGATACGAGCCGGCTTATTGGAAAAATGAGCTGGAATCTGATCCATCATCCAATAATGACCAGAAATAGACACTAATTCAGCTAATAAACTAGTACAAAAAATCTGAGAACTATAATCTCCATTAGCTCCAGCTAGAGCACGCCCACGCATCATGCCGTATATATGTATATTGCCATCAGCTACTAATTCAGCACCTTCACTGACGCTGTTAATGACCACTAAATCAGTATTTTTAGCATATATTTGTTGACCAGAACGTACAGGAGAAAAAATAATTCGCGTTTTCGACTGTGAAACTTGCGAAGACATTATTATGGGCATCATGTTACTTGTAGTAGAGGCTTTAAATTGCCCCGCACTTAGCACGGGTAACCCAGATCGTATTATCATATCTTTTAACCGTGCATCTTTGCAGCCACTAATGCCAACAATAAATACACCGGTAGATACAATAGCCTCTTGCATGCGATACCAATCAACTTCACTGGTTAACACTGCTACATTGACTATAACGGCTGCATGATTAAAGAAATCAGGAGTATGGCTAAATTTATCCTCAAGCGCTTTGCGTATAACTAGGGGATTGGTATCATGTAAATGCAGTACGGGAAGTGTAAAACTACTACCTTTTAAAACAATTGGTAATTGCGACATTAGCAGTCCTACTATAATCTTGTAATAATGTAACATTAGGGTAATGAACCAAGGTTGATGGTGTTATATGACAACCCATGAAAATAACCTTTACGTTTTATAATATCAGATGTTTCCTGATTTGTGATCATACTTTGGTGATCATACTTTTATCACAATTTTCTTCTTATCGCTTTATAAAACAAAACTGAATTGCAAATACATACTTGAACTATACCATCCAGTTTGTCGTATATAGTTAAAAAATTTCTATATTTTAGGTACAGTCTAAAAACATGTGACTATTGTTAGATTGAGCACAATGATTAGCGTCAATAGCATGACATTTTTAGCTTAAACAACATTAAGAACGTTGATGATGTAGAGTACTACTCTACCATAGTTAAAAAGCACACATTATCTAGACTAGCTTATTATATACCATATTAAAATTTTTACAGTTATGTTAGAATAATATATTGTTATATTAAGTGGAGTGATTGTTCTATTATATATTATAGCACCATAAAGTATTTTGGCACTTATGAGTGCTGTGTTTTTTCCAATAACACAGTGTACTTGAAACTTACAAATATTAATAATTTTTTATTGTGATCCTAAAGCCTCTTTTGTAATACAAATAGCACTGAAATATTCAGTATATAACATGCAATCGTGTCATGTATTGAAGTACTAATATACATTAATAATGATATATGATGTACTGGATCTTGCGATAAAACACACTGTAAATAATATATTTAATGTTAATTGATTGTCTCTATGAAAAAAATATGCCTCAGTGTTATGGATACCGATACTCTTATGTCATTGCTTATGTTTGTATCAATTGATAGCTATGGTAAGATCATATAATTACAAACTAAAAGAAGCACCACATCCACAAGTAATTTTTGCATTCGGATTTTTCACAAAAAAACGTGATCCCTCAAGATTTTCAGTATAATCCACTGAGCCTCCGAGTAAATATTGCAAACTCATATGGTCTACAATCAAAAATACACCTAATTTTTCAATAGTTATATCACCGATATTCCTTTGATGATCTAAAGTAAATCCATATTGAAAACCACTACAACCACCACCGGTAATGTATACACGTAACTTAAGATTAGGATTATTTTCATGAACCAGTAATTTTTTAACTTTATTAGCTGCAGAATCAGTAAATTGTAACGGAATGTCTATATTATCCATGATAATGTACTCCAATATTCGGTTTTATTAGTGCGTTCAAATGGTGAAATATGATGATAGAGGTGGTTTGAAAATCATTTAATTGACCAATAGAAGTATCGTGTACATTGTATCTTCCTCATAAGAAGTTCACGGTATTATTTTATTACCATAAAAAACCATTACTAATTAAAATAAGCGTTATAATCTATAGTCTAATAAGTTAATAGAACTGCACAATAATACACATGGATTTATATTTTATATATTTTTGAAGACATCCAATATTCTATTGATAACAGAAATACGTAATGTGCATCACATGTCATGCAATTTTTACCGTGATTTGGTTATAGATACAACTGTATTAACTATAAACTATGCAGTCATAGATGGCACCAGTATATATCGATTGATATTATAAGGAATCTCAGATAATTATCTCCGCTCTATGTCTATTGTGAAAAATAAATGACTCAAGAAAACTGCCAGTTGATATCATATGTTACTCTTTTTGCGCTTCAATCAAAACACAAAATCCTTTCTGCCATCTGAGATCTAAGTGATACTTGAGTTACTAATTATACAAAATGCTAATAATTAATATTATTAACCTATATATTGACTGAAAAGCAGCACCAATGTGTGTTGAGTGTAAAAAAATACATGACCTAACAGGATCAACATCATGGTAAAACTATGCTACAAATAAAACCATTTCATATATATCAAGCAGCAGAAAGAGTCATTCCATCTGAAAAATATTTGTACTTATGTGGAAACAGCATGATCTACAAATTTATCTAGATAGAATATATATGTTGGTATCTATTACATAAAACACAGTCTAATCATATGGCACGTCTATGCAATATCAAAATTCTGAATATAGAAGTATTATCAGTGCACGCACACGCACACGCACACGCACACGCACACGCACACGCACACGCACAGATAGTGTGATTGATTTTACGACTATTATTGATTCCATATCAACATGATCTAGCGCTGAATATCAACTAATAGTCGTATGTAGAATGCTGATTCGATGACCATTTGAGCAGCTCAAGCAATATATTTATAAAAAATAATTATCGTGCTGTTATAACTATCACATTGAGAGGAGTCTCAAGAAATGTATTATTTGTAAGTCATACTTAACTTTAATGTCACTTATCTTTATTGAAAGTTTATATGGTATATAAAACGTCATATGATAGTAATTTTGATATTGTGATTTACGTTATATATATCACATCAAAACAAAGTCTGATCTCTAATTAGAGATTAATTTATTACTTGATGTGTATCTCTTGGATAGTCAGCATACTCCTATATACATCTTATGAGATGATATACTCATTTCGTTGACATGTACAAAAAATAGTAACTTAATCAAGATGATCATAATGGTTTAGATTTACAGTAAGATGCAAGTAAAGGACATTTCTAAAAAAACTGAATAACCAAGGTTGTCATAAAGCTGTGTACCTACATTGTAATGACATTAAACTTAGCCTTTATAAGGGATGGGCTGTTTTAACATATATACCTAGCACTCCATCGTATAACGTATACTCATACTATAGAAGTCTAGTCGATAGAACCTCCTCGCAGATTCAATAGATATATCATTAGTTCTGTTCTCTATACTGTGCTGAGTACCTTGTGTGATTAGTTTTAATATTGATATATATAATATAATGATATTAATAACCTTACGTATTATTTTTTAGACGAAAAAGAAAGAAGATAGATTAGTATCTAAATATTTTTATTGATAGAGATACATGTTATTGTTAGTAACATGTAAAACATTATCACATACAGCACAGGTATATAAGTTGACTTTGGTATTATTCGTAGTGCAAGTATTATTTTTGCCACACATAAAAATCTATCTCCACGATTTAATATGAATTATTAATAACAGCATTTCAGTACTATAGGTTAGATAGGGGAGTTACGTATCACATTGTTATTTTTAAATATATCTAATCACTTTTTAGCTTTCTCTGCGCCCAACTAATAGCCCTCATATATTCTGATGGAAGCAGTGGACCCAATGTGCTTAATGCTTGACTAATAGCTGATGTGCTGATGTCCACTAAATTGAGATGACCAACTTTACGACCAAATCTTACTTTTTTATTATACCAGTGTAAGTGCACACGTGGCTCTATAAGCCATGCCATGCAAGCATCAATTCCAATGAGATTAAGCATTACAGCTGGCATATTTATAACTGGAGTGGGTAATGGAAGGTTCAGAATAGCTCGTAAATGTAACTCAAATTGACTAATAGAAGCAGCATCTTGTGTCCAGTGTCCGCTATTATGAACACGCGGTGCTATTTCGTTAACTACTAAACCTTCTGGTCCAACAAAACATTCCATGGTCATAACACCAACATAATTTAATTCACGCATAATCATTGATAACATATATTCAGCTTGTTTCTGTTGTGTATGGCGATCTAATAACATAACACTCACGCGTAATACACCATCCTGATGAAAATTATAAGTTAACGGATAAAATACCATACTGCCATCATAACCCCTTGCACCAACAAGAGACATCTCACTAGAGAAGTGGACAATTTTCTCTACAATAGACTTTCCATAACAACCGTGTGGTAGAATATTTTCTTTATCTGCGCATATCTGCCACTGACCTCTCCCATCGTATCCGCCGATGCGCTTTTTAACAATTACAAGCTTACCAAAAGAAGAAAAGATTTGTTTCCATTGCTTCGTACACATCAATTGTTGCCAGGGCGCAGTGCTTATTCCTAATTTATTTATGAGTTGTTTTTGTGTTAGACGATCTGCTAAAATCGGAAAAATATCGCGATTTACAAACGCGCTATGCTTAGAAAGCACCCGAGTAGATTCCGTTACCGGCCATTCTTCGCTTTCAGCAGTAATTACACATTCTGCAACCAGCAATGTCTTTGGATCAGCATCTAGCCCAATGGGATAAACTGTGAATCCAAGTTTCTCACCGGCCTGGCGTAGCATGCGACCTAATTGACCATTTCCTAAGACATAGACTAGTTTCATGTTTATTCCCTTGGGTCTGGATGATTTAATACTTCAGCTGTCTGATTCTTACGCCAATTAGCTAATATTTTAGCTAAGGAGTCATTGTGTAGCGCAAGTACTTGGACAGCTAAAATAGCTGCGTTAGTTGCCCCAGTTGAGCCAATTGCTAATGTACCCACTGGTATACCACATGGCATTTGTAAGATAGAATATAAACTATCTACCCCTCCTAGGACAGAACTCTGTATAGGTACGCCAAATACTGGAATTAATGTATTAGCAGCTAACATGCCTGGAAGGTGTGCTGCCCCTCCCGCACCGGCAATAATAACCTGGTATCCATTATTTTCAGCCTCTTCCGCAAATTTAAACAATTTCTGAGGTGTACGATGAGCTGATATCACTTCACAGTGAAACAAAACACCTAAATGATTGAGAACTTCTGCAGCATGTTGCATAGTAGACCAATCACTTTTAGAACCCATAATAATTGCAATAGATGTCATGTGTCTTTTAGTTGACATACTAAGTCACTCCTGTAATTGTTACCGTAATTACTCTTATAATTGAAGGAAATTGATTGCGTCGATACGAAAGGTTACTCAAATTTCTGCGTTAAGCTAGTGTAAGACACATAGCTGCATTACAAAATAGTGATATAGAATGACACAGTGTGTTTCTTTATAAAGAAAAAGTAATAAACTGTATATCTTTATGGTTTACGCTAATCATTGACCCTTTTTGAGACCAATCCCCCAAAACCCATCGTTGAGCTGGTTGTCCGTTAATGCTAAATTGATGTATAGTTGGACGATGAGTATGCCCGTGGATAAGCATGAATGACTGGTTTTTACACATAAGATCACTGACTGTGTGAGGATTCACGTCCATAATACCTATGTCTTTACTAGTATTCGCCTGTTGACTATGGGATCTTAGTTTAAGTGCAATACGCTTGCGTGTATATAGTGGCAAACTTAGAAATAACTTTTTTAGCCAATACGTTTGTATATACTTACGATATGTTTGATATATGATATCGCGAGTACATAGTCGATCACCATGCATAATTAATACACGCTGCCCATACAGCTCCAAAATACTTGCATCAGGCATGAGATACATCCCTGCACGACGCGCGAAGCTTTTTCCTAATAAAAAATCACGATTACCATGCAGAAAATGACAGCGAACAGACAACCTGCGCAGCATACAGGCTACGTGATCATGTAATGGACTTATATCATCATCGCCAATCCATGAATCAAATAAATCACCAAGAATATACAGTGCATCAGCATATTGCGCCTCATGACGTAAAAAATATAAAAAAGCAGCAGTAATTTGTGGTGATTTATCACAGAGGTGAAGGTCGGAAATAAATAGCGTTTTAGACATAGATTCTTGCTCATTTAGAGTTTATAGAGAACCATCTATATGAAAATATCCGAGACAACTTTATTATTTATGCAAAAATATTTTGATGAATTCCATTATAGTGTGGCATGCACATTAATTATGTTAACCTACAGTTAGAATATTTACTCAATTACCTTCGTGAGTACAGACTATAAATTTTTAGTAATAAATATTATTTATTAAGTGTTTGGATAGTCGTGAGGAATAGCATTCGGTGGTTAACATATGGATAATAGATGTAAATGCGATATATTTTTGTCAAGAATTCTGCTGTCATACGGAAAACACACATTAAAGTTGCTATATCACACGCAACCGAACATCCTTTATGTATAAACTTTAACTTCATGTTTGTCTGCTTAAAATGAGTTTTAAGATACACATAGTGTGTATATGAAAATAATTGATTGGATTCTAATTTTATTAGCAATACAAATGTTTATACCTATCTTTTTAGCATCAGCAGAAAACGTAATCTACTTGTTGTGACTCTGTAGCGATATAATCGTTCTTATATACAATGATATTTTTCTTTTATTTTTCTTATTTCTAATCACGCATTATGAAAAGGTCAGTGCATCGATGTTATTTATTTTTATTTCTCTAAAATATCATTAGTTAGACTTTGTTAGGCACTTTGAATATTATACTCTCTCTTTTTACTGCATTAGCATGGACTCTTTTATGTTGAAAATTTTTAATACCCTCAGTCGTACTAAAGAGGTATTTCAACCTATTCGTACTGGTATGGTTAATATGTATGTTTGTGGAATGACGGCCTATGATCTTTGTCATATTGGTCATGGTAGAACATTTACAGCGTTTGATGTAATCGCGCGTTACCTACGATATAGTGGTTATAAACTAAATTATATACGTAATATTACAGATATTGATGATAAAATCATTCAACGTGCTGATCATGATGGGAAGAGTATCACGTCTTTGACCACATATGTAATTGATACAATACATCAAGATTTTGCGCGATTGAATATTTTATCGCCTAATCAGGAACCACGCGCTACATTGCATATCATAGAAATGATTACTTTAATTAAAAGACTGATGAATCGAGAATATGCCTATATTTCTCGTAATGGGGATGTGCTGTTTTCTGTTGAAAAAGACCCAATGTATGGTCTGCTATCAAAACAAAATTTAATGCAGTTACAGATTGGTGCACGGATAGCCGGAATTGTGAAGAATAAACGTAATCCTATGGACTTTGCATTATGGAAGTTATGTAAATCAGGGGAACCTTCCTGGCCTTCTCCATGGGGCTGCGGTCGACCAGGATGGCATATTGAATGTTCTGCAATGAATTACGCGCATTTAGGTAAATATTGTGATATCCATGGTGGTGGATCCGATCTAATTTTTCCTCATCACGAAAATGAAAGAGCGCAGTCTACCTGCGCCTATGATGCTCCATATGTCAACTACTGGATGCATTCTGGAATAGTAAATATTGACCAAGAAAAAATGTCTAAATCGTTAAACAACTTTATCACTATACGTAAAGTTTTAGAAAAGCACGATTCAGAATCTGTGCGCTATTTTTTACTTTCTAGTCACTATCGCAGTCAGCTTCACTATAATGAAGATAACCTCAAACAAGCACGTACGGCACTAGAGCGTCTGTATTTTGCGCTCTACCAAACAGGTGTCTGTGCGCTAACCTGCGAGAGTAAAGAGTTTGAAATCCGTTTTTGTGCGGCTATGGATGATGATTTTAATACTCCCACAGCCTGTGCAATACTATTTGAGTTAGCACATGAAATTAATCGCAACAAAGAGCGCTATCCGAAAATAGCAAATAGTTTAGCTATGCGTTTACGTTTATTGGGCCGCGTCTTGGGGTTGCTCGAACAAGATCCAGAGACATTTTTTAAAAGCAACAACCTCAATATTAGATATAATTCCATATCTCATATTGAAGCACTTATCCACATACGTGATCATGCGCGCCAAACAAAGGATTGGGAAAAAGCTGATTTGACACGTCAGCGTTTGAATGATATGGGTGTTCTTCTCGAAGACACCAGAGACGGCACTCGTTGGAGATATAAATAATTATTGGTCAAGATATAAAAATTTTAATCATGACTACTATCGTGGTAAGGCACTCACTAACTATTTGCATACTATTTCAAATATCTAAAAGATCACTATGCTGCATACTATAATATTAAGTAGATTTTACGTATGCACTCACTCAATATGAGCTATCCTAATCTCTGAAATTACTTTATGGTTATTCAGTGATCAGCCGTTTGATCTAATATGTTACTTTACAATTATAGATACTCTATAACACCATAAATCAGTTTAATGTCTATTGACAGAATAAGAAGTAGTAATATCGTTAACATCATTGAACATGTTTTATATTTTACTCTGCTGATCCATTAATATATCAATAGTATTTAGAGTACATCTCTATGTTTTAGAAGAGTATCTATACGTCGTGCTAACATGTTCAATACCGCAATTATTTTTAATGCCTTCATACTAGAGCTCTATGATTTAGTTTTAGTTATCACAGGCAAGTTGCATGATACTATCAGTATGCATAAGTTATAAAGATGCTATTTTACTCAAATTTATAAATAGCTTTGTTTTGTATGGTAGTTATTTAATTTATATGCATAGTAATGCCTAATTCTAGTAATGACTTTTGATGAACTATATTTGGAGCCTCTGTCATAAGGCAAGCCGCAGAGGTAGTTTTAGGAAATGCAATAACATCTCGTATGTTATCTGAATCAGTTAATAACATAACTAGGCGATCAAGCCCACAAGCTAATCCAACGTGAGGTGGAGTACCAAATTTTAATGCATCTAGAAAAAAACCAAATTTTTGGCTTTGATCTTCCCTCGAAATACCTAATGTATCAAATACTGCAATTTGCATGTTCAAGTTGCTAATACGTGCAGAACCACCACACACCTCATAACCATTAATCACAAGATCATATGCATCGGCAATAACTGAATCTGGTTTTTCTTTTAACTGATCGATCGATCCTACCTTAGGGGCAGTAAAAGGATGATGCATAGCGGTGAACCCACGTTTGCAATGATGTTCAAACATCGGAAAATCGACAATCCATAGTGGTTTATATTCACATGTGTTCGTAATTTGTAAATGATGACCTACTCGTATGCGTAATACCCCTAATGCGTCAGTGACTATCTCGTTATAGTCTGCGGCAATAAAAATAATATCTCCATTAGAGGCCTTCACACGATTGAATAACACTTCCATCACCTCTGTCATCATCGATTTCGATAGAGGACCAGTCACACCTTCAAGACCTTTATCCCGCTGATTTAATTTAATCCAAGAAACAGCTTTAACACCATCGTTTTTTACTGATTGTATATAACCATCGATTTGTTTGCGAGTCAGACTCGCCCCCCCTGGAACGCATAAGGATATTACACGACTATTTTTGTCATTAGCTGATTCCGAAAACATCTTAATATTTATAGATTGCATTAAGTCAGCAATATCCACTAACTCCATAGGGTTACGCAAATCAGGTTTATCAGAACCATAACGCAGCCTTGATTCAGCATAAGTCATCACTGGAAAAGAGCCGAGTTCCACTGATTTAATCTTTAACCACAAAGCACGAACTAAACGCTCCATCATATCTCTAAGATCAGGTGCAGTAATAAATGAAGCTTCTATATCGATTTGCGTGAATTCAGGCTGACGATCTGCACGAAGATCTTCATCGCGAAAACATTTGGCAATCTGATAATAACGATCAACTCCAGAAATCATTAATATTTGCTTAAAAATTTGCGGTGATTGTGGTAGAGAATAAAATTTACCTATATGGCAACGACTGGGTACTATATAGTTACGAGCCCCCTCAGGGGTTATATTAGTTAACATTGGTGTTTCAATGTCAAGAAACCCCAGCTCATCTAGAAATCTTCGTGCTAAACTAGTAATTATAGAACGAACTTTTAGACGATAAGCCATTTCTGGACGACGTAGGTCAAGATATCGATATTTTAAACGTACCTCTTCACTGTTCTGATTACTAAAATCCAGTGGCAATGACTCAGAACGATTGATAATAGAGAGATATGTAGCCTGTATTTCAATATCACCTGTTAATAGAGTTTTATTTTGGTTTTTCTCAGTACGTTTGCAGACTATGCCCATGACTTGGATGCAGAACTCGTTACGTAATTCGCAAGCTAGAGAAAAGACTTTCTTGTTTTCTACACTAAAAAAAATCTGTACAATGCCTTCACGATCACGCATATCTATGAAAATAAGGTTTCCTAAGTTGCGATAACGATGTACCCAGCCACAGAGTGTAACTTTTTGACTAACATGAGCATAGTTCAGATGCCCGCAATATTTAGTACGCATAGGTATTCCTTTCTAATTATACCTCATCTTTATGTATACATAATCCAGAAGGGCATATGACGTAATCCATAGCTCTTACCTATCTCTCATCAATAAGATATGTGCTTTGTTTCTAATCATATAATATATATACTCTAGTGAAATACCGGACATAATATCTCTGGAAAATCACTCAGGAATACTGATTGATAGTGTTATAGTAGAATATATTGATATACATCATCATATACTACCTCGCATAGTGAATCTACACGCTAACTAGAAACGATGTTGTGTAGAATTGAAAATATGCATACTATGTAGTACAAGATTCGTATAACTACTCGTAGTATGTAGTTTTTTTTAAAACATATCTCATCTATAAAAATCTAAAAACAATTACTTAGTGCCTTAAATGAATATTTTTTTGATGTGTACATCATCGTAACTGAAATGATCCTAAGACGCTTCTCCATCATCAGCAGCACAGAACATATATAATCGCAAGGCATTAATTTTATTTTGAAATGATTGAATAAAATACACCAAAAGATATTTAATGCATGCGAGTGTCCATTTTGAGGTAGACAGTTAATGTATACCATTTATAATTACGAGCCCTATGCTGAAAATTCTTTTATTTACAGAAGCCACACGAATGCATTGAATAAAATTCATAAATGTCAATGACTATGTCAGTAATTGGATCTTAATTATTGTTTTTTGATCCTAATATGATTAAACTAGTGCTACGATTATAGTATTTGTGACATAGAGTGGTTCTCTATCCTCTATATTGTGTACATAAAATATACTTAATATCTATTTTATTGAAATGCTATCAGAGACACACTAAGAGAATGAACGGTTCTTAAACACATCTAGCAATCTTATAGAAAAATTTTGAGATATTCAGTGTTAAACATCTAGTATGCATATAATGCTGTATCGCCATGATACAAGCGTGCATTTTTTAAACCCACAAACAAAGCTTGACCACGTGTTGGTGAAATATGTCCATGTTGCATAATTACACTAAGAGGATTAACTTGCCATCCGTTCGGTTGCAGTATGACTTGCCAGTAATGGCCACGTGGACTCACCTCCAATATAATAGCAGGCAAAGGTATCTCCACGGTGCTCTGGAGGCTTAACTCTATCTCCCATGGACGTAGAAAGAGCTCAATGTTTCCTTCATATGAGGTGGCATTAGTTAATGCCCAATGATAGCCTCCCACTATTATTGTGGAGTTAGTAATTGTCCCATGAACACAATTAACTTCTCCAAGAAATTCTAGAACAAACCTAGTTTTTGGAAATCGCCATACTGTATCTGGTGTTCCAACTTGTTCAATACTACCATGATTCATAACCACTATACGTTCTGCAACCTCCATCGCTTCTTCCTGGTCATGAGTCACAAATACACTCGTAAATTGCAATTCTTCATGTAACTGTCGCAGCCAGCGACGTAGTTCCTTGCGTACTTGAGCATCCAACGCTCCAAATGGTTCGTCCAGTAATAAAATTTGCGGTTCTACTGCTAGAGCACGAGCTAGAGCTACGCGCTGCTTTTGTCCTCCTGAAAGCTGAGCCGGAAAACGTGTGGTTAAATGTCCTAATTGTACCATATCCAATAAACGTCTGACTTTTTTCTTAATTTCAATCACGGTAGGACGTTTGCGCTTTGGTAAAACTTGTAAACCAAAGGCGATATTATTAAATACTGTCATATGCCGAAACAGTGCATAATGTTGGAAAACAAAACCTACTTGACGATCTCGAGCATGTAGCTGGCTAACGTCGTTGCCATGAAAACTCAGACGGCCACTATTCTGATGTTCTAATCCAGCAATTATTCGAAGTAGTGTGGTTTTGCCTGAACCAGAAGGTCCTAATAACGCTACAAGTTCTCCAGAGGTAATATCTAGAGATATGTGGTTCAATACCCTTGTCTGACCGAAAAACTTATTAATATTGACAATTTCAATACTCATAATGTCCCTTTTCCCACGCGTGTCTTTGAACTTGTCTTTTAAGTCGCCATTGCAGCGCGCTTTTGATCAACAGCATAAATATTGCCATGATAGTTAAAAGAGCGGCTGCTGTAAAAGCACCAACATCATTACAGTCCTGATGTAACATTTCCACCTGTAATGGTAAAGTGTAAGTTTCACCACGTATGGATCCTGATACCACTGATACTGCACCGAATTCACCAATAGCACGTGCATTAGTTAAAACCACACCATACAGCAGAGCCCAACGAATGTTTGGTAAGGTGACGCGAAAAAACATCTTCCATCCGCGTGCTCCTAATAGCACTGCTGCTTCATCCTCATTCTTACCCTGACTCAACATCATGGGTACTAATTCACGTACAACAAATGGACAGGTAATAAAAATCGTGACGAGTACCATGCCCTTCCATGAAAACATTAACTGAATATTATGTGCATTCAGCCATCCTCCTAATTGACCGTTAATACCCCAAAATAGCAAATACATTAATCCTGCAACAACAGGTGAAATGGCGAAGGGAATATCAAACAACGTTAGCAATAATTGTCGACCAGGAAATGTAAATCGCGCCACCAACCAAGCTAATAATGTTCCAAATATCACATTGATCGGTACTACAATGAAAGAAATTAATAAGGTTAGACCAATAGCATGCAGCATATTCGCGTCCTGCAGATTACTGAAGAGTATTCTCGGTCCTTCAGAAAAAGCAGTAAGAAAAATTACCATGAGTGGTATCACTAATAAAAATAGAGAAATTATTACCCCTATACCTATTAGCACCCGCTGATTCCACTGGTGAATGCACGAATGCTCTATGCTGAGAACTTCGCTCATTTCCGGCATTAGTGTCCTCCAATTCTTCGACCAAAGCGGCCTTGTAAGATGTTTATCGTGAATAATAGCACTAATGAGGCAATTAAAATGACTGAAGCAATTGCGGTAGCCGCTGGATAATCATATTCCTGTAGACGAACAAAAATCATTAAAGATGTCACCTCAGTTTTCCAGGCAATATTTCCAGCTATAAAAATAACTGCACCAAATTCACCTAAACTACGTGTAAAAGATAGTACTGTGCCAGCGAGCAATGCAGGTCCTACTTCCGGTAATATAATACGCAAGAAGCTTTGCATGGGTGAGGCGCCAAGTGTTTCAGCTGCCTCTTCATACTCTGGCCCCAATTCTTCTAGTACTGGTTGCACAGTGCGTATAACAAAAGGGGCGCTAGTGAATGCCATTGCAAGCGCAATACCAAGCCAAGTATACGAGACTTGGATACCTAAAGACGCCAACCAATGCCCGTACCAGCCATTAACAGAAAATAATTCAGTCAACGTAAGACCAGCAACAGCGGTAGGAAGAGCAAAAGGAAGGTCAATGAGACCATCTAAAAGTATACGCCCAGGAAAACGATAACGCGTTAAAATCCAAGCCATTAACATTCCGAAAAATGCATTAAACAGAGATGCAACTCCAGCAGATATCAATGTTACTTTATATGCGGCCACTACTTGTGGATTGGTAATCACCTCCCAATATTGTTCTAAAGTCATTTGCGATAACTGCATCAGCAAAGCACTAATTGGTAATAATATAATTAGACAGGTAAAAAATAAGCTGCTACCAAGACTTATGCTAAAACCTGGTAATACTTTTTTTCTTTGTGTGACTAACATGATTACTCATGCCTCTCTGATAAAAGCTGATCTAGTTCGCCGCCGCTAGAAAAATGCATTTTTATTATGCGATCCCAACTACCAAACATTTTCTCTATCGCAAAAAATTTAGTATATGGAAAACGATCTTTGTTAATTGTCATTAAGCGCTGATTATTAACGCGATAGTAAAAATGTGTCATAATTTTTTGGGCGGAGGGTGTGTATAAATAATGTAGATAAGCTTTTGCGGCTTTTTCGGTATGGTTCTGAGTGAGATTTTTATCAATCCAGGTAACAGGAAATTTTGCTAAAATATTAGTAGCTGGTACGATAACTTCATAACCTTGCTGCGCATATCGATCGCGAATAGTATTAACTTCCGACTCAAAACTAATTAATACATCCCCTATTCTATGACTAACAAATGTTGTTGTAGCACCGCGTCCACCTGTATCAAATACTTCCACATTGTGTAGTAACTGTGTCATAAATTTTCTAGTCTGTAATGTATTATTACCATTCGTGAGATTAGCCGCGCCCCATGCAGCTAACCAAGCATAACGTCCATTTCCAGATGTTTTCGGATTAGCAAAAATCAATCTCACATCTTTGCGTGCTAGATCCTGCCAGTCTTGGATATTTTTTGGGTTACCTTTTCGCACCAAAAATGCCATTGTAGAATAAAATGGTGAGCTGCTGTTTGGCAGACGTTCTTGCCAGTTGAAGGGGATGAGCTTACCCCTATCGTGCAAAATTTGCACATCAGTAACTTGATTGTAAGTAACCACGTCTGCTTTCAATCCTTGTAAGATAGACAGCGCTTGTTTTGACGAACCTGCATGAGACTGTTTAATGGTTAAAATATCATTAGGATACATTTGAGCCCACTGTTTTTCAAAAACAATATTTAGGGCTAAAAATAGTTCTCGTGAAACATCATAAGAGCTATTTAGTAATACAGTCGCCTGTACACCACCACTCAGAACTAACGTGAAAAAACAGGCTATGCATTTTTTTATTACTGGTAATATCATTACACCTCCTAGAGAGCACACACCTAAGTAAAGCTATTGGCTAAGTGTATTGATACATTGCAGTAAAACCGTAGCGGTTTTATATATCGTTTCGTGCTTCTCAATGAGAAAACACTATAAGTATTTTATTTTCTTAACCGCTTGAAGGATCGCCTGTATACTTACAACATCTATTTGAAAAGCATTGCATACAAAATTTTTGGAAAACCACTCAACTTATGGACTCTGTACTTTTGGTGAAAAATTTGCTAATACTGATTTTCATACGCATGGATCAAACTATAGGTTCTGCATGATATTTACGGAATATATAATCTATTTAATAAATAATGTCCATACAAACACTGATGCAAATCTTACGTAACCATCCAAATAACCAATGATGGTATAGGGATTGAGACCGTATTAAAGATACTTTTCTGAATAGAAATTATTAAGAACTACTTGAGTAAAAATAAAAATGATATCGCTTTAGCATCAATGACATGTACTATGAATAATTTTACCATTCCCAAAAGATCTTTCAGACGTGCTACGTCTGAAAACTATGATTTATCCTCGTGATTACTTGGTTACCAAAGATTCCAAAAACTATAGTATGTGATTAAGAATTTGCCTGTCTTACACTAATCACCACTCTTTTTTTAGGAATGTTATTGTCGATGCAATTCTGCTGTATATACAGATAATTACACTGCATTTAAAAAAAAGACTAACTCTTTTGCATAAATACATATAAGATATAATCTGTGCATCATTTAAGGTTATACAAGTTGATCAACTGCCTCTAAAACTACTGTGTTCAGTTGCATGAAATTAAATAAAATTAGATACAATAATGTATAGCTAATATCCTCTACATAAGAGAGTGACCAATCTATCAGTGCTACTCTTAGGTATATGCTATTTATTTGCTGGATGAATAAAAGATATAATCTGAGTGCTTTTAGTCTTAGTTTAATGTATGTAGATGAATATTATTGTGTGCTACCATCCCTTCAAACAACCTATTTATGAGTTCTTCTTATTGGAACATTCAAACCATCTAATTAATTATAGTAGTATTGTAAGAATATACTGACCAGAATCGAATAAACATGGATAAAAATCTATATTTTATGTAGCTTATCCGTAAATTTTGGCGGAAAGAGTGACAAAATTGATTTAGCAATGTATTTTGTACGATAGTTGAATAATCATAGATCATGGCAAAAATATGATCAATAAATGATATATGATGTGGCCAATATTTCAAATAACTCTACTATAGTACGTATCAGAACATTAAGACAGTGATATATTGTGAAGCACAGAGTTAATCTCTGCACAAATCACTAATGTTCTTTCCAGAAAACCTATAAAAACTAAGTACAATCTAGCTAACACTCGACTAAGTAGTATAAATAAATAGAGGTGAAAATAATATGGGTAATATTGTCATGCATCCATGATGCATGCAACCATATCATATAAATATTACTTGATATCCACTACGTGGATAGAAAACATTCATTTACATCTGTGATACATGTGAACCTACTAAGTCTATATTCAACATCAAACGTATATGTAACCCTCTTGCATAATGAGAGTCGAACGCTAATCCTTAACAGATACCTCCTAACTTGATCCAACGATCAAGCGTAGTACAATGCCACTACCTTCTGATTAAGCTAAGTATGGAATAAAATTAATGGATATTCGTAAAATTAAAAAACTAATTGCATTAGTAGAAGAATCAGGCATCTCTGAATTAGAGATCACTGAAAGTGAAGCGTCAGTACGTATCATCCGCACGATACAGGGTACCAGTTATACTACTCTTCAGCACAATCACGCAACATCAATTGTACAACAACCATGTGTAGGAAAAGACACACCCTCTATTTCTACATCCATACCAGAAACGTTCATTGCACCTCAACCTCAAGAACAAGAATTAGAAGGCTATATTGTACGATCACCCATGGTTGGTACTGTCTATCGCACTCCAAGTGCTGACGCAAAAGCTTTTGTGGAAGTGGGTCAGACAGTCCACCCTGGTGATACTTTATGTATTGTAGAAGCAATGAAAATGATGAATCACATTGAAGCAGAAAAGTCTGGTGTTATAAAAGCAATTTTGGTGGAAAGTGGTCAACCTGTTGAATTTGATGAACCATTGCTCGTCATTGAATAACGAGGCTAACAATGCTGGATAAAATTATCATTGCTAACCGTGGTGAAATTGCGCTACGTATTTTACGTGCTTGTAAAGAGCTTGGAATTAAAACAGTTGCAGTCCACTCTACAGTAGACCGTGACCTAAAGCATGTGTTGCTTGCAGATGAAACAGTCTGTATCGGTCCACCGCCATCCATCAAAAGCTATTTGAATATCCCAGCTTTAATTTCTGCAGCAGAGATTACTGGTGCCGTCGCTATCCACCCTGGCTATGGATTTCTTTCAGAAAATGCAGACTTTGCTGAGCAAATGGAACGTTCTGGATTTATCTTTATTGGCCCCAAAGCGGATACTATTCGTTTAATGGGCGACAAAGTTTCAGCAATTACTGTAATGAAGAAAGCTGGTATCCCCACAGTTCCTGGTTCTGATGGACCTCTTACTGAAGATATGGCAAAGAATAGAGCTTTCGCGAAGCGCATTGGCTACCCTGTGATGATTAAAGCTTCTGGTGGAGGCGGCGGTCGTGGAATGCATGTAGTACATAAAGACAAAGACCTGGAATCATTAATTAATATGACAAAAACAGAAGCAAAAGCAGCTTTTAACAACGATATGGTGTATATGGAAAAGTACCTGGAAAATCCACGTCATATTGAAATACAGGTTTTAGCTGATGGACATGGTAATGCCATCTACCTTGCTGAACGTGATTGCTCTATGCAACGTAGACATCAGAAAGTAGTAGAAGAAGCACCAGCACCCGGTATTACTTCTACAATGAGACAATATATTGGTGATTGTTGCTCAAAAGCTTGTATTGATATCGGTTATCGTGGTGCAGGAACCTTTGAATTTTTGTATGAAAACGGTAAGTTTTACTTCATTGAAATGAATACACGCATCCAAGTTGAACACCCTGTAACTGAAATGATTACTGGGATTGATTTGATTAAGGAACAACTACGCATTGCGGCCGGACATCCTTTATCCATTAAAGAAGAGGAAGTGATTATTCGTGGCCACTCAGTAGAGTGTCGTATTAATGCTGAAGATGCTCAAACTTTTATGCCTAGTCCTGGAAAAATTACTCGCTTCCATGCACCTGGAGGTTTTGGAGTACGTTGGGAATCACATGTCTATGCTGGTTATAGCGTACCGCTATACTATGACTCAATGATTGGCAAACTCATTACATTTGGAGAAAATCGTGATGTAGCAATTGCGCGCATGAAAAATGCATTAACTGAATTAATTATTGATGGAATCAAGACTAATGTCAAACTCCAAATGAATATCATGTCGGACGAAAACTTTCAGATGGGTGGAACCAATATTCATTATCTAGAAAAAAAACTAGGTTTAACCGAGACATAAGAGCAAAAATTATATGTGAGAAAAGTAAATATACAATATTTTATTGTATCTTCTATAAATTTAATGTCATACTTCAGTAATATTTAGAGCTGTATTTTATTTTAGATTGACTCTACCTGTAGTATAAATTCCTTATGTGATCAGTATGACTAATACTCGTACTGATCAGTACATATGTTCTCGTTGACCTCGTATTTTATTTCCTATGATAACCTTATACATTAGATACAGCGTATCCTGTATAATATCCGTCGCGTAATTGTTTTGCAGTAGCACATATCTTAATTGCTATGAATACATGCATGTTATATTATACAAACATTCATTATGTCTATAATAGTGTTATTCTCATTTTCTATCTATGAAGAGAGGCATTAAACATCTGGTCGACATCATGTAGTGGAATTGTTGATTTTACATTAAATGTAAACTACATAGCTGTGTAATAAGAGTTGTTACTAGTTACTAAAAAAACTAGCACCTTATTTTTAGTTTTAAAATGGAGAGGTCATTAATATTTACAAATATTCTTCACTCGCAAAAATAAAAATAGAGAGAATCGAACATAAATCTACCATGATAAGTTTCAAACAGGAGATAAATTAATATAATCAGAAAATATAATCGTTATAAATAAACAAAAAATAATTACTTCTTATGAAATAAGAAGAACGAGAGGTGTATGCTGTACATATGTGCGTTCATTGTATCTTCATATCACTAGATCAGTGTAATCTAAAACAATAATGCGTATGTATGATGAAAGATATGCATGCACAATAGGTAAGGTTCAAATGGGGACGGATTCAAAAAGATCCAAGCAATCACAAAAGTCATGCCGCTAACATCCAATCTCACAGTATGTAGATAGTAGTTGCCTAACAATAAAATCATAAACTCTGATATATTTTGTAATGCATTTACATTTGATAACCGCAATCAAAAAACCTTTATTTTATATTTACAAAATATTATAAGACTTATAAGAATTTTTCACCGTCATATGGATATATTATCAGCAATAGTTATGAACAACTATACGTTCTAGATATCCCCTACAACAGTAATCATTAGAACCGTGTCCGTATTTTTATGAAAATACACTAGGACTTGTGTGTAAATTTAGCACCTGATAGTATAAATAAATAAATCGTACTATAATGTGTTTCATGCCGTCACTTGGCTCATATCTTTCGTCTGAAAATAATATTGTCTCTCACATATAGATCCAATCAGACATATGATGGAGATTGATATAAATCATTTGTTCTAATAATCAGAAAAGCATAATCATTTACCTATCTTCTAATTTAGCATTAAAATAAACGCAGTAATGCTACTATTATCACGGATATAAAAAATATAAAAATAGTTATTGAATTGATTTAACATTTTCATTTTTCATTCCAAAACTATATCAATGTTTTTTCTCATCATCCTGCAATATTTTTATATCTGTTACATACCACATCTATACGAGTATAGTAGACTACCAGTAGTGCAGTTTGCGCATACTTTCCTATGACATGCCTTGATTATATGGATACATATACCTATATCGATATTGATCTATAAAATAGTATGTAATTTATGCCATAGATTACAAGAAAAGATAGATTGAACAGAACAAAATGCCAGGATATGAATCTATGGTATTTCTGTCAAAAGGAATGTAAGCACGCATTATATAATCGTATTATTATATAATCTCGTACTTATGATGTATAGATCCTCCTCGTATTATGATGAGGGTCTATTATATTCTATATGTTATATCAACTAGGCAGTCTATACATACAGACTCTTTATCCATCGCTAAAACATATACAAATATCTGTAATACCAGTCAAGATTAAAATAAAGATGTGATCGCAAATACTTGAATTATATGATAATTATCATGGCTGGGGTGCAGGGATTCGAACCCCGGAATGCTGGTATCAGAAACCAGAGCCTTACCACTTGGCGACACCCCAAATACATTGGTGGCTACTACGGGAATCGAACCTGTGACCCCAGCATTATGAGTGCTGTGCTCTAACCAGCTGAGCTAAGTAGCCTATATTTTAGATGTGACAATAATCAGAAAAGATGAGATTGTCCAATGACTGGGGTACCTGGATTCGAACCAGGGAATGCCGGTATCAAAAACCGGTGCCTTGCCGCTTGGCTATACCCCATACATGCTTGCCTATAAGTATCAGTGGTGCGGAAGGCGAGACTTGAACTCGCAGACCTTTCGGCGCCAGAACCTAAATCTGGTGCGTTTACCAATTTCGCCACTTCCGCGCTAAAATTTTACTACTAAAATACTTATTTAAAAAATGACTCTTCAGTATTGATACTAAAAATCACACATCGTATTATGTTAATTTTTGCCCTCTACGTCAACTAGTTTTTTATAACAAATAAAAATAGCAGTGATACGGTAAACTTAATAAAAATATAAATTTAAGAGATTAATCGATCGAATAATACTGTTCTTTATACGATCAAGTATTGACAAGTAACCATCTATAGATCAATTATCTATATACCATATAGCGCGTAGTATTCACTGCGGTGACAGTGTATTTCGGAAAAATATTGGTTGTAAATTCCAACTCTAATTTTAATGAAGTACATCATGAACATGATTCACTAAACTATATAATAGTATTATGAGGAATATACTACATTCAGCCTCTGGTAGTTACCTCAATTTCAAATTATACCAGTAATATTGTTCCATTTTTAATTTATGAACTAGAGAGTTAACAAATCTTGCAATTCTATTAACGATGAAACTTGCCAATAAGGACGAATTGCTTTTTGGTGCCTTGTGCCACTATGATTTAACCAGCGTGTTAACATACCCGCATTGATACCGCCTATAATATCTGATTCAAAATTATCTCTCACCATCATAACATTACGACGTGTGGGGTAAGACATTTTTTGCAAGGCATAATCGAAAATTTTTTTGTTGGGCTTTGCAGAACCAACTGGTTTTTGGAAATTACAAGGATAGCTACATACTTGGCGAAAAAACGATTGATGCGTGTTTCTTGCAGAATAGCAAAACCATTAGTAATAATACCTATTTTACTTTACTATATATTCGATTTAAAATATCAATGGCTCCTGGGCGTGGCGTGCGAATGTCTCCCATTATTTGAAGAAAGTTTGTGTTTAACTGATTTGTAGTAATCTTTAACTTATGCTAAAAATGCATGAAGCGTCTGTCTTGTAATTCTAATAAGTCATAGAACTATTTTTGATATTCTGCTCATAGTGTCTGATTGATTGCCTGATAGGGATCATAGTCGTCGTAACTGAAAGAGCTATGATATAGCTTAAAATAGTTGTTGTAGACCAGAAAAAGCATCAAAAATAGAATAATGTATCATCTGCGTCAAATAATATCCAATCTAATTTTAAGATCATATGTTTAGTCGACATGACATAGTGAGAGCCATAATAATAGCATCTTCTTTTCCATTAATCGTTTGATAATATTCTGGACGAACATACACTTCATTAAAATTGAAATGTCTATAAAACATTATTGCCGGATAATTTGACGCACGTACCTCTAGTCATAACATGCCCACACCGTGTGTTTTGAGCTCTTTGATTAAATAATTAAGCAGAACTTTCCCTAATCCATGTCTTTGAAATTTAGGATCAACTGCAAGGTTGAGAAGTGTAGCTTCATCTAATACCCATTGGCTAATCACAAAAGCAGCCATTACTCCATTAACCATAAGACAAAAATTTAAATAACGCGGACCTTGATTGCTAAAAAATATGTTTTTCATCCAAGGATAAGAATGACTACGTCTTTCAATATCAAATGCGGCATTACAATTATGCGGGCCAAGCACAGCAATCTGATTCATATCATCTACTTCATTAATTAATTATTCGCAACCTTCTATTCAACCTTTATCACATTCTTAACAGTTGTTCTATTGTACAATATAGTAGATAAAACCTTATGTGAATAAAATTCTAGCTTACGTTTTTAGAATCAAGTCATTATAATAAGATTATAATCTTAATTAACCTTAATTTAAACATTGAAACATCAATATTTCTATATATTATACAATGCAGTAACTTCAATCTACCTCTGAGATATTCACTCAATACGATATGCATCAAAAAAGTATGTTATCATCATATTTTTCATAAAACACCATCTATTTTTTTACAATCTATGTCAAATCTATATTTTGCCATAACAAATACAGAAAATGTATACTAATTGATTCATACTTGTATCCATTATTAATGTTTGCAGTTATCAAGGTAAAGATAAAGAATGCATGATTATATACAGAAATAATAGATTATATGCATCTGCATAGTAATTTCTTCCTTTTCCTAGATTAGTTATGCTTTTCCATTATACTAAAGGTATCACAAACTTGATGGTACCATTAGTATAACTATCGCAGGTTTTATTTGTCAGTATGTTTTTTAAAAAATCTTACGATTGCTATTATTGATGATATATACAATTCTAATAGCGATAGAAAAAGGACATATACCGCGTATTTACTCTATCACCTTCTTTTTTTAAATCGTATATGCTAATGTTATACAGTTCATTTATGGATGATAAGATATAAATATATTCCTGATAAGAAAAAACTTCACTGAGTATACAACCACTCAATCGTGTAGTGACTCATGTAGATACATATTAAGGGTACGCTCTAGATTCATGTACTATACTACATGGTACATAAACTCTTTTAATATTTTAATACTAGATCTGATCATACTTTATCAGTATATCATTTTCATGATATGCAATCATCAATTGATCACCGTAATGTTTATAGGTTTCTAACCTATACCACTCACATCAAGCATCTTGAATCACTTTAAAGATAATACCAAAGATAATACCAAACAATATTGTAGTAAAAGTTAATATAATATAATTAACATTAGATGAAGAAGCGACAAATCTCATGTCTTTATTTTTAGATATTTGTATTCTTAATATTATCAGGACTACTACAGTTCTTGTGAAGTTTATCGTTACCTTTAGTGCTTACTAACATCATACCAATATTTTCATAAAGGCATGTGCAGCAATCTACTTATATCACGTTTTTGACGGTATAACCAAGAGGACCAATTATTCTTAATTGTATGGAAACCTATGTCATTATTAACCCTTTGATCTGCTTTTCTGCATGATAAGAAGAACGAACAAAGGGACCGCACGCGGCATGACTAAACCCTAGCGCTCTAGCTACTTTTTTTATTTTATCAAATTCTTCTGGGCTAACATATCTATGCACCGGTAAATGATGGTGACTAGGTTGTAAATATTGCCCAATAGTGAGCATGCTCACACCACTTTGGCGTAGATCATACATAACATCTGTTACTTCAGATTCTGTTTCACCTAATCCCACCATCAAACCAGATTTTGTAGGGATTTCTGGGTGCAATTCCTTGAAATACTTTAACAATCTTAATGAGTGTTTATAATTTGCACCAGGACGCACTACATTATAGATACGTGGAACGTTTTCTATATTATGATTGAATACAGTCGGTGGTGTTGAGCTAAGTATCTCAAGAGCACGCGGCATACATCCACGAAAATCAGGTACTAAAATTTCAATTTTTATTGATGGGTTTTTTTTACGAATAGCATTAATGCAGTCAGAAAAATGTTGCGCGCCTCCATCACGCAGGTCATCGCGATCTACCGAAGTGATAACTACGTATCTAATAGACATCTCGTAAAGAGCACGTGCTATATTCTCTGGTTCATTAATATCTGGACTCATGGGGCGTCCGTGCTTAATATCACAAAACGGACAATGACGAGTGCAAATGGCACCTAAAATCATAAAAGTAGCTATGCCACGGGTAAAACATTCATAAATATTTGGACAAGAGGCTTCTTCACACACAGAATAGAGACTATGTTTACGCATTGTATCTTTTAGACTTTGAATATTAGTCCAATTGGTAGGTAATTTAATTTTCATCCATTTAGGCTTTTGCAAAAAATATAAATTTTTTTTCATTCTCATATCGTCTTGAGTGCCATCTGTGATATTTATATCATCTACTTTGAGGGCACTCTGGCTTATGATTGAATTATCCATCTTACCACTAATCCTATGTAATCAAGTGATACCGTATGATTTGAAAAGAGTTTTTCACAAAAAACTCTAGTGGTTTTGCTAAGTCAATAAACTGTATTATTAGGTGAAATAAATGATTTTGTACTTGCAAAGAAAATAACATCCCCAATAAAAAAAATACTGCGTACTCAAGCTGACAGCCTCTATTTAAGCTAGAAAAAATACACCGTTTTGTGTAAGGTGGCGATAGTTAATAATATTATTATGTGTCATCTATACAACTAATACACACCTATTTCTCTGGCATTCCATAGTAAATTTAAGCAATGAAGCATTCATAAAATATTATGCATTAAAAACCAATGAAAGGCTCTATAAGATATCTACAATAGCTTAGTGGATATAATCACTAGATAAAGCAATAAATTCTCTCTAATAATAATGAATGATATCTAGTGATAGAGATTTATAAGATAATTTTAAAGAATTAGTGTGTATGATACTGCATCGATGATCATATTGAGTATGATCCGATTAATATTAGCTAAAAACAAAATACAGATATTTTTTGAAACCTTCAGTACACCTCATAACTCTTTGACCATTAATTGTTTTAGAATATATGCATATATTATCTGCTAAATCCTAAGTCTTAATGAATGTTAATTAACTCTTGTCTTAATAACTTGCGTCGCGTATGTGTACGATATATTTTTCCATTTCTTCAACTATTCACCCAGATAACTAGTATTGTTACCCCAAAAAATATCTTTAATCGCTAAGTAAGATGTAAAATGACGTATTAATACTGGCTGAACTTCTGACAACGTCAAGTCTGGTTTTTGTTGTGCTAACTGAGTCATCTCAAGTTGATGGTCGCCGCAAGGATGAATATATAGAAATGGGGTTAAATCCATATTAATATTCAGAGCTAAACCATGATATGAACACCCCTTTCTTATACGTAATCCAAGTGAACATATTTTTTTTCCGTCTATGTACACACCCGGTGCACCAGATATAAGATGCGCACTTACAGAAAAATGAATTAGCGTGGTAAGGACTGTTTGTTCAATAGCACTGACAAGCTGATGAACGCTAAGTCTACGTCTTTGTAAATTCAGCATTATATACAGTACTTGCTGTCCTGGGCCATGGTAGGTTATTCCACCTCCGCGATCACTCTGCATAACAGGAATATTTTGTAGCATGAATACAGGTTCTTTGGTACTAGTTTGTCCTTTTGTAAACACTGGCAGATGCTCTACTAACCAAATTTCATCTAGCGTCATCTGATTGCGTTGATTGGTAAACTGCTGCATAGCAAATACAACAGACGTCCAATCCTGTAGACCAAGCTGTCGAATTACAAGGGTGTCTAGAGACACTACATCTACCCTCATCCTATAGAATTTTCAAATGCATCTCAATCATTCTTTTTTATGAGATACGCGTATCACATCTTCAATCAGTTTTCTACGATAGAAATTACAATACTATACGTACCGCTTTAATCTTGCTTAATGCATTATACAACGTTTCCACTTGTTGTATGTTGTGTGCAGTAATAGTAATAGAAATTGAATAATAGTTTTTTTTGCTACTTATTTTAATGCTGGGAAAATACTGACCAGGTGCATGATCTTGTACAATTTTCACTATATTACCCGGTAGATCTGCGTGCGCAAAACCTATGACTTTATAAGTAAATAACGTGGGAAATGCAAGCAGATCTCTAAGATTGGTTTTCATACATCCTCCGATGTGCAAAATCAAGACTCAAAATTTCAATACGAAATCTCATAGATTCAAAATAGACACAGTATATTAGTAGTCATGATCCTTATCGTTGCTAATAGTTTTTACAAAGATCCGTAGTCCTCCAGGATATACTTGATATTTTTAAGATGTGTAGAAGAGAATTTTTCTTCTATAAAAACGTGATCTACTATGGCGTAAGTATTGCGGTAAACTACATGAAAGTATAAAATAAAAAAATTATTCACGCGTATTTGTGATTAATTTTTAATTGAATTTACTACCAGATTTCTTTTTTTAAAATATACGACATTATTGTATATCAGCGCTGCAAGCTCTACTGAAACTGTATTTTCTACTGCTCAATAAAGTAGAAGTGATTGATGATTAATATGTATATAGATGTATTACTAGATGAAAATCATGGTGAGGTATATTCAAGTTCTAATCTAGCTCATTTTGAGATCTAGATTATCTTTTAATAATTGTGTAAGAGCAGTAATATTTAAATCCTACATCTATATCTAGTTAAATTTATATATATTCTCGCACATCACGTGCTAAGTGAAAACACACAACAAAAGACACAAATTTTTTAAAAACTATATCTTGTACAGATCTAAAATCTATATGATTCATCATATCTCAAAATTCACTTATGAAAAATTCTGTAATACTTAGATTATTTTTATTGCTTTTCGTCAATATATTATAATCATTCATGCTTTTCCTATTCGTTGGCTACTTATAATCACTACATGTTTTATACACTATAAAGCTTAGTTATTCATATTTGCTATTTTTCTCAAATAACTGATAATTGAATATTGTATATTCGATATATAACATATAGATAAATATCTACAGAACAAACAATGAGAAAATTTTATTTTCTTATATCATGTAAGGATATTACTTATAATCTATAATAACCAGCGTATAACTGGCTAAGTCACACGCAATCACTACAGCGTATCTATGCTAATCGATGCTAGATTAATAATGGGCTACACCCAGTCATTTTCGTTTACCTGGCATCAGTCATACTTTAGACATAAGTAATATACTGGAATACAATATCTATAAAGAATTAAAGTCCGATGCGTTTTTATCTGTTCCACATCAATACTAAATACTTCACGAACTCTATGCACATAGATTAGAAAATTAAGATCATAATACTAACAACCATCCTTGGCTAATACTAATGTATTTGACAGTATTAACACTATGAGTAATAATGATTATATCATGTAGCTATAAAGAATTGTTTTCTAGTTCTGTTTTCTATATAATATTTGTTTGGAATAACATCCCAGTAAAAATAAATTTTTAGTACAAAGTAATTAATCGCATTCTTGTGATATTTGTACTTTGTATCAAATTAATGATAGATATATGGCATAATTGCTTATGACCAACATTTGTTTTAGAACCGCAAAATATATTTAAAATCTAACGAGAGATGATAGCTCATTATTATTAAATTTTTTTGCAACACATTCATGGTAAAAAAATATATTTTATAGTCTAGCTCTACACTAGATAAATTTTTTGATAAAATTTATTACAGCACTTATTATTTTAGTTTTACAATATAAAAAATAACATTTAACTCATAATTTATAATGTACACTTTCCCACAGGTTTGTGCTCACCATATATAATACTGGCAATAGTAGAATCATGAAGTATTCAAAGTCCTAGATAGAGCTCTTATACCAGCAAGATACATGCTTCTATGACAACATCCACAAACATAGCGTGCATCGTATCATACGCCAACTGTATAAAGAGGTGGCTATGTATTACTGTTTAACCAAGTTTGACGTAAACCAACAATACGATTAAACACTAACTTATTTGCAGTAGAATGCACGCTATCAGCACAAAAATAACCCTCTCTCTCAAATTGGTAGGCTAAAGATATTGGCGCATATTGCATACTGTTTTCCACAAAACCTTGTCGAATCATCATAGAATTTGGATTAAGTGTGTTGAATATATCTTCTGAAGCTGCTGGATTTACAGATGTAAATAATGGTTCATATAGACGAAATTCTGCAGATAAAGCATATTGAAAGGATACCCAATGAATCACCCCTGTGATTTTGCGACCATCAATTGGATCGCCGTTAAAGGTATTAACATCGCAAGAGCAGAATATACAAGTGATCTGACCTAGATCATCCTTTTCTATACTCTCTGCCTTAATGGTACAAGCATGGCGTAAACGTACCTCTTTGCCAATCATCAAACGTTTATAATTCTTGCGTGGTTCTTCACAAAAATCAGAACGATCAATATAGATCTCCTTGGTAAACGGAACCACACGCGTTCCCATCTCATTCTTATTGGGATGGCACGGCATACTTAGCATCCTTTCATATCCATCTGGGAGATTTATAATGAAAACTCTAACCGCGTCCAATACAGCCATAGCTCGCGGTGCGTTTTCATTTAGATCTTCTCGAATACAACTTTCTAATGCTGCTATCTCAATGAGGTTTTCCTGTTTAGTAATACCAATACGACGGCAGAATTCACGTATAGAGGCAGCAGTGTAGCCCCTGCGACGCATACCAGCCAGAGTCAGCATTCTTGGATCGTCCCATCCTTCTACAATCTGCTCAGTCACTAAACGATTTAAATGGCGCTTAGATGTAATCGCATATTCAAGGTTTAGGCGCGAAAATTCATACTGTTGTGGATGAGTAGCAATGGTAATGTTATTCAAAATCCAATCATATAGACGACGATTATCCTGGAATTCCATAGTGCATAATGAATGCGTAATTCCTTCAAGGGCATCAGAAATACAATGAGCAAAATCATACATCGGATATATGCACCATTTATTGCCAGTTTGATGATGATCGATAAATTTTATCCGATAAAGAACTGGGTCTCGTAAGATCATAAAACTAGAAGCCATATTGATTTTAGCACGTAAACAAGCAGCACCTTCAGAGAAGTCGCCATTACGCATCTGAGAAAATAACTTAAGATTATCTACCACGCTGCGATTACGATAAGGGCTATTCTGTCCTGCTACAGTCAAGCTACCACGATATTCACGAATTAGATTCGGTGATAATTCATCTACATATGCCAAGCCTTTTTTAATAAGCTCAATAGCATATGCATATTGTTGCTCAAAAAAATCTGAGGCGTATCGAATAGAACCATGCCACTGAAATCCAAGCCATGTAACATCATGTTTAATGGATTCGATAAACTCCATATTTTCATTCACAGGATTTGTATCATCAAAACGCAAATGGCATTGGCCTTTATAATCTGCCGCAATAGTAAAGTTTAAACAGATAGATTTTGCATGACCAATATGTAGATAACCATTCGGTTCAGGCGGAAAACGAGTACGCACTATAGCATGCATACCCCGTGCCAGATCTTTATCAATAATCTGACGAATAAAGTTGGTTTTGTACGATACAACCTGATTCATGTTAAATTTCCTCAACCAATACATGATATAAAAATCTATTATGACTTGTATATATTTGACGTATAGATAGCCAAATTAGGCGCCACTGCATTATTTTTTGCATGTTGCGCTCTCGCGCCAAAGATTCAATTTACTTAGTTATTTTTAATCTAGTCATCATACATAGCAGATGGTAGAAAATTTTTTATACCTTTAAAAATTTAGACCTCATGTGAAAAAAGTTGATCCAGAGCATTAATGAAACTCAAATCTAAAAGGATTTGATAAATCCCATAACTATGATTTGTATTATCTATACCACGCAAAAAGAGATACAATATTCCACCAACATGACGCTCATAATTATAATGTACTAGGCGATGACGCAAATAACGATGCAATGCCAACATATAAAATTGATACTGTAAGTCATAACGATGCTCTTGTATTGCACGCATCATCGCCGCCTGAGTATAGCAACCGCTCTCTTGGCCCAACCAATTAGATTTGTAATCTACAATATAATATTTCCCATTCCAGAAAAATACTAGATCAATAAAACCTTGCAGCATGCCTCGTACCTGATGAAATCTAAGTGGAGCACAAGTGGCAGATAATGGATCCTGTCTGATAATTCTATTAAGTTTTTCCGCCGTCATCAAAGGAGAGATCGGTAAATAGAATTGCATTTCCACCCGTTTATCTTGCCTAGGTATTTGGAATAAACTAACACCTGTATTGTTCAGAGGAGTATTCAAAATATTGTTAACCCAATGCAATATCATAGGTCCCCAATCTTTTTTAAACCCTTGTAGCATCAGTTGTTTATCCACCCAGCTTTCATTTAATAATAGATTAACATCTAGGGTTTCCAAAAGCTTATGGAGGAATAGCCCTGACCTAACGCCTCGCGGAAAAGTATGTGGAGTTAGCGACACAGACGATATTTGTTGGTTTTTTTCTACTGGGTCTGGTAAACGAAGATTTAAAGATCTTAAAGGTGATGCATCCTTTAATGTTAGAGGACAAAGACTAGATTTCTGGTGCAAATCTGAATAACTTGTGACTCGCCAATAATCTTCTAAGGTCTGTAATACAGGACTATCTCTTAAGGTTGTTGTTGCGATTGGTTGCGTATTTAAATCTGTCCATGGACAACCTTCTCCCTCTGATGATATAATCACTTTAGTTGCATCTGTATTAAAAACTGTCAGCGCTGATAGAAGGCTATCCACATCCATAATCCTTCCTTTTTGGATTAGATAACCTAACGCGCTTTGGTGAATATCTGTCTGTATGGTGTTTTTTCGTATACTCAGAGATAAGGGTGCTATACCAACACTACAGTGAAATACTGAACGAGTGAGTGCGACATATAATAAACGTACATCTTCGGCTAATCTCTCCTTGTCAGCTAGCATCATACTATTAGGCGTTGCATCTAAATCTAGCAATGTAGTGAATGTTTTATCGTCATGGTAAATAGCATGACGGGCCTGAACAAAAGACACAGCAAAAGGTATCCATACTAAAGGGTATTGTAATCCTTTGGATTTATGAATCGTAATAATCTTGATTAGGTTATAATTATGTTCTGCCCGTAGACGCTGATTCGATATTGTAGTGTCTTCTTTTTGAATTTTCTTGCTCAACCAGCGTACTAATGCGTTGTGATTATCGAAATTACCAGCATGTACCTGTAAAATTTCACCTATATGTAGCAGATCCGTTAAATAACGCTCGCCATGCGTAAATGATAGTAGAGTAGCCTCTAGCTTCCTGTTTTTAATTAACTTGCGAAGCATTGGTAAAACTCCGTGTGTTTTCCAGTAGTGTTGGTAATTCATGAACTCCTCTATCAGGGCATTCTGCATTGCTGCATTGTTCTTAACAGTCTCTAATACCGAAACCTTCATACCAAATATATTAGTTATTAAGCAACTGAGAAACACAGACTCTTTCTCAGGTGTTAACAGAGCTTTTAAGAGCAACAGCATCTCTCGTGCTGCTAATGTAGTAAACACACTCTCCCTATTGGAGATATACGCCGATGGAATATTTAAGATCTCTAGCGCTTTTCGTATTAATTCTGCTTCATGCTTATTACGCACCAATACAGTAATGTCAGAAATTTTTACTGGATGTTGAATTGTGTTTTTACCTAAAATAGCCGCATTATTTTTACCCAAAGATAACCAATGACTAATTTCTACTGCACACTGTTTGGCCATAAATGCTTGATAGTCATTAAGGTTTACACGATGACCAGATTGAAAAAAAAATGTTAAAGCAGGTTGCTTTATATCGTTTAAGCTAAAATACATATCATGATTTGTTTTTGCTGATTTAACAGGTATAAATGGTATTTCTGTAAACAAAAATGGATTACTATGATGTATAAATAAATGATTAATCGCATTCACCATACTTGCAGATGAACGTTGATTAATATCTAATGTATAGTGTTTTTTAATTTCAGCGCGAGCTTTTATATAGGTGAAAATATTAGCTCCACGAAAAGAGTAAATTGCTTGTTTGGGATCACCGACTAGTAGAAGCGCAGTATTCGGTTTTCGGTAATATAAAGTCCGAAAAATGCAATATTGCTGAAGATCTGTATCTTGAAATTCATCTATGAATACTACTGGATGACTTTGTCGAATAGACGCCGCAAATATTTCACCAGCTGGTTTTTTTAATGCAGTATTCATCAGTTTGAGTAAATCATAGAACCCCATCTGAGATTGTGCATTTTTTTCTTTCTGGACATAAGCTCTAATGCTCTGTAGTCCATGAGAAATTATCAGATGGCGTAAGGATAGCTGGTTTGAAAGAAAAAACTCGATCTGCTCAAAAAGAGGATGATACGGAGGCTCTCCTTGGGTTGTTTTATCTATTAATATATTCTGGCTAAAGCGCACCAGATCTTTTGCTATAACATAATCTAATGTTTCAGAGAGCGCCCATTGTGTAATATTATATAACCAAGCTGGCAGATTTTTACTATTATAGGTGCGGCGACTAATCCCGGATTTCTCAATTAATTCACACACATTATTTGTATCAAGCCACATTTTTTTTAACATATTGATGCGTGTGATAATTTTTTCATGCCGCTGCTCAATAGTGTCATTATTATGTATCTTGTCTTTTATAAAGAGTTCTTCTTGGCATAAAAATGGCGATAATGTTTGAAATAACTGATCTGGGCCCAACCAGATCTTTCTAATGATACGAGCGATAGGTAGAGGTAATAAGTAGAGATTTCGTCTCCAAAAATCCACTGTGCCTCGATATTGTAAGATGGTTTCATCTTCTATAAATGCGTGCTGGAATAACACACCAGCTTCAAAAGCTTTACTCTTTAGCATCCGCTGACAAAAACTATGTATAGTACAAATTACAGCATCATTCATGTTACGCTCGGCAATTAATAAATACGAGATAGCCTGGGGTATATCACTAATCTCAGACATCAATACCGCGAGTACTGGATTGTGCGTTTCACCACGAACGCAAGCAATGCGTAGTTCTTGTATATTCAAACGAATACGTGCACGTAATTCTGCTGTGGCAGCTTCAGTAAAAGTCACTACTAAAATTTCTTTAATCGATAATCGTCGTATAAAATCGGATTTTCCTCCTAAACCCAGTAAAAGACGCAGATAGAGTAATCCGATAGTAAAAGTTTTTCCAGTGCCTGCCGATGCCTCAATTAACACATCTCCCCACAGCGGTAATGTCAATGGCATAAAACTAGAAACGACATCTTGCATTAGTATTCACCATACTGGCATGATAAAATATTGAATATATAATCTCTTTTTTCGCACACAAAAACTGAATATAAAATTAATATGGAATAAAATTTTTTAAGATGAGTGTTAGAAACGCCTATCGGTAACAACCATATGTTTTTTAAAAAAATTAAACTATTTTCTTTTTAATACACACAATGAATTGAGATACTTTTTACTTAAAATATACAAAACACTTTAGAATTTATTACAAAAATGCTAAACTGTGACTGGAAACCTCTTTTTTCTAGAAATATGTCAGTAGCATACATTCTGTGTATTGATATCCAGTGTTTTGTAAAAGTAGAATGATAGCGATCACTTCGTGATCCACATCACATACCTGCAGAATAAAAGATTTTGCAACATAGTCGTAATAACTGCCTGATGTATTGTGATACCATCGTCAAAAATTTTTAGAGTGATTGCTTCGTGATCTTTGCACATCTTTTAAGATATATAATTTTTCAATAAACTAACTATATTTATCATTACTATTGATAGCATCAATCATGAGAACACCAAAATACAATATGCACCATATATAATATTGAAAGATAGCACTATCATTCAGTGGATATACGTATTATTCACAACTCATACATATTATCAATGCCATTACAGTTTTAAAATCATCACTGTGTTATAATTTTTAAAAGAATGATATATAGTCAACAGAAATCTATTTATTAGACTATGAATAATTAAAAATGAATAATCATGTTCTGTATATAGATATTGGATTATGCAAGACAACAACAGAGCATAATAAAAATTTTCAATATATATTTTTAAACTGAGTATGGTGTTGAAGTTTATTATCTAACTTTTCGTATTCACAGCACTGGTGGAGTTATTATATAATTTTTATGTAAAAAGTCACAATATACAAAATGTGTATAATATACAACGGTGCTTTAAACAAAAAGAGAAATAAAAAACCGCTGTAGTATTATAAAAGGTATTTTATTTATTTTCTCGTAATACAGTATAAAAAATATACACATATTATTTTATAGATATGCCATACAAATATATGGATATTAGATTGAATACATGCTACTTTGTACTAAATCACTTCTTTTTCTTTATCGATGACTATTAAATACCTTACATGAATAATATTTATAGCATTGAGGAATCACTGCGTGAGCTTAATGTATCGTTACAGTACATAAATATTACTGAGTTATTTATGAAGTACAGAATAATAACCAATAATAAACATTGAATATTCTTCTATTAAAAATATTGTACAATCTGTCTAATGCGTCCAGAAAGTATTGTTTTTTATTAGAATGAATCATAATGGTAATCGAGGAGAGATTAATAATAACGGTCATAAGATTAATATATTTGTCACATTGAAAAATGGAGACCTGTAATATTAAAATCGCCTATCCCCACCCTCAGAGAATACAGTAAAAAAATTAGACGCGGTTTATATAAAAAACAATATTTTATATATATAAAAATATTTTTTCTAAATGGAAGAGCTAGATGAATATAATTCGTGGAAAAATAGAAGAAAAGTTACGTGCAGCCTTTTCACCGACATATATTGATATACAGGATGAGAGCGCTCATCATAATCATTCATCGATGAATATCGAAAGTCACTTTAAAGTGTTTGTTGTTAGTGAAAAATTTAATAATCACAATTTACTTACCAGGCATCGTGCAATCTATAATGTATTAAAACAAGAACTATCAGGTGATGTACATGCGTTATCTATTACAAGCTACACCCCCCAGGAATGGGCCGTAGAAAAGATGAGAACTTCCTCTAAATAAATATAATAAATATGCGCTGCAGCGATACAACACTAAGTGTGAGATAGATGTTTGTGTAAACATGTATACAGCATACACTATGCCAAATATTATTTTTCAGAGCGATCAATCGATCTTCACTGTTCTAAATGTGTCCAAAAAAACAATAATCCGTTTGAAGAAAAGTGTGGCTCTGAAGATAAAATGTCTTGGATCAAGATAGCAGGTTACTCTTACTTCCAATAGCATCACGTGGTTATAAGATGTGTGTATAAAATAATAAAAACGTCCAAAATTACTCATACATCTACCCCTTACTACACATACACTCTCATATCATTTGTAAGATACACTATGCTCCAATTAGTTTTTGAGTTATACTCAAATACATTGTAATATTAGGATCTAATATTTCTTAATGATGTCATTTTGTTATGTCCTATTATATCACCTTCTGATCATAGAACTACAGTTTACTCAATCGTCCATAAATATACGAAGATCTTGTGCATTATGAAAATACCACTCTGCACTAACCGGCAGAACTAATAGAGCTAAGAATACAAATAAAAAGACCAGATTTCACTCAGGAAACCTAAGAGAGATTACATCATGCATTGCGCATATCACATGTAAAAACAATTAATCTACTTAATTCCACATTCTTTCATTTTCCTTTTAAAAATATTACATGACCTTGAGTAACTATCCATTAAAGTGGCAAATATTACAACCAAAAATAGCACGCTCTCAGTATATCTCACTCGACAATACAATCACATATATTGATTGTTTTGCTACTGTACAAGAACGTCTTTATTATGGATTAAATTTATTGCTAACGACGCGTGCGAAAGCACCCATAATGATCATTAAAAGTCCTGAAAGTGCTGTGTATTTTACGCTTTTTCAACACGTCTTGTCCGGTCTTAAAACAAGAACGCAAGAAAAGAAAGATATGCTTTATGGTGGACGTTATGAAATCAATGAACAAATAGTCAACTGGTATCCTGCACAAACTATACAAGATAATTTTGCTAGTAATGGCGGCGTGTATCAGGCTGAATGGATTGAACATCATCATCTGTTTGGCTGCGTTCGTGTTTATCAGTCTAAAATATTGTTATCCCCAGGTTTAGTCCACCGTGCTAATGGTGGAGTTTTAATACTTTCGATACGCACTTTATTGGAGCAACCATTAATGTGGTTTCGGTTGAAAAAAATCCTCATTTACCAAACATATGAGTGGTATGCAAATAATGAGCATCAACCACTACCATTAGATATTCCTTCTATGCCCATGTATTTACGTTTACTACTATTAGGTGAGCGTGAGACGTTAGAAGAATTTCAGACTCTTGATGCTGAAGCAGCGTCTACTTCTTTGTATAGCGAATTTGAAGATACGATAGAGATATTAAATGATCTGACTTTGATGCATTGGCGAAGATGGGTGCAAAATGTTGTAGCAAGCTTACCATGCCCGACTCTAGATGCTACCTTCTGGCCAGTTCTCATTCATGAAGGTGCACGGTGGACTGGTGATCAAGGACTACTGCCCTTAGATCTAGACTGGATTAGGATGCAGATTCAAGAAACTATGTCACATGCTAAAGGGGGCATAATCACAGGGGAACACCTAGAACAAGCTATTAACTCTCGCATGTGGCGAGAAGGGTTTCTATCCGAGAAAATACTGAATAATATTATTCACGAACAAGTGTATATTGATACAAAAGGTGAAGTCATTGGACAAATTAATGCGCTATCCATAATAGAATATCCTGGACATCCTCGTGCTTTTGGAGAACCTTTACGTATTAGTTGTGTGGTACATGTTGGTGACGGTGAATTAAATGATGTGGAGCGTAAAGCAGCACTTGGTGGCAACATTCATTCTAAAGGACTCATGATAATACAATCTTGGCTAATGTCGGTTTTACAGTTAGATCAACAAATGCCATTTTCTGCATCACTAGTCTTTGAACAATCATATGCAGAAGTAGATGGTGATAGCGCTTCATTAGCCGCACTGTGCGCACTAATTAGTGCACTGTCTTTGCAGCCTATTAATCAAAAAATTGCAGTCACAGGTTCACTTGATCAATTTGGTAATGTACAAGCTGTAGGTGGTATTAATGAAAAAATCGAAGGATTTTTCCACATCTGCAATCAACGAACTCTCACTGGTAATCAAGGTGTCATCATACCCTCTACGAATATTCGTCATCTATCATTACAACAAGATGTTATTCATGCCGTACGAAATAAAAAATTCTACTTATGGGCAGTATCTAGTGTCGAGGAGGCTATTGTTCTATTAACTGGCATAGCATTGCAAGATCAAGACAACCCTTCCCTACTTGGATTAATACGAACTCGTATTACAAAATGCACCATGCAAGATTCTCAGCGCCGAAGGGGACCCCTGCATTGGCTTAGCTGTCTGAGATAAATTGTATTACATTCTGGACAACATATAGCTTCACCCACAGCTCTTCTACTAAATAGTTCGACCTTACGTTAATGACGAAAAGTGATGTAATTGATAAAAAATAATGTAACGTATGATATCAGTTGATAGTTGGATCTATAGATCTGACATAAATACAACCATGTATTAACAAATAATCACTCGTTTCATATAGCAGAACGCTGTTATATAACTATTATCTATACAACTAGTGATTGAGCTTATATTATAATCTAAGTGTAAAATATACTACAATAGTACTATTATTTACTTTTAGTCTTTACAGATATTTATATCAAAATATATGATCACTACTATCACAGTCAAAATAAATTGTATTATAGATAGTCGATTACAAAAACATTAGTTGATATGGCAGATTGTTTTGTTATATATCAATAATACTTCTTAACGTAATACAGAACATAGAAAGATCATAAATATATAAAAATTTATATCCTATAACAAAACGTGTACTAGCTATCTTCCTAATTAGGAAAACCACTAAAATTATGCCAAATATCATGTAATTTTCATTTGGTGTATAGCACGCGTTAAATTAGAACTAATAAGAGAATCCATTATTGCTCTCGACACTGTCTTACATCAGACTAGTGAGATGATACAATAACATGGTAGAGATCATGCAGAGTGTGCGTTCGACTAAACAAACTATAAAATTGAATATTCCATATGATCAATACTATAACCACTATGTTGTAATACAAAATTAATATCATTGATCATTATGCTCTCAGCGCCCTCTTTCTACACTATCAAACTGAATAGATATGAGAAATTAAGACATCAAGGATCACTAATAAGACATGTTGAGTTATGCGCGATGTAAGTTTACAAGAGTGAGATGCTACATTTTAAATACCATTAATTTTTGTGTGTTCGTACCTTACGCATAACTCATATGCATAACATATAAAATAAAAATATCGTGCAATCGGCACAAAGGATTTACTGTAATCGATATTTCACATTTATATACAATAATGGATCTCGGAGATCTATGTTATATCATTCAATTTTTATATTGGTGCGTGCTGCCCGTACTTCATCTATATAAGGTCCATGTAATATGTTAAATAAATGCAGCTTTTATACAAAAAAAGATCTCATCGCCTCAAGTCGTGGTGAACTTTTTGGGTCAGAAGGCCCCCCTTTACCATCTGGGGATATGCTCATGATAGATCGAATAATAGAAATAACAGAAGTAGACGGAAAATACCACAAAGGTTTTATATCTGCTGAATTAGATATACATCCTAATCTGTGGTTTTTTTCCTGTCATTTTATTGGTGACCCAGTCATGCCTGGTTGTTTAGGGCTAGATGCTATGTGGCAACTGGTTGGTTTTTACCTTGGCTGGGTGGGAGGCGTAGGGAAAGGTCGAGCATTAGGTGTAGGTGAGGTAAAATTTACCGGACAAATCCTACCTACATCTAAAAAGATTGATTACCTTATTCATATTAAACGTATCATAAAACGCAGGTTGACTATGGGTGTAGCAGATGGTGAAGTTTTAGTGGATGGTAGAATCATTTATACTGCTAGTGACTTGAAAGTAGGTCTCTTCAAATCGTCTTCCTCATTCTAACCTAAGCGCTTGCTAGATGTAGCTTACATATCCTTTATAGTGTTTTCTGTGTAACTTATTAAACTAAAATATCAATGAATATTTATTTTAATTGCGTGGAAATTCATCTATAAATAATATTTACATAAAAACTGTATAGTTCTTCAATCATCATATAAAACGATGAGGGTAATATGCAGTATATTTATTTTTTAATGTTGATCATCAGATACTTATTGTATATGAATGTTAGATCCTGATCAATCTAAGGAGCACGTATCTTAACTTCTACCAATATTAAAAAATCTTCTTCATATCACTATAATGCCAACATGTAGTACCATTGAGCAACAAATAAACGTTACTTCAAATAATCATTAGCATTAAAATCTACGATTTTAAGAATTTAGACCTAATAGTAATGAGATTTCCTTGATGTAAAAGAACAAAAATTAATTAATCTATAACTATTGCTATATACTGTACTCTCCTTATAGGCATCGATGGCCATAAAAGTGTGATGAATGATATACGTGCTGTCCCTACAACTGACGATACATGTATAGTATGTATCTGGCCATATCTAATATATTGAGTGCACTGACATACAAAAAAAATCGTGGTATCACTTTATATTTTTACGATAATGATATTGAATAACCACATCACAAAAACTCGACCCTATATTACATACAAAACACACTTATTTATATCTTATCGATACAAAATAAACAACTTATGACAGTATTTATCATCGAAAAAATGAATCATTTTCAGTATTGGATTATTTAAAAAATAGCGGCCATGCTATTACTGTAGTGTTAATTACTATGATATTTTAGTATAATAATTATTAATAGCATCATTCTGTTTCATCACTAAGCATATAAGTTAAATAAAAAAATACATGTATCTAAAAATCACATAAGTAGGTGTATTAATGCTGATAATCTGTATATTGAGCTACGATACAAGTCAATTATTGCTGATAAAACACTATTTAAAATTCATAATCATGTGATATTATAGATATATAAGATCAAGACGACTATTCACTCTTAAAAATTGGTTACAACATGCCGAGTTTTTGAAAAATCAAAAACCTCCCTTTATCTTAAGTGTCATTCTTATGTTTACACTTACACTTAAAATCACAGATCATATAATGGTACGTATAAGGTCAAATATTCTCGGATCAAGATACTTTTAGCATGCTTAGCAGAGCGCTGAAAACCATTATAACGCATTATGATGAGTAAATTTTTGTCATCAGTATTATACAACCCGCTCTATAATGCGATTATTTTTAGCTCAAAATACTGACAGACGCACTATATGGAGTATTACCATAATAATTTTTGGTAGTTACATCGTCAATCTGCCATACACCTTGGAGCCTGTTGTCATAATTTCAATTATGAAAATAGTCTCGTATGCTACTTCTCATCATAGACAATTGCATACAAACCATATCTATTCTAGTACATGAAATATGCATGCATAGAAATTTTTACCTTAATAGTCAAAACGTATCTTCATACTAACATACAAAATAATCATAACTGGAAAACTGCAAAATTCATTAAACACTCAGTTATCACAAGGGTCTAACATAGGTTAGCGATCCCTCATGATGTTAATACCACCAGTCATGAATGTTAAGTGTTTCTATATAGCTCATGATACACTTAGGATCAATGAAAAAGATTATCTACCATATTATATTAGCAATACTGCAATCTAAAGTGGATAGGATCCTATAAATCACCATGCTCCTTTGCTTTTAATTATAATTGAATTACACTGAATGATCTGCATCTTATCCCTGTGTATCATAACCACTATAAATTGAATGCAAAATGCAGGTATAGTTATATGCAATTAGTAAGTGTTAAGATTCTTAGACCATTCATACGAACTCCCTGAGTTAATGATAAGGTGATTTGACATGTCTAGCCATTACTCAGAGTTATGCATTCCTGTACTATACTAGTATATCTAAAAATAATATTCCTTATACAAACCAAACAAAATAAGATGGACAATAATGCTTGCTATAAATAGTATACTATTAACATCATGTCGTAGTGTTTACTATTTGATAAGCTATACAATAATAAAAAATCCTCTACCTCGAGAGCGCTTACATGTTTATAGGTTATATTTATCGCGATGTTAGATTTCTGGAGAATTAATTTCTCCGACAGTCATAGTAGATATATAGATTGTGAAGACTATGAAATATATGTGTCTGTTTATATTCCACATCTTATGAAGAATAAATTCACCTCTGATTAAGAAAACATATAGACTCTTTATCACTGTTTCGTATAGGTCTCTAAGAGAGAAACACTCATACGTTGTAGCTCAACAGTATTCCCCGATATAGCTTATCTTACTAAATAAGGTGGTCTATAGATGATATCTATATCCTGTGCACGCACGAGGTTTGTATATATTAAGATAAGAATAATGAAATATAAACCACCACTAATTGAAGAGACGCCTGGATCAAAATAAACACAATGCTAAGATAGTTTATAAATATTGATTAAAAATATATTACAGATGAATAAAGATTTTTAATAAGACACGGCCGAAATGATCGCAATACTTGTATGTTCTTTCTACGGTGAACCATATCATAAAAAATCCCGCCTAGTCTCATTTTACTGCAGTATGATCGGTATCTGATTGAATAGCGTTTATTAATTCCAGTATATCTCCTGGTAGGCATGAACGCCATTCCATGATCATACCAGAAATAGGATGACGTAGACGCAGCATGGTTGCATGTAGTGCCTGACGATTAAAAGTCCGCAAAACAGCTATAACATACTCTGGCATTCCCTTTGGAAGGCGAAGACGACCAGCATACAAGGAGTCTCCCACTACTGGATGGGAGATGTGCGACATATGCACGCGAATCTGATGGGTGCGACCAGTTTCAAGTTGTAATCGGAGCCAAGTATGACCACGGAACCTCTGAATAATACGATAGTGAGTGATTGCCGGTTTACCCATAGGGTGAACGGTCATCTTGGTACGTTGAGTGGCATGACGACCGATTGGCGCATTAACTTTTCCTCCAGAAGTCATACACCCAACAACTATCGCTTCATATTCACGTGTGATCATTCGACTCTTCAATGCTGCAACAAGATAATTATACGAAGAAACAGTTTTGGCTATTACCATTAATCCCGTTGTATCCTTATCCAAACGATGTACGATACCTGCTCGAGGAACCAAAATAAGCGTGGGTAAATAATATAACAGTGCATTTAACATCGTGTCATTAATATGGCCTGCGCCGGGATGTACCACTAATCTGCTTGGCTTGTTTATTAAAAGCAGATGCTCATCTTCATAGATAATATTTAACGGTATATCGCTTGCTTCCAAACATTTTTTTTCTTCGATAGTCGTATTAATATTGATTATTGCACCACTAAATACTTTATACTTAGCTTTATCAATAATAACGCCATTTACAGTAATGCATCGCTTTTCAATCCACCTCTGGAAACAAGAACGTGAATATTGTGGAAATAATTTAGTTAAAGCTTGATCTAATCGCTTTCCCAATTCTAATTTTGGTATTATTGCATAAAGTTTTACTTGCTCTGCCATAAATAATAGTGTCTTCAATGAATATATTAGACTATCATATAAGAATGATTTCATATAATATTTAATGATGCAATAGTATAAACAAAATTTAAAACACAAGAAAGCTTAGTAAGTCACCTCATCCATGACTCTACGAGGATTAGAAAATCTTCATGAAAAATATAAAACACCTACTAGCTGCAGTGACCTTTAGTGTATGGTTATGTGGATGCTCTCAATCAATGAGAGCATCCCCTGATCAACTCCCTATAAAGATTTTTTCTACTGCTGAGCAAAAAATAAAGGACGGTAAGTGGAAAGAAGCTATTGTGCAGTTAGAAGCAATTCATGCTCGTTATCCTTTTGGACCATATTCCCAACAAGTGCAGCTTAATTTGATGTATGCATATTATAAAACTAATAATCTCTCTTTAGCATTAGAAACTATTGATCACTTTATACAACAATATCCAGATCACAAAAACCTTGACTATACTATTTATATTCGCGGTCTAATATTTATGGCACAGGATCGTAATCCCATACACACTTTCTTTAATATTGACCGATCAGATCGTGATCCATTCTATAGGCTCTCTGCGTTTAATAATTTTTCGCAATTAATACGACAGTACCCACATAGTAAATATGCCCAATATGCACGTAAGCATCTGATTTATCTAAAGGAATGTCAAGCACGGTATGATTTATCCGTAGCTGAATTTTATGCTCAACGTCATGCTTATATAGCAGTAGTTAAACGCGTAGAACAAATGCTTACAGATTATCCAGATACTAAAGCAACCCGTAAAGCTTTGCTATTAATGGAGAATGCTTATCATCAGTTACATTTAGATACAGAAGCTAAAAAAGTACAACAAATAATTTCTGCTAATGCAGAATAAATTCTGTATACTAAGTACGATGCATAGCTTAAGGACTGTAGAGTTGTTTCATAAGATGTTGAGATAGAAAAATATCTGATCTAGAGTTTGACAAATCAGGTATACTTCACTATTAAAGCAATATTACAAGGTTAACAGTAATCATGCTGAACATGATCGTCTCTCAACATTCTGATTTTTACGAAAAATTGTATTATATTTATTGCATTTACTGAAATAAAAAAGTGCAGTGATATTAAACTATATGAAATAATATCAACAGATACATGTGTTTTTTCTGAAACAACCTCTGTGTTTGTCCTACGATCTTTTCTAAATGAGGAATACATACAAAAAAGGTTTCGTTCCATCCAGTTTCTTACAGAGAAATGCAATCATATAGGACCCATCTATGGTATGTATCTCTCAATGCACTACTCATGTGTCATAAATGATTACACATACTTATTAGTATGATATAAATGTCTTTATACTGTGAAATACTAATCAATATTCATTCGTTATTCATTTATTTACTAACTCCAGTCTATAGTTTTAAAGAAACTAGCTGTGGATTATATATTATCAATTTTTATAATGTTTTACAGATACAAATCAGTGCATTCTATAAGGCATTTTCAAATAACCGCACAACATCAAGGTAGTGCCTCACTATAGATACAGACTACATGTTCATCAGCACTACCACTACCTAAAATATCATATTGATGTCTTTTGGTAACCTCCAATCATTATAATAGTAGAATGCGGGCTGCAAATAAAAAAGTTCTATCTAGCTTAGATAGAAAAAGATTGCACTAAGTCTTCTTGTATTGTTAGGTTTAAATATTCAAAGTAATTGACAAGTGAAAGTCATATGTATCGCACAAATACTTTCATGTAGCCTGAGACTACATAGACTTTACATATGACATGTTCAATAATTCTTTTTAAAAAACGGTCATCATAGATAAGGAAAGAGCTATGTCAAAACCTATAAATCAAAGTATAAGTAGCATAGCAGGAAAATTTCTGGGTCAAAAAACAAAATACTATGACACTTATCAGCCATCGCTATTACATGCTGTGCCACGTAGCTTAAACCGTGAATTACTAGGCAGTGATTTTCAACCAACCACACTAATGGGACAAGATATTTGGACATTATATGAAGTTTCTTGGCTCAATCAAAACGGATTACCACAAGTATCTATTGGAAAAGTAGTATTGAGTATGCATACCATCAATTTAATTGAATCAAAAAGCTTAAAACTATATCTCAATAGCTTTAATCAAACTCAGTTTACAAACCTAGCAGTAGTTCAAAATATCATAGAGCGAGATTTAAGTGATTGCGCAATTGGATTAGTTAAAGTTACATTGTTTCGACTGAAGGATGTAACAGACATAGTTATTGATAATCTATCTGGATTTTGTATCGATGAACAGAATATCACTATTCATAACTACAAAGTGTATCCTGATTTCCTATATAATATTACACATAAAGATCTCGTTAAAGAACAATTAATTAGCCATCTTTTTAAATCTAATTGTTTGATCACCAAACAACCCGATTGGGCAACAGTACAAATTAGTTACTACGGACCCCGCATCGATCATGTGGCATTGCTTCATTATTTAGTATCATATCGACAACACAATGAATTTCACGAATCATGTACAGAACGCATTTTTTATGATATCTTAAGATACTGCAAACCATATCAACTTAGCGTATATCTTCGTTATACCCGCAGGGGGGGGATAGATATAAACCCTTGGAGAAGTAATACAGAATTTTCACCTACTCATCATCGTCTAGTTCGTCAGTAAAAATCTATTACACAGATCTCCTCATTTAGATCACAGTACATTTGTAACACATGAATACGGTTTATAAATTACTCATAAATAAAACCAATTCTGAGTATTAAACAAACAGAAATAAAATATTTTCAAGAATGAACAAACCATTAGATAGATCTATAGCACACTGTTATGTATTAGTCTCGAGTCATTCAACACACTGACAGCGCCAAGAGGCTGCTAATGGCCAAATAAGAAATAAGCATATGCTCAAAAAATATCCAAGCTCTACATATCATGTATTTCATAGCCATCATTATAAAGATTATGATTAAATCTTATATACCTCCCTGCTCCCAAAAAATATAGATGCGTTTAGGCAAAAAAATACTACACCGAAATATTTGTTAACTAAAAATATCTTTAATATAACCTATAGTGGTTCAGAAGGTATTCTGATTGTCTAGATATAGAGATCCCACTCCATGCTCTGCTATCTCCACTGATCATGCATACGTCTGTTATCCATTTTTAAAATTCACTCATGATACGTTCTATGCTTTATGCGACTAGCCCTGACTTACAGCAAATTATAATTTTTATTATATATCGCCTGAATTACTATGCTGGTATATATAATAATATGCATTACTATTATAACACACTGTGTGTTATTTCACGCTCAGTATAAATACTACTGACTACTTCTATGTTTCTAAATTACATAACCGATATTTTACTAGCTGATACAATAAGATAAGTGTTTTAATCACACTAGTATATACTATTCAAAAACCAGTAACTCTTCAGTATTCCGTAGCGATACAGCAACTAATATAGAATAACGCTAGTAGGTAGCAATACACTATTCTAAAAATCGAGACATCTTATTGGTGGATCAAGTATCCTGTTGCTTAACATATTACCACAAGTTGTATCTTATCAAGTAATGCGAATGTCGTAGGTAAACAGCAGGATAATCTTATCACATCAAAAGACATACAATAGATCTCTGGACAATGGATGACCCATATCAGCTAGCGATATATTCGGAAAGACCATCGAGTATGATACAATATCACAAATTAATAATAGCCCTGCACGATACAACAATCTTTAGGATAAAATCCTATGAATATTTTAAATTCTTGTTTGAAAAATCACTTCATTTTGTTTTTTAGTATACTCTAGCATGTTATGAAAATTTAAGTAACGATAAGTATCCATAGACGTAGTGCTGACTATATTCATAAAAGCATGGTATTCAGATTTTGTAGGTAATTTTCCCAGAATAGATGCAATAACTGTTAATTCAGCAGAAGCTAGAAAGACTTGAGCATTATTACCAAGACGATTCGGGAAGTTACGCGTAGATGTTGAAACTACTGTAGAATTACTAGACACACGAGCTTGGTTACCCATGCACAGTGAACAACCAGGCATTTCAATACGTGCACCACTTTTCTTAAAAATACCATAATAACCTTCTTTTTTAAGTTGTACTACATCCATTTTTGTAGGTGGAGCAATCCATAAATTAGTAGGAAGCGACGTTATTTGGCTATACTGTAATAACTTACCTGCTACACGAAAATGTCCAATATTTGTCATACATGATCCAATAAATGCCTCATTAACAATCGTTCCGGCTATATGAGATAACAAACGAACATTATCTGGATCGTTCGGTATACACAGAATAGGTTCTGTTATTTCTGTCAGATCAATAGTCAGGATCTCAACATATGTCGCATCTTGATCCCTTTCTAGGAGCGTGGGGTGATCTAACCATTTTTCCATGTTAGTAATGCGGCGTTCAATAGCATACCGATTCCCATAACCTTCACGAATCATCCACTTTAAGAGTGTGACATTAGAACTTAAATACTCAATAATAGGATTGAGGCTTAACTGAATCACACATCCAGCTGCTGAACGTTCTGCAGAAGCATCCGATAACTCAAACGCTTGTTCTACTTTTAAATTCGGTAGACCTTCAATCTCAAGAATTCTCCCTGAGAAAATATTTCTCTTACCTTTCTTTTCAAGCGTCAATAGACCTGCTTTAATTGCATAAAACGGAATTGAATGAACTACATCTCGTAAGGTAATACCTGGCTGTATTTCTCCGATGAAGCGTACTAACACCGACTCTGGCATATCTAGCGGCATAACCCCGGTAGCGGCAGAGAATGCCACTAAACCAGATCCCGCTGGAAAAGAAATACCAATAGGAAAGCGAGTATGCGAATCCCCACCAGTGCCGACTGTATCTGGCAACAACATACGATTCAACCAACTATGTATAATCCCATCCCCAGGACGTAAAGCTATGCCGCCACGATCCATAATAAACCCCGGTAAGGTTTGATGAGTTATTGTATCGATGAGCTGAGGGTAAGCGGAAGTATGACAAAAAGATTGCATTACAAGGTCTGCCGAAAAGTGCAAACATGCTAGATCTTTCAGTTCATCTCGAGTCATTGGTCCCGTAGTGTCCTGAGACCCTACAGAAGTGATTTTAGGTTCACAATACATACCAGGGTGGATCCCTTGGACTCCACAAGCACGTCCTACGATCTTCTGCGCTAATGAAAAACTATTTTTTCTTTTTGATATCACTTTCCCTTTTGCAAAAATAGTGTTATCTGGTAAAGATAAAGATATACGAGCTTTTTCAGTTAAAGCACGACCAATAATCAATGGAATTCGACCACCAGCGCGTACTTCATCAAATAACACGGCTGTTTTAAGTGAAAAATTAGCCAGGATGTTATGCGTAAAATGATCACGAATCCTGCCTTGATATGGATAGATATCCACTACATCACCCATGTTAAGAGCAGCTACGTCAACTTCAATGGGTAAAGCACCAGAGTCTTCCATAGTATTAAAGAAAATAGGAGCTATACTGTTGCCAAGACATAAACCCCCAGCTCTCTTATTAGGACAATAAGGAATATCATTTCCAAAAAACCATAACACTGAATTGGCAGCTGACTTGCGTGACGAGCCAGTACCTACTACATCACCGACATAAGCTAGCGGGAAACCTTTCTCTTTTAAAGATTGAATTTGTTTAATAGGACCCCTATAACCTGGCTGGTCTGGGTGAATCCCTTCACGAGGATTTTTGAGCATCGTTAATGCATGTAACGGAATATCTGGACGAGACCATGCATCCGGTGCTGGTGAAAGATCATCCGTATTGCTTTCACCAGTGACCTTAAATACTGTGATAGTAATTTTTTGCGCTAATTCCGGGCGTTTGAGAAACCACTCGGCGTGAGCCCAAGAATGTATAATCTGTTTAGCATATACATTTCCATGTTTTGCTCTATCTTCTACTTCATAAAACAAGTCAAACATTAGTATTGTATTAGCAAGCGCTGTTACAGAAAAAATAGCTAACTGTTCATTATCCAGTATACGAAGAAGCGCATGAATATTATATCCACCTTGCATTGTACCCAATAGTTCTACTGCTTTTTGAGGTGAAATCAGTGGAGACATTTTTTTACCAGTGGCAATAGATTCTAAAAATGACGCTTTTATACATGCTGCTTCATCAACACCAGGTGGCACTCTATGCATGAGTAAATCCAACAATAATGCTTCCTCACCGACCGGCGCAACTTGTAACAATTGTACTAATTTAGTGACTTGATACGCTTCTAAAGCTTTCGGAACAATCCCTTGAGATGCGCGTTCCGCAACATGCTGACGATAGTCTTCTAACATAATACCCCCTTATACTCATCTATTTTATTCTTTATATTCAATTCAGTAAATGTATCATCCTTGTATAATAGATATCTAAAGATCTCATGACAACAATTCCTGAGGTATATAACAATCAGAGATGTAATTCATACGATTTCACGTGAATAAGAATCTTTAAAACCACTAGAAGATTAAGTAAAAAATACTACGACATGCACCAATAGCATTCCAATTAATTTATGATCATCGTAATCTACAATGTAGAACATCACATTAAGAAACCAATGAATCTCTGTTATAAATCATATAGCAGAAAAACAATACTAAAATATGGTTTTCACCATCTATATTTATTATTGCAGTCTCAGCTATAGCATATTAAAAAAGTATTTGTATATTGGATTTATAATGAAACAAAAAATTAATAAAATGCGAGGAGTAGCCCAATAACTCATATGATGCTGCATTGATGACAATCTCACATGTGATAAATGTACCTATTATTTTCTTAAACAATCTTCTATAGGTACACTGTTCCAACACTAAAAATTTTCCTAGAGTTTTCATCAATGTTATATCATCATTTCTTTCTCAATCAGAAGTATGAGGACATGAATAATTTTAATATGGATTTCCTGAATACGGTCAGCATAGCCAAAATGTGGAACGCAAATGGCCACATCCGCCATACTGCTGATATCACTATTCTCATTTCCCATCAATAGCACTATTTTCATTCCAAGTGAAGAAGCAGCTTGCACTGCTTTTATTATATTTTTTGAAGCCCCAGAGGTGGATATTCCCAATAAAATATCTCCCGCTTTACCGATAGATTCAATATAACGAGAGAAGACATAATCATAGCCAAAATCATTACTGACACAAGAAAAATGGCTAATATCTGATATAGCAATCGCCGGATATCCAGGACGATTTTCACGGTAACGACCGGTCAATTCTTCTGCAAAATGCATAGCATCACAATGGGAACCACCATTGCCACAAGATAGTACTTTACCGCCTTTCTTAAAGGCGTTAGATAGCAATACAGCAGCAAACTCAATTGCTGCGATATTTTCTTTTTTATTAAGGAAAAGAGTAAGTGTTTCTAATGCTTGTCTCAGTTCAGCGCGAATGATGTTTTGATACATCCAGACACCCCTTTAATTCACAATCCTAAATACCTATGTCACGCACTCTATATAGATAGGTTAGTGATATATTAATAACTTTAAGAAATTTAGATGATCTAGGTTCATCTAGAACGTAAAGTAGTTATACTATTTATATTTTATAGCATGCTGATCATTAGGAGATTGATCCAATACCATGTAACAATAAATACAAAACGCATACATTATATTCTCTAAAAGACCAACAATATTATGGTATAAGAGTATTCTCGCTCTGTTATAAATCTCTGAATGCATAAAATAATATATTTAATCACCTATAGCGCACAGCGAGGCTGAATTAAAAAACATATGGAACTTAGTATTTTGTTATACCACAATTATATTGACTTTAGCACTAAAACGTTAGGCTTGATTATTGATAAGCGAGCACGCTCCTAGCTTCCTAGTCTCTTAAAAGTCAAGCACATTAGAAAAATCTAGATACATACGATGGCTTACCCTGTAAGATTAAGAAACAAAATACATATCAGTGGAGTAAAATCAAAGTTGATATCATGACAACTATATGATCCATTAAGATGGTTAGCTCCTGGATAAGCAAAATAGATTAAATGGTATCTAAGATAAAATAACATGACAAGGTATACATGAGCTGGATTGAACGAATATTCCATAAACGAAAACTGACTCCCTTACGCAAAACACATATTCCTGAAGGGGTGTGGACAAAATGTAATAGCTGTGGGCAAGTTCTTTATCGTGCTGAGCTAGAACGTAATTTGAGAGTCTGCCCAAAATGCGATCATCATATGCGCATGCACGGCCGAGATCGGCTGCATAGCTTATTAGATTCAGGCTCGCTGATTGAACTCGCTATTGAACTAGAACCTAGAGATATACTGAAGTTTCGTGATTCTAAAAAATATAAAGATCGCCTGATATCTGCTCAAAGAGAAACGCATGAAAAAGATGCACTTATAGTTATGAAGGGAACGATACATGGCATACCAGTAGTGGCAGCAGCATTTGAGTTTTTCTTTATGGGTGGATCAATGGGTGCTGTAGTCGGGGCGCGTTTTATACGTGCCGTTGAACAAGCCATGAAAGATTGCTGTCCTATGATATGTTTCTCAGCATCTGGTGGAGCACGTATGCAGGAAGCACTGATATCTTTAATGCAGATGGCAAAAACCAGCGCTGCTTTAGCAAAATTACAAGAAAAAGGCCTACCGTATATTTCAGTTCTGACAGACCCCACAATGGGAGGCGTATCTGCAAGTCTTGCGATGCTTGGAGATCTGAATATTGCTGAACCAAAAGCATTGATTGGTTTTGCAGGACCACGTGTAATTGAACAAACGGTGCGTGAGAAGCTACCAATCGGGTTTCAACGTAGTGAATTTCTCATGGAAAAAGGAGCGATTGATATGATCATACGTCGTCCTATGATACGATTTAAACTAGCTTGTATACTGTCTAAGATGATGAACCTTCCATCACCACCAGGAGATATTGATAACGCCATACCTACTGATAAATGCTCACATACAGTGTAATCCTAATCTCTACTTTGTGCTAACCATCAGATTATTAATATATAAAAAATGAAGAACTCACCACAGGCTACATCACCCCTAAATACATGGTCACATTACCTTGAGTATTTGCATGCTCAGCCAATTGATCTTGAACTCACACGTGTTACAAATGTTGCAACTAGCCTCAACCTTCTCCGTCCTGCTCCAATTATATTTACCGTGGCCGGTACTAATGGAAAGGGTACAACTTGTCGAGCTATAGAAATGATATTGTTAGCAGCAGGATACAGAGTCGGAGTTTATACATCTCCGCACCTAATGTATTATTCTGAACGCGTGCGTATTTGTGGAAAAGAGCTAGAAGACCTAGAACATACTAAAGCATTTTCAGTGATTAATATTGCGCGTTCTACTACTTCATTAACTTATTTTGAATTTGGGACACTGGCAGCCCTATGGTTATTCAAACAGGCCAAACTAGATATAGTAATACTAGAAGTTGGGCTAGGCGGACGCTTAGATGCTACAAATATTATTGATTCCGATGTTGCCATCATTACTACTATCGGGCGTGATCATACGGATTTTTTGGGAGTAGATTATAACAGTATTGGTCGCGAGAAAGCTGGTATATTTCGTAAAGGAAAGCCAGCAGTAGTGGGTGAACCAAATATGCCAGCTACCATTAGAGAAGTAGCTAAACAAAAAAAAGCACGACTGTATCAATATAACCGTGATTGGTTTTATTCTGTTGTTGGTAACTATTGGGTTTTTAAAGACCAAAAAGGTAGTATAGGATATTTTCCTCTACCACAAATACCCATAGATAATGCTGCTACGGCCCTTGCCGCTATACGCATGTCCTCCATTCAGGTTAATCCGATCATCATACAACGTATACTTCATTTAGTTACTTTACCTGGTCGTTTTCAAACAATCGCTCACGCACCTCAGGTCATTCTTGATGTAGCACATAATCCTCATGCTGCACAATATCTAGCCAGAAAACTAATAGAAATAAAGAAAACATCACACATACATGCAATAGTTGGTATGCTTCGTGATAAAGATGTTTCTGAAACATTATCTTATCTGATACCCCATGTTGATTATTGGTATTGTGCTACACTCACACACCCACGAGGCAGTAGTGCTCTATACCTTATGTCTTTTTTAAAAAAAGCAACATGCTTCTCTTCAGTCGCTCAAGCATGGCGGTGTGCAATTGCCAAAGCAAAAAAAACAGATATTATTCTAGTTTTTGGTTCCTTCCACACTGTATCTGAAGTAATTAGATCACAAACAGACAAACATAAAAAAATAAAATAATGAAATCTCAAATAAAAACCTGAACATTAGTATGTTCGTAGCTAGATTATAGTGTAACGATCCACTAGACACATTAAGAGCCACTCACAACCTATAATTAAAGCGGGAATATCGCACAGTAAAAAACCCGTGATGCAAAATAGAGCGGTATCGTAGAAAACTCTGGTCTTAGTCTTCATCTTAACGATCACAGCTTCTATATATCTCTCTATCTAACAAGGTTTTTATGAACAAGCGATAGTTTTCGTTACAGAACGGATTAAAAATATTTTTTGATCAGGATCCTGCTGCTATTTTAATAACACAATACCAACTATTCCATATACACTATAAATCAAGAAGATGGGTTTTTTCACATTATTTTCTTCATAGAAGAAATTACTACCAACTTCATGCAATGAATATCGGTGGATAAGCACATCCCATAACTGAGATTAATGATACACCAACCAGAATTGTTGTACACATCTTGAAAATAAAATGGTATGATTTACATCATAGATAATAGAATGCATAATTGTTCTTAATATTTTTATTGTCGCTAACATGATATACATATATTTATATGTAAGTATTAAGCAAACAACTCATAATTTTTCATCCATGGAGTGATGACAACCATCATGCATCATTGTTTGTAATATTCTTGGACAATTTTAAAAATACTGTCTTGATAGACAGTTTATGATGATAGATGGCAAATAGGTCACATATGTAAAACTACCATATATCCAAATCACGTGGGACAAAAATATAAAACTCCAATGTTCATGTACTAATAACCAATGCAGTACCTTTAGCCATATATTCCCTATAATAAAAAGATTCTCACAATATTAGATGCAGGATATGAACATGCATATTATTATACTTGGAGCTCCTGGTTCAGGAAAGGGGACTCAGGCGCAGTTTATTATGGGTACATATGGCATTCCAATAATCTCTACAGGCGATATGCTGCGTACTGCAGTCAAATGTAACTGGAAATGCGGAAAAAAAATAAAAAAGATAATGGATGCCGGCAAACTAGTGAGTGATGAGATAGTTATCGATTTAGTGAAAGAACGAATTGATCAACCGGATTGTCGTATGGGTTTTTTATTTGATGGTTTTCCACGCACACTGCTTCAAGCGCATGCTATAAAATCTGATGGAATTAAAATTCACTATGTTTTAGAATTATTTCTCTCGGACAAATTAGTGATAGAAAGAATATCTGGACGTCGTGTTCACGAAAGATCTGGTCGTATTTATCATGTGAATTTTAATCCACCGAAAGTTACCAATCGAGACGATATCACTGGCGATATATTAACGATTCGCGCAGATGATCAAGAAGTAATTGTTCAAAAAAGATTAGCTGAATATCATAAAATGACGCTACCTCTTGTTCACTATTATAGTCAAGAAGAAAAAATAGGTAACGTGGAGTATTATAAACTTGATGCTAGCAAATCAGTAAAACACATTCATAACACACTCACTAGCATTCTTGATAAGCATGATAAAAAATTATGATATTTATTTTACTATCTAAGAATTCTAATAATGCATTACAGAACTCATGGATTATCGAGATCTTAGAACATAAAAATAACCGCCAATGACCAATTCTAGTAGATATAGCTCCTTATATACAACGTACCCATAAAATATCACAAAAGATCATGCTTAGTATATACTTATGATATTTGAAAAAACAGAGTGTTGGTTTTCACTCGATCAGAACTGATCGTACTTTATATTGCTTATTTCACCTAACACACGTGGTGTTTAATATTGCAAAAAACTTTTCAATCCAAAAATTTTAGTGAGCAAAAATGAAAATATGCAAATGATTGAAGTTATCTGTATGTAAGTAGTATGTTGTCATACAGCGTACATCTTGCATTAATCTGCATTATTAGCTCTACTGCTTGACGCAGGCATATTACACTATATCCGGCATCCACTTCAATTGTATCATGAAGATATTCTATGATCACTACATTAATAAATAAAAAAGTTTGGCAATAACGCTTACGAAAACTGGTAATTCAGTGATTAGAAACAAGGATGTACGCTACTTTATAAGTCTATCGTTTTAGTGTAGCTTACAGAAAATATTTTTTTACTCTTTTACTAAAAACAAGTATCTCAGAATATGTCTATTTTTTTATAACCGATATACCGATGTGTAGATTGCATCTACCATTCATACAGAATACAAGTCAATTGCAGAAGCAACGATTTTCTTCCTGCTTACGATAGACATCTGATCTCTTAAGACAATGTGTGTTATATCTTCAATCAGGATCCTATGCAGTTACAGAACCTGTTTATTTTTATATTATGCAATGTATGTACTATATACCCTACCTAGAATAAAATGATCTGATAGCTCGATGTACACCTTGTAGAGAACTGAAATGCTTTATACAGCCAAACATGCTGCCATTGTGTGCTCATCATATTTTATGAATTTGCTCTTTACGTTCATCAATCTGATAATTCATTGCACAATTAGCATATTATGTATGCGCTAAACTTTTATTAGACTTCCTGGATTAATACAGACGCTTATTGTCCAGTACTATTCCAAAGTCTCAGATGATAGCCGCTATAAACATTAATAGAGATATATGGCATGCTATTGGTTATAGAAATCTAAAAAATGTTTCCCACACGTAAGCGTATTCATTTGATGATTATGAAATAACCTACTCATACAATGCGCACTATAAAATCCAGAACATAATTCACAACAGCATAACAGTAACTTCTAAAACTGGTTAATAAATAAATTAACCTTAATCTGAGAAATATGAAGTATTTATAATATTTTAATATTAATAAAATTAATCATAAATTAATACACATACACCCAATTATAATATATTTCAATACTGAGATCCCAATACAATTAATAAAAGTTCTTTATTTGAGAGATGGATATATCATTGATTATAGTCTATGTTTTATACAAATTACATACAATGCACTAACTAGTGTGGTACTTAAGCGCAGTAGCAATATATGGTACTCAGAAATAATCGACTGCCAATGAGCCTCCAGCCTTCATTCTTTTGATAGACCACATAGCTAATTTGATGATTCATGTAATTATATAATTGGCATACCATCACTGCTTGTTAATAGACTATTATTAAAAATAATATCTGCATATGCACACAACATGCGTTAAGATTTACTAACTGATATCTAAAATAAATCATCGTATTTTTAATAATCAGAATTATTTAGTTCAGAACGCAAAAGTGTTTAATAGTTTTATTTTCAATAAGTATTTTTATCATATGGTATCATCAATGATAAGAATCATATTCTACGCTATATATTAGAACTGATTATATTATATTCCATAATACACATGGATATATACAAATGTATTTTTTATGATTTCGTCACTAGTATGTTACTAAAAATAAAACTATTTTTTATAAATCGCATGTTATAATATTAGTATTATACATACTAAAAGTAATTTTTATGTATACAATACCAGATATTAGAAGATTGTATCTTGATAATAAGATAGACATACTTACGTGAATACTATTAACATTCTACCCCTTACATATTCTAGAGCATCCTAAAAGCACTGCGACTTATACAGTATATGAGAAATAATATCATTTATGAATATAGTGTAAAAGCTGATTAATATATGCTATGTATCATACAGTTCGATATGATATCGAATCATACTGTAACCAAAATAAATAATAATTCTCTGTCGTCTTTAATGAGATAACAAAAAAAACAATTGGCAACTACTCGAGTCCCAGATATAGTATTATTTATCACAGTATAATGGTGAGATGATACATTATAGATCAGGATGATGATCGTCTATAGACTATAGCTTATTCTACATATAAGTATATGGTTCATATATTAGAAAGATCGCCTGAAACTGAAACGAACACATAAAATGAATTTTATGTTCCTATGTTCTTCACTAATATGTATACTACTACAATGTCCACTGGTAAACTCATACTACTAGTTTATGACGAAACTATTTGTTCATAACTCAAATAATTTATTTCTATCCTAAGAATCCTTATATTAAATTATGCATTCAACATGTGATTGCACACTAGACTGATCGTATATTAAAACTGAACAAAAAAGAATCCGGACCGTGCAATGTATTTTTTCCATACCACATCATTAGTGCTTCGTGAATCGTTTTTAATACCGCATACCGAAAAGTTTCTTAAAAATGCGAGGCAATTTACTAGTACAATATGTGAATTTATCATATTTTTATGATAAATATTCTTAATATAGTTCTGCGTTTAGAAGAATGCTATACTTTATCTATATAGTGTTCATATGAAGTTAAATTCTATTTAACTACAGTAAAAATATTGATACAAACACCTCTTTTAATATTATATTTATCTTGTCGTTACACACAACTCATAGAAATTAAGATGCTGTTCGTGAAAACAATAAAGTCATAATATCATTAAATGATGCCTCTATTCATTGCTTAACATGCTTGCATCCACTTATGATTAAAGTGCTTATAAAGCAAGTACTCACTAGACTACAGGATGTCGCTACATAGCTTTTTAATTTAAATTTATGAGTAATCTTAATCTTTTCTAGATTATTATGCGTAGATATATTATCATCTACTGCATGAAGACGTATATGAAACATACACATTTTATGTTTGTTTAAAATAAAATACTAAAATATAAAAAATAGAAATTTGATTTATTTTTTTCCCATAGATAATATATATCCTTAACAATACATTTATTTTTGGTTTATGTATCATAATACAAATTATTTAGTATATGAGTAGTGTTATAATCCGATGATTATAATTGCTGTATATTATACAATATAAAAACATTAAAAACTCACAAACACCTTGAGCTAATCAGCTTCATAAATATCAAATAAAATTTGATCAATAGATAACTTAGTGATGCTGATAGAAAATTTTTAAAATATATCGGTGTCTAAAACATTATTCCTGGAGAACACAGATTCTCTATCTATTAGAATATCAGAAAAACATCATAAAAAATCGACATAGTCCATAACGATATGCACCTGTTGGCTTTCAGGTATATATGCTTATCTATCATGTAATTTTTACAGACTACAGATGGTAATGATTCTGGATTAACCTAATAGTATTACTGAGGAGTCTATGTAGCATTTTATCTTCAATCATAGTTGCAGGTGTATCATGAATCATCATGACAAAAAATTATACCCATTTGTTAGAGACCTACACACAACCAGCTCCAAAATATTTATAGTTTATGGCATTACACTGAGAACTATTTCTGTATGGTAGAAAACCAACCACCAGGATTTTGTAATCAATACTCTATTGATTACGCTAATCGTCTAAAAAAAAATATAAGAAAACTAGAAAAGTGGGCACAAAGACAGCTTATTGAATGTTATCGTATTTATGATCGTGATTTACCAAATTACAACGTAGCAGTAGATCGTTATAAAGATTGGATTGTTATTCAAGACTATGCAAAACTAAAAACTCTGCATAACCCTGACACATCTCAAAAACTCTCAAATATCATCTTAACTACCCTCGACATCCTCCAACAACCATCGAATAAATTAGTAATAAAAACTCGTACAAAAAAACATGGTAGAATTCAGCAATATTATAAAATTAACCAGCATGGTGATTTTTTTATAATTACTGAATTTCATACAAAATTATGGGTCAATCTCACCGATTATATCGATACTGGTGTTTTTCTTGATCATCGTCTTGTGCGCAAAATATTAGGTCAAATGAGCCAAGGTAAGGATTTTTTAAATCTGTTTTCTTACACTGCTAGTGCTAGTGTTTATGCTGGTTTAGGAGGGGCTCACAGTACTACCAGTGTGGATATGTCACGAACGTATCTTGAATGGGCTGACCGAAATCTGTGGCTCAATGATTTATCTGGACATCGGCATCGATTACTGCAAGCTGATTGCTTAATGTGGTTGCGTGATACCAGGGAAACATTTGATCTTATCTTTGTAAACCCTCCGACTTTTTCTAATTCCAAAAGAATGAAACAGAATTTTGATATACAAAGAGATCATTTAGAATTACTGTCTAACCTGAAAGGTGTTTTGCGTACAAATGGTAAATTAATCTTTTCTAACAATAAATCTGGGTTTAAGATAAACATGTCTGGATTGCACGCCTTAGGGCTTTTCGCTACTGAAATTACCTCCCAAACACAACCAAAAGATTTTCCCTACACTCACTCTATGCATAAATGCTGGATTATTACGCATTCTACATCGATATAGCAATGCAAAATAATCAAAAATAATCAGATAATTAATATAAAAATCAGTACACGAATCACAATGTCTTCATAGTACAGACAGCTAATATTTATCACTAAAGTATATCAATAGATAAAATTTATGAAGCATGAGGATATCTTTAATATATGATTCAAGACTGTAAGTATCAATCTTGCATTTCATCATAAATATCACTATTACGAGTAAAAAAGAATCTTTTATCAGGAATATCACAATCTTTTCATGCAGTGTATTCAACAGCATCAGACGCAGAATGTTTCTATAATATATATGGATTATATACTCAGTATACACTATAGTTTCAGCACATAAAGCTGTTTATTGATCATATATAGTTGATGGCGCTCAGTGTCTAAATAAAGATCATATTCACATTTATTATACTAGAAAACATCAAAATCTTTTAAATGTGAATGTTTTACAAATACCTGATTAGGTTGCACATGAGTCTAGTTATACATTAGTCAATGACAATATCTAATATTTATAAAAACAACGAAAGCCATGATGAATAGCTCTAGCATGATCATCAAATCGAAATCTGATGTGTCTAATAAAAAATACAATACTCATTTATATCCAATCATCTCTGTTTTTTCTAGATGACTCACATATTTATTTTTAATAAATAAACTGCACTCGTTGTTGTTTTCTTAACATGGAAAATCTATTTTTGATAAATAATATTACTGTATGAGTTAAATATTAGAAGTTGCTTTTCTTATATCACGAATCTCTTCAATATAACTTTGCACCCTTAACACATAAGTCATTACTTTACTCAACATATGTCTATGTCTGAAAAGAATTATACACAAACACGATTACGTGATATTTCAGAAGAGGACAGACATTAATAATGCTAACTGATATATTTTTATTACTAATATGGAAAATAAAATGCACAGCATGCTGAATTAATATCTATAAATATAGAGCGATCGTTGAAACACTTTTGAATCAAAAATTTTATATCTTCTCCTCATTTTACTAAGGAGATATAATAGATGATACAAGACAAAACAAAAGATACAAGCTACATGTATTTTTTATTGACACATCTACATTATATGATGTGTTATTCATTTATTTTTTATTGCATGTACAAAAGGCATTTTGGATTAAATTTGATATATTCATACACATATATAATATTATTTTCAATAAGATTCTAATACTTTTATACCTCAAAAACATTATCAGCCTCAAAAAAAATTATCAGTACGGCAATTTAATTGACCTTCAAACTTAAGAGATCTTATGATACACGGTAGAATTACAAACAGACAAACGTAAAAAACCTATTAGCCAAATAACAGCAAATAGAAGTGTGATGACCCATATACCAAAATTTCCAAAACGCGCATAAGGGGTTAACCCAGTAGTGGGTACGACCGTTGCAGTGAGAACTCTTGATTCGAATTGTGGAATAATATGAGTAATTTCCCCTCTTGCATTAATAATGGTTGTTACACCATTATTTGTACTGTACAACAAAGGTCTTCCTAATTCTAATGCACGCATTCGTGCCATTTGCAAATGCTGCCACGGACCATTCGAATCCCCAAACCATGCGTCATTAGATATAGCAAGTAAAAAATCAGTCTCTGGGCGAAAGTTATCACGCATTTTTCGTGTAAAAATGACCTCATAGCATAATGCTGGAGTCATATTATAACCTGCAACACGCAATTGAGGTTGAATGTATGCCCCTTGAGTAAACATGGACATCGGAATCTTAAAGAAAGCTGTGAGAGACTGTAGCAAGGCTTTAAACGGTACATACTCCCCAAAAGGTACTAGATGATTCTTCTGATACCGATTGTTACTCAAATACCTATAAGGATTGCTACCATTACCTATGACGAGAATTGTATTATACGTATAATAATTATTATTTTCAAAACGAGAATCTATTATACCAGTCACTAAAGTTGTCCCTGCGATACGCAGTTTTTGATCCTGATCTTGTAAAAATAACTGTTGGTTTTTTTCTGTGTCTGGAATAGCAGATTCTGGCCATATAATAATTGATTTTTTCCCAATCAATGGATTACTCAGTCTAGTGTAAGTATTGAGGATATTTACTAAATCATTTGGATCCCACTTGAGTAATGGGAGTGTATTTCCCTGCACCAAAGCGACATCTACCGCACGTTCTGGTAATGATACAAACCAATTCATAGAATGTAACGGCCACTGTAACAGTACTAACAAAATGACAAACACTATAGCAAGAATTTGCCGTTTTTCTATTGAATAGACTACTGATCCAGATATGGTTACTAACAAAAATGTGATTGCTTCTTCCCCCATTAAAGGAGCGATACCTTTTAACGGACCGTTAATTTGAGTATAACCAAACTGTAACCAAGGAAACCCGGTCATAACAAAACTACGAAAAAATTCAATAATGTGCCAAATTACCGGAGATGCTACTATTAAGCGTAGGAATAAACTCTTAGTACATAGAGTATTGAGCAAGCTAATAAAAATAAGAGGATATAAAGCCAAGTAACCCGTCAGCATCACCATTGCAAACAGATTAATTATAGCAGGTAATTCAGAAAACGCGTCAATACTAATGCAAAGCCAGTACATTCCAGTACCAAAAAAACCAAAACCCCACATAAACCCAATAATGCTAGCCTGACGAGTAGCACAATTTAACGTTAAACATTGCAATCCACTAAATGAGATAAGCAAGGCTAGCCAATAATCGTAAGGAGAGAAACTGAGAGCACCTATTGCACCTACAATCCATGCTAGACATAAACGAAACCACTGATCACAATTTTTGTTAAAAAATATCATTTTACTAACATAACTTATATTATTTCATATAGTTTTTCACATACCTAATCACAAAGAGTGAGTAAGCATGTGGTCATTGAATACAATTTCATCACATTATGTGATAGTAATGCATTTGTAATATATTGCATATTCGAGATATGAGGATCATACTGCAAAGTACTAGTTAATAGTCGGTGATCTAAAATCATTCATCAAATACGTCATGGGATCATTAAATGATAAGAATTTCTAACTCAAATTAAAAATAACTATTATAAATGGTTAACATGATAACTCTTTTTTGAATGCATACACTGATAGCTATCATGAATACAAAACCTTTCTTAAGAAATACGATCTGTTAAGATTACAATCAATATGATTCATTAATGACATACATATATAACATGCATTTATAATGCAATCACACCTCTACACCCAAATAATGCGCTTATATATTACATAAAACCTAAAACATAGTAAAAAACACTTCCAATTTAATTTTGCTCACAGACGAATGGTAGTAAACATTCTCAATTCGTTTAATCAGTTGTATTGAAAAACAGTGCCTATGCAATACACACGACCAACGACCTTATGGTCCATGATCTGAATCACTGATTAAAACAATCTTTCTATGAGAGCTTCAAAAGCCAAATAGCTAGTATAGCTAAGATCTCTTGCAAAATAATTTTACATACCAAGCATTTTGCAGTGGTTTTAAAATACTTGAAAGCTGAATAAATTTTATTAAATCATAGATACAAGATATCTAATCATACGATTAGTGTATCTATGATAATCCTTCCAAGAAGCTAGACAAGAGTAAAAACCCGGATCGTATTTATAGAAACTAATAAATGAGATATCCGTTGTTTTATAAGAAAAAGAATACTCCGAATCATAGATCTTTTATACCGTCATTTAAAATATTTAGTAGATTCTCTATCCCTTGCAAGTTAAAATATAGATAATCAGACATGAGAGAGCCCTTCACACTTCGCAGCGATTAGCAACATATAATATAGTTTTTGATTTTTACATCCAGACTGATTTATTGCATAAATTCCTGGCATATCAAGTAGGGATCCGTATAACCTAGCGCAAGCATAATTTTTTTCTCTATGGATTCCATTTCTTCTGCTGAACTCTTCGAATAATGATCATAGCCCAAGAGGTGTAAGATTCCATGAATAACCATATGTGCCCAATGTGATTCAAGAGACTTCTGCTGCTCAATAGCTTCACACTCAACAATTTGACGACAAATAATTACATCACCTAATAGTAAGAGCTTTAGATGAGGGGGAGATCTGAAAGGAAAAGAGAGAATATTTGTCGGTCTATCTTTCTTACAAAAAGTCACATTTAATCTTTGCATTTCGTCTTCATCTACCAGACGAATAGTAATTTCTTTTTTTTGATGATGTGCTGGAATAGCTGCTTTTATCCAGCGCAAAAAATCAGCTTTTATTGGTAACCCCTGTTTGTTTTGGCAAGCAACTTGAAGATCTAAAATCATTTTATTCCTTATTTTCTATCTCTTTTAGAAAGAAATGCTCATTACTCATGTGAAAATATTTAATACTTAACGGATACAATCCAACATCAGTCTTTAATTATTATATTTTATATTTAATAATATATCTTATATTTCATATATATTCATAGAGCAAACTAAAAAGAGACTGTATTAGCTTCCGCTTATAATTTATAATCCTTAGTGGTTACTCAATGAATTTAAAATATCTTTATATTATGATTATGCTACTTTTATTATTCAATTAATACGGATCACGCGCGAGCTTCAACACCTGATAAAGAAAAAAGAAAAAGTGATCTATTGTCATTCTATCTATTTTTAAACGTGAGGCCTTTTACAAAAAATACGTCCTCGAGAAAATATTATCTAGTAATAAGATTAGAGTACTATATATCACGATGATTTAGTTGTAGTAGGTTCTACTTTTTCTACTAAATATGATAGGTATTCATCAACTTCTATATCTCTCATGGATATAAAAAACAAATAAATATTGGAATACCGTAATATACATATTGTAATTTTTTTTAAAAAAATATGTATTTTAATACGAACCACGCTCTTAATCTTAAAATATTCGATAATAGAGTTTTAAAACCGTGCTGTAATATCATAAATTGATATATGAAAAACTAACTGAGCACTAATCAATACATCCTAATCATTTTGCCTGCTACTATTAATATCCGCACTGTTCATGTGCATAATTAAATTAATTGTAACATCGGAAAACGCAAAAAAAATATAACAAGCGTTATATCATACATTCGAAAAATTTTAAAAAAGAACTATGTGTTTATAATGCCTCTACAAACCTTGCTTGTATTCAGCATGATTTATATGACATAGATCTTTGTAGTGTTTTGCTAAGGATAGACAATGCAAAACCACTCAAAATATGATGAAAATCATTCTAGTTTTTACAAATCTTTCAACTATAATTTCAAAGTTGCCAGTATAGTAATCTACTGTATTAATTAAAACCCGCTAATGCTATCACAAATTGACATCGCAATATTGTATATATTTTATGAATTGTATGTAACATGGAGGCATGGTACAATACCATATTTGATGTATTTGATGTATTTGATGTATTTGATGTATTTGATGTATTTGATGTATTTGATGTATTTGATGTATTTGATGTATTTGATGTATTTGATGTATTTGATGTATTTGATGTATTTGATGTATTTGATGTATTTGATGTATTTGATGTATTTGATGTATTTGATGCAATATCAGGAATCCTACTTATATCAAATTAAATACGTCTTAATGGGCTCTAGTTACTTCAAAATCAGATTAGAATTTGCGTGCAGATTGCGCCTTGTGCTTGCAATACACATGACTTTCGTTTGCGGTTTACTCACTCAACTTATCAATTTCATATGGTTAATAATTTTCCTTCTACAACCTTATTATATTACCATGTACCACTTTAAAAAAATTTATGATGCTCTTCTATTTTCTTCAGATGTGAAGGTCCGCATTGAAAAAAGGTTTATGCTTCCATAGCCATGTGCGGCGTAAAAAATTTCCATTGATTTCGAGTGATAATCGTGATGCATTATTTAAAAGAAAGAAAAATTATATATAAAGTTGCAAGCACAACATATCAAAAACCACGATTAAGAATAAAGCGATATACTATATTAGTTCCATCATGATTACGCATCAAAATGATGATTTTTATCGCAAATCAGTGTACACACGGTCAGTAAAAAATTTAATGCCTCTGCGTCAAATTACGATATACACAGCACTACCCTTTGTGCTTTTTTAATACTTCTCGGACTATAATAATATTATAACGCGGATATCAGCAGTACTTTAGAAAACTCAATCCTCACCCGATCTAATCAGAAGACACTATCAACGGTTTAAGCCAACAATGATGGAAAACATCAAATCTCATTAAAAATCTGGTATAGATTCAATCAAAAAACTTAAAAATATACTGTATCATACGAATTATGGATATTTAAAATTATGAGTCCTATTGCTATATCTTCTTCCTGTGATACTTTATAACCTTATCTCGTATAAAATATAATCAAAAAATTGAAATTAACCAACAGGGAGAGGCATGTTGCAGCTAACACTCAATTCCATCACGCTAGGAGCTCAGGCTCTCGATAAAGAAGATGCTATTCGTCAAGTTGCTGCGACTTTACATAAAGCTGGAAACATTAGTGATGGTTACGTAGATGGTATGTTAGTACGCGAGAAGCAAATTTCTACTTATATAGGTAATGGTATAGCGATACCACATGGCACAGTAGAGACTCGAGATCTTGTATTAGAAACTGGCATACAGGTATTTCAGTTTCCGAATGGGGTATGCTGGGGCGAAAAGAACACAGCGTATATAGTTATTGGCATTGCAGCTAAATCTGATGAGCATTTGAATTTACTGACTCAGATCACTCATGCTTTAAGTGACGTAAATTTAAGTAAAAAAATTAAAGCCATACAAACAGCAGAAGATGTACGCAATCTCTTCGTAGGAGAAACGTCTGCCTTGTCATTCAAATTTGATGCTTCGCTTATTGCTACAGAAGTTAGAGCTCACAATATAATCACACTGCAAGCATTAAATGCGGGTATGTTAAAACAAGCTAACGCGATAGATGATTCTTTTGTTACACGTGTGATTATAAATCCACCAATCAATCTAGGACAAGGCATTTGGCTTAACGAAAGTAGTTGTGGAAACCTAGTGAGTGCGATTGCAATTAGTCGTGTAATGGTACCATTTCGGATTCAAAACCAAACTGTTTCTCTGTTAATAAGCATCTCTATAACTGATGATCAACCACTAGCGGTTTTAAATCATTTAAGTCATTTGCTTGTTGAGAATAAAGCTCATACGCTTTTAAATGGCAATGCTACCACTATCTTAAATATACTAACTAATGATAGATTAGAATCTATAGAACCAACGGTAATAGAAGAGTTTACTATACATAATGAACATGGGTTGCATGCACGCCCAGGCACTGTGTTAATTAATGTAATTAAACGATTCAATTGCGAAGTTAACGTGATGAATCTTGATGGTAGTGACAAAATAGCTAATGGGCGTAGTTTAATGAAAATGGTTGCACTAGGCGTAAAGAAAGGCCATCGTTTGCGCTTTACGGCAAGAGGTCAAGAAGCTCAAAAGATGCTGGCAGCCGTAAGAGAAGCGATCTTGAGTGGATTAGGTGAGGATACACATGAATAAACGCGTAGCTACTATAACTTTTAATCCAGCCTATGACTTAGTGGGATATACTTCTGATTTGCAATATGGACACATAAATGTAGTTAATACATTGGGTTTGCATGCAGGTGGAAAAGGAATTAATGTTGCTAAAATATTAACCAGCTTAGGTGTAGATGTGACAGTCTTTGGATTCCTTGGAAAAGAAAATCAAGAAGCATTTAAAAGTCTTTTCATTAACACAGGTATCATTGACCGCTTCCGTATGGTGGAAGGACACACACGTATTAATGTGAAATTAACTACGCAACAGGGTAAACTAACAGAGCTGAATTTTTCAGGATTTAAAATAACAAAAAACGAATGGGAGGATTTTGCTACTGAATCTTTTACCTTTTTTAGCCAATTTGATATGATCTGTGTTAGTGGCAGTCTCCCGGAAGGACTTTTGATCTCTTCTTTTTCTGAGTGGATGCAACAATTATGCAGATCTTGTCCATTTATTGTATTTGATAGTAGTCGTGATGCTTTGGTTGCAGGGATACACACAAAACCATCGCTGATTAAGCCTAATCGACATGAATTGGAAATCTGGGCCAACCGCCATCTACCAACCATCAAAGATGTAATCGCTACCGCCTATACCTTACACCACCAAGGTATCGAGCATGTAGTGGTATCTTTGGGTGATGAAGGAGCAATATGGATTAACTCTAATGGAGCGTGGATCGCAAAACCACCATCCTGTAATGTTATTAGCACCGTAGGAGCTGGTGATGCTATGGTTGGGGGGTTGATGTACGGCTTACTCATGAAAAAATCTAGTGAATATACTCTACGTTTAGCTACCGCCCTTGCTGTGCTGACTGTCAACCAAAGTAACGTTGGTATAACTAACCTCGCAGCATTGTATACCATGATGGAGCGTGTTGATCTATGTCCGTATGCCATGCACAAAGCTGGAGTTAAATCATGAAAAATATGCTAATTGTTGACTCTTCAGTGGGTTTAGCTACGCATCATATAGCTCAGAATATTATTACAGCAGTCGCAAAAAAAATAAATATTTTAATCACTACAAACATAGAAAAAGCTGATTTAATTCTCGTTCTCGGTACACAATATCCACGAGATGAACGATTAAATGGTAAATACGTGTATATGGTAGATACTACACGCTTTATGTTAAATACAGCTGATAGCTTATTAGAAGCACAGGTTCAGGCTCAACCATATAGTATTCCCGAAAATCCATTAACCAACCTACCAAAACATCGCAATGAAATTAAAAAAGTACTAGCAGTCACTGCCTGTCCCACGGGTGTTGCACATACTTTTATGGCCGCTAAAGCCATTGAAACTGAAGCTAAAAAAAGAGGTTGGTGGATTAAGGTAGAAACACGAGGTTCTATAGGAACAAAAAATATTATTACCGACAATGAAATCTCTCATGCAGACTTGGTCATTACAGCCACTGATATTGAAGTGGATTTATCTAAGTTTGTCGGTAAGCGCATGTATCAAACTTCTACCGTCTTAGCGCTAAAAAATACAGAACAGGAACTGGATAACGCCTGTCTACATGCAAAAATCTATAATCTTCCAATTCCACAGATCTACACAGAACCGCAAGGTAACAGTAATGCGCGCTATAATATTTATCGTCATTTAATGACTGGCGTTTCCTATATGTTGCCAATGGTCGTAACAGGCGGTCTGATCACTGCTTTGTCATTTGCTATTAGCAGCTCATTTGATGAATCGTATTTTCTGGTCAACGCGCTCATGCAAATCGGTAGTGGTTCTGCCCTGACTCTCATGATACCGGTTTTAGCAGGATTTATTGCATTTTCAATTGCCGATCGCCCGGGTTTGGCACCTGGTTTAATTGGTGGAATGTTAGCAGTTCATATTAATGCCGGTTTTCTCGGTGGTATGATGGCTGGTTTTATATCTGGATATATCGTTCAATATCTTAACTCTCATCTCAAAATGCCAAACAGCATGGAATCATTAAAACCACTCTTAATACTTCCAGTTATGGCTAGTCTTCTGACAGGCCTTATAATGGTATATGTAGTAGGTACACCGATTGCAGGAATTATGTTGTGGCTAACCAATGCATTAAGTAACCTTGGAACTACCCATGCCATCCTGTTAGGATCTGTTTTAGGTGGAATGATGTGTATTGATATTGGAGGCCCGCTGAATAAAATAGCATATGCATTTGGTATAGGGCTCCTTAGTTCACAAACTTATACACCTATGGCAGCTATTATGGCAGCAGGCATGATACCCCCGCTCTCCATGGGATTAGCAACATTGATCGCCCCTAATAAGTTTAGTGGCAGTGAAAGATCATTGGGTAAAACAGCTATAGTGTTAGGCATGTGCTTTATCTCTGAAGGTGCTATTCCATTTGCAGCACGAGATCCCATGCGTGTGCTACCATGTTGCGCTATCGGCGGCGCAGTTACTGGTGGGGTCTCGATGGCTATTGGCGCTAAACTAATAGCACCACATGGGGGCCTATTTGTGTTATTAATTCCCGGCGTCATTACGCCAATAGCGGGCTACCTTGTATCGATAATTATTGGAACACTAATAGGAGGAATTTCTTACGCCGCCTTTAAAAATTCAAAAATCGATCTTTCTTAAACTTTTATATAATATAAAGTACTTAACTTATATCATAAATAACAATTAGCGACCCCATTTTAAGGATGATACTATTTTCAAAAAAAATAGTATTTTCCATTTTATTGTTACTGTCTAGTTTTTAACCAAGCAATTTCATCTTTCCATAGATCGGGATTAACTGTTTCAAGAATCATAGGAATACCATTAAAACGTGGATCTTTCATCAACCAATGAAACGCAGTTAAACCTATATTTCCTAATCCTAAACTATGATGACGGTCAACCCGGCTGTTAAACTTACCTTTCGAGTCATTAAGATGCACACCACGTAAATACTGAAAACCAATAATTTTTTCAAATTCAGAAAATGTCTCAATACAATTGCTTTCACTACGTAGATCATAACCACTTGCGAAAGCATGACAAGTATCGATGCATACGCCAATACGGGATTTGTCTTCTACATCCCTTATAATAGTGGATAAATGCTCAAATAGAAATCCTAGATTACTACCTTGACCCGCAGTGTTTTCAATCACAACAGTCACTTCTGATGTTTGATTCAGGACGATATTAATAGATTCAGAAATACGCTCTAGACATTTGTCTTCTGTAATTTGTTGCAAATGACTACCTGGATGACAGTTAAGAAGACGTAAATTTAATTTCTGACACCGCAAAACTTCATCTAATAGTGCGGTGCGTGACTTGTTTAATTCATATGACCTGGGGTGCCCTAGATTAATCAAATAACTACTATGAGGCATAATTTGTGCTGATGTATAATTGTTCTTGATACATGCAAGATGGAATCTAGTAATTTTTTCAACAGTCAAGGAAGGGGAGCACCATTGTCGTTGATTTTTAGTAAAGAGTGCAAAAGCTGTAGCTTTTAACTGTGCAGCACGCTCTACTGCATACTCTAAACCCCCTGCAATGCTAACATGAGCTCCAATATATTTCATAATGCTCATCCTACAAATGAATAAAATAGCAAACTATAAGAAACCGTAAATAGTATACTGCCAAATCACATGAGAAAAAATTCCCATGCGACAACAGTCATTGGTTATATTAATAATATGTTTTTGGTTAGATTTCAAATATTTAAAAAACTATTATAAACTTGACTGTAGTAGCATCACTCAAGAGATTTATTTTCAAAAAGTTGTTGTGCCTTACATGAATGCGTGTGCAATGACATTATCAAGCTATGTTTCGCCATGATATGTGATGCGTTGATTTCTCTATTGTTGTATATCCTAGATAATATGTGCACCTTCCCTGTATATTGTCATGCAGCTATAGATTGCACCTAACATCATCTTTACATAAAACAACAACCATTATATTGATGCAAAACACAGACAATATCAGTTAAAATATTTATATAAATTTTGACAATGTTATCAAGTAATCTAATACTCGATCCACATAGAAGATGCTATTAGTATAATTCTATTTATAAAGATCCATATTTTGCATGTTTATAACTGACCAATGCCAATCTTTTCAAAATTATAGAGTGCTCATAAAAACTTAATATAACATTAATAGTGATTCCTAATATCTATACGATACAATAAATGTGGCGATGAAGCCCATCTTTAAGATGTCAAGTTCTATAATAGAATTATATAGGCCTAAGAAACACTATGAGATTAGGTAAAATAATATGGTAGTCATACTACATTTTCTTAATTGATAGTATCTGAGATATACTAAAGATTCATACTCGATGTGCTCTCTACATTACTCTTTATGTAATTGGAACAACACTTTTTGTACACGACGCAAATATGAACGAAGTTCTTTACCCGTTAATTTTTCCATCGCAGGTAGTCTAGCTGTCATAGGGTTGACAGCTTGGTTATTTATCCATGTCTCAAAATGAATGTGTGGTCCTGTTGAGCGTCCAGTATTGCCAGAAAGCGCAATCGATTCACCACGTTTAACTTTCTGTCCTTTTCTAACAAACAACGTCTTAAGATGCATGTAACGCGTCATATATTGACGACCATGACGTATAGCTATATAGTTCCCAGCTGTCTCACTATATGTTGACACAATTACCTCACCATTTCCGATAGACAACACTGGAGTGCCAATAGGCACTGCAAAGTCTACGCCTTTATGTGGTGCAATGCGGCCAGTTACTGGATTGGTGCGTCGTGGGTTAAATGGAGATGACACGCGATATTTTCTGACGGTTGGAAAACGCATAAAACCACTTGCTAACCCAGATCCGTTGCAATCATAGAATTTACCATCAGAAGCCCGAATGGCATAATAATCCTTGCTACTATTGCGAAACCTCACCCCTAAAAGCTCACTATGCTGCTTTACGCTATTTAACGTTGCATGCATTGTTAATATATCAAAACAATCCCCATCATGTAGTTTTCGAAAATCAATTTGCCACTGCAAAGATGTAATTACTGCTCTGATTTCATGACTATTTAAGCCAGATAATTTTGCACTATTAATAAAACTACCGTTGACAACGACTTTCATGATCTTTTGGTACGATTCACCAGTTCTAAATAATATAGACACCTTAAAACCTTCTTTAGTGCGATCATAGTAGCGTTTTTCACTCTGTGAGCGTTCCCATATTAAATGCTCTATTTTATTATCCTCATTGAGTACCCAGGCCAATTTTTGGCCAATGTGTAAATTTCGCATCTCTGTGTCAACCGTTATTAATTTCCTAATATCTTCTTGCTCAACATCATATTGGTGAAGTATGGTGCTAAATGCATCTCCTTTAGAAACCACATGCTCATGCACGCTAATTTCATTAGAGATGTCAGTATCTATTTCATCTTTTAGTACATCTTCTTCAAGCGATAGAGTGCCTTCATCAATAGGTTCACTATCTTTAGGTAGAAAAGCATTAAGATGATGCGCTTGAACATGGACAGGGCTCACCTTGAGATCCGCATGATGAGTTAGCTCGAGATGCGACTGCGCAAGAGAAATACTTAGAGGCACCGACATGAGCGTACTCAATAAAATACGGTGAAAAGAACATAAATAATAAAATACTAAACTAAACATCTTGAATTGTTTCTGCACGCACCACTTCCTTGATTAATCTCCCTTGAAACAGCTAGTATACTGATCAGATAGCTGTACAAGAAATTGCACGTAACTATCTTTACTTAGAGTAATACTGGCACCAAGAGGATCTAATATACCAGAACGCACATCAGTCCCTCTAGAAATAGCTTGCATTACCGTAGGCCTAAGCTGTGGCTCAGCAAAGATACAGATTCCTTTTTGTTCAATAAGTTTCATCCTAATATGATGCAAACGCTTTGCGCCTGGTTGAATCTCTGGGTTGATAGTAAAATAACCAGTAGGGCTAAGACCGTAATGCTTTTCAAAATAGGTGTAAGCATCATGAAAAACCAAATATCCTTTATCTTTAAATGGAGCAAGTTGTTTATGAATTTTATCATTAGCCACGAATAGTGTGGATTGAAAATAGCGTAAATTCGCATCTAATTTATCCTGACTAATAGGCATCTGTTGTAATAGTTTTGCATGAATAGCAATCGCTATTTTTTTTGCAATGTCCGGGGACATCCATAAATGCATGTTATATTCGCCATGATAATGGCGACCTTGTCTGTCTGTAGAAACGGAATTTTCAATCTTTTTTTCACCGATATGTCTATATAAACTGCCTAGTTCTGCATGTTCAACACCTCTTAATAGCAATGCTTGTACACCAGGGATCTGGTCTATTTGGATATTATTATGTAATATGGATACATTCGAAATTGCCTTGCTCATAAATGCTTCCATGTCAGGCCCAACCCAGACTACTAATTCTGCGTTCTTAAGATTTTTAATATCTGAAGGACGTAATGCATAACTATGCACAGATGCGCCATCTGGTAAAAGAACAGAGACCGATGTCACACCATCAGCAATAGTTGCAGCAATGAAACCGATAGGTTTGACAGAAGCAACAATCGTAGCTTGAGCTGAAAGGGACGCTAATCCTATAATTAACATGCCCGCTAAGATGAATATTTTGTGCAAACTGATATGTAACATTATGCTAACTTCCATTTCGATAGACTATATTAATCATCTTCTTGCATGTAAAAATTCTATCATGATCATGAATATATCCACTTTAATCAGTATAAAGCAAGTTTCAGTAAAACTTGGTCAACGTTTTGTACTTAATAATATCTCACTCAATCTACAATCTGGGAAAATATTGACATTACTTGGACCAAATGGAGCGGGTAAATCCACACTAGTACGCGTGGTGTTAGGACTAATCATACCAACTTCGGGAACTGTAAAACGCCTATCAAAATTTTGTATTGGGTACGTTCCACAAAAAATGTTTTTAGATGCCGCCATTCCTTTAAGGGTAGATCGCTTTATGCACTTACGGCCAACTGTCAAACATCGAGACATTCTACCTGCATTACAGCGCGTACATGCAGAACATTTGATGACACTGCCGCTCCAAAAATTATCAGGAGGTGAAATGCAGAGGGTGTTACTAGCTCGCGCCTTACTCAACAAACCTAAATTATTAGTACTTGATGAACCCACTCAGGGTGTCGATATTGATTGTCAGGTCAAATTATATGATTTAATTGACCAACTTCGACATGAACTCCATTGTAGTGTTTTAATTGTCTCACATGATCTGCATTTTGTTATGGCTAAAACTGATGAAGTCCTATGTCTAAATCAGCATATCTGCTGCTCTGGCACATCACAAGCAGTATCGCAACATCCAGAATTTATCTCCATGTTTGGCCATCTGGGGGCTAGAAAGCTAGCTATTTATCATCACAAAACTCACATGCATCGGTGTGATTCATAAAGATCTATTATTATATACAGGGGGTTAATTGGAAATGATTGAGCTACTGTTTCCTAGTTGGATCACCGGAGTCTTGCTTACTGCTATTACCGGACCCTTAGGGTCATTTATTATCTGGCGACGTATGTCTTATTTTGGCGATACATTAGCACATGCTTCACTACTCGGTGTGACATGTGGGTTATTATTAGATATTAATCCTTTTTATGCAGTAATGCTTATGACAGTATTCTTAGCTTTTATATTAGTATGGTTGGAACATTACTCCCATTTAGCACTTGACACCTTATTAGGCATTTTAGCTCATAGCTCTCTTTCATTAGGATTAGTATTAGTCAGTCTAATATCTAATATTCGTGTAGACTTAATGACATACCTTTTTGGTGATCTACTGTCTATGACATATAATGATTTATGGCTGATCATGACTGGAGTTATACTTGTTTTATCTGTTCTCATTTGGCATTGGCGTGCGCTCCTTTCACTAACTGTACACGCCGAATTAGCACATGTTGACGGTATTAGTATTCAGAGAACAAGAGTTATTTTAATGCTTATTACTGCATTAACTATTGGCATATCTATGAAGTTCGTCGGTGCTTTAATTATAACCTCTCTGTTAATTATCCCGGCAGCCACTGCACGTCGATTTGCGCACTCTCCTGAGCAAATGGCTATATTAGCGGTTATTATAGGTGCGCTTGCAGTAACAATAGGATTAATTTTTTCCGCATTGTATGATACGCCAGCAGGACCATCTGTGGTGTTAGGAGCAGCAATCATGTTTATGTTTAGCGTCATTAAAAAGCAAGAGATATAAGACCAAAGCATGATCTCAATCTCTTAAATTTAGATAATCATACCTTCAATACCAGTCGCTTCCCAAAAGTATTGATATCTATCGGGCGAAAATATTCTCTAAGGTTTTTCTTAATACTTCACTCGTTGAAAGCAAACAGACATCCTAATGTATTGAAATCTTTTCAAGATCAATAGTGTATTCCAGTCTATTTACGATTTATGTGGATGTTGATATGTTCCACATCAATTAGGTTTAATCTAAACGAATTAATAAAATTAATAATATACCAGTAATACTGGAAACTACTTTTTTTAACTCACTTAAAGAGACTATTGTATAACAATCATCTTATGATTTCTTCGCTTAGATAATGTGAGACTATATATTATTGGATATGAATGAATCTATGTTCTATATATTTTGATGTCCCTTAATATACTAGTAACACGCAAAAATACTGAGCCATTTTTGCTTAATGTTATGAGGTGTTATGAGGTTTACTTTAAGCCACAATCCTTTTAATACTTACGACTGTTATGCCATGTATACTAGATGTATAGTTTTTCTTGATCCCTTATATAAGGCATGCGGTACTCTTTAATCAACAAGACTAGCGTATTAGCTATTCATGTACTTAAGTACACTACAACGATAGTAATTGCTTCTATTTTATGCATTAAATAGAAAATATAGAAGCATATACCAGTTTTTCAAAAAACATTGTGAAATTTCGAAATTCTCAAAGGTAATTCTATGGCTATATCACTGAAATCAAGTATTGCACTTAACGTGTAATGCAGTCGTTGTATACTGCAGAACAGTTAGAGCTATGATGACTCCCAAGAGGTGTAGTAGCGTATTTATGCATACCTACAGAACATGTATGTATTAACGCAAGTGAATCCCATACTGATGTATGTGTCATCAACGGTACACAAGCACACTATACGAATATTTTAATATTATTCTTTTAAACTATCTATGAGGCATATATCTCTCTGAATCTATCAATGAGTTTACCGATAGCGCATCAAATTTCTCTTATATTATAACAAAATATTTTCTGTATTAAAACCTCTTCTTGCTTTTTATCACTAGTATGTGGTATCTTTACCGATACGTAAAATGCTATTATTGGATAAGAAGTTTAAAATTATATCTCGATAATACTGATCTCTAATCTGCACAACTAGCCTACTCACCTTAATATAGACTATATATGCCCGCCTATAACCTTATTGTATTTTATAATTTATATGCATATGAACATGAATCTATCGGCGCTTACCTATTAAGTCTGCATCGATCAAAAAAATATATTTTGGATAAATGCCGATTAGGAATAAGTACGAAAGTAGATATCAAAATATGATGAGACTTAGCTCTAATCTGTCTCTATTTTTTAATATAATCACTAAATCTATTAAATAAGGACGTTGACATCATAAACCACCAATAAGAATTGGTGTGACTATCATTCAATTTCTACTACTTAATACGACATAACATATTCCTAATAGATTCACTAAAGAAAAATGTAAAATACTGATGCACAAGAAATAGAACTTACTCTTCCTGAAGTATACGTTATTAGAGATTCACTCTTTATTGTCTTACAGAGAATAAGTCAACACTATTCTCGTTACACATTTACCATATTATAGCTAAATCGACAGTGAAATAAATATTTTTAATATGTATTCAATTATGAAAGCATGTTATGAACATAACATATTTTCGATTGAAGTGCTGGTAATCATAATAGATAGGCATATTATATCTCATTTCTTCAGATATGTGAGACGTAGCTCAATGAGGTCAAAAACTCAACAACCAAAAACATTATCTATTCTCATACTTGCTATATCCAATATTCTTATGCGAAATCAAAAAAATTCTTACAGTCTTGTATGCAATTTTTAAATGATGAATCATCAAGCGCTATGCAGCTATCAGAGGGTGATTGAATCAAATAGCTCAAAGGTCATTCAAGGTATAGCAATAAAATAATAGCTATCTTTCCGATAAGTATGTTTTTCTTAACTTGCTCGTCACAGACACCTAATTTACTATCATAATTGACACATTATATCGCTATCGACAATACTCAATCCCTGACATTCTCATTTATCACATAACAAATGCTTATTCTTTTGAAGCAATAATAAGCGCAATCCTTAAGGCTTTGATATACATCAAATGTCGGTAATTTAGAAAAAGATCAAAATACTTTTAAGTATCATGTACTTTGCACTCTAATCAGTCACATAAATATAATGCTTTATAAACAGATGCTGATATATATCTTTGATAGGAAACTAAAAACTACTTCTAGGGTATTAAACCTTCATATATCAAAAGATACCTCGAACTTATATTAGTCTTTACTCACCGAAGAGTATTATTTTTGTAAAATAACCATGAAAAAATAGATGCACTATCATTAATAACATGTTTATACAATCATGGTGTCTAATATAGGCATAGCGCACAGGATGAAAACCATAAAATATACATATAATAAAAAATTAAAAAACAGGGAAATAAAAAGTAGCTTTTCTCGCTGGCGTTTTATTTTTTTATTTAGTTGCATACTCCTATGTATGACGGGGTTGCTATTGCGAGTAGCTTGGTTACAAGTCATGAATCCTGCTTACCTAGTACATGAAGGAGACTTACGATCACTACGTGTACAAGTGATCCCGACATTACGCGGTATGATTAGTGATCGACAAGGGCGCCTGCTAGCAGTGAGCGTACCAGTGCATGCTATTTTAGCCGACTCAAAAGCACTGCATAAAAATGGCAACGTCATCTTCAATAATCATTGGAAAGCACTAGCAGATGTGTTGTCTATACCGATCGCTCAAATCACCGATCGTATCAACGCTAATCCTACAAGCCGATTTGTCTATCTAGCACGTCAAGTTAATCCAGAAATTAGTGGTTATATCCAAAAACTAAAGATACCAGGTATATTTTTACGTGAAGAATCACGTCGGTACTACCCTGCTGGACAAGTAACCTCACATTTAATTGGTGTAACTAATATTGACGGGGAAGGTATTGAAGGTATTGAAAAGAGCTTTAATCAATGGCTCACAGGACAGCCTGGTTCAAGGATAATACGAAAAGACCGTTTAGGAGAGGTTATTGAAGACATTACTTCCATAGACAGTCAAGAAGCACACAATCTAGTTTTAAGTATTGATGAAGAAATTCAAACTCAAGTATATCATGAGTTAAATAAAGCAGTATCTTTGCACAAGGCTCAATCCGGTACAGCAGTACTACTAGATGTGCGTACTGGAGAAGTGTTAGCGATGGCAAATAGCCCAGCCTATAACCCAAATAACTTGCATCAATCTACGCAAGACAGTATGCGTAACCGTGCGATCACAGATATGTTTGAACCAGGATCAACAGTAAAACCTATGGTCATTATGGCTGCACTAAAACACAGTATAGTTAGTGAACAGAGTATATTAAATACCGAACCATTCCGTATTCATGGGCACATAATTCGAGATGTAGCGTCCTATCATGAACTTACCCTCACCGGAGTACTTCAAAAATCATCCAACGTTGGCGTTACTCGTTTAGCATTGGCTCTGCCTTCTCATGCATTAGTTGAAACCTACTCAAAATTTGGCTTAGGTAAAAAAACAAATTTAGGATTAATTGGAGAAAGTAAGGGTTTATGCCCTCGAAAAAAACATTGGTCTGATATAGAAAAAGCTGCGTTTTCTTTTGGGTATGGACTCATGGTAACGCCATTACAATTAGCGAGAGTCTATGCAACATTTGGTAGTTATGGTATTTATCGCCCGTTATCAATCACTAAAGTAGTCTCGCCGGTAGAAGGAAGACGTATTTTCCCTGAACCAATAGTACGCACGGTATTACATATGATGGAAAGCGTTTCTCTTCCAGGTGGAAGCGGTGTAAAAGCAGCTATCAAAGGTTATCGTATTGCCATTAAAACAGGTACAGTAAAAAAAGTAGGACCTAACGGTAAGTTTATTAACCGATACATTGCTTATGCTGCTGGGGTAGCCCCTGCCAGTAAACCTCGTTTCGCGTTAGTGGTCGTAGTTAATGACCCTCAATCGGGTCAATATTACGGTGGTGCAGTTTCAGCACCTGTATTTAGTACTATTATGAGTAGTGTACTACACACAATGCACATAAAGCCAGATATGTAACGGAATTTTAATACCAAAGTAGGCAAAATATGAACCACTTAATACAATATCGTAATCTGAGTTATTTATTAGCTCCATGGGTATCTCGCGCACCTCAGTGTCCATTGCGGGAAATGCAAATAGATAGCCGTAGTATAGTTTTAGGCGATTTATTTGTAGCGATTAATGGACATCTTACTGATGGACGTTATTTTATCTCAGATGCCATCGCTCACGGTGCAGCAGCAGTTATTACTGAAACTAAAGAGAAAGAAAATCACGGAAAAATTGATAATATAAACGGTGTTCCTGTAATTCACCTGATCAATCTGCCTCAATTTCTATCAGAAATTGCTGGACGTTTTTATCAGAGTCCTGGCAAAAAACTGCAGATTATTGGTGTAACTGGAACCAACGGTAAAACTACTACTACTCATCTATTAGCGCAGTGGGTGCACCTTCTAGGTAACTTAAGTGGTGTAATAGGTACACTTGGTAATGGCCTATATGGACAATTATTGCTAACTAAAAACACCACTGATTCTGCAGTGGATGTACAACGAACGCTAGCCTCTCTTCTCAATCAGGGTGTAAATCTTGTAGGAATAGAGGTGTCTTCACACGCTCTGACGCAATATCGTGTAGCAGATATACCTTTTGCAGCAGCGGTTTTTACTAATCTTAGCCATGATCACCTAGATTATCATGGTAATATGATCCATTATGAACATAGTAAGTGGACATTATTTTCTCAACATCAAGTCAGGCATATGATCATAAATAATGATGATGCAATAGGGAGTAAATGGCTAAAACTTCTACCTAATGCGGTGTTGGTTACTACCACTAATGGTGGTATACCACCCTCTCAGAAATGGTTACAGGCAACAAAAATTATCTATCATGATAGTGGTACTAGTGTATCTTTTAACTCTAGTTGGGGATATGGGCAGTTTGATACCCAATTAATAGGATCGTTTAATATTAATAATCTCTTTCTTAGTCTAGCTACCCTGCTATCTTTAGAGTATCCACTAGATGTACTACTCTATACTGCTCAAAAATTAACACCAATCTCTGGCCGTATGCAGATTTTTACTGGCTTGAATACACCGAAAATAGTAGTGGACTACGCACACACACCTGATGCATTAGAAAAAGTATTAATAATACTACGCTATCACTGTAAAGGTAAATTATGGTGTGTATTTGGATGCGGTGGTGATCGCGACAAAAGTAAACGTCCCTTAATGGGAAAAATTTCTGAACAGCTTGCTGACATTTCAATCATTACTAGCGATAATCCACGTAACGAAGACCCGAGAATGATTATTAATGATATTTTGAGTGGTCTATTGACTCCAGGATCCGCTTACGTAGTCATAGATCGTGCACAAGCGATCAACTACGCAATAAAAAAAGCAGAATTAGATGATATTGTACTTATTGCTGGCAAAGGAAGTGAAACTTATCAAATTTTTGGTACACAAAATTTTAGCTATTCTGACTCAAATTTAGTATTACATCTTTTAAGGAAGCTAGGGTGATTCCAATTACATTAAAACAATTAGCAGAGATTACTCAAGGAACCTTATATGGTACTGATATTACAGTTCTCAATGTGAGTACGGATACACGTAAAATGCATGCAGGAAGTTTATTTATCGCTTTAAAAGGCAAGAACTACGATGCGCACGATTTTATCTCCTCTGCCATATCTGCAGGATGTTCTAGTTTTTTAGTCAATCAAAAACTATGTTTACCAATTTCACATATAGTAGTTAATGATACACGCATTGCACTAGGTGTTCTAGCCAGATGGGTACGGCAACAATCTGGTGCCAAGGTAGTTGGAATTACCGGATCTTCTGGAAAAACATCGGTAAAAGAGATGACGGCATCTATTCTGCGTCAGTGTGGTCAAGTGTTATCTACTTCGGGTACTCTGAATAATGATATTGGAGTACCTATTACACTTTTACGCCTTACACACGAACATCAGTACGCGGTTATTGAATTAGGAGCTAACCATCCAGGAGAGTTATTCTATACTGCTGCATTGACGCAACCAGAAAGCGTATTAATTAATAATCTATCCGCTTCACATTTAGAAGGATTTGGCTCTCTTGTAAGACTAGCTAAAGCCAAAGGAGAAATTTTACAAGCTTTACCACAAAATGGCACCGCTATTATTAATCATGATAGCAATGATTTAGTAAAATGGAAGTATATACTGCAAGGTCAAAATATTTGGTGCTTCTCATCAAACCATATTAAATGTTGCGACTTTTATGCATCATGCATCACTCGTACGCAACTAAATACACACTTTAATCTGCATACACCTCAAGGTTGTATATCAGTAATGATTCCATTTCATGGACAACATTACATTGCTAATGCACTAGCTGCTAGTGCATTAGCAATGTCTATTAGCGCGCCACTAAATTCTATCTCAAAGGGATTACAACACTTACAAGCAATACCTGGGCGTCTCTTCCCCATACCATTTACTAAAAATAAGTTACTCATAGATGATACTTATAATGCAAACGTTGGATCTATGATTGCCGCAGTGAATGTACTAGCAGATAGACCAGGATATCGTGTCATGATTGTTGGTAACATGGCAGAAATGGGTCACCATTCTAATATATACCACAAACAAATAGGTTATAAAATTCGCCATTCTGGGATTAACAAAGTCTTAAGTATCGGCTCATTAGGGCATGAAATTGCACGTACTAGTAATATAGGTGAATACTTTGAAGATCCAGAGACATTAAGTGCAAGAGCGCATGAATTACTGATGAAACATCAATATATTACCTTGCTAGTTAAAGGTTCGCGTAGTTCGAATATGGACAAAATAGTGCAAATTCTACAGGAGCACAGTACATGTTAATTTATCTAGCTAAAAATATCATACTATTACATCCATGGTGTGCCGTTGTTTTCAATCTAATATCTCGCGCGATCTTCAGTCTATTCACTTCTTTTTTTATATGTTTATGGATCGCACCTTCTGTGATTAGCTGTCTTCAGAAGATATCTTGTGATCAAGTCATACGTAGTAATGGCCCACAAGCTCATTTTCAAAAGAGAGGCACACCAACTATGGGGGGCATTATCATCCTCATAGCCATCCTTGCTTCAGTACTACTGTGGGTAAAGATATGTAATGCATACGTCTATTGTGTCCTATTTGCTCTAGTAAGTTACGGTGCTATTGGTTTCATAGATGATTACCGTAAAATAGTACACAAAAACACAATAGGATTGCCTCCATTTTGGAAGTACACTTTTCAATCAGTCATTGCTATCGCAATGTCTACCATAATGTACATCATAGGCAAAGATACATTCTCCACTGCATTAGTTATACCATTTGTTAAACATGTGATACCACAAATGGGTATTTTATATATACTACTCACTTATATTGTAATTGTTGGTACCAGTAATGCTGCAAATATAACTGATGGTCTAGATGGTTTAGCTATTATGTTAATAGTATTAATAACCTCAGGCTTGGCATTGGTCGCGTTAGCAACTGGAAATATACGGTACGCTACATATCTTCATATACCTTATCTCAGTTGTGCCAGTGAGTTATTTGTTGTCGGTACTTCCATTTGCGGAGCCGGGTTAGGTTTTTTATGGTTTAACACCTATCCAGCACAAATTTTTATGGGGGATGTTGGTTCGCTAGCGCTTGGTGCTGCACTTGGTGTGATAGCCATTCTATTATGTCAAGAATTGCTGCTAATGCTTATGGGAGGGGTCTTTGTTATAGAAACCATTTCTGTCATCCTTCAGGTTGGATCATTTAAATTGCGGGGTCGGCGTCTTTTTCGTATGGCTCCACTACACCACCATTATGAATTACAAGGTTTTCCTGAGCCTCGCATTGTTGTGCGATTATGGATCATTTCACTGATGTTAGTGCTGTTTGGTCTTACAAGTCTACAGGTACGATAAGCATGGCGAATTATCAAGGAAAACAAGTTATTATTATTGGTTTGGGTCTTACAGGCCTCTCATGTATTGATTTTTTTATTAGACAGGGGGTGATACCGCGCGTGATAGACACACGACTAAAACCACCGGGTTTACATAAACTATCTAAAAGTATTCAGTATCACTTGGGAGGAATGAATGATGAATGGTTACTAAATTCTGATTTAATTATCCGCAGTCCTGGTATCCCCCTCACCCATCCATCTCTTATCGCTGCTGCTAAAGCTGGGATTGAAATTATTGGTGATATCGAACTATTTTGTCGCGAAACACAGACGCCTATTGTGGCTATAACTGGATCTAATGGCAAAAGCACTGTTACTACTTTAGTTAGTGAAATGGCTAAATCTGTAGGTTGGAGAATTGCAAACGGTGGTAATATTGGTTTTCCGGCACTAATGCTACTAAAAAAACCAGCACAATTGTACATACTAGAACTCTCTAGTTTTCAGCTTGAAACCACGCATAGTTTGAAGGCAACCACTGCTGTGATTCTCAATATTACTGAAGATCACATGGAGCGCTATCCGCAAGGCATACAGCAATATTGTGCTGCAAAACAACGTATTTATAACAACGCTCAAAATTGTATCTTTAATTCTGACGACAAGATGACCACACCGATATACAATAACCATACATCTTATCGAAGATTTGGTATTCAGGATGGTGATTATCAGTTACAGTACTATAAAAAAAATATTTGGCTACAAGCACAAGGCGAGATGGTTCTAAACACCAATGAAATGCAGATCACTGGTCAGCATAACTTTATTAATGCTCTGGCAGCTCTTGCAATAGCAGATTCAATCAATATACCACGCGCAATGAGTCAGCTAGTATTGACAACCTTCCGTGGATTAGAGCATCGCTTTCAGTTAGTACACAAAAATAATGGTGTACGATGGATTAATGACTCTAAGTCTACCAATGTTAGCAGTACTATAGCAGCACTAAAAAGCGCAGAATGCGCGGGAACCTTATGGTTATTACTAGGCGGTGATGGTAAATCAGCTGATTTTTCAGCTCTAAAGGGATTTCTTGAGAAACCGTATATTCGTCTTTATTGTTTTGGGCGTGACAGTGCTAGGCTAGCGGCCTTGCGTCCAGAAATAACAATTCAAACTGAGACCATGACTGAAGCAATACTAAACATTTCTACTCAGATAAAACCTGGTGACTTAGTTCTACTGGCACCAGCCTGTGCTAGTTTAGACCAGTTTACTGGCTTTGAACAACGCGGAATTATATTTTCCAATCTGGCACGTGAGGTTGGATGATGCAAATGCCAAAGATATCTCAAATATATCGCATAACTAATTTATGGAAAGATTGGTTCATAAACTTAAAAAAAAATGATAACCCACCCACTATATTGCTATATGATCGTACATTGTTATGGTTAGCCTTTGGCTTAGCCAGTATAGGTCTAATCATGATAACCTCCGCCTCTATACCAATCAGTCAACGCTTATTAGAAGATCCACTGTTTTTTGCTAAACGCGATATACTGTATCTATTATTATCATTAGGGGTAGCTCGTCTGACATTATGCCTGCAAATGGATTTTTGGAAACGCACTAGCACTATTATGTTGCTTGTAACCATCATATTATTACTTTTAGTTCTAATTATCGGTAACTCGATTAATGGCGCAAGACGCTGGATTTCACTAGGGCCAATTGGCATTCAGCCTGCAGAACTATCTAAACTATCATTGCTCTGTTATCTATCTAACTATCTAGTAAGAAAGATGCATGAAGTACGCAATTATTTTTGGGGTTTTATTAAACCTGTTGGTGTCATGTTAGTATTAGCTATATTATTACTTGCGCAACCGGATTTAGGAACAGCAGTGGTGCTTTTTGTTACTACGCTCGCCCTATTATTTTTAGGCGGCGCGAAATTATGGCAGTTTCTGGCGTTTATGAGTATAGGTATTTCTGCTGCGAGTCTACTCATTCTAACTGAACCGTATCGTATCAGACGTCTTATTTCTGTTTGGAACCCGTGGGCTGATCCGTTTGGAAGCGGATATCAATTAACTCAATCCTTAATGGCATTGGGTCGAGGTGAATTATTTGGACAAGGACTTGGTAACTCAATACAAAAGCTAGAATATTTACCGGAAGCACATACCGATTTTATCTTTTCTATTATTGGTGAAGAGCTGGGGTACGTTGGTGTAGCGATAGGATTGATTATGGTGTTCTGCATCTCCTTTCGTGCAATGTTAATTGGACGACGCGCGCTAGAAATTAATCAACATTTTTCAGGATTTCTAGCATGTGCAATTGGTATTTGGTTTAGTTTTCAAACACTAGTAAATGTTGGAGCTGCAACAGGAATTCTACCAACTAAAGGGTTAACACTACCGCTAATTAGCTATGGGGGCTCTAGTCTCCTTATTATGTCAACAGCTATTGTAATCTTATTACGAATAGATCATGAAATACGTCTAGCACAAGCACAGGCTTTTATAAAAGGGTAATCAAATGAACAAAAAAAAACTAATGATTATGGCTGGCGGAACTGGTGGACACATTTTCCCAGGGCTATCCATAGCAGACTATCTGATAAAATTAAATTGGGAAGTGCTTTGGTTAGGCACTGCTGAACGAATGGAATCTTATTTAGTACCAAAACACGGTATTAAAATTCAATTTATCCAGATCAACGGACTACGCGGTCAGAATGTACTGACCTCATTAGCACTACCAATACGCATTTTTTACGCCTGGCGTCAGGCGAGAAAAATTATAAAAGCATGGTCTCCGGATGTAGTATTAGGGATGGGTGGTTATGTATCAGGGCCGGGTGGTTTAGCCGCATGGAGCTGTGGCATTCCTTTAATCCTGCATGAGCAAAATGGTATTGCTGGATTAACTAATAAGTGGTTGGCTAAATTGTCAGTAAAGTTGTACAAGCATTTCCAGGCGCGTTTCCTGCCGCAGATGTGGTCGGTAACCCAATACGCATGGATCTGCTAACATTACCCGAACCATCTGTGCGTTTTGATGGGCGTGAGGGGCCAATCCGCGTATTGGTTCTAGGCGGTAGTCAAGGTGCAAGTATACTTAACCAGACGATGCCAAAAGTAGCGGAAAAGATTGGTCACAAGATCGTGTTATGGCATCAGGTTGGAAAAGGCGCGCTAAATTCAGTTCATGCTGAATATCACAAAATACATTATAAATATCATAAAATATCAGAATTTATTGACGATATAGCCAATGCTTATTCTTGGGCTGATATAGTAATATGTAGATCCGGTGCTATGACTGTCAGTGAACTTGCTATTGTGGGTCTTCCAGCTATTTTTATACCATTCCCGCATAAAGATCGTCAGCAATATTGGAACGCGCTACAACTAGTTACAGTCGGGGGCGCAATTATTTATGAGCAACAACACTTCACGGTAGATACAATGGTACAGACGCTATCAATCTTGGATCGAAAAATACTATTAAAAATGGCTAATCAAACTCGTTCAACAGCTATACCGGATGCAACTGAACGTGTCTCTGCGATAATCAGGAATACAGTCCGCTAACACTGCTGCTATGTATCTGACACCATAGAAATATATTCTATAATAAACACAAAATGAACAAACTGACTAGTAGGCTAAAATAATGCATACTCAAACACAAGAGACACGAGACATTACGATTCCTGCAATGCGAAGGATACGACATATTCATTTTGTAGGTATTGGTGGTTCAGGTATGAGCGGTATCGCTTTAATCTTGGTCAAAGAAGGGTACAAAGTTAGTGGTTCAGAATTAGTTCCAAATATAGTCACGAAACACCTCAGAACACTGGGTGCAACAATCTATTTTTATCACTGCCCTAAAAATATCACTGGGGCGAGCGTAGTAGTACTATCTAGTGCGATCTCACGCGACAATCCAGAAATCACTGAGGCACGCAAATTACACATTCCGATCATTCATCGTGCACAGATGTTGGCAGAATTAATGCGTTTTCGCTATAGTATTGCTATTGCAGGTACGCATGGGAAAACGACTACAACGGCTATGCTTGTGGAAATGTATGAAAAAGGGGGACTAGACCCTACGTTTATCAATGGTGGAATTGTAAAATCATTCGGTACGCATGCTAAACTTGGTAGAAGCCGTTACCTTATTGTGGAAGCCGATGAAAGTGATGCTTCTTTTCTGCATTTAAAACCAATGATAACTATTGTCACTAATATTGAAACTGATCACATGGATACGTACAATGGTGATTTGGACACTCTTAAACAAACTTTTATCAATTTTTTACATAAGCTTCCTTTTTACGGGTTAGCAGTTCTATGTATTGATGACCCGGTTATTCGTGGCTTAATACCAAGAATTAAACGTCAGATTACAACTTATGGTTTTAGCAAAGATGCTGATGTTCAACTCCAGCACTACAAATATCATAGAACACAAGGATGCTTTACCCTCATTCGTCAACATAAACCAATAATAAGGGTAAAAGTCAATACTCCAGGCCTCCATAATGCTCTAAATGCAGCAGCAGCAGTGGTCGTAGCCACTGAAGAAAATATTAATGATTTAGCTATCCTAAATTCATTGCAAAATTTTAAAGGGGCAGAAAGGCGTTTTGATCTCCTGGGTGAGTACTCTTTACATAAAATTACTGGCCAGGTAGGTACAGTTATTTTACTCGAAGACTATGGGCATCATCCCACAGAAGTTGATGTTACCATACAAGCCATACGCTCTAGTTGGCCAGATCGAAATCTTATCATGATTTTTCAACCCCATCGTTATACTCGTACACGTGATCTATATGCTGAGTTTACGAATATATTATCCAAAGTAGACCTCTTAATCATGCTAGAAATTTATTCTGCTGGTGAATTGCCTATAAACGGTATAAATAGCGCTTCATTATGCAATACTATTCGCAATTGTAAAAAACTAGATCCCATTTTTATCTCTCGCCACGAAATGATACTAGAAAGTCTATTGCCAAAACTCACTGGAAATGATCTGATCGTATTTCAAGGTGCTGGAAATATAGATGCCATTGCTCGTATGTTATCTCTCCTTCTGCATGAAAGTAAGTTATCATAATCAATAAAGAAGAATATTATGGTTGAAAAAATAGCAGTCTTGCTAGGTGGAAGCTCTAGAGAGCGTAATATTTCTCTGTTATCTGGTCAAGAAGTCCTAAATACTTTACGAGATTTAAGGATTGATTCTCAGCCTATAGATATACGAGATTTTCCGATACTGAAATTAAAAAAAGAGGGTTTTATAAAAGCTTTTATTGCACTACATGGACGTGGTGGTGAAGATGGTACAATTCAAGGTGTATTAGAATATCTCAAGATTCCTTATACTGGTAGTGGAATATTAGCGTCTGCTATTAGTATGAATAAATTACGTAGTAAATATCTATGGAAAGGATACGGTCTTCCAACTGCCCCATTTATATCATTAAACTGGAGACAAATGAAGAATTACTTAGATCATGAGTTAGTCATTAACCTTGATGCACTTGGGCTGCCTGTATTTGTTAAACCAAATTGTGAGGGGTCAAGTCTAGGAATTTCACGCGTCAATAAATTATCAGATTTAAAAACAGCACTAATAAAAGCTTTTCATTATGATAAGGAAGTATTAATAGAAGCCTTTCTAGGCGGCGAAGAATATACTGTTGGAATTCTTGGAAATCAAACTTTACCGTCAATATGTATTCAATACTCTGAGGAATTCTATAATTATGATGCTAAATATATTTCTCACGGAACGCGTTATCTTCTTCCGTCAGGATTAAGCACTGAGAAAGACAAGGAGTTACAATCATTAAGCCTAACCGCATGGAATATACTTGGATGTAGAGGTTGCGGACGTGTTGACGTGCTCACAGATAGTGATGGGAAATTTTACCTATTGGAGATTAATACTTCTCCCGGAATGACTAAGACTAGCTTAATACCAAGAGCCGCTAAACAGGCAGGCATCAGTTTTTCACAATTGGTCACAGAGATTCTCAATATGTCTAGTTAAGCTAGTAGTATAATTTTTTTGCGCTAAATCTATCTCGCGTCTCTTGTACATACCTCTAAAACATTAGTATTTTAAAATATGCGCTCATATGAATGTACTATACCAACATCGGTGGTCGTAGTCAGATCTAGAAGAGTTTAATATTAGTCATGCTACTGTAGACATACCTTCTCTATGTCTCAGATCAGACATTGTGCATAGTATAGACTATATACACATGATTTTAAATTTAAGTGAACCTAATTGCACACATATATTTATATTTATAAAATCTATCAAATATAACAATAATTGTAGTGATTATCTTAGATAGAAAAGTTTATAATAGGACATATCTATTCATGTAGATACCCAAGAAATATGATAAAGATCAATTTACCACACTAAACGTTGCGTATATTATACACTTATATGATTTTTGAGATGATTAGTTTGTAATAGAAAACTATCTACAACGATGTGCAATAAATACTTTTTATAGCTAATACGTAATATATTCAAAAGATACAATATATTACTCATCAGTATTTATTTTTTAAAAAAATCACAATTAAATAGTCACATACCGTATTGGTTTTATTACCAAACAAATATTATAAATCATAACTAACTTAGCAGAATCATATCCATCACTAAAATATACACAACTTCTAGTATTAGATCAGTATATTCATATAGCATAAAATGATGCTGTAAGTATACTAAACCTGAACAACTATCTTTATGTATATCAGTGTCTCACATCGAAGATACAGATAGAAAATCCATATATTATTGATTTAGGCCGATATTAAAACTCCATTCGATGTGTATCACCACACAGTTCTTATTATTAGGCAATGGCCTATAATTTATCACAGCTTCAAATATAGGTTAAAACATAATGATCAAGGTCATGGATCGCAAACTGTTAGTGGGTCTCGAAATAGGAACAACAAAAGTTGCTCTTTTGGTAGGCGAAGTCCTGCCTGACAGCACTCTGAGCATTATTGGGTTTGGCACCTGTCCATCTCGTGGTATGGATAAAGGTGGCGTAAATAACCTTGAATTAGTAGTAAAATGCGTCCAAAAAGCAATTGATCAAGCAGAATTAATGGCAGACTGTCAAATTGAATCAGTTTATCTAGCTCTCTCTGGACAACACGTAAGTTGCCAAAATGAAATCGGTATGGTTCCAATTTCTGAAGAAGAGGTTATGCAAGAAGATGTAGATACTGTTGTGCATACGGCCCAATCTGTCCGCGTACGCGATGAACACCGTATTCTACACGTTATCCCACAAGAATATGCTATTGATTATCAGGAAGGCATTAAAAATCCAGTTGGATTATCAGGTGTACGTATGCAGGCAAAAGTACATCTTATTACATGCCATAATGATATGGCGAAAAATATCGTTAAAGTGGTAGAGCGCTGTGGCTTAAAAGTAGATCAATTAATTTTTTCGGGTTTAGCATCAAGCTTAGCAGTTTTAACAGAAGATGAACGTGAACTAGGAGTGTGCATGGTAGATATTGGTGGTGGAACAATGGATATGGCTATATATACTAACGGTGCATTACGTTATAGTAAAGTAATTCCTTATGCCGGACAGATTGTCACTAGTGATATCGCTTATGCTTTTGGGACACCTCCCACTGATGCAGAAGACATCAAGGTGCATCAGGGATGCACCTTAGACTCTACTACTTGTCAAGATGAAACCATTAAAGTTCCAAGCGTAGGCGGGCGTCCTCCTCGCAGCCTCCAACATCACAAACTCACGGAAATTATTGAACCACGTTATACAGAATTACTACATCTAGTTAATAATGAAATTCTGCAGTTCCAGGAAACACTATCAAAAAACAGCATGCAATATTATCTTGCAGCAGGTGTGGTTTTAACTGGCGGTGCTTCACAGATCAACGGGCTCGCAGATTGCGCCCAACGTGTCTTTCATACGCAAGTGCGTATAGGGTATCCAATGCATACATCTGGGTTAATAGAAACCATACAAGAACCGTGTTACTCAACAGTAGTTGGCTTATTGCATTATGGACAAAATTATCGACTTAATTACAAAAAAAACAAAGAACCAAGAGCTTTAGTCAGCAATTTTTTTAAAAAAATAAACCAATGGCTAAAAAAAGAGTTTTAATTTGTCTAGCAATGGGGTCATAGTCTATATATTTGGTGATCTCTAAGCGGACGGCATATAATGGAGTAATATTATGTTTGAACCCTTAGAATTAACAAATAATGCCGTAATTAAAGTTATTGGAATTGGCGGCGGAGGGGGGAATGCTGTGGAACACATGACACAGGAGAATATTGAAGGTGTGGAGTTTTTTGCGATTAACACAGATGCGCAAGCATTGCGTAAAACAACTATTAGCCAGATAATTCAGATTGGGAATGCTATCACTAAAGGTCTTGGAGCAGGGGCTAATCCAGAAATAGGGCGCAACGCAGCTGAAGAAGATCGTGAAGCACTGAGTAAAATCTTAGTAGGTGCCGACATGGTATTTATCGCAGCGGGCATGGGTGGTGGAACTGGTACTGGTGCAGCCCCTATCGTCGCAGAAATAGCCAAAGAGCATGGCGTTCTAACTGTGGCTGTTGTGACAAAACCATTTAGTTTTGAAGGAAAAAAACGAATGTTATTTGCTGAACAAGGTATTTCTGAGCTTTCTAAATACGTTGATTCGTTGATTGTGATCCCTAATGATAAATTACTCAAGGTTCTAGGACGCGGTGTTTCGCTATTAGACGCATTTAGTGCCGCTAATGATGTCTTAAAAGGATCTGTGCAAGGCATTGCTGAGCTTATTACTCGGCCAGGGTTAATGAATGTTGATTTTGCCGATGTTCGGACTGTGATGTCTGAAATGGGTTATGCAATGATGGGAGCTGGTGTAGCATGTGGAGAAGATCGCGCGGAAGAAGCCTCCGAAATGGCTGTTTCCAGTCCATTACTAGAAGATATTGATCTCTCTGGGGCTCGTGGTGTATTAGTCAATATTACTGCAGGGTTTGATCTACGTTTGGATGAATTTGAAACTATAGGTAACACAATTCGTGCATTTTCTGCGGACACCGCTACAGTAGTCATTGGTACATCCCTAGATCCTGAGATGCATGATACACTACGCGTGACAGTAGTAGCCACTGGCATTGGTGTTAATAACAGTAATGACATCACTTTAGTCAAAAATAGAAAATCGATGCAAACTATTATGGATCATCGTTATCAGAGACACGGTCTTGCGCCTCTATCGCTAGAAAAAGAACAAACTATACAAACAACTAGCGAAAAAGAAAAAAGAGTGAATAAAGAACCAGACTATCTAGATATTCCAGCATTTCTGCGTAAACAAGCAGACTAGTAATTATTAATTCTCAGGTGTTAGGTTTCATTACATGAGGTGTCCATAATATGTTTGTATACATAGTGTACAGTAAATGGTCATGTGCCTAATTTGTCGAGATCATGAAATGATTAAACAACGGACCTTGAAACACATTGTACAGACAACTGGAGTCGGTTTGCATACCGGCAAAAAAGTGACGCTTACCTTACGTTGTGCGTTAGCTAATACTGGGGTAATCTACCGTCGTACTGACTTAAATCCCCCCGTTGATTTTCTAGCTGATGCAAAATCAGTACGCAATACTATGCTGTGCACATGCTTAGTAAACGAAAATAATGTAAGAATCTCAACGGTAGAGCATCTGAATGCAGCCCTGGCTGGATTAGGGATAGATAATATTGTAATCGAAGTTAATGCACCTGAAATTCCTATTATGGATGGTAGCGCAGCACCGTTTATTTATCTGTTATTGGACGCCGGCATTGTAGAACTAAGCAGTGCCAAAAAATTTGTACGAATTAAACAACCCGTCCGAGTTGAGGAGGGTGAAAAATGGGCAGAGTTTGTACCACATCATGGTTTTTCATTAGATTTTACTATTGATTTTAAACATCCAGCGATTAATTCAAGCACTCAGCGCTATTATATAGATTTCTCTACAGAAACATTTACATGCCAAATTAGTCGAGCACGTACTTTTGGTTTTATACACGACATCAAAACATTGCAATATCATGGACTCTGTCTAGGTGGTAGCTTTGATTGTGCAATAGTAGTGGATAACTATCGTGTATTAAACAAAGAGGGACTACGTTTTGAAGACGAATTTGTACGCCATAAAGTACTTGATGCTATTGGCGACCTATATATGTGCGGACATATTATCATTGGTGCTTTTACTGCATACAAATCTGGACATTCACTCAATAACAAACTTTTACAAGCAGTATTATCTCAGAAAGAGGCGTGGGAATGGGCCACATTTGAAAATGAAGAGGCGCTTCCTGTTACATTTATAGAACCTAATCTTCTTTTTGCATAGACGTCAGTGGACGCTTATCATAGATACGCTTACCTCGATCACGAGTACATAAAGCTAGTCTTTCCAAGGCATATTTTAGTTTATCAGGACTCTGTTTCGCTACAATCCGTAAAGTATTTGCGCTTTCCTGACTTAGTGGTCTCACTTTAGTGTTGCTAATATCTGTACGGAAATTCTTGTGGTCTGGATAAGACTTTACACTTTTAGTAGCTAAAATAGGATTTATTCGAATACATATTGATATTAAGGATGGTAATATTTTTTCTCGAACTGCGGTGAGTAAATTAGATTTCTCGTAGCGCAGAAACATCAAACAATGAGCATTCGCTGTTTCAATCACCAAAGTACCTTGACGGAAGTTAGCTGCAGTACAAAAAGGGCGTAATTTTTCAGGAAGTGCTTTATGTAGTATACAGTTCACCTGGATAAGAATTTTAGTGCGCTGATAAACATACTGCAACGCACTTGTTTTCTGAGTCTGATTAAAAAAATTCTTAATTGAATAGGGGCGACTATAGCGCATACATAATCTCCGACGAAACATAGTCATGACTATATTAAAGTATTAAAAAAGATAAAAACATATGATATTGATCTAAAAATAGCCGAAATAACTAGATGTTAACCTTTAAACTACTGAAAACTTTATTATGTTATACTAAAAACATTGCATACAACATGCGTCTAAGAAATACGAAATAAAATGAAAGCCTCCATAGCCCTAGATAGTCTGTTAGAATACAAAAGAAGTATCCGATATCTTTTATGACGTAGAGTAGATCAGATGCAGAAATTTCTTTCATTGCAATGGAAAAACATTTCCTCTGTGTTCATCTATATCTTTGATTACCACAGTAATAAATAATACATCTTACTAGTATATCAGATAATAGCACTTTATGTACTAGGGGAGATACGCTCACGAGCTTACAAAATTCAAAAAACGAGTATTAGGTAATATACACTATAGCTTATGGTGCTACATTATAAGCATCTATATCTAGGCATATCATCACACGATGATTAACTAACCATTTTTGGTGTGTGTGCTAACTAACTCTGCACTATACATTCTTAAACTAAAAACATACTTATTCAAACTAGGCATTTGTTAAATATGTAATGTCTTTAAAGGATACTGTGAGAAATCATTAATTATGTTTATCAAACTCTTAACGAAATTTTTCGGTAGCAGCAATGATCGTGCATTACAACGTATGTATAAAATAGTCGATCGTATTAATACTATAGAACCATATTTTATTCAGTTGACTGACAATGAATTAAGAGCCAAAACAACTGAATTTCGCACAAGAATTAAAAAAGGCGAACAATTAGATGATCTAATGCCAGAAGCCTTTGCTACTGTACGAGAAGCTAGTAAGCGCGTCTGTAATCTGCGACATTTTGATGTACAACTGCTTGGTGGTGTAGTGCTACATGATCGATGCATTGCTGAGATGCAGACAGGAGAAGGCAAAACACTCACAGCCACTCTTCCTGCATATCTTAATGCCCTATCAGGGGATGGCGTTCACGTAGTAACAGTCAATGACTATCTAGCCAAACGAGATGCAGAAAATAATCGGCCTACATTTGAATTTCTTGGCCTGACAGTTGGCATAAACTTACCTGGTATGCCTACCTCATCAAAGTCTGCAGCTTATGCAGCTGATATCACTTATGGCACTAATCATGAGTATGGATTTGACTATCTGCGCGATAATATGGTCTTTAGTGCAGAGGAACGAGTACAACGTGCGCTGCATTACGCTCTTGTGGATGAAGTCGATTCTATTCTAATCGATGAAGCACGCACCCCGCTTATTATTTCTGGTCCCACCGAAAACAACTCTGAATTGTATATTAAAATTAATGAAATCATTCCACAGCTCATCCGTCAGGAAAAAGAAGACTCTGAATCATTCACAGGAAATGGTCATTTTTCAGTAGATGAAAAAACTCGACAAGTGCATCTTACTGAAAGAGGCCTAATAATGGTAGAAACACTCATGGCAAATGAAGGGATTCTTGCAGGCGGAGAATCTCTGTATTCACAAAATAACATCATTATTATGCATCATGTAATCGCTGCACTACGCGCGCATACTCTCTTTATGTGTGATGTTGATTATATTGTAAAAAACAATGAAATTCTTATTGTTGATGAACATACTGGACGCACTATGCCTGGGCGTCGTTGGTCTGATGGGTTACATCAAGCTATAGAAGCAAAAGAAGGTGTGGTTATACAAAATGAAAATCAAACACTAGCTTCAATTACTTTCCAAAACTACTTCCGTCTTTATAATAAACTAGCTGGGATGACTGGGACCGCAGATACTGAAGCTTTTGAATTTCGATCTATTTATCATTTGAATACCATTGTAATACCAACCAATCGCCCCATGATTCGCATAGATCTACCAGATCTGGTTTATATGACTGAACAAGAGAAAATTACGGCAATTATTCATGATATTCGTGATCGTCAAAACAAAGGACAACCAATTCTAGTTGGAAGTATTTCAATTGAAAAATCTGAAGTTATCTCACATGCATTAACTGATGCTGGTATTTCACATACAGTACTGAATGCAAAATTTCATGCCCGTGAAGCGGCTATTATTGCACAGGCAGGTCAACCAGGTGCAGTGACTATTGCAACAAATATGGCCGGCCGTGGTACAGATATCGTTCTTGGCGGTAAGTTACAAACTCCACTGCATACACATTCAGAAATTAATCACACAACAGTCGAAGAAACAAAAATTTTATGGCAAAAATACCATGATTTAGTATTAAAATCAGGCGGCCTACATATTATTGGAACAGAACGTCATGAGTCACGTAGAATTGACAACCAACTACGAGGTCGTTCTGGACGTCAAGGTGATCCAGGTTCTTCTTGTTTCTACTTATCCATGGAAGATTCGCTCATGCGCATTTTTACATCAGATCGTGTGATTAATATGATGCGCAAGTTAGGCATGAAAAAAGGGGAAGCTATTCAGCATGCCTGGGTCACTAAAGCGATTGCTAACGCACAACGTAAGGTCGAAAGTCGTAATTTTGATATTCGTAAACAATTATTAGAATACGATGATGTCTCTAATGATCAAAGATGTGCAATTTACTCTCAACGTAATATATTACTAGATACGCCTAATATCTCGGATATTATTTGCCATATGCAAGAAGATGTTTATACGATTATCCTCGATAAATATATTCCAATACAGGCTATGAGCGATATGTGGAATATTATTGACCTACAAAAAGAACTTACACAAAATTTCAAGTTGAACATCCCTATTGTAACATGGTTAGAAAAAGAGCGAGATATGGATGCGCAGAGACTCCGTGTACGTATCATAGATACAGCTAAACATCAATACCAGCGTAAAAGAAAAGTATATGATACTAACATCATATGTAGTATAGAAAAAAGTGTAATGTTACACACTCTCGACGCATTATGGAAAGAACATCTTGCTGCTATAGACCATCTACGACAAGGCATCCATTTACGTGGTTACGCCCAAAAGGATCCTAAACAAGAATATAAAAAAGAATCTTTCATCATGTTTTCTTCCATGCTTGAAGCACTAAAATATGAAGTAGTTAAGACCTTGCAGAACATCGAAAAACCAGATACACCACCACAGTCGGGTGATCCACAAACAAACATTGACAAAACACAGCTAGATGTGATCGCACAAGACAAACCGTTATATCAAAAAAGCAACGCTACTATAGAAGCCGTACAATCTTTGTATGTTAGAAGGAGTACATACCACGTAGGAAGAAACAATAGCTGCCCGTGTGGCTCAGGAAAAAAATATAAACAATGCTGTGGTGATCTAGAAGAAAGTCGATAGTCTTGTAAAAAATATCTTGCATGTTAATTCTATACCGCTATAGCCTACGTGTCATATTTGAATTTATGTACAAACACATTGCATGATATTTTCCTTTCACTTTTATATTATAATCGTCAAATGGCGACGTATTCTACGAATAGCAAAGTGATTGCTCTTCTCTACCATAGAACTTCATCTATATGAAGTCATTTTGAAGCACCGCAGTGCCTGCGCACAAGAAATAAAAAATACGATATCATATAAAATACATATACATTCTAGTCTGTTTTCATATGCTTAACACACCAAGAGTTTCTAGCTATGAAATGCTATATGTACATGTACATAGTACGTCCTAATACTATCATTGCGGACATTAGAACACGTAAGCCCTAGTATATACATATAGCTATTATAGAAAACAATAACCCAAAGATCATAACACATAAACTTTGTTATAAAACACATCGTGTATGCTAACAAATAAAACTACAAAACAGCTTGTGTTATCGCTGTAATCGGATCTCTATAAGATGCTCATGTAGCAAGACAAATGTAAATAAAAGAAAATATCTACAACCATCAAACTAAAAAAGAAATCTACTCTCTACTATGAAAATCATATTTACCCTACGCATATATTAATAATCATACCATGTATAGATGATTTATATTTCATCTTCAACCTTTGTGTATCAATAAAAACAATAGTGATATAATTCTAAAAACTATTAATGCAAAATAATATGTACCTTCGTGCTAAAGATATTCAAAGTTCATCACACCTATGATCATTCATAGAAGTTAGATATATATACTCTAATATAGAATCAATATTCAACTCACTAAAAATCATCACTCTGTGAATGCTTATTAATATTAATTACATCTCAGCTAAATCTGTGCAATATGCATTACCTAATACCATTCTCACATCCATTGTAAAAAATTAAATTTTTAATAGGTTAAAATACAGGTATACCAAACACTCAGGCTATTTTTACTGTAGCTTTCATATAAAAGTATTATTATTTACTGATTGAAGTTAAGTAATAATAAATTATTGAAAAAATAAATCACTAATATTTAATGTCTAGTAAAATACTATTTTGTTATCGCTTATATGAGGTGAGTATACCAACTCTATGTTCCATAAAAATCTTAAAATTATAAATATACTAGATGATAAATACACTTTTGCTCACTATTTGTACTTCCTTTATCAGTAGAACTTATGTATACAATTTATAGAATGAATAATCATCACAAAAATAAATAGAAGAATTATCATTAATAATTTGTAATGAGAAAATAAATTCAAACGTCATCATTTACAATGATACAATAAAACACACTCTCTTTTTTGCAGTATTTAGTATAAAATATACTGATTCACTGAACTATGCTCAATTATATCAAAAATAATTGACTATATAGAAAATCAGTAACTGTATAGTATAATCAGATAATAAAATAATTAGAGGTAGTAAAATATTATTACTAATATCATACTGATATATAACTCTATAAGTCATTTTATACGTATTCTGCCTCCATTAATAAAAATTATGACGTGTGCTATATCTCATAATCAACTCTTCGAATATGGTATTAGATACCTATAATTTATTATATATGATAAAAATTATTATTTTGTCAAGAACATGGCGATCATTGTATTGTACTTTCTCAATGATTATCCAATACTGATATATATTAAATATAGTCAGCCTTAATATCAAATATTAAAAATCAATGCTTGCTGTATCTTTTAAGAGGCTCTGATCATAAATCTACTTATCTGCATTACTCAATATGAGTATTGTTTTTATCTGGAGACATATATAAATCTATCGATGTTTTACTACGTTCTCCAGGAATTTCTCTTACTAATTTTGGTACTAAATAACCTGAAACCATTGTTATAAAATCTCGAAATATTAAACGTGCATGATCATCGCTTACATAAAAATGCGCTGCTCCGTGAACTTTATCTAAAATATGCAGATAATAAGGCAAAATACCAGCATCAAATAATGCATTACTTAATTCTGCGAGTGTCACCGCATTATCATTAATGTGGCGCAAAAGAACACTTTGATTTAAGACGGTTACATCTGCGCACTTTAACATACATATTCGATCACGTAGATCCTCATTAATCTCTTTCATGTGGTTTATATGTGTAACTATTAATACTTGTAATCGTGAAGCTTTAAAGCGTTGACATAGTGCCTGAGTAATACGCTGTGGGATCACAACAAGCAAACGACTATGTATCCGCAAACGCTTTAGATGTGATATTTTCTCAAATTGCGAAAACAGCCAGTCTAACTCATGATCTGTAGCTATTAATGGGTCACCGCCAGATAAAATAATCTCGTCTAGATGACCCTGCTTCTTAATATACTCTATGGCTTTCTGCCATGTCTGTTTATTGCCTTTATGCTCTTGATACGGGAAATGACGGCGAAAACAGTAACGACAGTGAATAGCACAATGACCTTTTACTAAAAATAAAGCACGGTTATGATATTTATGTAATACTCCAAAAAATGTACTACTTTTCTCGTTAAGTGGATCTAGCTTGTAACCAACTACATTCACCAATTCTTGTGATAAAGTAAGCACTTGTAAAAGAAGAGGATCTTTGGGATCTCCTTTACACATACGCAAGGCAAAAGAACGCGGTACACGTAAAGGAAAACCATCTTTTACATCATGTTGTATAATCAGTTCAGGATGGTCTCTGAGCTCTAAGAATTCTAATAATTCAGCTCGGTTAGTAATGACACTCGTCAATTTACACAACCATTCTTCTCGTAGAGGACTCTGCAAAATTAAAGTATTTGTCATGTTTAAGTCTATGTATTAGTAATAAGATCAATCCCAATCATAAATTATAGAAGGTTCTATATGGCAACTTATTCTAGTAGTGATTTTCGCCCTGGTCTAAAAATTATATTCGAAAATGAACCATATGCTATCGAATCGAGTGAATTTGTTAAGCCAGGAAAAGGCCAAGCTTTTGTTAGAATTAAAATGCGTCGTTTATTAACTGGAAGTCGTGTAGAAAAAACATTTAAATCCACAGAGTTAGCTGAAAGCGCTAATGTTCATGATACAAACTTAAATTATCTATATAATGATGGTAATTTTTTTTATTTTATGCATCCAAAAAGCTTTGAACAATATTGTATTGAAAAATCCACGGTCGGTGAAACCGCTAAGTGGCTATTTAGCAACGCTGAATGCATTGTCACATTGTGGAACAATAAACCCATACAGGTTCTCTCGCAAACTTTTGTGGAATTAGAAATTATAGATACTGATCCAGGTCTTAGAGGAGATACTACTGGTAGCAGTGGCAAACCAGCAATACTTTCTACTGGTGCTATCGTGAAAGTTCCATTATTCCTCCAAATTGGCGAATGGATAAAAATAGATACTCGTTCTGGTGAATATGTATCCCGCATAAAATAAAGTGAGTCACTAACGTTCTATCTAATTGATCTCACATAAATTAAATATGCTGAATGGGATGTATATGATGATAGATCTAATAATTATTAATGTGATGATAATGCATTTTTTTATCAACATTCCATCCATAAAATAAATACAAATAAGCGTTTTAACACTATATGGATCATTCCTAAAATAGGCGCTTGCATTATTTACTGTCCATAAAATATAAGTATCTTACAAGACTCAAACATAGCATTATAAGTTTTTTAAAAAAAGTAATACATAAAACTGAAGAGTATTAATGATTAACAAGAATCTTAGATTTCAATAACCTAAAATCTCGTTTGTAATCTAAAATTGTTCTTAGAAAATAAATCTACTATCACTTCGTGACTGATGTTAGGATCTATGATCCAAAAACTTCACACAATCTTATTAAATCAGTAATGTATACAGAGTGATAAGATTTCAGATATTGAATGAACGCTTACTTCGTGTATTCTCACTAACACAAGTTTTTTATAAAATCAGTACTTATAATTTCTGACCCTAGAAATAATCTATCATAAAAAGACAGTAGAATCGCTACAGTCAGGATAAATAAAATCACAAATCCATAATAGTTTTCAAACAAGTGGCATCATATCTTTCGTCATAAACCTATTAATAGAAATCAAGGTTGGTTTGAATAAAACTAATAATTAATACACGCCATAAATAAATTGCAGTTGTATTAAAATTATTTAAGAATCTGTGTACGAACAGACGTAATATGTATGATAAGTGTGTGAATAATACATTAATAAAAATATTATATCTTATTATTTTTAGATGTCATCATAGAAAACTAAACCATCTTATTTTTAGTCTAACACCTCTGATGATCATTGCTAAACACATAATGATCTCTGATATGTACCTAAAAAATAGAGATATGAGTGTTCATTAACATATATATACAGCAATATTTAAATATAAAATTAAAGAATATACATATTGCTTATATATGTAATATCATAAATCATACCATGTATATCACTGCCGAGAAGAAATATATTCTCCTAAATAAAGGGGGTGTGGAAAAATTAATGAACCAGATCTACGCTTTTATACTTAGGGGGCTCTGGAAAAATAACTCAGCGCTGGTGCAACTTCTAGGTCTCTGTCCGTTATTAGCCGTTACTTCTAATGCGACAAATGCCCTTGGTTTAGGTTTAGCCACCACCATAGTGCTTACTTCTACAAACAGTGCTATATCCCTATCACGATATTGGATTCCTTCTGCAATTCGCATTCCAATTTATGTCGTCATTATTTCAGCAGTTGTGAGTTGTATGGAAATGTTAATTAATGCATATGCATATAGTTTATATCAATCCTTGGGTATCTTTATTCCACTAATTGTGACTAATTGTATTGTAGTAGGTCGCGCAGAAGCTATAGCATCAAAATATAGTGTCTATTTATCAGCACTAGATGGAATAGCCATTGGTTTAGGTGCCACCAGCGTTATGGTGTTATTAGGCTCGATACGTGAAATGCTTAGTAATGGCACAATATTTGATGGTGCAGATCAATTGCTTGGAGCGTGGGCTAAAGTAATTAAAATACAAGTGATCCATTGGGATTGTCCCTTTCTATTGGCAATGTTACCTCCGGGTGCATTTATTGGTCTCGGGCTAATACTTGCCTTAAAGCATCTTGTTGATCAAAAAATAAAAGATAGAAATAGTAATAATGTAGACTCAGTTTGATCATTTTAAATGATATTATAGGTGTAGCATGAATCAATACATACGTAAAAAAATTTTAATGCGATTACAAAAGCATGATCCACAACCCATATCAGAACTGAATGGCACCTCACCTTTTGAGATACTCATTGCTACTGTATTGTCCGCGCAATCTACAGATGTTAGTGTAAATAAAGTGACGTCTAGATTATATCCATGGGCTAATACTGCTCCTACACTACTTGAATTTGGTATAGAGAGACTAAAAAACAAAATAAAAACACTAGGATTGTATAATATAAAATCAAAAAATATCATTAATATCTGTCACATATTGCTAGAGAAACATGGAGGTGATGTCCCCAATAATATGGAAGCACTAAAGTCTTTACCAGGTGTTGGGCGTAAAACGGCTAGTGTGGTATTAAATAAAGCTTTTCATCAACCTACTATTGCTGTTGATAGGCATGTTTTTCGCGTATGTAATCGTTCTCGTTTCGCAATAGGGGCAAGCGTCAGAGAGGTAGAAAAAAAACTATTACAATGCGTACCAAAAATATTTCAGATGAACTGTCATCAATGGTTTGTTTCACATGGTCGTTACACATGCTTATCGCGCAAACCAAAATGCGGTGTATGCCTCATAGAAGATCTATGTGAATTTACCAGCAAGTACTAGTAGTGAATGTTCAATACATCAAAATTTGTTAATTATTTGAATGAATTGTACATGGAATATAATTCCATACATTTTTTTAAACAGATCAGTGAAGCGGACTCATCTATTGTAGGGATTATAAGTAGCCTTGTGCTAATGAAGTGGTACAAAAAGATATAAAAACAAAACAGATAGTTACACGTTATAGCCATATATCTTATTCTAAGTCATGGTTGAATGTAAAAGGATAGAAAAATAAACTAAATATGTGTAATGCACTAATCTTGATGTTATATGTGTAAGCTACAGCTTATAGACCGATCCACTACAAAATTACAGAGAGAAATTAACTACAACATGATGAAATTCTAATGCAATCAAGTAACAAGAATGCTCAGTGGAGAGTCAAAATAATATACACTTAACACAAAATAAGTACTAATTAATATAATTATATTATTTTTACTGTACCCGTTAGAAAAAATTTTTATCTCGCATACAGAGATCACGAAAGATCTTAATAAAAAGATAAATCAAATTACATCATATATTGATAGTATTAGGATCACCCAATCATCATCAGATGATTGTAATCATAATTATGCTACTTGCTTTTGTTTTGCCGCTAAGCGAATTATCTCTATAAAAGACTCAATATTTAAACATGCACTACCAACTAGCAAACCATCAATATCAGGTTGCGCCAATAATGCTTCTGCGTTCTTGCTCGTAACAGATCCGCCATACTGTATGGTGACCAAGGAGGCCTTGTTTGCATTTTTTTGCGTGATATAAGTACGAATAAATGAATGCACTTCTTGTACTTGCTCTGGATGTGCCGACTTTCCTGTTCCAATAGCCCATATCGGTTCGTAAGCTACCACTACATCATTAAAAACTTCGGAGCCTTGTACATGCATAATCACATCAATTTGACGAGCACACGCCTCTTTAGTTTTACCTTCTTGATATTCAGCTTCTGTTTCTCCAATGCATAGAACCGGGATAAGACCCTCTTTTTTCAACATATAAAATTTTCTTGCGATAACCTGATCAGTTTCAGAATGCAATATCCGACGCTCAGAATGACCAATAATGACATATTTAACACCGATATCTTTTAGCATCGCAGAAGAAATTTCACCAGTAAATGCACCGGATGCATGAATATCAACATTCTGAGCACCTAATTCAATGAAACTATCGCAAATAGCTTGCTTGACATTTCCAAGGTATATGACAGGTGGAGCAATAACTACTTTACAGTTCTGAATACCCCTGAGGGCGTACTGTAAGTCAAAAAGCATCGTACTTACAAGGTGAAGACTTCCGTTGAGTTTCCAATTACCAATGACTAATGCATGAGCCACACCAGCTATCCTCCATAATAAAATGATTTATATATAAACATTCTATGATTCATAAAATACATATTTTCTTACTTATAAAAACATGGAGAAAATGTCTGAAAATGTTTTTTAGTGACGTCTAGTGACATATAAATAATCTCTGAAAATCTTGTAACGATAACATACGCATACAAAATTTAAATGTATAATAAATCTATTTCTGTCTTATAGCATCTATTATGTTCAATACATCTCCAGAACACCTTTAAAATTAAGCTTTTGTTATCAATACACATGATTAGCATCATCACACTTCAAAATAAAAATATCTTATAGAATAGTTACTTATGACAAGTATTGTGGCTTTCATGATATAAAAATATACTTCTCTTGTATTGTGCGTTACTATGTACATAGAATAATGATCATTGATATGTAATTTATCGGTTAAACATTTTACTGTGTACATGCTATGCAACGTACATACAATATACTAGGAATAATGATATATCTTACGACTTCACTAGTCTTCTAAACATAATTATGTTGTATCTTTAGCAAGAACGATTTTTACTTTTGCGGTATAATTCCATAACCATGACAACATGATAAACGTACCCTATAATCTATATTCACGGATCTCAATCCATATATTAATATAGTAGCAAAAAACTAGTGTGATCTTTAACCAAGTATCCAGTTAGCCATTTTTAGGAATAACTTTGTATCAGCACAGACTCTCTTTTACAGAATGATTTAGTATATCCAATATGCTCTTGCACCAGCTATTTCATCCTTAACCTCATAGGTGTACCAAACCTTTCTCATCTGAGATTATATCATTTGATTAGCACTTTCAACTATATCAACATAGCTTATTTAAACACGATTCATTACACATGCTAATCGCAACATGATACAATATGATTCATCTCATATGATGGATTATATAATCAACATCCATGTTCTATTGTATAGACTTTATAATTTTAATTTATTGAACACTAGTGATATATACACAAAAAATCCATAATATTATGAATGATATCTTCAAGATTTATTTATGTAATTCATTATTAGTCACTATAATAAATATTCAAAATAAATAATGTTATTTATGTGCGTGAACTACTCTTAATTAACAATGTATTCCGTGAATACAGTATAATGATTACACACTATTGACTCTATATTATTAGAATACTACATCCTAGTATTGTATTCTCTACTTTTATTTATCTTACAAGATATTCATATTATGTGTCAAATACATGCAGTCAAACATCGTATTCAGAATCTTATTCAACGTCACGCCATACTTAAAAAAACTTTAAATTATAATATGAAGAAGGAACGCCTTCAAGAAATACATGCAGAATTAGAGAAATCTGATATCTGGAATCAGCCTAATCGAGCTCAGGCGTTAGGGAAAGAACGCTCTTCATTATTAGAAATAATTTCTATCTTGCAACAAATACAAAAAATGTTAGAAGAGATGTCTAGTTTATTAGAACTAATAATAGAAACTGATGAAAAAGAACTTTATAATGAAATGTTTACTGAACTGGATGCTCTAGACAAGAAAATACAGTTACTGGAATTTCAATGTATGTTTACAGGAGAGCACGTTAATGCCGACTGCTACATGGATATTCAAGCTGGTTCTGGCGGTATTGAAGCTCAAGACTGGGCAGGTATGCTGCTACGTATGTATATACGATCGGCTGAAACAAAAGGTTTTAAAATTGAAGTCATCGAAGACTCTCATGGTGATGTTTCCGGTACTAAATCCGCTACGATTAAAATTATCGGAAACTATGCATATGGTTGGTTTAGAACCGAAAGCGGCATACATCGACTAGTGCGAAAAAGTCCATTTGATTCAGGCGGACGACGTCATACATCATTCAGTTCTGTATTTATTTATCCAGAAATTGATGAAACTATCGAGCTTTTCCTCAACCCTACAGATTTACGTATCGACGTATATCGTTCTTCTGGTGCAGGCGGACAGCATGTTAATAAAACTGAATCAGCAGTCCGAATTACTCACTTACCAACTAATATTGTTGTACGGTGTCAAAGTGACAGATCTCAACATAAAAATAAAGATCAAGCATTCAAACAACTACGAGCTAAATTATATGAATATACCATGCAAAAGAAAAAAGTAGATCAGAAAATAATAGAAGAAAGTAAATCTGAAATTACCTGGGGAAACCAAATACGTTCTTACGTACTTGATGACTCACGCATAAAAGACTTACGCACTAACACAGAAACACGTAATACCCAGGAGGTTTTGGATGGTTATTTAGATCATTTTATTGAAGCAAGCTTAAAAGCAGGGTTGTAATTAGGAGAATATATGTCACAAAAAACATGGAAAGATATTAAAAACACCCCCCATCGTAATCCTGAATTACAAAAACGACGTGAAAAATTAGCAACTATACGCAAAACAGGGGTGGCTTTCCCAAATGATTTTCGCAGAAAGCATATTTCTGCACAACTACATAGTCAGTTTGATCACATAGAACAAAAAGAACTAGAACTACTTAATATTACAGTCAGCGTTGCAGGACGCATTATGACACGACGTATCATGGGAAAAACTGCATTTATTACATTGCAGGATATTGGTGGTCGTATACAGCTATATATCTCTCGGAATAATAATGCATTAGACAAATCTTATTTTAAACATTTTAAAACATTTGATTTGGGAGATATCATTGGCGCTAGTGGCATTTTATTTAAAACTCAAACTGGTGAGTTGTCAATCTATTGCAACCAAATACGTCTTTTAACTAAATCTCTACGTCCTTTACCAGATAAATTTCATGGGCTAGTTGATCAAGAAACTCGTTATAGGCAACGTTATTTAGATCTTATTGCCAATCCAGAAGTACGAAACACTTTTCAAATTCGCTCAAAACTAATAGCAGGCATAAGAAAATTTATGGTAGATCGTGATTTTTTGGAAGTAGAAACTCCCATGATGCAAGCCATCCCAGGGGGTGCATCTGCTCGTCCATTTATTACGTATCACAATACTTTAAATATTAATATGTATCTACGAATTTCTCCAGAACTCTATCTCAAACGCCTGATCGTCGGAGGTTTTGATCGTGTATTTGAAATCAACCGTAATTTCCGTAATGAAGGTCTTTCTCCGAGACATAACCCAGAATTCACTATGATGGAACTCTATATGTCGTATAGTGACTATACGGATCTCATGACTCTAACTGAAACTCTATTTCGCACATTAGCGCAAGATATCTGTGGCAGCATGATGATTCAATATGGGAAGCATCAGTTACAATTTGGAAAATCATTTGAATGTATGACTATGAAAGAGTCCATTGTAAAATACAATATTGGTATGAATTTATTAGAACTAGAGAATATAGAGACCTCATTAAACATTGCTCATTCTTTAAATATCACAGTTGAAAAAACATGGGGTGTGGGGCGTGTTATAACGGCAATTTTTGAAAAAACAGTAGAAGAAAACTTGATTCAACCAACTTTTATTACAGAATATCCAGCTGAAGTATCACCACTTGCACGTAGTAATGATATTCATCCTGAAATTACTGACCGCTTTGAATTATTTATTGGCGGACGTGAGATTGGAAATGGGTTTTCAGAGTTAAACGACCCAGAAGATCAAAAAAAGCGATTTCTGCAGCAAAGTCATGCTAAAGAGGCGCTAGGTGACAAAGAAGCCATGTTCTACGATGAGGATTATATCACTGCACTAGAATATGGGTTACCTCCATGTGCTGGAGTAGGAATTGGTATTGACAGAATGGTCATGATTTTTACTAACATGCATGCTATTCGTGACGTAATGCTCTTCCCGCTACTGCGCCCAGAATACAAGCAGAAAGAAAGTGATAAGTAAATGTTGATTCCACATAATATACGTGTTCTATCTTCATGTTTCACTAACCGATAGACTATGACTGCACACACTTTAAAATGCTAAGTACAAGGATTCGTATCCTGCGATATCCATATCGAGTCATTGATATATATTTTCTCTAAACTATGCATGGAAAAATCTGTTTATAACTATATATATATGAATTTCGCATAGGCTTGAGATTAAAAAGCACAAATCATGATTCCAATTATAACAAATGTTATACATATCAAAATATCTTAAAACCTCATGACCATCATGCAATAAAATTAGTGTATTTTAAATACTCGTATCCAGATCAGGAAAACTTTTTACTAAATCATCAATAGCCTGTATCTGCACTAAAAAAGGCTCTAATTTGTCAAGCGGTAATGCTGAAGGGCCATCACATTTTGCTTGAGATGGACATGGGTGAGCTTCAATAAATAGACCTGCAATACCAACTGCAATACCAGCACGAGCTAGTTCACTAATCTGCGATCGCCTTCCGCTAGAGACCATACTCATTGGATCACGACATTGCAAAGAATGCGTGACATCAAAGATGATAGGATGATTATTTGATACTTTTTTCATGATATTAAAACCTAACATATCCACAACAAGATTATCATAACCAAAACTTACACCACGATCGCATAAAATAATCTTTTCATTTCCTCCTTGCGCAAAATTATTAATAATATTTCCTATTTGCCATGGACTGATGAACTGTGGTTTTTTAACATTAATGACGGAGCCAGTTTTTGCCATTGCATCAATTAAATCCGTTTGACGTGCAAGAAAGGCGGGTAATTGAATAACATCTACGATATTCGCTACTGTCTGAACCTGGCTGATTTCGTGTACGTCTGTCATAATTTTAACTTCAAAATTTTTTTTAATATCCTGAAATATTGACATACCTTCTTCTAATCCTAAACCACGATAAGAGTTCATCGAAGAACGGTTTGCTTTATCAAAAGACGCCTTAAATACGTAAGGCATCTTGAGTTTTTCTGTTACCATGACATAATGCTCGCAAACTTTCATGGCTAGATCACGCGATTCTAGAACATTCATACCTCCAAACAATACACTAGGTAAGTTATTAGATACTTTAATATGACCAATATTGACTATTTTATGTTTCATTTATGCACCGATGTGTAAGCATATTGAGATCTCTTAAGAGTTTATGATTATGTCATATCTTCGAAGAATCACAAAAAAGATTTATTTATGATTCACATATCACTTCACCATAAATGCACATCATGAAAGAAAATTTTAATTTTCATATATACTCTCAATAGCGTTTTATACGCTAAAGCTGTTTAAAAAAATAAAATACAAAGCTTGCATGATTACTGGAAATATCTAAAGAAACCTTATATGTGGATGGTTGCAGTTCCTAAAAAACACCCAAGAGGATTGATGTGAGCAACATTAGGTTTTTCAAGAAATATGAATTTTCTATAAAAGTATGATTCAGGATTTTACTTTTATGCATCACGTATTTCTATTATACACATGTTATCATTGACCTAACAGATGTTCTTATACGCCAACTAACTATCATGCACATTTAAGTATATCTAATAAAAGTTTTGTATTATTGCCTATCTTCTTCAATACTAACTATTCTAGAACAGTGTAAATTGTAGAATAAAATATGTGACGCAAAACAATAAGATGTGGATAGTCATCAACTATATACATTCATTGTTCCATACGATGAGATAAAACTAGATGATATAATCATCTATATACTAATTACAATTTATAGATAAGTACACTGATCATGCGTTATGCAATACGTGAGAACCGAAAATAACTGGTTCTTATCCTCTAACATTCATCAGCATTTCGAGATCATATATCAGACATATGATGAATTGCTTTCATAAAACAATTGCTTTTCTCGCTAATCTGAGTGTAGACCAAGAAAGAGTGTTATTCTCTCTTATAGATTAGGTAAAGCTAATATGAATACATAAATGGAGTCTAAGATGTCTAGGAAAAACCTAATAAATACATTAAGAGAAAGAGGGTTAGTAACCCAGATTTCTAATGAAAATACTTTGGAGCAAATTTTAGCACAACAAAAAATAGTACTTTATTGTGGATTTGATCCAACTTCTAATAGCTTACATGTAGGGCATTTAATACCATTACTATGTCTAAAACATTTTCAAAATGCCGGTCACAAACCCATTATCTTAGTAGGAGGTGCTACTGGTCTCATAGGTGATCCTAGTTTTAAAATAGGCGAACGTAAACTAAATACTAAAAATACAGTAGATTCCTGGGTAGCATCTCTCTCTTTGCAAATCGTTAAGTTTTTAGACTTTCAGTGCAGTGAAAATAGTGCGATTATCATCAATAATTATAGCTGGTTTTACAATATGAATATAGTTCACTTTTTACGCCACATTGGTAAAAACTTTTCTGTTAACCAAATGATTAATAAAGAGATAGTAAAGAAACGTCTTCAGACAACCAATCAAGGCCTCTCTTTTACTGAATTTGCATATAATCTATTACAGGCTTATGACTTTGCATATTTAAATGCAAATCATCACGCCATCTTACAGATTGGTGGATCAGATCAATGGGGGAATATTACCTCTGGTATCGACTTATCCCGTCGTTTAAATAAGACACAGGTTTTCGGTATGACTTTACCATTACTTACAAAATATGATGGTACTAAGTTCGGTAAAACTGAAGGGGGAACGGTGTGGTTAGATCCTCAAAAAACTAGTCCATATCAATTTTACCAATTCTGGATGACTACTGTTGACTCAGATGTATATCGTTTTTTAAAAATATTTACTTTCATGAGTATTGATGATATTGAGGCTCTCCAGAAAAAAGATAACAGCAGCAATCAAGCTCCATCTGCACAAGGCATACTGGCTGCACTTATGACAAAATTAGTTCATGGAGAACAGGGTTTAACTTCCGCGCGTCGTATTACTCACAGTTTATTCTATGGAAAGATTACAGACTTAACAGAACAGGACATTAAGCAGTTAATACAAGACGGCATCCACACCATAACATTGAAAGTAGGTCAAGACTTACAACAAGCACTAGTGGATACTTTATTAGCCACTTCACGCAGCCAAGCGCGCCAGTTAATTACTGCTAAATCCATTAGTATAAACGGTCACCTACAAACTGGCAGTAAGTATATTTTTGATAAAATAGACCATCTATTTGGACAGTACACAGTACTATGTCGAGGAAAGAAAAATTATAGAATAATTAGTTGGATCACGGACAACGCATAAATAAAAACATCAGGTTCAGACAGCAATAGTTTTGTTCCCGCAGCAAGGTTTCATCTTTTTCTCTTAAATGAATGAATCTTGAAATTATCCACTAAATATTACATATACACATTCTACCCTATCAAAACTCTTTATAAATAGAAACTAAATCACCCTTTTCCAAACATTAAAAATATGACATGATCTATATATATTGATCAAATTATATCAAGACCAACCATCACCGCAATAGTCCATGTCCTTCCTCCCTGATTTGTCTCAAATAATAATCTATACGGACCATAACAAAATTTGACTGTACACAAATAAAAGACACACATGTGTGATATACTTGAACATCCATGCTGCAGGAATATAGTTGTCTTATTACAAAACGCAGTTAACCCCTGATGCGTACTTCTGTGCTATAAAATATTGCTTGTATGATGATCTATATTTTCAAGTATTCACTACATAGCATGAACCTAGTCATCCAGTGCGCTTATAGATTGTTTAGATATTTATCAAATAAATGATATATAGCTTTAATACATCTACGCTAAGCGTGCGTCACATACTATGATATAGCGTAGATAGAGACATATCTTGAATAACTCTTCTTATGCTATATGTGCATAATTCATAAAGCAAGGTACTCAATACCGAGGTCATATAGCGACATATAAAGATATAGTATTATTAATAACTACATGCACTGCGCTAAGAAAGTCTTTGATATTAATAGTAGACAAAATTATGTTACTGCATGAGTTGTCGTCAATCGAATATAAATTTGAGTGTACGCAATACACCATACATATGCATGAGCTCATCAATCCTACCTCACAACTTAAAATATACTATTCTTGAATATCGCGCATAAGATGAAACACGTACAGCAAGTGATCCACTATAATTTGTACAGTCATGTGCTAAGCTCAATAGATATAATACTTTTTGACATATATCGCTGATAACTCTGGTGGTGTTTTAAGAGCATGTTAATAATGGACTACTCTATTGAGACAGATATTACCTATAGTATAAATACTGGTATAGCACTATTAGGGTGTATCAATCTCAGTCATCATGCTCTGTATGACTTTGTTATTTTCATTATGTTGAACAGTTGGATACGAATGTCTAGCTAAAAAATCATAATGTTGAAAATAAGTTGTGCGCATAAAAACGTAAGGGTCTTTAACTTCTTTGATCATCAAATCATAATCTAACAGTTGAGCACGACGCTCAACTCCCTCTAGTAACCACTTGCTTGCAGACATCCACCAAGTAAACCAGCTAAACGGAAAATACATATAATCTACTAAACAACCAAGATCCTCACGGGGGGTAAATCCTCCATAACCAGGCATCACGATATAGATTCCATACCCTACATTGTAATAACCAAGGGTGCTACCAAATGCGCGGTTCTCTTGTTTCTCTAATTTAGGATTAGCCATGCTTGCGACATCAATAAAACCACCCATACCTAACAGGGTGTTAAGAAAAAACCGATTAAAGTGTAACCCTGCCTGATATGGATTACCTTCAATCAAATAATTAACCATGGAACTTGGTTCGCTAATATTACTAGTAAAATTAATAAGACCATAACGAACAGGAAGAGGTATAAACTCTCGCCATAATAATGCTAATGGACGTATAATATATGGATCTAGAATATTATAGTTCCAGTGAAATATTATACGATTAAATTTCTCTAAAGGATCTAAACACTCTCCTGTCGTTTCGTGTATCACTGGATGACTAATACAGCTCGTCATGAGTAATCCTAGCAATGTTAAACGTGTAAGCTGATAATTCATAGAGGAGATTTCCACACAAAAACATAAGCGTTACTTGCATTATACACATAAGATATGTACGCACAGACCACTGGTCTATATTCAACACCAAGTGTTTTGTACTATACATGCTAATGATGGCTTCCAAACTAAAAACTATATGTTCGCGATTGAAACTATACAGAGGGAATATTACACTATATAGTAGTATACAGTCTGACAGAAGGGATATAAAATAGATGTGTTCTGTTATATTATATATTATATACGTATTTCTACATCTACTTAATAGTACGTGTAAACCCCTAAAACTGGTCAACCTATATATTCTAAAGCATCTAAAACTCACCATTCTAAAAAATAAAAAAACGTGCATAGCACAGTTCATATTGTGAATTTCACACAATAATATGCGTTTTTCTGTTTGTTTAAAAACTACCAGATTCACCACGCAGACATAACTGAAATCATGTTGGTATAAATCTTGTTCCTACAACTAGCTGTCTGCATTGAACTACTAAAAGTTGAAGAAATTAATATCTTAAAAAATTTTTAGAAAAAATTTGTATGCTAACATTTTGATTATAAAGTTTCTCTCAAACTATAGCCAGATTTATTATTGTTATACTGAGATGAGGTATTAAAAATATTAATCTATAAATACCATGTATAGTTAGATTTCGTATCTTTTAAATAAATTACCACAGAGAATTACGAAGAAAGCATTCCTATCTATAAATACAATAGACACCGTGCTGTATTGCATATACTAGTCTATGAGCCTTGCAGTCCATCTTAAAGCAACAATACAATACACGCCTATCACATAATGTTCTAGCAGTAATCAAATTACTATAAATACTCGGACTCTCTAAAAACCATGAGTGAAAATCCAAAAAAATTCCAATTACGCTCTATAATATCTAATTCAGGCACAAATTCACCTAATGAAGATACGCACACGGACTGAATACGCTACAGTTGCTATAAATGCATTCTCTGAGGCTAATGATATTTCTACGAGAATTAACCATACTGTTTATTTGAGTCTTATGAGACTATCTAATATAATACGAACAATATTAATAACTATATTGTAAGTATCGTATCACGCTAGCATAAATTATAAATACTTAGTATTTCACAAGCATAGTATTATGATACTATATCGATGATACCTATAAAATATACATTCGACTACTGTTAAATAACTTGTAAAACACCTAGCAGTAAGCGCTTTAATCAGCACATTTTCGCTGTTCGAGCAATCTCTATAAAACATACTAACATTAAATATTGTTAATGCTCGAACATTGCTGAAATGGATTCATCATTACTAATACGACGAATCGCTTCAGCTAACATTCCTGATAAGGTGAGCGTACGTACAGTAGGTAATTCTTTAATTACCGGTGGTAAAGGGATCGTATCACATACAACCACCTCGTCGAGCATTGAATTTCTTAAATTATTTACTACATTTCCTGAAAAAATTGGATGAGTAATATATGCAAATACACGTTTTGCACCTCGATACTTTAATGCTTCTGCTGCTTTGCATAAAGTTCCTCCAGTATCAATCATATCATCCACTAGCACACAGTCTCGCCCTGCTACATCACCGATAATATTCATCACTTGGGATACATTAGCACGTGGACGACGTTTGTCAATAATAGCCATATCAGTGTCATTAAGTAATTTAGCAATTGCGCGGGCACGTACTACTCCCCCAATGTCTGGAGAAACAACAATAGGGTTTTCAAAGCCTATCTTCAACATATCTTCTAAAAGAATGGGACTACCGAAAACGTTATCTACTGGAACATCAAAAAAACCCTGGATCTGTTCAGCATGCAAGTCCACAGTTAACACTCGATCTACACCGACACTAGATAGAAAATCAGCAATCACTTTTGCTGTAATGGGAACGCGAGCAGAGCGCACTCGACGATCTTGGCGGGCATATCCAAAATATGGAATAACTGCAGTAATACGACCAGCGGAGGCACGACGGAGAGCATCTATCATAACTACTAATTCCATGAGATTATCATTAGTAGGTGCACAAGTAGACTGGATTATAAAAATATCACCACCACGTACATTCTCATTAATTTGTACACTTACTTCACCATCGCTAAAACGACCTACAGTAGCATTACAAAGAGTGCTATTAAGACGTTCAGCCACACGTTGCGCTAGCTCCGGAATCGCGTTACCAGCAAAAAGCTTCATGTCAGGCACAAGAAGAACCTCGTAGTTTACATCCAGCTAATGCAATACTAAGTAGCATACTGGTAAAATAATGTATATCGTCACATTAAAAATTGAGCGATAATATCCTTAATACTATATTAAAAGCCCTTCGCTTTATGAATTTACTTTTTACTATATCTGCTAAAGATGTAGATTGTCATGAGTAGCTACTACGGGAAAAATAAGCTCATACCTTTGATGCACACTAATGCATCAAAGAAATAAAACCACGGTATCATAAGAATCATAATCACAATATTATGAGACGTCTTTTACTGTGATCTATACTCTCTTAAAATATGATATAACGGAGAAATATTTAATCCTCTGGCCACAAACCCTTGAAATTCCGTAGGAAGTTTCTCTAAAATAGACCGAGCAGCAGATTCGGTATAAAATTCTGCAAAAACACAAGAGCCCGTGCCAGTTAAGCGCGGTAAAGTATATGGATTTAGCACAGAAATCAGCCACTCCACCTCATGAAAAATATTTCTCACAACACACTCACAATCATTCATAAATCTATTCAACAATAAGTCTTTCATATAACGATACGGAGTATTTCTCGTTAATAAGGGATCTTTAAAAACTTGATCGGTGCTAATACTAATACCAGGATACACCACTAGATACCATTTTTCGTTCAGTGCAATTGGGGTCAGAAGCTCCCCTACCCCCTCGGCCAAGGCAGATGAACCATAAATAAAAAAAGGTATATCAGAACCAAGTTGTAACCCTAACGCTGCTAACTGTGCTGTAGTAAACCGAGCACCCCATAAATAATTCAGTGCCACCAGCGCCGTAGCCGCATTTGATGACCCACCACCCAATCCTCCACCAATCGGGAGTCGTTTTTCTAACTGAAAAATCGCGCCAGCTTTATCCGGTAAGGTGCCGCGCAATTTTGCCTGATCACGCAAGATTTTTGCTGCACGCATGATAAGATTTTGATCTTCTGTTACATCTGGTAATGGGGTTAATAATTGCAAATCGCCGCTGCGGTTGTGCTCAATCGTTAAAGTATCCCCATACTCAAGAAGTTGGAATAACGTTTGAAGGTCATGGTATCCATCTGGTCTCCGACCCGTAATATAGAGAAATAAATTTAATTTTGCTGGGGCAGGCCATTTAGTAATCACAAAATATTCCTGTTAATCTATCTTTAACTGAATGTATTTTTTATCTTGATGTACTTCTATTCTAGTAGGCATTAACGGTAGTCCAAATTCTTTTTTATATGCTAGATAAACTATGTACAAACGTTTACTAACGTCATTAAAGTATACTCGCCTCAGAAGATGCTGTTCGTATAATTTAAAATCAGTAGAATTACCAGGTAGCCCCATAATCCATTGACGAAAATTTTCTAGTGAAATATGCATCCCAGTTAATTTATATATCACCTGTTCTGCATGTTTCTCGCTAATCACATATTTAGCTTTCTGAGTCATAATTTGTACTATGGCGCCCTCCTGAATTAACTGTAATTCTGTCGCACCTAGTGGATTAATAAAAATTAATTTATAATGATAAGGTGATGTTTGTTGCCAATAAAAACGAATAAATATTTTATGATGACCAGAAAATCCAGATAATGTACCATGAGTTTGATAGTGAGTAATTTGTTGCACTAATTTTTCGTGAATAGGCCATAGTGAAGTGATTTTCTGTCGATCTATTGGGTTCTGTGCTGGATATTGACTACAAGCGGTTAATAAACTACTAGAAAAAAAAACAAACTGCACTATAAAACGATATACTGCTAACATCATGAAAAATTTCCTTAGAATAACTAATGAAGAGAACATTATCGCCAGTAACCATAGTTAGTAATTTGACAACCTGTGCCTTTCATCACAGTAATAACGGAAAATAGAGCGATTACTTTTTTTACCAGTATTAAAAATAAAATCATAAATTTGATTGGATTACAACGATATGAATATATTGGCCTTATCTTATAAGGTGTAATTTGTCTGATAGAAGTTCTTGAACTAATAAAATTATTACATTCTATTATCAAAGAAAACAAACTGTCTAAGTGCGCATAGCACTATTCAATGTTTGATCTAGAGAGTGGAGAAAAAGAATTTGATCCTAGACCGATATTGCATAAAATATATCTATGATATCGGTAATCTTGATTATCGAAAAAAACAGCTACTTATCTAGCCATCTCTCACTGATATACAATAGCATACTATGCTACATATCGCTATACACTACTGTGATACCGGTTCTCTCAGTGCGACTACTCTAATATTTTATAATCATGAAGTATGGATTATGTGCTTACAAAGACTGATTAACAAACGAACTATAAATCAAATTATCACTAACTAAGCACTCAACATCCGCTTATGTTAAAATCTAGAAACTTTCTAGCTATAACACTACCTATAGTTAAATCAAAGCATACCTACCTGGGATATATATAGTCATACTATAGGACAAAAATAGATAAAAAATCTACATTAATTAGACATACTTGATCAAGAATAAAACAGGAATATATCAGATACATCCATAAAACTATCCTCATATTCAGTCGCGCCATTTGTTATCACCACGTTCATAAATATCCTAATATTCTCCAATGGTTAGAGAAAGAGAAGGAAGATTAAATACACATGACGTGACTTAACTAATCAAATTTCTTATTGTTATCAACATTAACGATCAGATGAGATAGATTAGAATAGAATCACGATAGTAATAATTACAATGAGACAAGTAGATCATCGCAACTAACAATTTTCAACGTTATCGTCTATTAACAGTCATTGCTATTATGAATAGATTTCCTATAACAGATATTGCGAAGCATCACTATTATTTATCTTAATCACGATATGATCTATTAATGACTATATACAATAGTGATTCCAGATCTGTATAGTCTGCAAAATGACTGACTACCAGAGTCACAATATATTTATGTGCTAATTGAACTACCTGCATACAAAACAATGATATTGTATATCTATACTAGAAATAGATCATGTTTTATAATTAATGTTCAATTATCACACTTAACTCATCGTGCTCCAACTACCTTCATAAGGTATAAAGATACAAATGAAAAGTTCGATCATTGCTAAATTAGAATTATTACAGGAAAGACATATAGAAATTGAAAATATGTTAGGCGATCCTACTATTATTGCCGATCAAGAACGTTTTTGTACACTATCACGTGAATACTCTCAGCTACATCATATTAGCAAATACTTCTATCAATGGCGCAAAAATCAAGAAGAAATCAAAACCTCTGAAAATATGCTAAATGATTCTGAAATGCACGAAATAGCTCAGGAAGAACTAGTTCTTTTACATAAAAAAAATAAAGATTTAGAAAAGAAGATACATATGTTGTTATTACCAACAGATCCTCATGACGCAAGAAATTGTTATTTAGAAATTCGCGCTGGAACTGGTGGTGATGAAGCAGCAATATTCGCAGGTGATTTATTCCGGATGTATAGTCGTTATGCTGAAGCACAATGCTGGAAAATTTCTGTGATCAGTGTTCATGAAGGAGAAATCAGCGGTTATAAAGAAATCGTTGCTAAAGTTATTGGTGTAGGAGCTTATGGACGTCTCAAATTTGAATCAGGAGGTCATCGCGTACAACGCGTACCAGAAACAGAGTCTCAAGGTCGTGTGCATACGTCATCTTGTACAGTAGCCGTTATGCCTGAACTCCCACAGCTTGTGCTTTCCACCATCAATCCAGAGCATTTAAAGATTGATACTTTTCGTTCTTCCGGGGCTGGTGGTCAACACGTAAATACCACTGACTCAGCAATCCGCATCACACATCTTCCCAGCGGCATAGTGGTAGAATGTCAAGATGAACGTTCTCAACATAAAAACAAAGCAAAAGCACTTTCAGTTCTTGCTTCACGCATACATGCAGCGGAAAAAACTCGTTGTCAGCAGGAAGAAGCATCAACAAGGCGAAATCTGCTCGGTAGTGGTGATCGTTCTGATCGCAATCGTACTTATAATTTTCCACAAGGACGAATAACAGATCATCGGATTAATCTTACAATATATCGTTTAAATGAAGTAATGGAAGGGAAAATAGATGCCCTGATTGCACCTATCATACAAGAACACAAGGCAGATCAGTTAGCAGCCCTGTCTGAAAATAATGAATGAAGATCAGCGATTGGATGCATACTGCAAAAAAACAGCTAGTTAATAGTGACAAACCCAAAAGAGACTTAGAGATCCTATTGGGGATGGTAACTGGTAAATCTAGAGCTTGGTTAATGGCCTATGATGATAGTACTCTAACCACTTGCGCTTTAATGACACTCACAAACTTAGTAGAACGGCGTGCTATCGGGGAACCAATGGCGTATTTAATTGGAGAACGTGAATTTTGGTCTCTTCCATTGAAAGTTACACCAGATACAATGATTCCTCGCCCAGATACTGAAATCGTAGTAGAACAAACATTAATACGCATGACTAATGCAAGTTGTTCTATACTCGACTTAGGTACCGGAAGCGGTGCGATAGCACTAGCAATAGCAAGCGAACGTAAAAATTGTCATGTTTTAGGGATAGACTGTATTCGTTCTGTAATAGATTTAGCTAAATACAATGCTTTAAAATTAGGTATCAATAATGCGTCTTTTAGATTGGGAAGATGGTTCTCTACTATCCAGGATCAGAAATTTGCTATAATTGTTAGTAATCCTCCTTATATTGATATTTCTGACTTACATCTCTTAGAAGGAGATCTGCGATTTGAACCTAAAAGTGCGTTGATTTCTGGTAATCATGGTTTAGCTGATATTGCACTGATTATTGCAGAAGCTGGCAAACATTTAATACATGGCGGCTGGTTACTATTAGAGCATGGATGGCAGCAAGGCAATATCATTCGACATATGATGCGTAAATATGGATTTGTAAACATAAAAACAGCTCAAGATTACGGTGGTCATGAGCGTGTAACCCTTGGTAGATATCGGTAAATTATAGATATACAATCTTTTCATCTTATGGTGCACCTTCGATGTCTGTATTGATCTCCTGATAGAGCATATGTTGTGTTTGCATACCAAGTTTTAAGGCTAAAGATGATGAAACATAAATAGATGAAATCGTACCAACAATGATACCAATGATCATTGTAAGCGAAAAACCATGCAACATTGCACCGCCAAATATAAATAAAATTAATACCATCATTAAAGTAATGATTGAAGTGATTATCGTTCGACTAAACGTTTGTGTGATCGAAAGGTTAGTAATTACAAAAGCAGAATCAACAGAAATTTTACGACAGTTTTCACGAATACGATCTGAAACAACGATCTTGTCGTTTAAAGAATATCCTATCACTGATAGTAAAGACGCTATAATAGTTAAATCGATCTCTATACTACCTAAAGCCAAAAAACCAAGAGTGATCCCTACATCATGTATTAATGCTAGAACTGTACCTAAAGCCAACCGCCACGTAAAACGAACAGAAACATATAAAAAAATAGCCAGCAAAGCAGATAGTATAGACATACCACCTGTAATTACCAGCTCACTACCCACCCTAGGTCCTACAAACTCAATACGTTTAAGAATAGCATTCTCTTGGAGAGAATGATTAATAATGTTTACAATTGTATTTCTTAATTTTATATCTTGATTACCTTCCTTGACAGGAGAATAAACTATTATATCATGACTGTTATCAAAATTTTGTACTTGTATATCCATAAGACCAGCTTGCTGCAAGTTCACGCGAATCACATCTAGATGCACTGGTTGCTTAGAATGCAGCTCTATAACAGTTCCTCCAGTAAAATCAATCCCCCAATGAAAACCACGTGTATGAATAATAATAATAGAAATTATTAATAACACTCCAGACACACATAAAACTAACTTATCCCATTTCATAAAATTAATGACTGTACATCTATCATGTATGTACGTCATGCTTTTATCTTTCACTAATATGCTATCCTCAGATAGATAATCTATCTATTCGCTTTCTGCCATATATAAGATTAATAATAGCACGAGTTCCCATCATGGATGTCAGCATAGAAGTAGCTATACCAATTGCAGTTGTAATCGCAAATCCTTGAATAGAACCAGAACCCACTGTGTACAAAATGATTACTTTAATCAGTGTAGTGATATTTGCATCTAAAATACTGGAAAATGCCCCTTGGTATCCCATAGAAATAGCATGTTGTGCAAAACGCCCATTATGTAGCTCTTCCTTAATACGCTCATTAATTAATATATTCGCATCCACCGCTACTACCAGTGTTAAAACAATACCAGCAATTCCAGGCATCGTCAAAGTAACACCAGGTAAGATTGACATAATGCTAACAATGAGCACTAAATTCGCTAATAATGCACAAGTGGCGACTAATCCAAAGAGTTTGTATCGCACCACCATAAACACAATGCATGCAATGAGACCATATGCACAAGCATCTAAACCCTTTTTGATATTTTGTACTGCCATAGTTGGACCAATAATGCGCTCCTCGGTAATCCGAATAGGAGAGGTGAGGGCACCAGACCGCAAAAGTAATGCTAATTGGCGTGCTTCTTTTGAATTATGTATGCCGCTAACACGAAAGTGATTACTAAATGGCGACTGAATATAGGCAACATTGATAATCTCTTCGTGCTTTTCTAGCAGAGACTTACCATGCGCGTCTTTTTTGCCACTATCTCTATATTCAATCAATAGCGTAGCCATTACTCTTCCAATATTATCTTTTGTAAAGGCAGCCATCGTATCACCGCCCATGCTATCTAAAGCAATATTCACTTGTGGCTGATTGTATTCATCTATGCTTACCGAGGAATTATTAATGTGGTTACCGCTCAGAATAGCCTTCTTATACAGCATCACTGCATGTCCTTCTGGTGTCTCTTTAGCTTCATAGTCATCTGAGATGCTATCATAGGTACTGCTTGGAAAGCGCACTAAACGAAACTCCAGCATTGCTGTAGCACTTAGAATCTCCTTCGCTCGTGCGGTATCTTGAATACCTGGTAACTCTACTATGATAAAATTATCACCCTGTCTTTTCACTAAAGTATCTGCTAAACCTAGCTGAGTAACGCGATTGCGTAAAATGTGAATATTTTGTTGTACCGCATCTGCACGTATTTTCCGAATTTTATCGGTGCTAATATCCACCATTAAAAGATTATTTGCACTCTTTCGAATAAACATGTCAGGGCTATAAGCAGCTAACGCTTGATACGCTATATTACATCTATTTTCATCACGAAAATGTATATTTATCCTATGCTGAGAACTTTTATTTATGTGAATATCTCGAGTGTTTTGTTGATTGAAATATGTGTGTAATTTTTCAAAATTCTGTTCCTGCATCTTGTCCATTAACATATCTGTATCTACTTCAATTAAGAAATGAACCCCCCCGCGTAAATCTAAACCAAGTTTCATTGGCTGTGCAGATAAACAAGCTAACCAACGTGGTGTTGCTGGAACTAAGTTAAGTGCGACAATATAATTTTTTCCAACTACTTGCTTGATAACTTCACGCGCCTTTAATTGTAGCTCAGTATTCGTAAAACGTGCTAAGACTTCTCCAGATTGCCAAATAATCGATTTACTCTGAACCTTGTCTTTTCTTAAGGCATTTTGGATCTGTTCTAACAACGCATCATTTACTATCCTACCGCGCATGCCAGTAACTTGAATAGCCGGATCCTCTCCATATAAATTTGGTATAGCATACAAAAAACCAAGAAATAATATACAAAGTAGCATGATATACTTCCATAAAGGATAATGATTTAACACAATCGCGCCCTGAAGAAGAGAAAGATGCAGTATTATGATTTTGATTTTTTCAACACAGTTATTGCAGAACACAATTAACTGAACACGATATTGTCATCCATACATAGTGTGTATTATCTAACCGATTTCAGTTAGATAACTATTATTTTTTATAAAAAACCCTCTTAGGGTATTATCCTACTGAATTCTGGATCTCTTTTCACCTGTATCACAGAAGATTATGCGGTAATCCGTACAATGCAATAGAGATCATTAAAAACCTACATCGTTGACGTGCGATATATCTTTTATGAGATAACAATATACTTTTCATAAACAAAACAGAGTTTGCATTGCATAATTTACCTCTTGTGTATTAAAAGTATTAGCATAAGAATGCTGAAAGTAATTAAGAATCAAAGACGTACTAACCACTGTGTGCGAGAACAGGTATGTTTGCATTATCTAAATATTACATACAGTATCTCTATCTGGTAGACATGATCACATTTCATTAGAGATTAACTGCTCTCTTGAGCATACATATGCTTATACTACTTACGCGAAAGTATAATACTTTCATTTTGTGAAAAAATGTTAGTAGTGCAATTTATAATCAGATGATTATTTATTAAAGAATTCTCATACTATACTGGTTTTGTACATACTTATGCATTACTGAATTTATTTCTGAAAAATACCACACACCATACATCATTTGACACTCTAAAATATTTAGGATGCTCTAAGATATAGCACAGCCTCTATAGTATTTATGTGAATAGAAATACTAAGGTAAATAAAGTGTACTAATACATCGCATAATCAATATACCAATCCATTGTCTTTAATATATCCGGTTCGAGAATAAAAATCGCTTACAAAGTCCCCTAAAGTTCCTGATGCAATTGCTTGGCGTAAATTCAACATTAGATGTTGATAGTAATATAGATTATGAATTGTATTTAAACGCGCCCCTAACATTTCGTTGCAACGATCAAGATGATGTAGGTAAGAGCGACTATAATGTCGGCAAGTATAACAACCACATTGAGGATCTAATGCCAGTGTATCATCTTTATATTTTGAGTTACGAATTTTTACTATGCCGTGAGAAACAAAAAGATATCCATTACGAGCATTTCGTGTGGGCATCACGCAATCAAACATGTCAATACCACGAACAACACTCTCTACTAAATCTTGTGGTTTACCAACACCCATAAGATATCTTGGTTTCTCTGGAGGCAGTTGATAGCACATAGACCCAACGATACGATACATTTCTTTTTTGGATTCTCCAACAGCTAATCCCCCTATAGCATATCCATCAAATCCAATATCTAATAAACCGTTAAGCGATATCTTCCTTAAGTCTTCATAAATACCGCCTTGAACAATACCAAATAAAGAATTTGTATTGCCTAATATATTAAAAGCATGCCTACTACGCTTTGCCCAACGTAATGACCTTTCCATTGATTCTTTGCTGTATCCCCAAGAAGCGGGATACGGTGTGCATTCATCAAAAATCATAGAAATATCTGCACCAAGAACATACTGTATTTCTATTGATTTCTCTGGGTTAATAAAAACTGGCGCACCATTAATAGGATTCTTAAAATATACCCCTTTCTCAGTAATAGAACACGTACGTCCTAAACTAAACACCTGAAAGCCACCAGAATCAGTTAAAATAGGCCCCTTCCATTGCATGAAATTATGTAAATCACCATGCATTTTAATAACATGCGGACCTGGACGTAGCCATAAATGAAATGTATTACCAAGAATTATTTGAGCACCTATTTTGTGAAGCTCTTCTGAACTTATACCTTTTACTGTACCATAAGTTCCAACCGGCATAAATGCTGGAGTTTCCACTATACCATGCTTAAAAATTAGACGACCGCGACGAGCACATCCATCCATAGTATCTAATTTAAACTTCACAATTCCTCCCCTGAGGATAAAATCCTGCGGAAACTTAATGTACACTGCAAGAATATTACAACTATGCTGTCCACTTTATAGCTTCTGGTGTGTATATATTCTTATAAAAAATACTGCATATGTACAGATCATATCTCCATCTAAGGTGCGTACCTTTACTATGCGCTTGGATAAATTGACAACGTAATAATAGATCATCTCTAATAGAGCTGTGATTCTATACACATACCAATCTTATGTCATATGATCTTTGAAATAAGTACATACTTATTTGATCTGCTGATCAAAAGTACAATATACATCAATCACTACTAATGACTAAATGATTATTCTTTAATAAATATTCAAGACTGAAAGTGGACAGTGTTGTGGCATTACCCTCACATATAATTACTCAAAGGGATATCGGATATGTATTACAGTTTCTCAGTTATACAAATAGAATCTTTCTTATGTTGTTATGCCATCCTTGACTTCAATATTGCAAATGATGGTTTTTAGGAATGAACTACTGTCCAAACACTAAAGATACACCTACAACAGTGTTCTCTTTTTTATTTATTTGTCTCATGATCATCATGTGTCTATGGATCTTGAAACCATTTATTATCGGGTTTATATGGGCAGGAATGGTTGTCATCGCCACTTGGCCATTATTGCTTAAAATTCAGAATATATTATGGAAACAGAGATCTTTAGCAGTGTTAGTTATGGTCCTGTTATTAATTCTAGTGTGTATTATTCCCATTATTCTTCTGATTAAAAGTTTAATCGAAAACAGCAGTTTACTAATTACTTGGTTGAGCTCAAATCATCTACACGCACCTGAACTATTATGGTTAAAAACCATTCCCATAATAGGCTGTAAATTTTATTTATATTATGATCATCTGATCCATAGTAGTGGCGTAACGCTTCTTTCCCAGGTACAGCCGTACATCATCCGAACAACCCGATTTGTTTTTACTCAAGCTGAGCATTTAGGTTTTTTTATGATCCATCTAGGAGTCATGTTAGCTTTTAGCATATTACTCTACTGGCATGGGGAGAAAATGGGAAATACTATCCGTCAATTTGCTTTTAGGCTAGCATCTCACGATGGTGATGCAATAGTACGACTGGCTATGCACACTATACGTGCTGTAGCTCTCGGGGTAGTAGTAACTGCATGCATGCAGGGATTATTGGGAGGTATTGGATTAGGTATCGTAGGCATACCATTTTCCACCATTTTGACGGTATTAATTATTTTATCATGCCTAGTTCAGATAGGACCTCTGGTTATATTAATTCCAGCGATTATATGGCTATACTGGACAGGAGATAACAATTCTGGTACGCTGTTACTCATATGGAGTGGTATAGTATGCACCTTAGAGACTCTATTGCGTTCTATTCTTATTAGCAAAGGAGCGGACTTGCCAATGATTTTAATCTTAGCAGGAGTGATTGGAGGACTGCTGTCTTTTGGTATGATTGGTTTGTTTATTGGACCAGTGGTTTTAGCAGTATCTTATCAATTTATACTTGCCTGGATTCACGATATATCTCTACCCTCTCATAAACTGTGAGATCTGATGATGAAAATATCGAGCACTAAAACGACATGACGATCAAGTTAATAAGTAAAAACAAATTACCTATCTATATTATAGATATACTGAACTGTCATCCTTTGTTTACTCTTCTTTAACAGGTATATTGAAACTAACTGCACACAATCATCATGGCACTTATGCAAGTTAATATCACATAATCTCACAAGAAACATAGTTCTTGACATCCGTTCAAATACAATTCTAAGGTTCATTAGAAATGAATTCTAATGAATAACTGTTAATATATGTCGATCTTTAAGATGTTCAGGAATTGCTATCAAAATAAATGTGTTAAATCATATCTAACTCTCTGAGTTAGCAGAACAACCATCTCTTATACACACATAGTAAAAGAAGCATCTCCGCTATATTTTCTATATAAAAATATGATATTTACGGGGCTCCACACAACACAGGCGTTAATCAGAAGCAAAATATAAAGCTTCTATTTGTGATATGAAAACATAGTATACCCCTATTATAGAAAATGATTTTCAAAAAGATTGCTTATAAAATTAAGAAAAAATCGGCATTATTCTAAAGTATTACTCATGTATTAAAGCAGTGTATACGACACTTGGCTATACTCTCTCAAAAAGACATTCCATGTTATGCCAGAGAGAAAAACCAAATATAATTTTCCACTTAAAATACAGCATGTACTAATGAAAAAATACAGCTTGCTTTTTAGCACCTCTGTTAATAGAAAAAGAAGAATGATTCACAATCTCTAGCGCCCGCTCAAATTTCAAACATGTAACATTGTACATAACAGCCTTGACATAAAAATTTACTGGATGTCTTACTGCCAAATAGCTAAAAAAACATTAAGATTATTAAATATTCTAGCGACAGACTCGATCAGAATGGACATAGTTTTACTATTATATGACCTGCTTTTTCTCCATTGTCTGTAACTCTTTTAAAAATACCACTCTAATGTACTTTAAGATCCAACAAGTAAAAATAGATAACACCCAACTGAGCACAACCGAAGCAAACAAATCCCTAGACCAATGCATACCAAATGCAAGACGACTACTCATCACTGTTGCAGCCCAAATCATTACTGCTATAACAGTAAAATAGCAACGACGCGGCCATAACAACCCTGTTCCAACCAGCGCCCAAGTCGCAGAAAAAATAGTATGGCCAGAAGGAAAAGAAAATTGAGTGGCCTCATGCCAGTGTCGTATCAACCAGGGTGGAAATGTTTGATTACTCAAAACATATTCATGCCATATCTCTTTCGTGTCTAAAGATTTTTTATTACTGAATATCGTTACCTTCTCTAGATTATGTGATTGCAACCATAGATAGTAAGGACGAACTGAATGAAAGTGATCTTTTAATAAAATTTTAATACTTTGCCCCGTAACTAAAGAAACAGTCATCAATACCGATAATAATAAAAGTGATTTAGAACCGCAACGGAGACACCAACCAAATAAACTAACAAGAATCAAAGTGGTCCATAAAACCCACGGATAAGTAATAGTTTCAGCTACTAAAAAAAGTAGTTTGCTACCACAGTCCACATGAAAAGGTTTCCATTGCCATTCAGTGATGGTAACAATCAATGGTATGAGTAATAATATAAATGCACTTAATGTGGTATGTTTTAGAGTTTTCATCATTTTTTGACTTACGCTATCAACAAAATTGTATGTCTTACCAGATATGATTAAAAACGATACAACATACCACTATTATCGATTGTCAGTATGACATAGCATGCATGTGTATTCATGATATCCAGTTGACATTTTTAAAATAAAATCACCTACAAAATTCGAACACTACTTAAACTCGAAGATATAGGTAATAAAGCACAATAATTTTAAGAAGTAATATATATCGCTCATATACAACCTCTTTGGTTCTCATTGCTATTACACATGCTAAATTATTGCAAATGCTTTCTAGCCTGATAAAGTAAAATATGATAAAATAATGATGAATAATACAGTTCTCTAGACACTCTCGCTAAAAATATTAGCCCTAAGAACTAGCTGACACTGAACACCTTAGTGGTATCATAAACATATGACTATAGCCGTATTATCGGTATATTGATACCATTTAATATCCTAGCAGTGTATAAGATTCAATTTCTCTACATACCACCCCGTATCAATATAGTTTAGCTTTCTGGCTTAGATCAATGTTACTATAGACATGCGCAAAATCTTAAAGGCATATATACAATGGGTTGTCATAACGCTCTTGCTTGTGTTTCTAAATATGCAACTAAGTTAAAAAATATTGATCTTTTATTAAAAGTGATGCTCTAGAACCCTCTCTAATGACACAGAGCTACTATAGAGAACTAATTTAGACATGCCACAAGTACACACGTACGATGAGCGCAGCTTTCTCAAAATACAATAATCTCACCACTCCGATCATAATAATACAAACCAAACCTCTCAAAAAAAACATAAAACCAATCTACTTCATGTTCTACTTACAAGAGTACCATATGTTTTTTCAAACTAAGAACTGACTAAAATATATATCATAATATTACATGATAAAAATGTAATCACTGCACTCTAGCAGAGTATACTCAAAAAATGTTATTATATTAAAATAAGTCTATCCTGCAAAAAAACACTAAAATGTAATAATGCACACATTTGATCATACCAGTAAATGCTAAGAGCAGTGATACAATAGTTGTGCTTAATCTACTCTAATATGGAGTTCTATCTTATTGTTATCACATAATATTGTATTGTATGACACTAGTCACCTATCGAGAATATATGCATCATCAGTTCTGGTTTATACAATACATTCGCATAATATTAAGATTGTATGAGGATTAATATGCAACTAAAACGAGTGGGAGAAGCTAATCTACCTACGCCCTTCGGAGATTTCCTTATAGTTGGTTTTGAGGAATTATCGACGCACAGAGACCATATTGCCTTAGTGTTTGGTGATATCTGTGGCCCAGACGCTATTTTGGCGCGTGTTCATTCTGAATGTCTGACAGGAGATTCTTTATTTAGCTTGCGGTGTGATTGTGGTTTTCAGCTCGAGGAAGCCATTATACAAATTGCTGAAGAAAAATGCGGTGTTCTACTATATCATCGTCAGGAAGGCCGAAACATCGGACTATTAAATAAAATACGTGCTTATGCACTACAAGATTTAGGGTATGATACGGTAGAAGCTAATCATAAGTTGGGTTTCTCAGCTGATGAACGTGATTTCACTATATGCTCAGATATGTTTAAATTGCTTGGCATTCATACCATACGGTTATTAACTAACAATCCTGATAAAGTTAAAAAACTTACTGAAGCTGGAATGAACATCATTGAGCGTGTCCCTCTCATTGTAGGACGCAATCCAAGAAATAAAAACTATTTAGACACTAAGGCAGCTAAATTGGGACACCTCCTGTCTACATAAAGAAATTTGTCTCCTTGAGATAAGGAGACATAAAGCTATCATACACCAGCAGCCATATCAATTTCCTAGAACGGTCTCTTCTATTCAACATACTATAACTCTTGAAGTATACACTTACCAGATACGTCAGTATGTCTCAAGCACATGAGATGCATATTCATCCATGATGGCTACGATATCTCATCAATGCGCAGGACAATGAATATCAACACCTTAACACTGACTGGTATGCGTAGTTCTATAAATCTTATACGATACCAATATGATTAGTATTTATCTACATTTATCAAATATAGTAATATCATTTTCTTACTAATATTTTCAATATATTAGATAGAATCTATTCTAGACAGATGGTTTCTAACCATACGCTATGCTATAACCTGTAGGTTATAATTACAAGACTCAGTGTATAGATAAAACCTCGATTTATACTTACGATACGCTCTTTTTGCCACTCACACTGCATATAATTAAGTAATATGCAATATTTATTGAAAATAAATACATGAAAGTCAATATAGAGGTAATTATAGAGTGAAAAATACAAAAAAAAAGAGAGTATTATATAACAATAGTATGTTCATGATATACGTTATATACAGTGCATGTACCTGTATATGTATAATACTCGTATATGGATATTGGTTAGACTCTAAAATTCAATCTCGTATTAATGGAAAGGTTTGGAAATTACCAGCTACGGTATATAGTCGTATTATAACCCTAGCACCATGTATGCCATACACTAAGACCGATATAATTTCTCTACTCAGAAACATCCGATATCGTCAAGTCACACATCTAATGTACTCTGGTGAATTTACTGTCCATGCTCACAGTATTGAGATGATCCGTCGTCCATTTGATTTCCCAGATAAGAAAGAAGGGATCATACACGCTCGCTTAATCTTTACTAAAAATCACTTAATGGAGATTAAAAATCTTGAAAATAACCATAATGTTGGTGTTTTGCGTCTTGACCCTTGTTTGATCACCCTTCTTCATTCTCCACATGGAGAACAACGTCTATTTATGAAACGATACAGCTTTCCACAACCTCTAGTTAATATACTTATAAATACTGAAGATCGTCATTTTTATCATCACTCTGGTATTAATTTCTATTCCATTTTCCGTGCATTCTTGGTCAACATTTCTGCTGGGCATACAATACAAGGTGGTAGTACCTTAACTCAACAGCTCGTGAAAAATCTCTTTCTAACTAACCAACGCTCGCTATGGCGCAAAGCTAATGAAGCTTATATGGCAATTATTCTCGATGCACGATATCAGAAAGACCGTATTCTTGAATTATATCTTAATGAAGTGTATCTCGGTCAAGTGGGGAATAATCAGATCCACGGCTTTCCATTGGCAAGCCTTTATTATTTTGGGCGCCCAGTAGATGAACTAAGCTTTGACCAACAGGCTTTACTAGTGGGAATGGTGAAAGGTGCATCAATTTACCATCCGTGGCGTAATCCAGAGGCTGTGCTCAGACGTCGTAACTTACTTTTACGTCTTTTAAAACAGCAAAATATAATTAATGAAGAACGTTATTTAATATTGAGCGCTAGACCTCTAGGAGTGTCCCTGAAAGGTGGGTTGATTCCTCCACAACCAGCATTCATCCAGCTGGTATGTACTGAACTACACAATAATCTCAGTCATCAAAAGCAAGATCTTTCTGGAATGAAAATATTTACTACACTTGATCCATCATCACAAGATGCAGCTGAAAAGTCTATCAAAGAAGGCATGTCTACCCTGCGACATAAACAGAATATTGAAGATCTAGAAGGTGCTATGATAGTTGCTGATCGTTTAACTGGTGAAATTCATGCTATGGTAGGTGACAGTAATCCGAAATGTATAAGATATCATGGTATACTGCAGACACCTCATGCAATTGGATCTTTAGCACAAACAGCTATTTATTTAACTGCATTTAATACACCAAACACTTATCATTTTAATAATTGGATAGTAGATAGTCCGCTAGAACCGCCACAGTCAAATCATAAAATATGGAGACCACAAAATAATGCTCAAGTTGTAAATGACGAAGTCATGCTCATAGATGCCTTTATTAACTCTATGCACACCCCTACCGTTAATCTTGGGCTGAAATTAGGTCTGATGCCGATAATAGATACATGGGAAAAACTCGGTGCTCCGAAAAAACAATTACAGCCTATATCTTCCATACTGCTAGGTGCTTTAAACCTGACCCCCTTAGAAGTAACTCAAATATTTCAAATTATTTCCAATAGTGGTAATCGCGTACAACTCACTTCTTTGTGTACAGTGATTTCTGATAATGGCACCATACTTTATCAAAGCTTACCCCACATAACACGTGTTATAACACCCCAGTCAGCATATCTAACACTATATGGTATGCAAAAAGTTGTAGCACAAGGCTCTGAAAGAGAGTTAGGCGCCTTATATCCTGAAGCAAACTTAGCAGGTAAAGCTGGAGCTACCAATCATTTAGCAGATAATTGGTTTGCTGGCGTTGACGGACGAGAAGTAACGATTACCTGGGTTGGACATGATAATAATAAGTCAGACAAATCTTATAGTGTTTATAGCGCTATGCAGATTTATAAACGATATTTAGAAAAACATACACCATGGTCATTAATATTAACTCTACCAGAAGATATCGCACTTATGCCAATAGATACTTCTGGTCGTTTCATTTGTGGTAATGATATGATCACATCATACATACCCATTTGGACTACCAATCGATCGCTGCTCTGCCAAAACAAAACTAAAAATAAACAACACAATCAGCATAGCATAACTAATAGACTTAGCGGTATCTTGGGTTATTTCATCCATAAAATTACTTAAGAAACGAAAATGGTCATAATCAAGTATTGAACTAATCATAATAAAAAACTAGTACAAACCTATAACGCAAGTATTTTCCCATGGAACCCCGTTAGTATTCTGATCATCTGGCCATGATTAACACCAAACATATAGCATCTTGTATACTATCGCATGAATGGTTGTTCATTGTAGGTTTCTTCAAACAAAATTGTTATATATCATTGTAAAATTTCAACCAACATATCCCTGTATGAGAATCTTGGAGAGCGTACTCACCAAAAACAGGGTGAAACATCTTCATCGCTAAACAATTTTAGAATAAAAAACAAAACACTCTTGAGTGTTAATATCTTACGAAAGAATTTTATATCACTAATCGATGTGGTGATACAATATAAGTGAACCACCATCAGTGGCATTAAATCAGTGGTGCACGCATGAGACGCACGCACGCTCATCGCAGAACATGTTACAATGCATTACACCGTAACATGATGTCTCATATATTAAATATTAATCTATTATACCAACAGATTCTTATTTTCTGCATTTTACTTATTTCTAATGATGTACTATAGCACATATAATCAGCATATAGACCCGTGAAGGTAATAATTTCCTTAAAAATACACCGTATAAATCCTCCTTATTTGTCTTAATACGCAGGACAATTCACGATAAAAATCCAAATTCTCTATAATGCCAATGTAGCAAATACCTGTATTTTTAAGCAATGTAGATACCCTTGTCATCACTGTAAAACAAATATTCATATGCGCACTGTTATAGGCATCATTATATATGCGCTTTTTAAAGAAATTTTTTTGGGTTTTGTAGATAAATTACAAAATCAGCACAAGGTGATCAATAGCAAATATAGGACATCAACATACCATGACACCATGTTTGTAGTGTAATACACATGAGTGATATCACACAGACCATCGTATAGTAAATATACTAGAGATTCCATTATCAAAATGATATGATATACTATATAACTGACCTGCTTTGCCATACCTAAAATGTCATTATGGTATATATACTTCATAATGTGATTAAAATGATGCATCACAGTAGTGTATTCACTACAATCACATATATCGTCACTAGACGACACCTCAAGACATAGAGGATATTGCCTGCTTCGATTGTATATTTTCCAACTAGGAAAAGAAATAGCATAGCAGAAGGTAAAAGGGTGAAATGCATTAGGCAGTTATATCCGTACCTAATCATTATTGCATACCCTACAATGCTAATGCGCTCTCGCAAAAAATAGCGGCATCAATGTTATTGATAACATAAGAATAGTTATACATCAAACACCAACTTCTTATGCATTGATCATTCTAGCAATTAATACATGGATGTTTCAACTAGTAAACGACCGCTGTGCTCTAATAATATTATATGTCTAATACTAGATCGCGCGACGCCTAGTTTAAAAACTCTTTCACGCCTCTCTTTAAAAACAAAAATCTATCTTATGCTTATTTTTGACTCACTATAATAGATATAAAGTACAAGCCATATTCTACCATACCTTTTCCTCCTTGATTTCTTTACTCATTGAGATCCCTTACTTGCTGTGTACCTCGCTTATTATAAAGATTTGAAATCTATACAATAATGTATACTGCCATAATCTTTATTACTACTGTGTAAATTTATATTTATTTACTTACCATACCATGAAAACATATCCTAGAATTATATTCTAAAACCATTTCAATATGCATACCGCAAATGTGTTATGCATCACATGCATAACGTTAATATTGATGATAGCTCCAAAAAAATCGTATGAGTAAATATATGAGATCATATTAAACATAGTTGACTTATTAATCTGCATCTGGCCACCACACATAATTTTTTATAAAAAATTAGAGACACTGAAATACATAGCAGACTAGATATAAACCTAAACAACACCTAATTAGCAGGTAGTATCTTTAAAAAATATTTTTCAAGAGATTTTAATATTCACCTAACTAAACTAATTCCATGTCAATACAGTGTATCTGTCATAATTTATAATTATAGGTCATCCCTAACAAGAGACTCTGGAATACCTAGTATATTCAATAAATTACTAATTACATCCAAAACGTTAAAAAATAAAATCAACTAATATGTATGGTCTATATAACTTAAAAAACGCTATGTAGCTGATTTTTCTTTTCTGCGAAAGATTATTCAGCCTCTACAACTAATCATAAAATTTAGTGCTACCATATGTTATATTTACACCGCTTGAACATCCGACTATCCATAATGCTATTTATAGCATCTTAATATTAAGACGGTCATACTCATAACTTTTAAAGATCGCGCATACTAGATTGTTTTCATTCCGCACTTAAAGTGCTTTAATTCAAATTAAAAAAATACTTATTAAGTATACTTTATGATCTAATTCATATTACACACTCGTGATTTTCTACATACATAATAAATTAATTTCTACAAAAATATTTATAAATTTTAAAAACTTGCAACAATACATTATCAATGCTTATTATCAAATAATAAGGTTTATTATATCATGATCACTGTATCAGTATTAATATATAATTAACCTTGTGTGTTCTAAATAGATATCATAGTTTTCAACTATAAAAATATTTAATTTTCAATACTTAATATATATAAAATTATAGTGTTTACTGCATTATTTACTTAATTATACTACAGGATAACAATTCTTTATATTTTATGTAAATTTTATGTTGAATTTTTCATTTTATTAAAAAACTAATATATTACTATAATATAATAAATAATAATACGAGTATTTTTAAATCAAAAATAAAATTTATATTATTATGTCATTAACATATACGAGAATACACTTTAAGTAAGAGCTTATATCATAAGAAATACTTTTAATGATAATGAATATTTCTTCAGTAATACTTTTTATATATTTTATTATGTGTGAGTAGTGCACACTAATCTACCTAACCTTGTTTTAAATAAAAACATTAATTAATAAAATTGATTACAATGTATATTATCATTATTAATGTAATTTTTGTTTTAATAAAATTTCAATATATATTAACATTCCTCTTACCTTCTCGATATAATAGAGGATAATATCCTTATATAACATCCATGTATAATTTAATAGTTTTGCATGATTCCTATTCCTAATACAAAAATTACACATAAACACTATCTACTGTTAATCACAATACGATGTCTTGTTTTATTTTTAAAAAATGTGATAATATGCAATTATACTGTCTTATGTTTTTTACGATCAACTTCTTAACATAGTTATAAACATAAAATATATTCTCATTCATTGCATTAAGTATTTATATATCAGAAATACCATATGCACTCAAAAATAAGATAAATTAGATAATGATTATCTCTATTAAGTTTTTAACATGATAGAGTACATGTATTATGTGCAATTATCTTCAAACTGCAGGTGTTTATCTATCTAAAAATCTCACCTAATCTTTAGGTAGAGTCAATGTATTCCCTCTGAACATCCACTCAATAGTATATGTTATATAGAAGTTTGTGATACATCATTTGATTCAATAGACCACCAGATACTGGTATCATAACATCTATACTCGTTTTATTACTGATTCTGTATTTTGATTCTTATACACACTACATATGCCATAAGCGCGCCCTATATCCTTATTAAGATATGACGTGTATCTTGATCTTTGTAACCAAACCACATTGGACGGTTATCATGATATACTGTAGATGATACATCTAATTCTACAAGATGATCTGGTCTGATTTGTCTGTTTTCTGATAACTCCTCTAGTGTTTCAAGAGTTTTAATATATTTATATATTTCGACCTGAGAACGCATTTTACGACGCTTACCATGTTGCACATAAAAGTTATTTAACTCTCGATCAATAACACGCGCTTTAAACGTATCATTAATCAAAATCTGTATTATATTTAATATTTGTTGTTGCAAGACAGGATCTAAAATAGCCACACCGACTTCAATGCGATCGTCAATATTACGTGTCATCCAGTCCGCAGAAGACAGAAAACACGTTTTTTTTCATGCCATGATAAAAAATATATACACGGTCATGCTCTAAATAACGATCAACAATACTAATTGTACGAATATTATCACTAACTCCTTGTAGATTCGGTATCAGTGTACACATACCTCGCACAATAAGCTTTACTTGTACTCCAAAACTTGAGGCAGTATATAAACGATCTATTAATCCTTGATCCACTAGATTATTTAGCTTGAGAATGATGTGAACAGGTATGCTTTTTTGGCATGAAAAATCTCATTATCAATCAGCTTATACAACATATGTCGCGAATTCTGTGGCGACACTATCAAATATTTAAAACTTACCGCACGATATGGATTAGCAATAAAATTAAATACTTCTCGCACTTCATTAGTAATACGTGCATCCGCAGTAAGAAGGGAATAATCAGTATACAATTGTGCAGTCTTTTCATTAAAATTTCCTGTACCGATATGTGCATATCGTTTTATTTCTCCATTTTCACACATTGAGATTAAAAATAATTTAGCATGAATTTTTAAGCCGGGCGCTGAAAAGATAACATGAACTCCAGCTTCCGTTAAACGTTTTGCCCAATAGATGTGAGCCTCTTCATCAAAACGAGCCTGCAACTCTACTACTACTGTAACCTTTTTACCGTCATAAGCTGCATAAATCATTGTATTAATAATACATGAGTCTTTAGCAACACGATAAATATTAATTTTTATTTCCACAACAGAAGGGTCAAAAGAAGCTTGGTGCAATAATTCAAGGACGTGCTCAAATGTGTGATAAGGATGATATAGAAGAATATCGCAAGTGCGAATAGAATCAAATCCGTTTCTATAACGATCAAATCGTAAATGACGTAATTGTACTAAAGGCTTATGCGATAAATTAACTTTTTCAAAGTTCGGAAAACTAATAAAATCTTTAAAATTATGATAACGACCTCCTGGTAAAATAGAGTCATATTTAGAAATACTTAATTGATTACGCAACATCTTAACCATAGAATCTGGCATATCATGCTGATAGACAAATCGTATTGGTTTAGCAGTTAAACGTTGTTTTAAACTAGATGACATTAGTTCTAATAGACTGGATTCCATCTCAACAGATAAGTCGTACTCTGCATCACGAGTCATTTTCATCGAATAAGCGCTAAGAAGATCATAATCAAAAAAAACCACAGAAAATATCCTCTAAATAATAACGCAGAATATCCTCTAATACAATGATAGGCTGCCTGCGATGAGGGGGTTCTGGCGGTAAATTTATAAATCGTGGCACTTGATCAGAGAGAATCTCAAGTAACGCATAATTAATCTCTGTACCACGAATAATTTCAACGGACAGATAAGTATCGTCATCTTTTAGAAATTTAATTAAATTAGTATCATGAGTAATTAAGATAGGAGTAATATACTGCCGTAAAGTATATTTAAAATACTTTCTCAACCAAGTTTTCTGATTGAGAGACAGTTGACGTTCATTAATTAGAAATATCTGATTACATGCCATTTCTAATAATAAATCATTATAAATGAATATGAAACTCTTGGTCTGCTGTAAATACCTTTTCCTTTATTTTTATTAGTAAATGATATAAACTATCTGGGATATATTGTTCTTCGCTAATTAAAATACGGCGCTTAAGATCAGAAAACAGAACTTTATAAAATTCTTCTAAATTATTGGAATAAATCCCCAGAAAACGCATACGCTCAAATAATGGATAAGTTTTATCAGAAGCTTCTTGTAACACTCTTTCATTAAAAGACAACCAACTTAATTCTTTTTCTATATACAATTTATCATTATTTATAATCACTCCGTACTTTACTTTAAGATATAAATTATTTTTATCCTAAAATATTATTTCTATAATATATAAGCATTCTATTACTCCTATAACTTATACATAATTATGATCATTCAAATGTATGCACAACAATAATTTTTATTATTATCTAAAGCACTCTAATTTTAAAATGTATTCTATTGAAGACACATATCTATCATAAAAAATATATTGGGTGTTTATAAAAAATAAACCTATGATATGATGTAAGAATAATAATATCTGACTGATATGGATGGTATGACCAACTGAGTAAGAGACTGACCGTCTGAGGATTAGATTAATATATTTGATGATTGTTTCGTAGAGGTGAGATATTCTAAAAAAAGCACACATTGATGAAGATTATTTATAGACTATCACTAAAATTAGCCCTGGCACCATAGATTGTAAATTCTATTCATAGAATATGATATAAAGTTACTACCTTACATAGTCAGAGAATGAATAATACAATTTCTGATGGTATGCATTCTATAATGTAAAACTATTCAAAAAAAATACTATATAGTGCGGTTGAAAACAGATTGGCTTCTATCAAAAACCAGCGTTCTTAAAAGATCAAAAATCTTATATAATTGTTAAATTACATAATTATAGATACTTACCCTCATACATATCAATTTAATTGAACCAACAAAAAAATACATAAAGAAAATTAACATGCATGTATAGATATAAAAAAGATTTATAAGGATAATTACACCCTGTATGGTGAGTATGTATACTACCACATATGAAGAACACACTGCTATCATCACTCAAGTGTATGATGCGATGCATAGATCCCGTATGACTATGATCACTGATAAAACGTCACATCCAAAATGGTAAAAATTTATGTTATGATTCTACACCACCTTTCTTACGCGCTAACACCTAATTATCATTAATAAAAACATGGTGAATGACATAATATCTACACTCCTTCATAGAAGGATATTCTCTGGAATATACAATATACATTAGATCATTAGAATTTTTATACACCAAAACATCTATAGTTTTCATCAGTTCATATAAAATACACGGAATATGTCCTTTCATAGTTGTATAACTGTATATTATCCTCATCTATCGACGCGCGAAAATATTTCATATAAATATTTGCGCAGTCCTTAAAAAAAAGGTGATGCAGTATTAAGTAGCTTAGCTATAGATCAAACAACGCCTTCCCCCCTTATAATATAGATATAGTTATAGAATGGATTATGAATACTAGAATCTTTGTATCATAATTAATTTATTCACGATAGATACGTATACAACATTCAAAATGTTACTTATTACGTCATGACCTAACATGCTTTTCTTTTCCCGTACCAATCACTATAAAAAAGTTTGGTCTCGAGATAACACATAGCTTGACAAATAAAAATTAATATTCACAAAACACCAAACTGCTATAAGTTGTACTACAGTCTTTAATATATAGCACCTTGAAGCTATAGAAAATTGTAATGAATCTAACATCTTATTTGCAGTTACTGAATGATAGATTAGAGCATAAATTTCTTTAAAATAATAAATATACACCATTCAAAACATCGTATTAATATGCCTTTTCTTTCGTTAGAAACTACATATATCTCAGTGTTGGCATAGCCGCTTCAAAATGCACATACTAAAATAACTCTCTGATGAAAATCAAAACTTATAGATATACAGATATTATGACTGATACTCCATCAATATAAAAAATGCATGCAAATTACCTCTAATATTTAAATGTACTATAATAAAATTCAATCCAGGACACATTAAGAAAGATAATATTAAGTATAATGATAGATGCGCTATAATATTATGATAGTAAAAAAGAGCTCAAACTCAGCCAAAATCGTTAGTCTAAAATTTAAACATTGTAAATTGTATTTTTATAAAAAATATAGTCATTACAGTCCCCAAGGAAGACGCAAAAAAACATATTCGTTACTAGATCGATGGTTTATCATGATCCAATAAAAGACAATTTTATGGATGAACTCTAGGTGTGGTGAGATACTTGTCTGCATTATCTCTAAGTACTGCACCATACACTAAAAACATCAAACTTTTAGACCATTTATAAGACACAATGCAATATAAATAAAAGCTATAAAAATATTTTACTCTTTATTCTATCGACCAACATGATTCATCTAGGATAACTATCGTCTCGGTATCAGAGATAATCTGTTTGTAATCTTATTACTACATTCTAAAGAAGAGCCTTGCCTATCATAAATAAATTTCTCTTGCCATATTATAACTATAACACACCGATCACTTTGCTTTATGAGTACATTTTCTTTTACAACTCATCTATTTTGACGTCGTATACTATATAATATGTTATTCTTCAAAAAACTGATTAATTTTTGCTTTGAGAATATCGATCGCAATGCGATTTTTACCTCCACGGGGTACAATAATATCAGCATATTGTTTACAGGGTTCAATAAATTGTAGAAACATAGGTCGCACTGTTTTCTGATACTGCGCCATAACTGAATCCATCGAGCGTCCTCTTTCATTAACATCACGTTGCATACGTCGCATAAGACAAATATCAAGAGATGTATCTACAAAAATAGAAAAATTCATCTCCTGACGTAATTTAGCGTTTGTCAGCAATAAGATTCCTTCTAGGATAATAACCTTTTTCGGTTTTAGATGAAGTGTTTGCTCAGTCCGTGTATGTTCGGCATAACTATAAACAGGTAAATCAATAGCAAGCCCTGCTTTTAGCATCTGTAAATGTTGTAACAATAGCCCATGATCCATAGCACTTGGATGATCATAATTAGTGTGCACCCTCTCAGCCATCGTGAGATGGCCTTGGTCTCTATAATAAGCATCTTCAGGAATCACTCCAATATTTTCATCCCCAAAACGGTCACGAACTTCATGATAAAGAGTGCTAGCAATCAGACTTTTCCCTGAGGCGGACGCACCTGATATTCCTACGATAACGCATTGGTGATGTGATAACTTGTCAGCCATAGTTAAACGACCTAAACTGAAGACAGCGTAAAAAGGCACTCTGTATCCCTATAGATTGCCAAATGTAGGAAACATCTATAAATCCAGATAAAATGTAGCAAAACTATATATATCGCATTGCTTGTGGTCAATATCGATAGCTTAAGTGTGGATACTATAATAGTCTGCTACAATATAATGAGTTTTATATAGTTTTTGCATATTTTAACCCATCTATGACATTGAATCACAATATGTACAGCTCATAATATATAGAACAAGGAACACGTTTAATCCATACATCTCCATTTTAAATTAAATTATAATAATGCCATTTTTACTGCACTGAAGCGCAGTGGTGGTTCAACAATAGCTTGTTGTGCAGCGACTAGCTGTAACTCATATTCTCCCATTTGATGAGTTTTAAGCATTACTGCATATACAGCAGCTGTGACATGTTCTACTGCTGCTTGTAGGGGCAAGCCATGAAGAAGATTTACTAATAACAAACCACTTGTTAAATCCCCCACACCTACTGGTTGACGGATACCAAAATCTATCAGTGGTCGATCAATATGCCAGGCTTCATCACCTGTAACTAACAACATTTCTAATCTATCTTTCCGATAACCAGCATTCGCTAAGTGCTTAACTAACACTATTTTTGGTCCTTTAACAATTAATGCATGCGCAGCAGCAATGGCTTGTTCAACATTTTCCAGCACACCACTACCGCTCAGAATCTCCAGTTCTAAAAGATTAGGCGCGACAATATCACTGACTTGCAATGATGCATGAGCGTGAAACTCAGAAATACCAGTCGCAACAATACAACCCTTGGTTGGGTGCCCCATCACAGGGTCACAAAAATACCATGCATTAGGATTAGCCTCTTTAACCAGACGTACAATTTCCAGTATTGCCTCTCCTTGCTCCGCTGATCCAAGATATCCACTTAATACTGCATCGCAGGTTTGTAATTGATTGATATCGCTAATACCGCGAACAATCTCCACTAAATGAGCACCTGGCATCACTGATCCAGTCCAATGACCATATTGCGTATGATTAGAAAATTGAACAGTATTTAACGGCCAAACATTAGCGCCTAATCGTCGCATAGGAAATTCTGCAGCTCCGTTACCCGCATGACCAAAGACAGTGTGGGACTGAATGGAAAGAATATTTTTCATGACATTTCAAACCTAATACAAATATACATATACTTTTTATTAATGTAATCCAGTGGAAATGAGCGTTTCTTTTGACACTCTGGTCCATAAATAAGGTTCAAGAATACGAATCGCAAACAAATCAGTTTTTGATCCAGGATGTTGATATTATTCCCTAATCATCGTGACCGCCCAACCTTAATCTAATAGATCAACCACGAAGAATAATACTGCTATCTCTTGTTAACGACCTAGATGTATTAAAATCATTCCTATGATATTGATGTTATGCTCTTAAACATGAAATCTTTTTTACCATGTACTACTGGTATTAGGTGTCCTATGATCATTACCTTGCTGATGCACAATCATTACTATATGACAGAGATACTCATTATATTACAAAATGATAGTGATGAATATCCTATATGTTTTATCTCTTGATAATCTGCTTGATGCTTTTTAGTATAAATAAAGAACCATAAATTAATGACAACATAAAAATAAATAGGACACAGTATCCTCATGGTATAATAAGGCTTATCAAGCAGAATCAACAATTAGTATTGTTACAATCTGTACCTACATATCCTACGTCAGTAATAAAGCATATCAGTGTCTATTAATATGAAAATTGTAGTCTTGAGATATATTGATACCCCTAAAAAACACCACACACATCGTCTACAAAATAGTGAGATACTCTCTAATATATATAATGTGATGTAGTGTATAATAGAGAGAATATATGTTGAATATATTATTTCTGTGCAAGATGAAGGGAGACTGAATGTGTACTTTATAACTCATATAATGCTGCAATTCCACATGCAAAGTCTAATGCTTGTCTGCAAGAAACTGGTCGATCAATTTTAATACGTCATCCGCTGTAGATTGAGTTAACGCTTGTTCTGCTAATTTTTTAGCCTGTTGTAAAGCATAACCACGAATCATTTTTTTAATACGTGGAATCGAGCTCGCACTCATACTAAACTCATCCAATCCCATCCCTAATAATAACAATGTAGCACGCGGGTCTCCTGCTAACTCACCGCACATACCTGTCCACTTACCTTCAGCATGAGAAGCATCAATAACATTCTTAATCAAAGCTAGCACAGGAGGAGATAAAGGGTTATAAAGATGGGAGATTAATTCATTACCACGATCTACCGCTAAAGTATACTGCGTTAAATCATTGGTACCAATGCTAAAAAAATCGACTTCTTTTGCTAAGTGACGTGCAATCACCGCAGAAGCAGGAGTTTCTACCATAATGCCAATCTCAATATTGTTATTGAATGCTTTGTTTTCTCTAGCAAGTTCTTCCTTTAAAGTTTCAAGCTTTGTTTTTAAAAATCGTACTTCTTCAACAGAAATCACCATAGGAAACATAATACGTAATGCACCGAACGCTGACGCCCGGAGAATAGCACGAAATTGTGCATGTAGAATTTCAGAACGATCCATTAAAATTCGAATAGCACGCCAACCAAGAAATGGGTTGTTCTCTTTTGGTAAATTCATATATGGTACGTTTTTATCTCCACCAATATCCATAGTACGAACAATGACACTACGAGAACCAATTGCCTCCACCACTTCTTTATAAACCTGAAACTGCTCTTCTTCGCTAGGTAATGATTTTCGGTCCATAAATAAACATTCCGTACGGTACAAACCAACCCCATCTGCCCCATAATATTCTATTCCTGCAATATCACGCACTGTGCCAATATTTGCACAAAGTTTGACTTCATAGCCATCAGGAGTGACCGCCGGAAAACCGGTTAGTTGTAATAACTCTTTTTGCTCTATATGATATTGATTAGCTAGTAATTTAAACTCTGTAATTGTTTCTAGATTAGGATTAATGTATACTTGATTGTTAACACCGTCTACAATCAAGAAATCGCCATTTTTAACCTGACAAGTCACATTCCCAGTACCCACAATCGCTGGTAACTCTAATGAACGAGCCATAATAGCGGTATGTGAGGTAGCGCCACCAATATCAGTAACAAACCCTAGTACTTTTTTCAAATTCATTTGAGCTATTTCAGAGGGAGCAAGGTCTCTAGCAATAATAATCACTTCTTCATTAATAGCACTCAAATCAGTAATATTTAAACCCAATATGTTTTTTAGAAGACGTTGACCAATATCACGCACATCAGATGCACGCTCTCTTAAATACTCATCATCTATTTCTTCTAGTGATTTGACCTGAGCATTAATAACAGTGTGTACAGCTAAATCAGCAGTCACCAACTCCTCTCTAATAAAAGAAATAATTTCATGCTCCATTTCTTCATCCTCTAAAAGCATCACATGCCCCTCAAAGATAGCTGACTTTTCTTCTCCATAAACTTCAAGAGCTTTGAGTCGAATTATTTCCAGTTGTTGGGAAGATTTTTTGCGAGCATCAAGAAAACGATGAATTTCTTGATTAATTTGATCTACAAGAATCATTTTTCTACTAATGACTATTTCTTCTTCTTGTAAAAGAAAAGCTCTACCTAATGTTATCATTGGTAATATCACAATACCTGAAAGCATACATCTACCTTTATCTTGCTATGTTTTATCAGTGATTTTTTAAGAAAAGTAATGCCTGCATAGCACATTATTGTGGCTAGACCGTTGAAGGCAAAAATTCATTCCAAGAGAGCGTCTCACTAATTCGGATATGTCATTACTTTACAAAAAAAATGATTTAATGGAGGTATAGTAGATCACAATACCTCTTTTATGTTCCTTCAAGGTAGAGTGAATAAATGAACCCACCATGCAGCAGTTGACTAAAATTTACTTTAAATTATCTATCAACCACATCCCTCCTTGCTTACCTAAGAACACATAAAAGAAATATCATTTTATAAAACATGACAGCGTCATTAATACATAATAAAAACTATTGATACTTGAATAATATTAACACTTCAAACTATTAACTCTTGAAGATCTTGTATAGAAATATGAAGATTTTTGGAAATAATAATAAAATGCAAACATATCAATAATGATAAAGATTATCAAATATTTTGAGCACTAGTCATGCATAAAATGTTCTATAACATATATTCAATTTACATCGCTATCATCATACTTTCTGGATATCAGATTGATCATATATTGTATTAACTAATATGACTTATTTATCATCCACATCTATTTTTCTGATAAACTAAACTCCGATTTTTAATTTCCTTGATTATCAATTTCTACATAAATAATAAACACAATCTCATATATTAGATACTAAAGAAAAAATTTACCATATATGATAAATTGATAGCTGTTCTATTTTGTATGTTAGTGTATTGTAAGATTTATTAACATCATCATTGTTCGATAAATGATTTCTACGAGTAATCACTTTAACTATCATTCTAGGTTATACTACCAATATGCTACTAGCATGTCCTAAGTTAAGTTGACACAACATATGGTATGATACTTCCTATTATTTCACATCTTACGCTAGTAGCAGTGTGTCACACTAAGCACGTCTGTAATGATAATTACAATAATGATTTCTATCAGACCAATTCTTTTTCAGTGATCCATCCAGTCACTTACAATACTGATACTAAAGCAGCACAGACATTAGTGTTGAGCTGTCAACAGACAACTCTATAACATACTCAATACATGTGAGTATTAATCATTACTATACTATAATAAAATAATAAACTATAGCGCACGCTGTACTACTTTGAGAGCTCTAGTGGATCTGTGTTAATGTTCGTTCTTATTTGTAATCGCATCATCACTATTTCTGCAGATCACTCATTTCAGGTCATTCTAAATACTTTTTTAATTTTTATAAATTTGACAAAACCTACAAACTAGAATATTTTATTTTATTTTTGTACTAAAATGTTAATCACTACAAAATCCTCATGGAAGCTAGAGAAGCAATTCGGATAAAATAATAAAATTAAAATGGAGCTAAAACTAGAGTCATGCAGTTAAATTGAATCGTAATATATTTACAGTGTCTCACTAATCATTGCTAGAAAGTTTAGGTAATTTTGCATCGCCATGACCACTATAAAAGTTTATTGTAAAGGCAGGCACAGATCTTTACACATCCTCAAAAATCATTATTATTGAATGATTACCCTGATATATGAAATCTTTCTGATGGATTTACAATAGTTTATTAGTAACAGGTTTGTTTATGAAATTGCATACAATATTATTTCAAAAAAAAAAGAATAGATTAGAAACATGCAAATGGTTAGGTATAGCAGGCCTTCTAGTACTAGCAACAGCTATAGCAGGAACTATTGGGTATGATGAAAAAATATTACCATTTCGGATATTGTTTATCATCATATTAATAATCGCAGCAGCGAGTTTGGCACTATTAACAACACTAGGTGCATCAGTGTTAACTTTTTTACAACAATCATACACTGAGATGCGTAAAATTATATGGCCTACTCGTCAGGAAACTTTACAAACTACGCTTATAGTGACTCTTGTTACTGCTCTTATGTCACTAATTTTGTGGGGTCTGGATGGTGCCATAGTCCGTCTCGTATCGTTGATTACTGAACTGAGGTTTTAAGATGCTGAAAGCTCCCCAAAAACGCTGGTATGTCGTGCAAGCATTTTCCGGTTTTGAAAGTCGCGTAGCTCAGTCGCTACGTGAGCATATTAAACTACATCGCATGGAAAATTTATTTGGTGATATTATGGTGCCCACTGAAGAAGTAGTGGAGATACGTCGTGGACAACGTCGTAAAAGTGAACGGAAATTCTTTCCAGGATACGTATTAGTACAAATGATTATGCACGATACAAGCTGGCATCTTGTACGTAACGTACCAAGAGTGATGGGTTTTATCGGTGGCACTTCTGATCAACCAGCACCGATTAGTAAAAAAGAAGTGAGCGCCATTGCTGCTCTCTTACAAAAAGTTGGCGATAAACCGCGTCCTAAAACATTATTTGAACCTGGTGAAATGGTACGTGTCAATGACGGTCCATTTTCTGACTTTAATGGTGTCGTGGAAGAAGTGGACTATGAGAAAAGTCGTCTCAAAGTCTCTGTGTCTATATTCGGACGAGCTACACCGGTAGAGCTAGATTTTGCTCAAGTTGAAAAAGGGTAAAGTTATACCGTTAATCAATCTCTTCCAATGACAGATTATGCAAATAAAATTAAAAAATTACTGATGCTACTCGTGCAGTCCTCTCCATATAACAACAGCATTGCGAACACTAATATAATTGATGTATAGTTTTAAACTGCTTATGTGTATACTATAAAACATAATCTGTGTACTGCTGATTATTCTTAATAAGTTTGGAGCTATACCATAAACATACATAACATACATAACATATACATTCTATGTAATATACGTATACGTATTATTGTATTTTACAAGATAATTAATGTAAGTTTAATGTTACTACATACATAATATAATATTACTACAGCATCATAATATTACTACAGCGTGTTCTATAAAACTGATTATTACATACTCTAAGGTTGTGCATATATTTTGTAATATTCTCTACATTAAGATAACTCTATGGTAACTGTTTTGATCATACTAACGATACCATCTTAAAATAAAATTTTTACCCGATCTGAGGGGTCTATAAATGGCCAAGAAAATACAAGCCTATATTAAGCTACAGGTTGCAGCTGGCATGGCAAACCCAAGTCCGCCCGTAGGACCAGCTCTGGGTCAGAAAGGTGTCAACATTATGGAATTCTGCAAAGCATTTAACGCTAAAACAGATTCTTTCGAAAAAGGCCTGCCTGTTCCTGTTGTGATCACTGTGTATGCTGACCGTTCTTTTAGCTTTATTACTAAAACGCCTCCTTCGGCTATACTTCTCAAGAAAGCAGCTGGTATTAAATCCGGATCTAGCAAACCAAACAAGGATAAAGTTGGTACTTTATCGCATACTCAAATACGCATCATAGCAGAAACGAAAGCACAAGATATGACGGGGGCTAACATTGATGCCATGACTCGCTCGATTGAAGGTACTGCTCGTTCTATGGGATTAGTGGTGGAGAGATGAAATGGCTAAGCTAACTAAGCGTATGTTCGCTATACGTGAAAAAATTAATACAACTAAATTATATGATATTAGCGAAGCCTTGATCCTTATAAAAGAGCAAGCCACTGCTAAGTTTACAGAAAGCATCGATGTAGCAGTTAATTTAGGCATTGATGCACGAAAATCAGACCAAAATATACGAGGATCGACCATACTACCTCATGGTACTGGTCAATCGATACGAGTAGCAGTGTTTACAAACAGAGAACATGCTATATCTGCTCGCGATGCTGGTGCTGAACTTATTGGTATGGAAGACTTAGTAGAGAAAATTAAAAAAGGAGAAATAAATTTTGATGTTGTGATTGCGTCTCCAGACGCCATGCATATTGTCAGTCAAGTAGGTCAAATTCTTGGGCCACGCGGACTGATGCCAAACCTAAAAGTCGGCACTATTACTCCAAATATATCCGAAGCAGTAAAAAACGCTAAGTCTGGTCAGGTACGTTACCGGAATGATAAAAACGGGATTGTACATATAACGTTTGGTAAATCAAACTTTGATGTAGAGAAATTAAAAGATAACTTGGAGTCCTTTCTTTTTGCTTTAAAAAAAACAAAGCCACCTCAGGCAAAAGGTGTTTTTATTAAAAAAGTCAGTGTTTCCAGCACAATGGGTGCCTGTATCTCAGTGGATCTATCTAGCTTAAACGCATGTATTGTTACAACTTAATTTTAACAAAACATATATTTACTCAATATGGAGTATTGGTATGCTATATGAATTACATAATCATACCATAAATTTAGCTGCAAGACGCCTGAAATCATTTAAAGCTATAGGGCAACACAGATTCCGTTCATCTACCTAAGGATAGTATACCGAAGAATAGGTGATTCATTGCTCTATCCATGTCTTTTGCTTGTAGAATTGTACACTAGTTATAGATTTTATGTCTTCAAAGTAAAAAGACAATGGTTATGCATATATAGTGCTTATATCGAAAAATATAAAAACATACAGATATCCTGGTTTTTGATTTACAATCTAGACTGCGGTAACGGTGAAAAAGTAAAAACCTGTTCATCGACAATATGCGTGACTCTATCTCAACGAACGTCAATGCCTATCTTTTTAGAACAGATCAGGTAAGATATGATTGTGTGGTAATCCCTGTCCTAACCAGGAGAACAAACTAATGCCCTTGAATCTTCAAGAAAAAAAAGAGATTGTTGCTGAAATTAGTAAAATAGCAAAAGATGCGCTATCTGCGGTAATTGCGAATTCCAGTGGTATTACTGTAGATAAAATCACGACATTACGAAAAACAAGCCGCGACATGGGTGTGCATATACGCGTAATTCGTAATACTTTGCTACGTCGTGCGGTTCAAGGCACGCCCTTTGAATGCCTTCAGAATAAACTAAGTGGTCCAACCTTAATTGCATATTCTATGCAACATCCAGGTACTGCAGCTCGTATTTTTAAAGAATTTTCAAAAACAAATGTTGATTTTCATATTAAGGGTGCAGCTTTTGGGGGTGAACTAATCAACGCGGATCAAATTGACCGCCTAGCCACTTTACCAACTTATAATGAAGCAATTCAACGCCTCATGGCAACTATGAAAGAAGCATCTGCTGGCAAACTAGTACGTACTTTATCTGCCATACGTATTCAGAAAGAAGCTATCTCCGCTTAAGTACGCAAATCTTTGCGCTTTTGCTCATCAGCTTACATATATCAATTACTTGCTGCATTTAGGAATATTGAGATGTCAATCACTAAAGACCAAATTATTGAAGGCGTTGCAGCTCTGTCTGTGATGGAAATTGTTGACTTGATCTCTGCGATGGAAGAGAAATTTGGAGTCTCCGCTTCTGCATATCCTGCGGTATGCCCTACAAATGATCCTGACGAAGTAGAAGAAAAAACTGAGTTCGACGTGATACTTAAATCCATTGGTGTAAATAAAATCGCTGTCATTAAAGCAGTGAGAAGTGCTACTGGATTAGGTCTGAAGGAAGCTAAAGATCTAGTGGAATCTGCACCTACTTCTTTAAAAGAAGGTATCACAAAAGATGAAGCTGAAGCCTTACAAAAAACACTAGAATCAGCAGGCGCAGTTGTGGAAGTGAGATAAAGTCACTGCGTGGGTTAAAACCAGATCATGGCATATAATAAATGCGTGACTGGCTATACGTGACCCACCAGTATGCTTGATCTATACAGAATTCAGTAATACTCCATATCTGTTAGTCATTGGCTACCTTAATATGTCTTTCTCTATATTCAGAGTTTCGCTTCTATTAAAAGCACACATAATACTTGAAGAGTAGAGAGAAGAAGAAATAAAAACAAATGATCAGCTATTTCAATCATTCAAACAGCATTAAAGAACTATCCCCATGGACGGAGAAAAGGTTCTATTTTTAGAAAGCTGAGGAACCCTATGGTTTACTCCTATACCGAGAAAAAACGCATTCGTAAGGATTTTGGTAAGCGTCCACAAGTTCTGGACACTCCTTATCTCCTTTCTATCCAGATTGATTCTTTCCAGAAATTCATTAAACAAGATCCCAAAGGTCACTATGGCCTGGAAGCAGCATTCCGTTCTGTATTCCCTATACAAAGCTATAGCGCTCACGCTGAGCTACAATATGTTAGCTACTGTTTAGGTGAACCTATCTTTGATGTGAGCGAGTGCCAAATTCGAGGTATCACGTTCTTTGCGCCTCTTCGTGTAAAACTACGATTGGTCATCTATGAACGGGAAGCCCCAGAAGGTACCGTGAAAGACATTAAAGAGCAAGAAGTATATATGGGTGAAATCCCACTTATGACCGATAATGGTACTTTTATTATTAATGGGACAGAAAGAGTTATTGTTTCACAGCTTCATCGCAGCCCTGGTGTTTTCTTCGATAGCGATAAAGGCAAAACACACTCCTCAGGTAAAGTACTTTATAATGCACGTATCATCCCATATCGTGGTTCATGGTTAGACTTTGAATTCGACCCAAGAGATAATCTATTTGTCCGAATTGATAGACGTCGAAAACTTCCCGCTACTATTATTCTAAGAGCCCTTAATTATAATACCGAGCAGATCCTGAACCTATTTTTTGAAAAAGTAGTATATCATATCTATAACAATCAATTACAAATGGAGCTAATACCAGAACGGCTGCGTGGAGAGACAGCATCCTTTGATATTGAATCGAAAAACACCATATATGTAGAAAAGGGACGCCGTATTACTGCACGTCATATTCGTCATTTAGAAAAAGATAAAGTGAATTATATTGCCGTACCACCTGAATACATCGTTGGTAAAATAGTTGCTAAAGATTATATTGATACCATTACTGGTGAGATTCTTATTGCAGCAAATATGCCTTTATCATTAGATTTATTAGTACGATTACAAAAATCCGAACATAAAACACTAGAAACAATTTTTACAAATGATTTAGATCATGGTCCATATATCTCTGAAGTCATGCGTATTGATCCTACTTACGATCGTATAAGTGCTCTATTAGAGATATATCGTATGATGCGTCCTGGTGAGCCCCCAACACATGAAGCGGCTCACAATTTATTTGAGAATCTTTTCTTCTCTGAAGAGCGCTACGACCTATCTACGGTAGGTCGTATGAAGTTTAATCGTTCTCTAAAACGTGAAGCACTCATAGGCGCTAGTGTTTTGAGTGAAGAAGACATTATTCAAGTAATACAAAAACTGATCGGAATCCGGAATGGTATCGGTGAGATTGATGACATCGATCATCTTGGTAATCGTCGCATTCGTTCTGTGGGAGAAATGGCTGAGAATCAATTTCGCGTTGGTTTAGTACGTGTAGAAAGAGCAGTAAAAGAGCGTCTCTCCTTGGGAGATCTAGATACTCTCATGCCTCAAGATATGATCAATGCTAAACCAATTTCCGCATCTATTAAAGAATTTTTCGGATCGAGTCAGCTCTCTCAATTTATGGACCAAAACAATCCTCTGTCTGAAATTACACATAAACGTCGCATTTCTGCCCTTGGTCCTGGCGGACTCACACGTGAGCGTGCGGGTTTTGAGGTGAGAGATGTACATCCTACCCACTATGGTCGTGTATGCCCTATTGAAACACCAGAAGGTCCAAACATAGGCCTTATAAACTCTTTATCTGTCTATGCACAAACCAATGAATACGGTTTTCTTGAAACACCATATCGTCGAGTACACAATGGAATTGTTACAAATGAAATTCATTACCTTTCAGCGATTGAAGAAGGTCACTATGTCATTGCTCAAGCTAATACAAATCTTAATGACTCAGGTCGTATCATTGATGATCTTGTAACTTGTCGTAACCATGGTGAATCTAGTTTATTTAGCTGTGATCAAATTAACTACATGGATGTCTCGACTCAACAAATAGTGTCAGTAGGCGCTTCCTTAATTCCGTTTTTAGAACACGATGACGCTAATCGTGCATTAATGGGTGCTAACATGCAACGCCAAGCAGTGCCAACTTTACGAGCTGAGAAACCACTCGTTGGTACTGGTATGGAACGTGCTGTTGCTGTGGACTCTGGTGTCACTGCTGTAGCCAAGCGTAGTGGTAGCATTCAATACGTAGATGCCTCACGCATTGTTGTCAAAGTACATGAAAATGAAATATATGCCAATGAAGCTGGTATCGATATTTATAACTTAACAAAATACACTCGTTCGAATCAAAATACTTGCATTAACCAGATGCCATGTGTAAATCTCGGTGAAGTAATTGAGCGCGGTGACGTACTAGCTGACGGTCCAGCTACTGATTTAGGTGAATTAGCACTGGGTCAAAACATGCGTGTTGCGTTTATGCCATGGAACGGATACAATTTTGAAGATTCCATTTTAATCTCTGAGCGCGTAGTACAAGAAGATAGATTTACTAGTATCCACATTCAAGAACTAGCCTGCGTGTCACGTGATACTAAGTTGGGCCCGGAAGAAATTACCGCTGACATTCCCAATGTAGGTGAAGCAGCGCTTTCTAAACTAGATGCATGTGGAATTGTATACATCGGGGCTGAAGTGACTGGGGGTGACATTCTTGTCGGAAAGGTAACACCTAAAGGTGAAACTCAGTTGACACCTGAAGAAAAATTACTACGGGCTATTTTTGGCGAAAAAGCATCAGATGTTAAAGACTCTTCCCTTCGTGTACCGAATGGTGTTTCTGGCACTGTTATAGATGTACAAATTTTCACTCGTGATGGCGTAGAAAAAGACCGAAGAGCTTTAGATATTGAAGAAATACAACTGAAAAATGCAAAAAAAGACCTCTCTGAAAAACTAAAAATACTGGAAAATAGTCTTTTTTACCGAATACAACAGATTCTTATAGCCAATGGAATTGCAGAAGAAATATTACATACCCTTCCAAGATCTAAATGGTTAGAGCTTAGTATTACCGACATAGATAAAAATAAGCAACTTCTCAAGCTCACCAATCAATATTACGAACTAAAAAACGACTTTGAACAAAAATTAAATGATAAAAGACGAAAAATTACACAAGGAGACGACTTAGCACCAGGTATATTAAAGATTGTAAAGGTATATTTAGCTGTTAAACGTCAAATTCAACCTGGTGATAAAATGGCTGGACGTCATGGTAATAAAGGCGTTATTTCGAAAATTAACCCAATTGAAGATATGCCTTATGATGAACATGGTCTTCCGGTGGATATTGTGCTCAACCCGCTTGGCGTACCATCACGTATGAATATTGGTCAAATTCTCGAAACCCACCTAGGCATGGCTGCGAAAGGGATTGGGGACCACATTAACATGCTACTAACACAGCAATCAGAAATCTCTAAATTACGTGAATTTATGCAACAAGCATATAACCTTGGCACTAATATACGACAAAATGTTAACTTAGATACTTTCACAGATAAAGAAATAGTCTGCTTAGCAGAAAATCTACGGAATGGAATGCCTATCTCAACCCCAGTATTTGATGGTGCACAAGAGAGCGAGATTAAAGATCTCTTAGAATTAGGCGGGCTACCTTCTTCCGGTCAGATTACTCTATTCGATGGTCGTAGTGGTGAAAAATTTGAACGCAAAGTTACTGTAGGATATATGTATATGCTAAAACTTAATCACTTAGTTGATGACAAAATGCATGCACGTTCCACAGGTTCTTATAGCCTTGTAACTCAGCAACCTCTTGGCGGTAAAGCACAATTTGGTGGTCAACGTTTTGGTGAAATGGAGGTGTGGGCATTAGAGGCATATGGCGCTGCGTATACTCTACAAGAGATGCTCACTGTAAAATCCGACGATGTTAATGGTCGTACAAAAATGTATAAAAATATTATTGATGGCAACCATCAGATGGAACCAGGTATGCCAGAATCTTTTAACGTCCTCTTGCAAGAAATTAGATCCTTGGGTATTAACATTGATCTGGAAGACGAGTAATTAACTGGCCTCTGCTGTACCAGTTACGGTATGCTCAGAGCGCTTCTGGTGTCCCTGAGTAGTTTTGCCTGATGGGAGCTCATACGTGAAAGAATTAATAAAATTACTAAAAACACAGACTAAAGCTGAAGAATTTAACGCAATTAAAATTGCATTAGCATCACCTGATACCGTACGTTTATGGTCTTTTGGTGAAGTAAAAAAACCAGAAACTATAAATTATCGTACATTTAAACCTGAGCGAGATGGCCTTTTTTGTGCACGCATTTTTGGTCCCGTAAAGGACTACGAATGTCTGTGTGGTAAATATAAACGCCTGAAGCACCGTGGTGTAATATGTGAAAAATGTGGCGTTGAAGTTACACAAACCAAAGTGCGTCGTGAGAGAATGGGGCACATCGAACTAGCTTCACCAACTGCGCATATCTGGTTCCTAAAGTCACTTCCATCACGCATTGGTCTATTATTAGATATGCCGTTACGTGATATTGAAAGGGTATTGTACTTTGAATCTTACGTTGTAATTGAAAGTGGTATGACAAGTCTTGAAAAAAATCAATTACTTAGTGAAGAACAATATCTTGATGCTCTAGAAGAATTTGGTGATGAATTCGAGGCTACAATAGGCGCAGCAGCGATTCAAACATTATTAAAAAATATACATTTAAATAAAGAATGTGAACAGTTACGTATTGAGCTCAGTGAGACTAACTCAGAAACAAAGAGAAAAAAACTAACTAAGCGTATTAAACTTCTTGAAGCATTTATCCAATCTGGCAACAAACCAGAGTGGATGATCTTAAATGTTTTACCAGTATTACCACCTGACTTACGTCCTCTCGTACCACTGGATGGTGGGCGTTTTGCAACATCAGATCTCAATGACTTATATCGTCGAGTTATTAACCGCAATAATCGTCTGAAACGCTTATTAGATTTAGCAGCACCAGATATCATCGTACGTAATGAAAAACGAATGTTACAAGAAGCTGTTGATGCTTTGCTGGATAATGGGCGTCGCGGCCGTGCAATTACTGGTTCCAATAAACGCCCTCTCAAATCTTTAGCAGACATGATAAAAGGAAAACAAGGTCGTTTTCGTCAGAATCTTCTTGGAAAACGCGTGGACTACTCTGGTCGCTCAGTTATTACTGTAGGACCATGTTTACATCTTCATCAATGTGGCTTACCAAAAAAAATGGCACTAGAATTATTTAAACCATTTATCTATGGAAAATTAGAACTACGTGGTCTAGCTACGACCATTAAAGCAGCTAAAAAAATGGTAGAGCGAGAAGAATCAGTGGTTTGGGATATTTTAGACGAAGTGATCCGCGAACACCCAGTATTATTAAATCGTGCACCTACTTTACACCGTTTAGGCATACAAGCATTTGAACCAGTTCTAATAGAAGGTAAAGCTATACAGTTACATCCGTTGGTTTGTGCAGCATACAATGCTGACTTTGATGGTGATCAGATGGCAGTGCACGTACCTCTGACTATGGAAGCGCAATTAGAAGCACGTGTGCTTATGATGTCCACTAATAACATCCTGTCGCCTGCAAACGGAGAACCAATCATTGTGCCATCGCAGGACGTAGTCCTGGGTTTGTATTACATGACCAGAGACTGCATCAATGCCAAGGGTGAAGGAATGATATTAGGGGGTCCGACAGAAGCAGAGCGCGTATACCGCACAGGCCTAGCGGCATTACATGCTCGCGTCAAAGTGCGTATTACTGAATATGAAAAAAACGACCACGATCAGTTGATATCTAAAACAAGCATAGTAGATACCACTATTGGTCGCGCTATTTTGTGGATGATTGTACCTCAGGGTTTACCTTTCTCTATTGTGAATCAAACGCTTGGGAAAAAAGCTATCTCTAAAATGTTGAACACCTGCTATCGCATTCTAGGATTAAAACCCACTGTTATCTTTGCAGATCAAACTATGTACACTGGATTTACCTATGCAGCACGTTCTGGGACGTCTGTTGGAATTGATGACATGGTTATTCCTAAGAAAAAAATAGATATCATCCATGAGGCAGAAACCGAAGTCGCTGAAATACAAAAACAATTTCAGTCTGGATTAGTTACTGCCGGAGAGCGCTATAACAAGGTTATTGATATCTGGGCAGCAGCAAATGAACGCGTTGCTCAAGCGATGATGGAAAACCTTTCTACCGAACTAGTGACAAATCGTCATGGTCTCGAGGAGCATCAAACTTCCTTCAATAATATCTTCATGATGGCTGACTCTGGAGCACGAGGTTCTGCAGCACAAATTCGTCAATTAGCTGGAATGAGGGGTTTGATGGCTAAACCCGATGGCTCTATCATTGAAACACCCATTACTGCTAATTTTCGTGAAGGTCTGAATGTACTACAATACTTTATTTCTACACACGGCGCACGTAAGGGTTTAGCGGACACGGCGCTGAAAACTGCTAACTCTGGTTACCTTACTCGTCGCCTAGTAGATGTGGCACAAGACCTTATTGTAACTGAAGATGATTGTGGTACACACGAAGGAATTCTCATGACTCCAGTCATTGAAGGTGGGGATGTGAAAGAACCGCTCCGAGAACGCGTACTCGGTCGTGTAACTGCAGAAGATGTGTTACGGCCAGGCACTCTGACTGTCCTCTTATCACGTAATACTGTATTACATGAACAACAATGCGATATCTTGGAAGAGTATTCAGTAGATAGCCTTAAAGTACGCTCAGTAGTCAGTTGTGAAACTGATTTTGGTGTATGCGCACACTGCTATGGAAGAGATCTTGCACGCGGTCACATTATTAATAAAGGTGAAGCTATTGGTGTCATTGCAGCTCAGTCTATAGGGGAACCAGGGACACAGCTCACAATGCGTACTTTTCATATCGGCGGAGCAGCATCACGTGCGGCAGCAGAGTCAAGTATTCAAGTTCAAAATAAAGGCACACTAAAATTAATTAACGCCAAGTCAATCACCAACTCAGAGGGCAAACTCGTTATTACTTCACGTAATACTGAGTTAAAATTAATCGACGAATTCGGAAGAACTAAAGAAAGCTATAAAATTCCTTATGGGACCACCATGGAAAAAGGTACTCATGAACAAGTTTTGGCAGGAACAATAGTAGCAAATTGGGATCCACATATCATGCCGGTTATTACTGAAGTCAGCGGTTTTGTCCGATTTACAGATATAGTGGATGGTCTGACGATTACTCGTCAAACTGACGAACTAACTGGTTTATCTTCTCTCGTGATACTCGATAGCTCTGAACGCACAACAGGCGGTAAAGATTTACGTCCAGCGCTCAAGGTACTCGATAGCAACAATCAAGATGTCATGATCTCTGGTTCCGACATACCAGCTCAATACTTTCTTCCTGGGAAAGCGATTGTTCAGTTAGAAGATGGAATGAAAATTAGCGCAGGAGATATTTTAGCACGTGTACCACAAGAATCTGTTGGTACTAAAGATATTACTGGCGGGCTCCCTCGTGTAGCTGATCTCTTTGAAGCACGTCGTCCTAAAGAACCAGCAATTTTAGCAGAAATTAGTGGTATCATATCATTTGGTAAAGAAACAAAAGGTAAGCGTCGCCTCGTAATTACGCCAATAAATGGCAATGATCCCTACGAAGAAATGATCCCAAAATGGCGACAACTAAACGTATTTGAAGGCGAACATGTAGAATGTGGAGACGTTGTTTCCGATGGGCCAGAATCACCGCATGATATTCTGCGCTTAAGAGGTGTGCACGCAGTCACTCGTTATATTACCAATGAAGTACAGGAAGTATACCGCTTACAAGGCGTAAAAATTAATGATAAACACATTGAAGTAATTGTTCGTCAAATGTTACGCAAAGTGACAATCCACAGTCCAGGAAACTCTGACTTTCTACATGGCGAACAGCTTGAATTCTCGCGTGTTAGAATTGCTAATCGAGCATTAGAAGCAAGTGGTAAAACAACCGCAACTTTTGCACGAAACCTACTTGGCATCACTAAGGCCTCTTTGGCTACCGAATCATTCATATCTGCCGCTTCCTTTCAAGAGACCACACGTGTACTTACTGAAGCAGCTGTTGCGGGTAAACATGATGAACTGCGTGGCTTAAAAGAAAATGTTATCGTAGGCAGACTCATTCCAGCCGGTACTGGATATTCATACCATCAAGACAGAATACGAAAAAACCAAATACATGATGCACATAATAGCGCACAACATATTACTGCTGATTCAGCTGCTGCTAGCTTAACTGAATTGCTCAATGCAAGCACAGATAAATGTACTCATGACTCATGATTATGATCATTGTATATTAACATCATGTATAATGAATAGATAGATTAATTAAGAGTAACATTTTTATGAAAAAAACGATTCGCGTAGCTATTACAGGTACAGATGGACGTATGGGGCGAAAATTAATTAAAGCTACTATGCACATCCCAGAAATTATTTTGGGTGCCGCCATAGTAAACACAAACTCATTACTAATTGGAAGCGATGCTGGTGAACTTGTTGGAAGTGGTATTACAGGCATTAAGATCACCGATCAAGTTGATCAAGTAGCAGATAGCTTTGATGTATTAATTGATTTTACTCGACCGCAAGGTACTTTAAAGTACCTTGCGTTATGCAAAAAATACAAAAAAGCAATGATCATCGGTACGACAGGATTTAATACAACTGAATATGACATCATACAGAATACAGCGAAAGATATAGCTATTGTATGTTCTTCTAATTTTAGTATAGGTGCTACTATCATGCTGAAACTGGCAGGTCAAGCAGCAAAAATGATTGGGGAACATGCAGACATTGATATTCTTGAAACGCATCACCGTGAAAAGATAGATTCACCATCCGGCACTGCCCTCGTAATAGGAGAAGCTATTGCGAGGGCTATGCACTGGGATTTCAATCAACACGCAATCTATTCAAGCGATCAATCAGTTGCTCCACGTTTACAGCAAAAAATTAAGTTTACTAGTATCCGATGTGGAGATACAGTAGGAGAACATACAGCACTATTTTCTGATATTGGCGAATATGTGAAGATTAGCCATAAAGTTTCCACTCGTATGGCGTTTGCAAAAGGTGCTTTAAAATCAGCTTTATGGGTAAAAAATCATAAAACAGGATATTTTAATATGCTTGATATATTAAATTGGCATCATATATAGTACTGCACTAAAAATAAAAAATTAAAATATAACACAAACAAGATAGCAAAAAATACTGACTTACCGTTTGACAGTCTCAGGATGCTTCATAAAACGAAAAAAATCACTTTGCGGGCTCAATACTACTATATCTTGCTGATTTTTAAAACTATTTTCATAAGCACGTAAACTACGTAAAAAAGCATAGAAATCAGGATCTTTACTAAATGCATCAGAAAACAACTTAGCGGATTCTGCATCGCCTTCCCCCTCGGTAATTAACGCCTGACGACGTGCTTCTGCCAGAGTGTGCTCTACGGTATAATCTGCTTGCGCCCTTACTATGGCCGCTTCCTCTGCACCTTGAGCCCTCTGGCTACGCGCGACAGACTCACGCTCGGCACGCATACGCGCATAAATGGCATCAGATACTTCAGTTGGAAGATTAATTTGCTTAATACGTACATCAATCACCTGGATACCCAAAACTGCCATACTGTTTGGATTAATAGACGATACGGCATCATGCTCCTTGTCAGCTATCGGTAAGAAGGTTTCTTCAAAATTATCTGCACTAGCACTACCGGTATTCAGAGCATTACGCACATCAGTGGTAAGTCTACCATGAGAGTCAGTAACAATATCTTGCACATCTAGACGACCAAATTCCGAACGTAATCGGTCACTAAACTTACGTTTTAGCAATACTTCAGCCTGTGAAATATCACCACCGCCAGTCGCAAGATAATAACGACTAAAATCACTAACACGCCATTTTATATACGAATCAACAATAAGATCTTTTTGCTCTTTTGTAACAAATCTATCTGCCTGATTGTCCATAGTCTGAATACGTGAATCTAATAGCTTCATTGATTCTAGGCACGGAATCTTAAAGTGCAAGCCTGGCATGTATACTAATGGTTGACCAGAAGAATCTCGTAGCACTTTACCAAACCGCATTACGATACCACGCTGGTCTTCTTGTACAATACACAGTGAGGCACTTATCAATACTAAAAATACAAACATAAAAATAAATGATTTACGCATTACTACTCCCCTCTCTTACTAAAGGCGTTAGTGCGTTGAGAATTCGCTCGACGAGCATCTGCAATATCGTTTGAATGAAATTTTTTAATACTATTATGATTAATTATCTGCCTATTATAGTTATTAGCATCTTCTGCGGACGGAATCGTCTGAGACTTATTGCTATTACATTGAGATGTGTTATTTTCTTTATTATTCTGTGTGCTGAGAGCATGATCTAAGGGTAATACTAATAGATTATTAGATTGATTATTGACTAATACCTTTCTTGTATGACCCAAGACATGTTCCATAGTTTCAATATATAAGCGCTCCCGCGTAATTTGTGGTGCTGCTTTATATTCAGGTAATATACGTGAAAAGCTATTTACCTCGCCCTGTGCCTCTAATGTTACACGTGTTTTATAAGCACGCGCTTTTTCTAAAATACCCTGTGCATCACCACGCGCACGAGGTAATTTGTCGTTAGCATAAGCTTCAGCTTCACGTACGACTTGCTCACGATTTTCACGGGCAGCTATAGCATCATCAAATGCTGCTTTTACATCCTCTGGAGGACGTGCAGCCTGCAGATTTACATCAAGCAAAGTAATTCCCATGTCATATAAACTAATCGTTTCCTCTAGCTCACTTTGCGTCTTACTGCGGACTACAGTTCGACCTTCCGTTAAGATACGATCCATAGTTAATCGTCCAACAACGCCACGCAAAGCGCTATCAGTAGCCTGCCTAAGACTATCATCAGCATTATTTACAGAAAACAGATAACGTTCCGGATTCGTAACCCGGTATTGCACGTTCATTTCTACACGCACTACATTCTCATCTGCAGTTAGCATAGTTCCAGAAGCAGATAATTCACGCACAGCTTCAACATTGACTGCCTGTACGTGATCAATAAAAACTGGTTTCCAATTTAATCCTGGGTACACTATATGACTAAACTTCCCAAATCGCGTAATCACGCCTCTTTCAGCTTCTTTTATGGTATAAAAACCAACCATCACCCAAACACTGACTAAGACCATCACTATAATTCCTATCAGGCGCTCTACAGTCCCAATGATAGGAGGTTCCTTGCGATTGCCTGCATTTTTATTACCCCCTAATCCGATAATATTATGGCTTAACTTACGGAGAAAATCATCCCAGTAAGGCGTCTGGCTATCATATTCTTCTTTGTTTCCTGTGGAATTTCCACCTTTATGATGACTGCCCCCCCACGGATTGTTGTCCTGTCCGTTATCTCCAGGATGATTCCAAGCCATACTTAATACTCCATTTATTATGTTTTTTCGTTAATGTCAGCAGATAGATAAATATTAACTTCATATAATACTTCAAATTAATACGTATAAAACCTATATTACAATCGAATCTTCGTGAGACAGTTAAGAAGTTTTTTGCATGTTTCAATTTCAGAAACCCACTGAGTGGTCGTCAACATTCGCACTTAAATACAGTGGAGTCATGTTTAAGGTATTTGGAAAACATGAACAATCTCTATATTGCATATTTTTGTAATACCACATACGATGAAATTATACGCAATAAAAAAACCCACTCCTAATATTATTTTGAATTTTAGTATGAACGTGTATAACTTATACCATGCATCCTAGACATACTATCCAACACAAAAATGCTACAAACATTCTCATCATCTAATTAATAACTAAGCGATCCTGAGATAGCATATCTACTAATATTGTTGTTTAATGTATCATGTGTGAGATCAACTATTAAATATCCTCTAATATACTAACATACCTCGTGTCTATTTTGATTTGATGTGAATTAAATTTAATACAGATTGGCGTAGAGTAGCAATATGACATAGACACATGACTCTCTAATTCATGACTAATGAGACAGTGGTCTGACCAATACCATCTATCACTTATAATTATACTTATGATCACGAAGTCATATCAATAATATGTTTTATTAAATATTTTATGATGAGTCGTCTATCATGGTGTGAACGCACTATGCTTTTACAAACATTGATTAATTGTCATTAAATTATATTACCCTATTGTCAATAAAATATAGAAATAAATCGTTTGTAATATATGTAAAAATCATACAATTAATTGTTCGCAATTACCACATGTATATCACATAAAAACTAACAAGACGTACTATTATTTCTAATAACCATGCGTTTCTGTAAAATATCATTGCTCTAAATATATATGATGTCATATTGCTCTGATTAGAAGGTGTTAAATATATGTGAATATATTTATTTCTTGATCTCAGGATATTTTTAGCTTTTACAAGCACACTCTATGACTTATACTGAAATCATCATGTCAGTAGTTTATTTTTATCTATTATAGTGGGAAGAAATAGAGAGAGCTGGCACTACAGTAGAAATTGCATGTTTATACACTATTTGACTTACTGTATTTTTTAACAAAATAACAAACTGATCGAATGATTCTATCTGACCCTGTAACTTTATCCCATTGACTAAATAAATGGAAACTAACACCCGCTCACGACGTATTGCATTTAAAAACGGATCTTCTAATGATTGTCCTTTGGGCATTATTTCTTTCCTTAGTGTATACGTGGTTTATATATTATTATAATATGTGAAAACGACCATAAGTAGTTTTACAAACACTATTTTTTTTGCATAATCTATTATTGATTTATCGTTTCCTTCAATATCTTTAATACTGTTTCCAAAGCAATATAAAGATTGTCACTATCTAGCCAGTGTATATCCATTTGCAAGTTACGTAGCCAAGTCATCTGTCGCTTAGCTAGCTGTCGAGTAGCGCAGACAGTTTGGTAAATCATAGTTGGATGGTCAATTATCCCGGATAAATAACACCACATTTGGCGATATCCTACACATCGTATAGAAGGCATATGAGAATACAAGTCACCTCGTTCAAATAAAACTCGCACTTCATCTTCAAATCCCATCTGCAACATACGACTAAAGCGCATTTCAATCCGCTGGCTAAGAAGTGAACGATTTTTCGGTGCTATAGCAAACGCAAAAATATTATAGGGTAATGATTCCTTTGGAATCTTAGTTAACTCAGTGAGCGTACAACCAGTAATAAAAAAAACCTCTAATGCACGAGAGAGGCGTTGTGCGTCATTAAAATGAATTCGTTGTCCAGCAATAGGATCTATATGACATAATGTCTCATGTAATACTTTCCATCCCATTTTTTTTGCGATGCTTTGAATTCTCTGACGTACTAGTAGATTAGAAGAGGGAAGAGACGATAATCCATCTACTAAGGTCTTATAGTAAAGCATGCTACCTCCGACTAACAAAGGGATATAGCCACTTTGAGTAATTTTTTCCATCTCGACTATAGCGTCACGACGAAACTCAGCAACAGAATATACCTCTGAAGGGTCTCGAATATCTACCAAACGATGAGATGAAACAGCCCCCTTCTCTATAGGGGGTTTTGCGGTTCCAATATCCATGCCTTTGTAGATTAAAGCGGAATCTACACTAATAAGTTCTACTCGAGCGACTTGACGCAAAGCCAGTGCTAATTCAGTTTTACTAGACGCGGTAGGGCCCATTAAAAAAATGGCCGCTGGATAGGCGTCCATAGATCGTTTATTCATTTGTTCACATTTCTATCATTCCTAATCTGCATGACTTCAAATATCTAACAGATTCAGCTATTCCAATATTTTTACATCTTTTCATGTCTTCTAAAGCACCGATAGATTATGAATAAGTGATTACATTTATATTTTGTAAAATATTTTCAGCTTATCAGATAAAAATCTGAAACACCGTTATCTCTACAATAGATAGATTTATACCATATACATACAAGTACTGATCGATGTCATAATGTGAAATACCAATATATCATGCATTTAACTCATCTTATAAATCTCAGTTTGGTTATGGAGTGCAAGAACAAGACTTCTTGGAGATACGCCATCATTTTATTTGAATGCCATTAGATTCTTAGGGAGCACTCAAACATACAATTTACTACTCCTTGTCTTTTAGATTACACTTCTAGTGGCAATCTAATGTGATTGACATACGTCTCTAAACTATGCGCATATCTAGCACTAACACTAACACTAACACTAACACTAACACTAACACTAACACTAACACTAACACTAAATAGTGTATCTGATTACTGTAATGCTACACTATCGTACACATCTTCTTAACTCTTAGAATGAAGAATCTCTTAATGATATTATATATCTTTTATAATGAATAATAAATCTACTATCACTGTTTTAGTTGCAACAGAAAGTTGACGCTATTTGTATACTGATGACATATGTTACCCTTCACTATAACTACACAACATAATGGCACATAATGCTTCTCATAACATATGCATGGATAAAAAACTGGCTGATGGAATATTGAATGCGCTCTTGTTCATATAACACTTTTCAAAAACTTAAAATGGCATGGTAGCATGAATTTATAAAACCTGATCCATGATTTTAAATGATGTTTACTCAAACTAAGCATCCTAGATAGTGCTACGACCATAATATAGGTTTAATATCAGTTCGTATCATTACGTATAATGGATAACTTTTATAGTTTAATCTTTTCAATACTTATTCAATTATCAAAAAAAAATATAATGTTTCAATAGCATTCCGTGGCACACATGGAGTTAAGGGAGTCTTTAGTGTGCAGCAACTAAAAGTCTACTATGTAATGATCACACACCATATTATAAATGGTATGATCATGCTATTACAACGTACAGGCGGGATATATAAAGACAATGATCGCTGACTCTACAAGACAAAAAACGGAATCTGTATCTGCTATCAACATTTACTCATTATTCTCTAATGAATGATCTCTCTCAGACGGAAAATTTCATCACACTCGATGTCAAATGACAATAATCCAAGATCAGATTGCTTCGATTAATCATCATAATATGATTCTCATAAAAAAATAAAAGATGAACAAAACAGAAGATCACACCAACATAGAGGAACGCTAAAAATTTTTTCTCACCACATGTCATGTACATGATCCTATACTCAATGAACAACATTTACTCATTGAGCAACTCTACTATAAATTTAAAATCGTCTGCTTAAAATCCCTTTTGAAACAATGAAGTGCTCTTGTAATAATTATTTAATTATATATGATATTTTATCATATTATCGCCGTTTTTAAAGGTTATATTATAATCATGAGTAGCCATCTTGACATGGTAGCTGGAAGTTGTGCCTAATAAATATTGAGCATTATTCATTATAGGATAGTATAGGAATGATACGAGGTTATATCTTACCACTACTAGGTATAATCCTTTTCTTCCTGTTGCGATAGATTATGGTCGTTGTCTCTGCTCCTGTCTGTTACATGATGGTGGATGTAATAAAAAGTAAGTATGCAGACCATGATAAATAGACTGAGTAATTTTATTTCGGTAGATATAACTCCCTAGCAATCTTTCTTCTCTTGGATTGCTAATAAAACCTATTTCAATTAAAAGAGATGGAACACAAGGGGATCGCAAAACGCCAAAGCTTGCATACGCTGGTTTGTTCTTATGTAAAGGGCTAATACGTTGTAATTGAGCGAGAACTGTAGTAGCTATACTGTATCCTACTTTCTGTGAGTGATCAAATTGTAGATCAAGTAAAACCTGATGTAAATATGGATCATTCTGCGTATGACCCTGTAGACCTTTTTTAGTCTTTACTAAACACTCACGCGTCTTTTCGTACACTTCTAAGTAATGCGCCATTTCATGATCAACGCGACGATTCGATAAAACCCACGCAGATGCACCAGAGGCTTGATGATTCGGTGCAGAATCTACATGAATTGATATTAATATATTCGCTTTTTTTTTATAAGCTATCGCTGAGCGTTCTTTAACAGAAATAAAATTATCACCATGACGAATCATAACCCCTGTAAACATAGGATCAGAATCTAGATATTGCTTTAGTTTATGCGCAATAGCCATAGTGACATTTTTTTCTTGTAAACCACCTCTTCCAATAGCTCCAGGATCTTGTCCGCCATGCCCAGCATCAATAGCAACTATGATCTTACTGCTTTTACAGTGTAAATTCAAAGTCTGATCTACATGAATCATCTTTCTTATATATTCTTGAGTATGCTTTCTTTTGGAAAGTGCAGTTCTGGATTGGCGAATCGCCTGAGTCCCTAATGGTTTAGTGTAGAAAGGTTTCTTGAGTGAAACCTCAGGAAGAAAAATAGTAAATAAAACATGATAACGAGCACCAATATACCGGTTCATTACCTTCATTTTACAACCGTTACTAACCTTAAAAACCAGGCGGGTGTTATGAGTTTTTTGGTTTATACTAGCCCGAATGTGTGTTACAATTTTCTTTCCTTGAAAACGATGTGGTAACCCACATAGTATAGCACTATGAGAGATATCTAGTACTATACGATCAGGTTGACGTAAATGAAAAATAAAGTACACTGGTTTCGCGGAAAATACCAGTTTGATTTTCGCTAACTTTCTACTATTAGAAACATCTATATCTAATAGATTAGCAGCGTTGGAAGAACACAAAAAAAAGAACAGCATTATAAAATACCAGCTTTTATACTTTAACAACATTCTTTTATTTGTTGACTAACATGCGTTATAAAATCACTTGGAAAATCACTAATCCTTCAAACAATAACTCTAAAGATAATTAAATATTATGATCACAATATAGGTACTAATAAGATCCAGTCATGATATTTAATATCAATAAGTGGATTTCACACAATACTTTCTATAAAAAAGAAACACCTAGTATACCGACACATTCTACCTTTTTTCATTGTCACATACAATGCCATTGTACTCCTCCACCTAACATAAAATATGTACACACTTGTATCCAATAGTACATCTAGGTAATATGTTTCTATATATTTGTATTATATATATTCTGACATGATGCTTAATTACCACATGAATACAATCTTTCCAGCAACACAATAAATCACAGATAGATTAATACTATCTAATAATAATTAGAGATTGTTATGATATTGAATGTCATACAACTAAATGCATTGACATACGTCACAAATGAGTACTAGCACATAGAAACAAACACAAAACGCCTAGAAATGAAATTATTTTCAACTTATCTTAACAACCATACTCAATAAATATTTAATATTAATCACGGTTACTGCTCAATCATATGAATCATTATCACTGAGTAACGTGCTTTCTATTAAGAACTATACATCTAGTATAACTCATACTCTTAGGAGTTATACTATGTACTATAGACACTCTAATCAATACAACCTTCTGACATCATGTTAATACTATATGATTTTCGTGATGACCTATAGCATGATATCATTTAAAGCTCTATATAAAAACTGTGATATCAATTCCAACACACTACTATGGAGTTAAAACAGGAAGATGAATACCTGGCGCCCCAGTGCTTCCATTCTTAATTTATTTCAACGCGCAAGCATTATCGCTAAAGTCCGACGTTTCTTTGCTGATCGTACAATCTTAGAAGTAGAAACCCCTATACTTAGTCAATTTACTGTAACTGATGTGCACATTTTCCCTTTTCAAACATATTTTTTACGACCTGGAGAGCCAGAAAACAAAGCTCTTAAGCTCTGGTTAACAACTAGCCCAGAATATCATATGAAAAGATTATTAGCAGCAGGGAGTGGCCCAATTTATCAATTATGCCACAGCTTTCGTAATCAAGAGATAGGACGTTACCACAACCCAGAATTCACAATACTAGAATGGTATCAACCAAGCTATGACATGCGTCGTTTGATGGATGAAGTCAATGAGTTCTTGCAGTATATACTACAGTGTGGATCGGCAGAATTTCTTTCATACCAAGCAGCATTTCTACGTTACCTCAATCTTGATCCTCTGTTAGCAGATATGCATCAGATAAGAAAAACAGCAAATACATTAGGCGTAGGAAATGTATCGCAAAATGAAGAAGATAGAGATCGTTTGTTAGAACTTCTTTTTATTAGTGGAATAGAGAATAATATCGGTAAAGAAAAACCAATATTCATTTACCACTTCCCTGCCACGCAAGCTGCACTGGCTGCAATAAATAAATACGATCACCGTGTTGCAGAACGTTTCGAAGTCTATTTTCAAGGGATAGAGCTTGCCAATGGTTTTCATGAGTTAACAGATAGCCATGAACAGCTTCAACGTTTTAAAAAAGATAATCATAAACGTGCTGCGTCTGGACTGCCCAAGCAACCTATTGACACCTATCTAATAGATGCTCTCTCTCATGGAATACCAGATAGCTCTGGCGTTGCGTTAGGCATTGATCGCTTAGTCATGTTAGCCTTACAAGCAGATCAACTCAGCGATGTTATTACGTTTACAGTGGATCACTGCTGATACTATAAAAACAGCCATATTTAAAATTTACATCACCACTGCTCTGAATAAATCACTATGGATTACTGGCTCATGCGGAAAGCTTCACAGCATTTTATACACACTTAAATTACTTAATGTTCATAATCCATAATATATTCTATTTAAAATCGCTTTGAGATTGGAGAACTTCCATGCGTACTTGCAATGCTGGAGATTGCACATCTATATTATTCTCTTGAAAACCTAATAATATTAGTCGATGAAGATCATGACGTAATGGCATTCGGTGTTCCATCTCCGCAGCATGAACACGTAACTCAAATGATTGTAAACCCTGTTGCAAATCTACTAAAAAAGCTTCTGGTGTTGGATTTTTTAAGACAAAACGACAACTACCTGCAGCGTCTAGTAAAACCTTTACTACCTCTTCAGTATTAGCACTAAGTGATGCTGGAATACTTAATACCACCCTGGTGACAGAATCTGACAATGACCAGTTAGTAAACTGCTCAGTAATGAAAGACCGATTTGGTACAATAATCTCTTTACGATCCCAATCAGTGATCGTAGTAGCTCGAGTATTAATACGTGTCACACTTCCAGTTAGATTACGAATAGTGACTGTATCACCAATTCGGATTGGTTTTTCAAATAAAATAATTAACCCCGAGATAAAATTCGCAAATATCTCTTGTAATCCGAAACCTAATCCCAAACTTAAACCAGCAACTAACCACTGTAATTTTGACCAATCAATACCGATTAATGAAAAACCGGTTAAACTACCCAGTAAGACAATAAGATACTTACTAGAAGTAGTAATTGCATATCCTGTACCTGGCATCAAATTGATGTGCTGTAACAGTACTAACTCTAATAAAGCAGGCATGTTACGTACTAATTGAGTAGTAATAAGAAATACGAGAATAGCATGCATCACTGACCCCAGTGTTATTGGTTGTACGGTATCAACACCATGCATCATGCTACTAACATCCCAAAGATGAATATTTTCTAAAAAACTAAATGCAGCATGAATCTCAGACCACAAAGCAATGATAAATACTAAAGCAATTAAGGTAAGGAGAGATCGGACGAGTCGCAGTGATTGCGTACTAATAGAATCTAAACTCATATTTCGTTCTTCGCTCTCAATATGATCAACCATACCTCTTTGAGTAGATAGCCCATCATCAATACGAGCGCGTTGAGAAAGAATCTCTGCACGGCGTATACGCGCTCGATCAAAAGCAATTCGACGTCTCTGAATTAACATCCAACGACGAATAATACAATACACCACTAACAGAACAAATCCGATAGCTAGCGATATACCTAATCTAGCTAATAAAGCTTGCGCAGTGTCTAGATAGCCAATACACGTCGCTAAAATTGCTACTACTGGAGTGACAATGATCATGTTCCAAACAATATTATTCATTACATGAGCAACATTACCGCGATGATTTAAATATAGCGGAATACCAGCACGTTTTAATGTGCCTGCCATCATACTTAGAAGTCCGCAAATAAGCATAAAGCACATGCGACCCAATGTAGAAGAAAATCTATAATCTAAGAAGTTCTCAAAAGAGATAGACATGATAATTAAAGGCACCATAATCCAAAGACATAATGTATAACAACGCATAGCAAGCACTACTTGATGCTTTGGCCATCGAAAATGCACAGTAAATAGACCATTTTCGCAAGCAAAAATCTTACAAATCATCAACCCCCACAGCAACGGCACGCTAGCAACAACACCCTCTCCTATAGCTACTGCAATCGAGTAAGGCCAAGAATTCTGTAAACCATATCCTAATGCTTCTAGTAACATGGGTAATGGAAGGGAAGCCAAGATAGACCAAAACAAAGTACGTATTGTGAGATTGAAGTTATCTTTGGTAACTTTCCCCACCTTTCCTGAAGCACGTTTAAGAAAATCATGAAAATGACGGCGTGAACTTAAGCTACAAAAAACTAACAAACCAGATAAAAAAAGAGGTAATAACGTAGTTTGACTGGTGAACATCATTACAAGTGCTTTACCTAATTGACCCAGTACATCCGATGAAAATAATATTCTTAAATCATTTAACCATGCACGAGGGTAATTAAAATTCATTGCATTGACATCAGGTGTCCAAAATAAATAACGATGAGTTGCATCTTTTACTTCATTAAATGCCTCAACTAATTGACTATTGGCCACATTTAACTTAGTTAGCTCTAGTGTAAGAACATCAGAACCAGACAATAATGAAACTAACAGCTCATGCTCAATTTGAAATTGTAACAAAAGAAAATTTTCTTGCTCTGTGGTTAATGCAGCATCCCTATGCTGCTTGAAAGAATTTTTTCTTTCAAAAAGATCTGAATAATATAAACGTTTAGCACGTAACTCAGCCATTTCTCTATCTAACTGCTGTGGTTTTAGGATTTTTGGAAGACGCGCTACTAATCCCCTTAATGCTTCCCCAAGTACATTAGAGGCGCCTAACCACTGGGACTGTTCACAGATAGTACTTAGTGCCTGACGAATCTGAATCGTCTGCTCAGCGGCAGTCCGCTGCTGAGTAACTACTCGCTCCCTACGCAAAGCCTGTTTTTTGAGTTCTTCAGAGAGCTGGCAATTAAGCTGCCATTGCTCGATCACAATACGCGGCATTCCCTCTATATTGGCTTCTAGCTGCTTATTAGCACCTAGGGATAGATCTACCTCATTTCGCTTGTGACTATATGGCTCATTACGCAATACTGGTGGTATGCTCTTGAGAGAAAAATCCTGCTGCTGATAAATCTTAGCATACGTATATAGAAGCTCTTTCCGATGCTCAGCTAAAAATTTTTCTATCTTGAGTTCATCAACTCGAGATTTAAGTATATTCAGCTCTTTTTTTTGTTGTATTAAGTATGATGTTTTGTTTATAGTACTTAAAGGAGCTGGCGCGAGTAATTGATGGTTGACTTGATGTAAAAAGATACAAAATCTATATTGACTCTGTAACAGAGCAGATAATGAATGACTCATTTTTTGAATACAATTATACTCTGACTGCGCTTTCCAGCTATCCGCTATTATCTGGTTATTAAATTGCACATTTTCTTGCTTAAAATCGCTAAATCCCATATTGCTACACGCTGGTTTACATGACGGGTTTTTCGTAAAAATCTGCGGATGTGATTCGTGAGACTGTTTGCGAAAATCATTAATAACCCGCAGATATTCTCGAACCAGATCCATTGCTTTCTCATATTCTTCTATCGACTGCAATGATATAGAATGAATATCATGGCTCCATTTATCCTTGATGATGCTATTTATCTTAAGCTTTACCTCCTCATGTTCCTGCTGCAGGTTTAATGTATTTTGTGCATTAGAAAAATGCACTGGTTGTAGAGCGATCCAACCTACACAAGTAAAAAACAACAAATAGAACATCATAATCACATCATCAGTTAAGTATATGCGCTTGCAGAATTTCTATTTTCATCTCTGGTTGCAAAAGGCGCACCAAGACGAACTTGGCTACCTGCCAACAGACTGGAATCTAGTATAATCTTACCGGACGAAAATAAAGTAATAACCGTTGAACCCAGTTTAAATCGACCCATCTCATCTCCTTTTCTTAAAGTTATAATATCGCTTTCTGTGTGATTAACTGGCCAATTCCAACACTTAATAATACCCTGACGCGGTGGTGTCACAGTTCCTGACCAAACAGTCTCAATACTACCGACAATAGTAGCACCAACTAAAATCTGTACCATTGGTCCAAAGGGAGTGTCAAAACGACAAATTAAGCGTTCATTGCGTGCAAATAAATTAGGCATACTTGCTCTCATGAGAAAATTAAGCGCATAAAGATCACCAGGTACATAAATCATCTCACGTAAAATGCCATTGCATGGCATATGGACACGGTGATAATCTTTTGGAGAGAGATAAATAGTCACAAACATACCATCTTTAAATAACTCAGTCATAGTGTAATTACCGGCTAGCAAAGATAAAAGAGAATAGGAATGTGCTTTAGCTTGTACAATCTGATCACCCTGAATCAATCCCAATTCACTAATTATACCGCTTGCAGGACAAATAAGTAGATTAGAATTACTTTTTACTGGATATAGATCATCACGTAAAGGACGTACAAAAAACTCATTAAAAGTATTGTAACTGGCGGTATCAGTCTGCTGAAATTCTTGCATGTCTACTTTATAGTACCAAACAAATGCATCAATTACAGCCTTAGTCAACCATCCTAAACGTCTTTCAGCAGCCCATCCAACTAATTCAGTCAAAGCTTTCTTGGGCAAGATATGATTTACAGCGCGTTGAATAAACTCAAACATGTTTACCTCCTTACATGCAGTAGAATATAGAATTAATTAATAAAGAAAATCATCAAACTTTGATTTATATTAAACTATCAGTAGGTTAAATAACCTAATTTAACCTATAAACTATTACATAATTCATCTATATCTGAAGAAAGCAGAAGGCCATGGATAGTCTGTCTTTCTCGATGTCTGGCATGCTTATGCAAATAAGTTAATAGAGCCACTGTGCATCCTAAAATGATCTTTCACGTATCATACTATTATCTTTTTATTATTAATTTATTTTTTAATATATATGTTTTATGTTTCATAGGATCACAAAACCAGCTATGCTAACTATTTATAGATGATCAATTTTTATATAGATATGGATACACTATGAGCCAGATATACTCAGATAACTCTTTCACCATTGGTCATACCCCCCTTATTCGACTAAACCGCATTGGTAATGGACGAATTTTAGTAAAAGTGGAATCACGCAATCCTAGCTTTAGTGTAAAATGTCGTGTTGGCGCCAATATGATTTGGGATGCAGAAAAACGTGGTATTCTTCAAAAAGGCATGCAGTTAGTAGAACCCACAAGCGGAAACACAGGCATTGCCTTGGCTTATGTAGCAGCAGCACGTGGCTATAGATTAACGCTAACTATGCCTGACACAATGAGTATTGAACGCAGAAAGTTATTAAAAGCGTTAGGGGCTAATGTAGTGCTAACTCAAGGTGAAAAGGGCATGAAAGGTGCTATTAGCAAATCAGAGGAGATTGTCGATAGCCATCCAGAAACATGTATTCTACTACAACAATTCCACAATCCAGCAAACCCTGAAATTCACGAAAAAACAACAGGTCCAGAAATCTGGAAAGATTCTGGTGGCAATATAGATGTATTTGTTTCTGGCGTCGGTACTGGTGGCACTCTCACTGGAGTAAGTAGATATCTTAAAAATATTCAAGGAATAAAAAATCTCGTGTCAGTAGCAGTAGAACCGAGTGATTCTGCGGTAATTTCTCAAGTGTTAGCAGGCAAAGAAATGAAACCTGGTCCACATAAAATTCAAGGTATTGGAGCCGGATTCATCCCGAATAATCTGGATCTTAATCTTGTAGATCGTGTAATTATAATCACAAATGAAGAAGCGATTGCCGCTGCACGCTTACTCATGCTGAAAGAAGGCATATTAGCTGGCATATCTTCTGGTGCAGCTCTCGCTGCTGCACTTAAAATACAAAAAGAGAAAAGTTTTATATCAAAAAATATAGTTGTCGTTCTTCCATCTTCTGGGGAGCGATACCTTTCTACCGCTCTTTTTTCGGATCTCTGATCGAAAGCACACATCTGTATATTTAATTATCACATTCAGATACATGCTTCGTCTTTAATTTTTTTAAAATATACCTAATGTATATCTAATACAAAGATGTTATTTTCATCAACCAGAGTATCTGTATCACTTATGATCAGATACTCAAATATTATTGATCATAATACTACTAAGATAAAATACATGTACTGTGATTATAAAAAATGTTTTTCATGGTTGCTTTTTTGTTAGAGAACACATAGATATTTATCTTATGTATACTAAGACTCTAATATTTTTATTTATACTACGCGTTTAACACAACAATATACATAAAAATATTGAAAAGCCATATACTTTGACGTATGCATAGTTATATACATTATACATTATAATGCGATTATCTTTTTTAGATACTAATAATACTGCGTGTGTGATTTATCAAAATATTTTTTTATATTGTATATCTACCATTGTAGAGGAAAATAAGTAAGAATATGATAAATTTTCTATTAAATTTTTCCACCAAAGATAAAAATATTCAGATTATTTATGCATAGTATAACTATCTTAGTTATAAACGCATACCGTCACACTCAGAGTTACAATATCAAAAATATTTATTGATTATAGACATGTATATAAGCACTAGAATATTGAGATGATATTCCACTTAGGTATCTAACATTTCATGATCGTGTACACCGACGATTTTTAAAAAAGAAAAAACTTCTCTGCAATTATGTCATCATTAGTCTTTACTTCCTCTATATTATAGGCTTTGTTAAAAGGTGTTGAAGAACATAAAGATTATAGAGGAATGTGGAACCGACGCGTGACCACTACATAAGCTAAGAGGGAATATGAAACCTACAGACATAGAGAACATAACACACTGCCAGTGACAAAGCACTTTTGTTATGTCGATCATATATTTTTTAAACTCTTTTGATTCATAAATCATTGCAAATACACATGAATAATTCATGAAAATACATCACTTTAATGGCAATACGATCTGATATAAAAAATATTTTTGGTGCTGATACCCAGATTCGAACTGGGGACCTCACCCTTACCAAGGATGTGCTCTACCAACTGAGCTATATCAGCATCGTATGGAGCGGACAACGGGAATCGAACCCGTATCATCAGCTTGGAAGGCTGATGTAATGTCCATTATACCATGTCCGCATCTAAAAAATACCTATCTTGTATATTTCTCTATCTGCAATAACACGTATCTATCTACTGCGAGGATGGGATCATTACACGTTATTTCTTATGCGTATATAAAATAAATAAAAGTCTTTAATGTTATTAAATTACAAAGCACTGGATTTCGCTTAATATACTCAACTATCAAGATCTTCTATTACATCACTGCATCAATTACTGGAAAGATACTAAACTTCAAATCCTGAGTGTCTATTAGAAGTTAAATTGTGGTGGGAGAAGGATTCGAACCTTCGAAGTCTATGACGACAGATTTACAGTCTGCTCCCTTTGGCCACTCGGGAATCCCACCAATACTCTGAATGGTGCCGGCTACCGGAATCGAACTGGTGACCTACTGATTACAAGTCAGTCGCTCTACCAACTGAGCTAAACCGGCATTAAATACACCTTATTTTAAAAAGACCCTATCTAATATGCAAGTAAAATTATTCATTTATCCTAATAAAAATAATTTCTTCTAAACACTTTCTTTAAATTTCATAATCTTAAAATAATCTATCATTTGCAGTCTATAAAATCTAGTCTCTTCCAATATCTTTTCCATTGATCCTACTTATGTACTGATATATATTCCAATAAATCATAATCCTAATCCATAAGATAACATATCTTTTTTCAGCTTACCCGCGTGATTTGCTATTATAAATCCCAAATTACGTACCATCGTGAATGGTAAGCATGTGTGACTAAATGTCAAATTCAATAAATCAATTCCATTTTGCATCAAGTAATTATCTTTTTGCCGTTTTTCTTGATATCTCTGCAAGACCTCTATCGAAGCCCACTGATCCGAATGTTCACGCGCCTCTCTGAGAACTGTGATTAACGCAGATACATCACGATAGCCAAGATTTACCCCCTGTCCTGCCAGTGGATGTAGCGTGTGCGCTGCATCACCGACTAATGCTAGCCCAGATAATATATAATGCTTGGCATGACTACGATACAATGGCAGCGTCGTGGTCGCTAATGGGTTTACTTTGCCAACACGAGAAGGAAAGTGTCTCTGGATTTCTTTTTGCAACTGAGACATAGTTAGTGACTGCAACCTATGAAGCTGCGCTGGTTCATCATACCAAACAAGCAAAGCCCAGCGCCCGAAAAGCGGTAAAAAAGCCCGAGGACCAGATGGAGTGAGTTGTTGCCAAGTGCTATCTCCCGGGTTATAACTACAATATACACTAATCAGCAGGCAAGATTGCGCATACCTCCAACTATACCAAGTAATATTTACTAATTGTCTTACCTGTGAATATGCACCATCTGCCCCCACCACTAACCGTGCCTGTAAATTCTTGCCATTATTTAGGATAAGATTCCAATAATCTTTTCTTTTCTGCAAATCTATTAATCGTGTGTTATAAAAAATAGGTACTGACTGAGTATATAATTGTTGTGATAATGCATATTTTAATACATGGTTTTCCACCATGTATCCTAATTCAGACAAACCAAGTGACTGAGCATTAAATATAACACGAGCTATCTGATACTCCCAAATTTCCTGTGTACGATAAGGCGCACAGCGCATAATCAGAACACGTGGCCATACTCCTATCTTCTTTAGTAACGATACTGAAGCAGCAGTAATAGCCGATATTCGTAAATCGGGATAAGATAGAGGGTTAAATATTGGGGGTGAGGCTGCCTCTAGGACTACCACTTCAAAGCCATGCTGCGATAAACCACTAGCTAATGCGGCACCGATCATACCACCACCAACTATGATGATCTCAATGGTGTTTTTATGTCTCTCATGTAGCATTTTTTGTATAGCTGCTCACTAATCATATAACTACGTATAACCATGTATGTTATTTATCGTACAGAGTTAACCTATAACCTTTGCGCTACTTTTTGAGTTTATCCACATAGGTGGAGCAACGGATTCCCTATAACTGATGCTCATACAAAATATACTATATTTTCTTGAGTCTGATATCTTTTATGAGACATAATTAGAATCCAAAAATATGTTGTAATTTTAAATAGTGTATTAGATTTGTTAAATCCGTGAAAGCAAACAAGTGTTGTTCAACAAATCAACTGACTCAATAACTTTTCATAAATATAAGTTTTTTCTATCTAGATTCGTGATCCATATACCTTGTATATCTTTCTAGATTATGATTTCCTGTATTCTAATGACGGATAAATAGTAGATTACAGAGCATTTATAAACATTCTAAATAATAACCAGTGTATAAAATACATATAAAACCAAACCATTATAGCTTACAAACCCTCTTATCCACTCTAATCCGAATAGATAGAATCTATTCAAAGCACTAGATCATAGTATCACTATTATAGCATGATGACAAGTCATAATACTTATTATGCATAATTTAGAATAATCATAACAATTAACTATGATATATCATCTAACTCAACTATGAGATATGATCTGAAATACCTGACAGAACCTTCGAGAAAAAACCGTGAAAAAATATCAAATAAAGACTATAACTATTATATCTATAATATATCTACTTCTGCAATGTATACACGAACATGATGCTAAAAAGCATTATTTATAAAGTATAAAATATAGATCATGGTTGAAGTTATGCAAGAAGCTAGCCTTAAAGGCTCTACAGTCGATATTATTAAAGATAATGCCATGTAACATACAATCTGTCGAATGTGTTTAATCTCTATTAAAACATTAAAATTACATAAAAAACCTCATGTGCAAGTATAGATGACTATCATGTATTTATTTGATAATGCAAAATAATCTTTTATATAGTCCATACAAGATTTCTCGGATGCATTGCATTCATCCATAGTCTTGTGCACGCAATGTGCCGTATTACGTTTTGTGCAGAAATGAAGTAATCCTGTTGTATGATGCCGAGTCTAAAAAGCATATAATACTGTGAAGAAATTGAGCATATGTAATACTACCAATAAAAACCAAAATCATACTCACAGCGATCATATTTTGTTAATAATCAGGTTAAATACATACTAACATTATGATCTGTCGTCATCAAAACACAAATAACATAAAATATTCAGCTCATTACATAAAGTAATAGTATTAAGAATAAAAATGTATCAATATTAGGAGGAGTGGAAAGCAGCTACAAACGATACAAAAATTATTTAGGGCAAGTCTGATCAGAAGAGATGGAACATGAAAGGTAAGTTTATTGTTGTTGAAGGTTTAGATGGGGCGGGAAAAACCACATCGTCTTATGCAATAGCTGCAGCACTACGGCAAAACGGTGTGGATAAGATTATCCACACCCATGAACCAGGCGGAACACCACTTGCAGAAAAACTACGTCAATTAATAAAAAAAGATAAACATCAAAAAGAGCATATCCGATCTCACACCGAGTTATTGATGTTATACGCCGCACGCATACAACTAGTAGAAAATATCATTAAACCAGCGTTAGCACATGGAACATGGGTTATAGGAGATCGTCATGAACTCTCATCACAAGCATATCAGGGAGGGGGTCACGGTATTAGACATGATTTTATACGCCGTCTCAAGAAGGAAGTTATGGGTAACTTTGTGCCAGATCTTATCTTGTATCTAGATGTCACCCCTGCAATTAGTGTACATAGAATCAAAAAACGCGGAACACCAGACCGTATGGAAACACAGTCATTGCACTTTTTTACCCGCGTGCGTGACTATTATTTAACTATGCTTAAAAGTAATAATCGCATTAAAAAAATTGATGCCACTCAGTCTCAGGAAAAAATGAATGCAGATTTAAAAGACATCATTACAAAATGGTTTCAAGCGCAGAAACTAGAAAGCACGAAGATATCCCTCAAATAAATGAGTGAATCCGTCGGTCTCTAACCATAATCCGCTTTCAAATATTTACAATAAAGAAGCCTATGTAATATGCGAAAAGCTGTCAATGACACCATAAAAATACAGAAATTCTCAGTCAACTCACATCATTTCTATTATATTAGCACTGATCATCATGATAAGTATCAAAAATATTACTTACATGTAATGACTGTCATATTGAATGTTTCATTAGTAGAGTCAAATCACGATCATAATACAAACTGTAGCTCAAACAGTAAAACAGAGCTCTTTTAAGTTAATAGATTAACTAGACGTGCAGAGACCCATATATCTCTGATAGCATGATGTAGCCCATTATGAGCATACTCACATATATCTGTGTCTTATAACATATCACCGTTGTATAAACAGTACTCATCTATGACGAACTCATAAAATGCCTACATATTTCTGGTTTTTAGCATACGCATTCCTATAATTAATTATAGTTGACATAAAAATTTTATCCACAGCAATCACCTTTAAAAAATGATATATAAGTTAAATACAAAATTTAGTATATTGCCTTATGTCAACCACAAGACGAAATAGAAAATGATGTCTAACTTTTAAAAAATACAAAAAAGACTTCTTAAACACCAATATTCGCATGAATCATCTGTAAGTCCTTAATCTTTAAAACCATCTTAATAATTTTCTGATACCAAAAGACACTACTAAGGACACTCTAGAATATGAGTTGCATCAAATTAATTGTTGGCCTAGCAAATCCTGGTGAGAAATATACCACTACTAGACATAATGCTGGAGCTTGGTATGTTTATATGTTGGCTCAACATTACAATCAGATCCTAATAGAAGAAAAAAAATTTTTTGGATATACTGCATGTTTAAAGATAGGTACATACGATATAAGATTATTAACTCCTACCACTTTTATGAATCATAGTGGAAAATCCGTTGCTTCAATGGCAATGTTTTACAAGATCCCTGCTCAGGAGATCCTGATAGCACATGACGAACTTCATCTACCACCAGGTGTTGTGAAACTCAAACAAAATGGTAGTCATGGTGGCCATAACGGGCTTAAAGATATTATTAAAAGTCTGGGTAACGATGCCAGTTTTCATCGGTTACGAATTGGTATTGGACACCCAGAAAACCGCAATAAAGTGGTGGAGTTTGTCCTTGGCACCCCTTTAGAATCAGAACAACAATGTATCAATAATGCTATTGATAGAGCAATATATTGCACTGAAATCTGGTTTAAAGAAAATCGTCTAAAAGGGATAAATCAGCTACATAGTATGCAAAAAAATAAGGGTAATACATCCAATAGCTAAATCGATCTCTCACAATAATTAAGTCTCATTAATTTAGAACAGCTATTATTTCAATAAGTACTATCTTATATTGTGATTCTATAACAGGATGTTATATCAGATCGCTATCATGATAACGATCATAATACTGATCTGCGCTCTCTAATAAAAAATATCATATATACTACAGAAAGAATGCGATCATCTAAATTATCTTTTAAATATATTATCATATTATCACACTATATGATAAAAATAGGAGTTATGCTCATTACACGTATCATGAACATATATGCATTATACTCTCATCATATATATCTGAATAGCATAATTATATTTAACATACTTTTATTTTTAATCGCACCGTCTACTACATAGTAGATCACACGACAATGAATCATATAATTATCAGTGGACAAGCAATGATTTTATAAGGCAAGATATATAATCGTTTGTGAACACCTAATACAAAATATGTCGTATAAACAAGGTCCCATACAAAATCAACGAATATCTTCTTTATGTAGTAGGAAAAAAGTATAATACAACGATACCTCTATACACAATATATATACGATTTTTAAAGTACATAATAACTTATTTGATAACTACTATTGTGGTATGCAGTTAGAAAAAACAAAAAGAAAGAGCACCACCTCCTACTAAACTAGTAAGAGACAACATAAAAGCACTATACACTCACAATATGTATTGTGATTATTTTTGTCATTTTGTAAATGAAGAACAAGGTATGGTAATAACTACTAATCGTATTGATATCTTATTTTATAATCTTTTACGTTACTAAAAAGCACCCTTTTAAAATACTAGTAGTCCATACAAGATGGTGTCAGTATCCGTATAAAAGGGGACTATAAAATATATTTTAGATATCAAAAAACTACACTAAAAATAAACAACCAGCGTTTTTATATATTATTTTATAACCTCTAACATAATCACTTCAATAATATAGGATGATCATGTCATCTTTTTGCTCAAGTTGTAAATTTACTCTTAAAACGCCTGAAGCAGTATTAGTTTTTATTACTATGATTTGGGGCGGGAGTTTTTTGATCGTCAATCATATAATGACAATTAGCGGACCATTTTGGTTTATTGGAGTGCGCTTTGCTGTAGCTACACTAATTGTTATGTTAATGTCATGGCGAATCCTCAATATGATAACTTTCAAGGAAGTGCAAGCTGGTGCATTAGTAGGATTAGCTATAGGATGTGGATATAGTTTACAAGCTTACGGAATGCAAACTATTACTGGAAGTAAATCCGCTTTTATCACAGCGCTTTATTTACCCTTAATACCATTATTACAATGGATATTTCTTGGATTAAAACCAAATTTATTGTCCTGGACAGGAGTAATTTTTTCTTTTAGTGGATTACTACTTCTATCGAGTTCTAATCATGGACCTCTAATGTTTACTCACAGTGAAATAGCTACTTTATTAAGTACATTAGCCATCTCAGCTGAGATTATACTAATTAGTACCTATGCCACTCAAGTCAACGTGCAACGAATTACAGTTGTCCAGCTTGGTGTCGCTTCATTATCTAGCTTTCTTTGTATGCTGCTTAACGGAGAACCAGTACCGTCGCTTACGCCTTCTCTACTATATAGTACAATCGGCTTAGGTATTGCCAGCGCACTGATTCAAATTACGATGAACTGGGCTCAGTGTAGCGTGTCGCCCACACGTGCTACGATTATTTATGCAGGCGAACCAGTGTGGGCTGGGATATGTGGGCATATTGCTGGAGAATATTTATCACCACGTGCTTTATTAGGTGGTACGCTAATCATAATAGGAATTTTGATTAGTGAGTGTAAATTCATACACAAGATGACTAACAAAAGAATGCAAAATAAACATCAACATCTCTGAGATACTGCTCATCAATGATAATCAGGTTTTCATCACAGTTAGATATACGTACTGTTCAAACACAGATTTTCATAAAATGCTAGACTTATGGTTTTTGTGTGCACAATATCTTCATAGTTTTAAATACCTAAGATTTAAAAATTGAAGATGTCAATCGCAATTATCACATCATAGTAAATGTTTCAGCATCCCGCTGTTTTTAATGCTCTGCAGATATCTATGCAGAAATCATAAGGCTTTCATCAGTAAAATAAAAAGAAAATATGATTTTATAGTAACATGCATCACATACGCAGATAAGAAAATAAAATAGGTCTCCACAAAGGACCTCTTTGGTTTTCTTTTATTTTTATTTATTGTTAGAATCGTATTACACTATCTATGCATCATATGATCATGTATGTGCAACATTAAAAATACATTCTATAATTACATGCCCTTACGAAGGCGATATCGATTGTTAGTGTGGTACATATACCACAAGATAGATATAAAACATTTAAAACGCACTACAGTGTAGTATTACATAATCAAAGAAAATTACGATAATAAATAAAGTAATTGCAAATAAAACAAGAAGATTCTGATATGTGATAAGTTAGCAGTTCATGGTTTTTCAGCACACTTAAGTCTCCATAACCACCATAGCAACAGCATATTTTCTTTCATCAGACAATGTAACATGTATGTTCTTTATAAGAAAATTCTGTTCTATAACTTTTGCGTGCTGTAAAAGACGTACATAAGGCTTTCCTAATGCATCATGATAGATTTCAATCTGATGGAATGCAAGACCATCTCGCATACCAAGACCAAATGCCTTCACTGTCGCTTCTTTTACGGCAAAACTTTTTGCAAGGAATAGATCTGGTCTGAAATGTATTTGATACTGACTAAACTCAGTATGACTTAGGACGCGTTTCGCTAATCGATCACCAACCCGAGCAATTATTGCTGTAATACGTGCTATCTCAATAATATCCACACCGACACCAAGAATCGGCATTAAAAATCTACACGTAATTTTTTCTGCATATCTGCTCTTTCGTAGTGCACCGGAAACATTTGTATAGTACATTCATTCGCTATTATCTATCTGTATATCGACAGTAATCAGTTGTTTATGTTTATTAATGAATACAGGCCGCACTAATATTATTAATTTGTTGATATGAAATAAGGTGTAATGCAAACTACAGCTACATCACACCATCTTCTAGAATACATATTGTCTACAATCAAGAAGCATTTCTAATAGCCATTACTACACACTATATTGACTTCGATGGTATGCACTACTTATATCAAAGTATGCCACAATGTACGAATATCACGCTTCTAGTAATTTCTAAAAATATGCTATGATTTTTTTGGCACTCATTCACATTGATACTCAACAAAATCTTATATAACAGAGACTATAAAATTTTCTAATTTCATAAATTATTATTGTAGATATCACGGTGTATGATGTTCAAAATATATCATTCAAACTTAAGATACTCCTTATCCTAACGATATAATTTTGATTGCATTTAACTTCAACATGATGGACGTGATATATCTTATAAAAAAATTAGCATATTTCTATAATAATCACAAGTTCTTTTCGATACTTTGATTCGCTCACTCCCTATAAAAACGTAGCACACATACACACATATACACTATCTAATCATATTCCTATGAGTACACATCCTATAAAATTCAAGTGTAATATTTATTGCCTACTTTAACTTATTGGTATAATCTTCCACTATTTCTTAATCTAGCGAAATACTGTTTTAAATCCCATTTACAATGCATTATAGTACAAGTGATTTATTAAACCTACTACTCTATCTAGTACTATCTTGCCATGCGTAAATAATACCACTACACTTACACTATTGTTATAGAATAACTACTCAGTATAATGAACTCATTCCCTCTGGACGGGTCTTAAATCGACGATGCAGCCACATATATTGATTTGGAGCTCGCATAATTTCAGACTCAATGACATGATTGATATATCTAGCGGCTTGTATTTCATTGTCTAATGGATAATCGTGAATCTCTTTTTCAATTACTAATTCATAACCACTGCAATCTTCTTTACGTAAAAAGACAACAGTCATTAATGCTGGCTTAGCTAAGCGTGCTAAAACCCAAGTACCACTAGTTGTAGCTACATTTGGAACAGCAAACCATGGAGCAAAAACACTACCCTTTGGGCCATAATCTTGGTCTGGCGCAAACCAAACCACTTCACCGGATTTCAACGCACGGATAACGCCTCGCAAGTTGCGTCGATTCATCATTGCTTTATTAGAGCGCAACCTTCCCTTAGTTTGAGCCCACTCTATTAATTTATTATTATGAGGACGATATATGGCTATAAGAGGATGACACAACCCCATTGCACGCCCACCTAGTTCAAGAGACATAAAATGTAAACCAATCATTAGAATACCCTTTCCACTAGCATGAGCCATTTTCAGATTCTCAAGGCCTTTAACACTAAACAAGTTTTTTACTCGACGATCAGACCAAAACCAAGCCATACCAGTTTCCAGTAAGCCAATACCTAAAGATTCAAAGTTACTATTCACACACCGTTCTAAAGCAGTTTTATTCATATCTGGAAAACAAAGCTCTAAGTTACGACGTACAATAAACACACGGCGCTTCATAAAACGCATAGAGATACGCCCTATAAAAATTCCCAACCTATATAGGAGTGGGTATGGAAGACAAACTAAAAAAAATAAGAAAGCAATACCAAGCCACGTAATCCAATAACGAGGAAGCATCAACTCTCTATGGAAATTCGACTCTCTTTTCATATGCACTCATTGATACGTTAATTAATAACCTATAATACTTCCTAAGCTGTCAGAAAAGACTCCTCAGTAAATAAGAAAAGCAAACTTACTATGCCTACTTCCCTTACAAAACAGCACGAGACAATTATATGTTAATATATAGTCATCAGAAGACTTCTGATAACATAGCACCCCTTAAAAAATGAAATATGATCGTCATCAATTACAAAAACGTAAATCACCACTGTGTATTAATTGTACACACGGATGGTATCTGCATGACACATATTCTATATCATGTTGACAATAGAAACACACATCACTTCTGTGTGATCACACATATACCATAATTTCTTACTTTCTGATTACTAAAATATTTGTGATAGTAGAGTACGCTAACTGTCTAGCAATTAAAATAAAACATCAATAGTATGTTATCTCTACTGTTAGAAAAAAACTAAGATAGATAACTTATATAGAATTCCTCTTTCTACTTCTCGTATACTCCACATTACATCCTAATATTACTTGATCTATAACTTGAAATCCTTAATACCATGCTACCATCTCACTGGGATTATTTGATTTAACTTATACCTTAAATCTAGATCAATATTCTTCATATATAAGCGATCATATAAATTACTGGAATCGTAAAAGAAAAATAGCAATACATACCAATTTCCCGTACTAGATTATAGAATGAACCTTCTATTGCAAATAAAAACCTCTACAATATAGCGCTCATATCGGCAAAAATAATATATAAGCTGGTATTATAAAAGATCAGTATCTACACTGAATTGTCTGATATAAATAAATTATTTAATGCTAATTCCATCTCTGTAACATATTAATAATCTTCTTATAATCATACTAATTTAAATACCTCGAATTCTACACTGAACAGTGTAGCAAGATAAATTTTTTATAAATAAATATATTTAATGTAACAATTATGTTATTAAAAATATGATATGCCATTTCGCTTATTATGTACTATACAATGCATGTACATAAATCATTAGCATAGTTGTGATCTCTCTTATATACACTTTATCTAATTATGCATTTCTATATATTATACAGCGATAAGAAACCATACTAGATATTATGATCATAAGACTATGCGGTGCATAACACTTGTCTGTGCTCTTTGGTATTTATCGGATAAGCAAAAATGAAAATATTTTCATATGCTCACTCAAAAATTATAAATAATAAAAATGATGAAATTGCTTTTTCTTTTATCAGAGTCTACATCGTATTATGTTCTAGACTTACTTGCATAGTATGAACTAAACTTAATAAGTGCAAATCATATATATTTATATTATGCTACTTATTACATTATGACACAGGCATGCAATGCTCTTATCTATAATCTCATTACATTCAATTCTATACATTTGTATACAAGATCTATTCTTGTATCCACAATCTGCGCAAGCTATAATTCTGGTCATAAATAAAAAATATGCGTGTTTGCGAATAAAATTATGTTATGTATAGGTGCATACCTTGTAATCACTGATCTCTGATCTAGAGTTAGATTTTTGATAAAATCATTTAAAATGCTTATTCGAAATAATAATACATAATGTATAATGTTATAGTCAATAAATGATTCTAAAATAGAACAGAGTATTTATACTGTAAACTACAATGGCGAATATATACCTTTTATTCTCTCTATAATTTACTTAAATTCTGGAAACTATTATCATTCTAAAAATAAAATATTTGATTATATTAACATACGTATCAAACCAAGAATATAAAAATGACAAAACATAAATTTAAATATTATATCTGAAAATAATGATATCTTGCTATTACATTTATCGTGTATATTTTCATACCCAACACATTCTGATCTATCCTTAAATTTGTATAATGATACAATATCATATATTGTGGTATGAATAACATTCATAAATATAATCAGACGACTTAAAATTATACGTATATACACATAATCTATCCATTACATAATTCTATTAAGATTATCTCTAAGAAATGAGATATCTTATTTTAAGAAAAAACTAGTCTAGTCTTCATTATTTATGGCTCTACATTACACATATATTATTCTATAATATTTTATGTCATCTTATTAAGATATATATTTATTCCATTAACATCCATGCCAATACTGATAAAAAGTTGAGATTTATAATACCAAGAAATAATATCTTTGTTAACATATATAAAATATTTACATGTATTTTTACTGAATTACAAAAAATTGAAAAATTAGAAGACTGAATTACTATATATTAAATGATCTCCCTTTCAAAATCATTCGAATCTATTTCAATTTTGACATATAAAATACTGTATAATGATTAAATTAATCATTATACAGTATTTTATCGTAGCTACATGTAGTGATATGACCCTACATCTAGTAACAAAGCATTTATCATCTTTGTTTTTGCGCTCCATTCGCATCATAACTTGTAACGATATATATAAATGAGGTATGATACATAAGATGGAATCTTTCCTTACCTTGTTTGTTAAATCAATACAAGAAAAATTCAATACAATCAGCACGATAAAAACACAAAAAACTTAACCATATATTGATTTGCACATAATAAACAACAGTATTAAATGTATTATATTATATTATATTATTCCACCATTGGTGTGACGTATAATTACAATCCAGACAATGTTCGCCTAGAAAATATTATGAGTGTTAGACTAAAACGAATCGTGATAACCATATTGAATATACAAGATTCCTCCGAACCAACCCCGCAGAAAATAATATTTATATCACTGAGATGATCAGCTTACAAAATGATCGCTATGTAGCCTGCCGTTTTATCTAGTACAGAGATAGATCCTTTTCTACCCATATATTTAAAAAAGTATTCATTTTATATCATTAGTCAATGACTATATTCCTTATAAATTGATGGAATAGGATTCAAGAATGCATAGTAAAAATTACTATCTATTCTTATTTAGCATAGTATATCATTGCTATTCAGTCTAGTGTTGTATAATTTAATAACGCCTCTTTACGCGAATAGCGATATAGTTTGAAATTTGTCATCAAACGTTCATATGTCTAACATCGCAAAAACTGCATAAACACGTACATACACAATAAAAAATATCAAACATACACAATAATGTGGCATAGTACAATACTAATAACCACCTGTACTTATACATCCTAAAGTTAAGGAGGTCACTATTACATATCCTAATAACTACTTCTAGTCTTATATTGTATGTGTTTAACTATGCAATGAGTGCTTATGGTATTCACAAGCCTATCTTTTAATCTTGTAGATAACAGACAATGATCAAATCCCACTGACAATTTTATGGTTTACGATATATAAACTACACATTACCTCCTTAAGCATATACGATTACAGATGTACGTTTACTTTACTTAGCATCATTTTTATTTCTAGATCTTTTTATTTTATGTAGAAATAGATGCACTCAGGAATAATATTATTCAATATATTTCTTCTGAGAATAAATATTCTTTCTATGTATGTAGTTGATGCATGAATATACCATAATATAATATGCAGTTAGAGCTTAGAGCTAGGAAGTTCTTTGTAATATGTTAAAATATTAAACATACATAACATAATCATACACAGTATAGGACACATAAGAATGAAAAAACCTTATGATTACCACGCTATTGTGATTGGCTCTGGTCCCGGTGGAGAAGGTGCTGCGATGGGATTAGTAAAACAAGGATTTCATATTGCTGTCGTTGAGCGATATCATAATATCGGTGGTGGTTGCACACACTGGGGTACCATACCCTCAAAAGCACTACGCCATGCTGTAAGTAGAATGATTGAGTTTAATCAAAATCCTCTCTACAACAATCATATGCGATTAATAGATTTCTCTTTTAGCAATATTCTCAATAATACTACAAATGTCATTAATCAACAAGCTCATATGCGTCAGAATTTCTATGAGCGTAATCATTGCGATGTTTTTCAAGGTAATGCTTATTTTATTGATCCTCATACTATTGAATTGCTTATGAGTGATGGTAAAACTAAAAGACTAACAGCTAATACATTTGTTTTAGCGTGTGGTTCGCGCCCTTATCACCCACCTAATATTGATTTTACACACCCTCGTATCTACGATAGCGACTCTATTCTAACTTTGCATCATCAACCTGGACACGTCATTATTTATGGTGCTGGAGTCATTGGATGTGAATATGCATCAATTTTTAGAGGGTTATCTGCAAAGGTTGATTTAATTAACACACGCAATCGCTTGCTTTCTTTTTTAGATCGAGAAATGTCAGATTCACTTTCCTATCATTTCTGGAATAATGGGGTGGTTATTCGTCCGAATGAAGAATTTACAAAAATTGAAGGGCTAGGTGATGGTGTGATTATACACCTTAAATCAGGCAAAAAATTAAAAGCAGAATGCTTACTCTATGCCAATGGTCGTTCCGGTAATACTAATTCATTGTTGCTTGAAAATATTGGCCTTCAGGCAGATATGCGAGGTCTTTTAAAAGTCAATCACTTATATCAAACGGAACAAGAAAATGTCTACGCGGTAGGAGATGTTATTGGTTATCCAAGTTTAGCTTCATCAGCTTATGATCAAGGTCGTCTGGCTTCACAAGCAATCACTCAGGGTAAGGTAAAAACACATTTGATAAAAGACATCCCAACTGGTATATATACCATACCAGAAATAAGCTCTGTTGGCAACACTGAGCAGGCATTGACAGAGATGCAAATACCATATGAAGTAGGAAGAGCACAGTTTAAAAACCTTGCTCGTGCACAAATCGTCGGTATGAATGTAGGTAGTTTAAAAATCCTTTTTCATCGAGAAACTAAAGAAATTCTAGGTATTCATTGTTTTGGTGAACAAGCAGCTGAAATTATTCATATTGGACAAGCCATCATGGAACAAAAAAATGGCGGAAATACACTTGAATACTTTGTAAATACTACCTTTAACTACCCGACAATGGCCGAAGCATATCGAGTAGCAGCTCTAAACGGTATTAATAGACTTTTTAATTTCTCGATGATTCTTACATCCACTGTTTATTTACTTTCAATGCTCAGCAACTATCTCTATTATATTATTAACTAATCTTTATCATCTGTAGTTTTATTTTGAGGTGAGGTGAGCCATCTCAAATTAGTGCACAAAAACGCTGCCTCCTAAAGGTTGCGTATAGTAATTACGTGGAAACTGTAAAAATCTCTTCTATACTATATGCCTATCATTCTTTTAAAAAGATATGCACTTTATATACACATACTATCATATAATAATGTTTACTGATCTTATTACATATTTTAAAAAATCTTAATATATTATCCACTTGTAATCATCTACAATTATACATCATAGCGATCATTAAGTATATGCATCCCCTTGCTATCGACAAGCTTATTCCTCCAAGATAACAACATAAATCTCTATAAATGATCTATCTCTTTAATACTATTGAGTCCATTTCTCACGACATCTATCCTGTGAATTTCTCCCAACTAGACTGGAAAGCACGTAAATAAAAATAATTGTTTTGAATAAGTACCAAATACCTTATAATATGACGCTTCATTTTTCTTGCAAAAGTATAAATTTATGCTCTATATACGTTCAATTATGACATGAATCGCCTCTTAAGATTACCAGCTTAGCTTGCGGTGGTCGATAGGATCTTGTGAAAAAACCAGAAACTATACGATAATACATATACACCTATGCTTGCCTCATTCCACTATCGTGGTGCACGTAATGCCTCTCTAATTGTCTATATCTAAATTTTTGTATATTCTTTTGCTATAAGAGACACATGAATACTTATGGATCGTTCATAAATTACTATAAATATCATGCATATTTTAATTACACAAAGAATCAAGAATAATCAATTGTGTTAAGTTTTTTTACACTTCATACAATGATATCCTGTTCATAATTGACAATTATAACTATAATGATGCATACATGAGAGTTAATGACTGTAATCCACGATGGAGATTTGAAATGATCGCTATTACTCAAGCGGCTCAAGAACACTTTGCAGAGCTTCTATCTCAACAAGAACATGGTACTCAGATTCGCGTATTTGTCCTTAATCCTGGCACATACAACGCAGAATGTGGTGTGGCCTATTGCGCGCCTTACGAAGTAGACACTACTGATACAGAGGTAAAATTTAATCAGATGTCAGTATTTATTGATGAAGTTAGTGCTCCGTATCTCAAAAATGCTGAAATTGACTATATCATAAATCAGATGCATACTCAACTTACACTAAAAGCACCTTATGCTAAAGCACGCCAAATTAATGATAATTCTCCGCTTATTGAACGAGTAAACGCCCTTCTTCAAGCAGAAATTAACCCAAAATTATCTCAACATGGCGGCCAAGTCTCTGTTATTGATATCACTACTACAGGATATGTTATTCTGCAGTTTAGCGGAGGATGCAATGGTTGTGCCATGATAAGTGTCACTATAAAAGATAGTATAGAGACGGAGTTATTAGCTAAGTTTCCAGAACTAAAAGGAGTTAAAGATGTCACTGAACATCGTCACGGTAACCACTCATTCTATTAACTACGCCTCTATGATGATCTTCACTCCAATAATATAGAAGCGCATAAGAAAGGATACTAAAATAAAACAATACAGATGCTCTTTTTTATTATTTATATCTGGTGGCAAAACTATGAAATCTAAAATTCGTCATATTGTCAATAATTTATTGTTACTGGTATGATAAAAGTATTAAAAATACTTCTTTATTTAAAACTAATAACGTTATTATTATTCATTTAGTATTACGCATAATATGAAAGAAATCATCGTATTATACATAATAACTCTAATGATAAATAAAAAAAGTATGTAACTTTTTTGAGGCTATCTATATGTTTTGTGTCAAACAAGAAGTATAAATACAAACTATAAAACTAGTGTGCATCACCTGTATCTTAATATATCATAGAAAATATATCAAACGATCATCGAGACTTTATTGCAATCACATAGTTTTTATTACGTGCAGCCATAAAAGATTGACTAGTATATTACCTATGCAATTCGTATAAAATCTATATGGTGGAGTTTGGGTTTAAATGGATGGCGCTGAACTGCTTGTACTTTTACTTTAATGTCTATACCGTCTATCATAATACTTAAAGTTGTGGTATAAAAATCACTTTTATACTGCAAATGCATGATAGGATTCTGATCTAGAGTAATACTAATTGGAGATTCTTGTCCACCATATATAATTGCAGGTAATTGATCTGCTCTACGCAAGCGACGACTGGATCCTGTACCATTCTTCTGACGGTGTTCAGCATAAATATTAAACATGTTAGATCTCTTTACGTTGAGGTCTGTTAAAAAATTTATTAATGATATAGTATATATAAGTTTTATTTATATAATAACGCAGAAAACAATGAAAATTTATATAAATCATTCTTATACGCTCAATAAAGAATTTGCATGGCGCATATCGTGATGTAACAAATATTTTTACATCACTGATAAAGTCAGTTGTTACCTTGAGTCAAAAGATACAAACATATTTGTATGTATATTTGTTGTATATGCATTTAATTGAATGCACCTATCTCCATCATAATGTAGAGCTTAACAAGCTTCCTATCCCAGGATTCTCCTAAAAACCACAATGGTGCAAACTAGTAATTTATTATCACTTAACCAACACTTATTCAACTAAGTGAAATCTTTCATTTCAGACAACCTGTTTTAAAACACAAAATCTCAAAAAATTCTTTAAAAAATAAAAGTTATGTACTATACAATATATAATGGATCTTGCAAATTATAGATATAAAATTAATGGCATATAGTGATCTGCATATACCATCAATTTTTTGATGCATTCTGTTTCATTCTCATTATTTTATGTGCAATGCATGAACTGCAGAATATAATATCTTCTTTGAAAAAAGATTCTATTTTAATAAAGTATAGAATAAGTTGCTGTATTTTCAATAATTCTCATCATGGTGCCCGAACTTGGAATCGAACCAAGGACACGGGGATTTTCAGTCCACTGCTCTACCAACTGAGCTATCCGGGCTCAAATTAATTAAACCGTAAACCATTCCGTCTGTCAATGCTTTTATCATCAGTTACCATTCTAAAAACATAGAATCACAGTTTCATTACATAACTCAAATATTTATTTTACGTTAAACACTAACAAAAAGCCTGTGTGATAGAAGACATACAATATGAATTACTTCTTGTGTCTGTTGATAGAAATTTTTATGGCTTCTCACACAGTGATTTTTATCATCATATGTACACTACCTCTATACAACTATGAAATGTACCCTTCCGACATGCTAAACATTTCAATAAATTTAATGTGCATAAAATATCAAAGCCAAAAAAATAGCTCCCATAACCCCCCAGCTTCTTTAGACAAATTGATTCTAAAAATATTCTGTGCTGCACATATTATGTGCTGTGTACAGTATTAGAATCTATGATGATCAATTTCTTTTTTCTGCAATGATCAAAATACCTAATTTATCACTACAGCATAAAGTTATCACAGTTATTATTTATATAATCGCTCTCAAGGAAATGTAAGATATAGAATATATATTTATTATGATAGCACATTTATTGCTACATCAAGCACGACAAGAGTTAAGTTATTGGAATTTATGTCATCTTTAACATATTTAATATGAACGTTTGTGATATCTTAAAACCCTGTGAAGAATTTAGCGTATATCGCCATACCTTTGGTACAGTAAAATTAGAAGAACTTCTCTCTATAACCTTTATTATCTTTCATTCTAATATGATAAACTATCATCATTTCAAAAAATATTTTTTTCTGAAGATCTGGCAAAACTAAACCAAATGTAATTTTATGCACACAAAATATAAAAATACAAAATAATTGTCTGCATCTTTTTCTATTCATCTCACTATACTTATAAAACCAAAATATCACTTCATGAAATTATTCATAATGTATAGTCACCAACTAAAAGATGACGATCTTATCTTATCTCAAGAAAGATTCATACCCTTGTAAAAACAAAATATACTTTTCAGACATGCTTTGATTATTGATGATTATGTAATTATGTAGATGTGACTAGAAGTGGTGCCCGGAGCGGGATTTGAACCCGCACAGCTATAAGCCGAGGGATTTTAAGTCCCTTGTGTCTACCAATTTCACCACCCGGGCTAACTCTACTGGAGGCACGTCTCGGAGTCGAACCGAGGTAGACGGATTTGCAGTCCGTAGCATGACCACTCTGCCAACGCGCCCATATGCTGGAATAGTATCTGCGTAGTAATTAATGACCCCTCTCGCCCCGCTATCTGTCTGTACCTATTAGTACACCTTATCCTTAGCTCTGATCATACATCAGGCATACTACCTGATTAAAAACAGTATACCAGAATCTATTGTAGATATAACAATATTATTCGTATATGATATATTATTCATCAAAAAATTTTTTAATCTCATTCAACTTTTTGACATCTACTCTGCGAAAATATAGAGTGAACGCATTAGCGTTGTACTGATCTGACGCTCAGAGTCAATAAAATTCTCCTTATGCATAAACGTATTAGTTTTCAATTATTTTGATTCACGTTTCCACCAGTCACTACGTGACGTATGTAAATATTGTAGCATAGACCAAAATGTGAGCACCACTGAAATATATAATGCTGTTATTCCTGCACCTTCCACTAGATGATCTGGGCGCCACAGTAAAGCAAATAATGCTAACATCTGCATAGCAGTTTTAATTTTACCGACCCATGAAACCGCCACGCTACTGCGTTTACCTATTTCTGCCATCCACTCACGAAGAGAAGAAATAATAATTTCACGAGCAATCATAGTCGATACTGGTAAAGTAATCCACCACGAATGGAAGTATTCATCTATTAATACAAGTGCTATAACGACCATCACCTTATCAGCTACGGGATCTAAAAAAGCTCCAAATTGTGTGGTTTGCTTCCAACGACGCGCAAGAAAACCATCGAACCAATCAGTAACGGCTGCAGAAATAAAAATTAATGCACATACCAAAGGTGCCCATTGAAATGGCAAATAAAAAACTAATACAAAAAATGGAATTAAGGCTATGCGAAATAAGGTTATCAAGGTTGGGATATTGAGTGATATCATTATGCTAATCGGCTCAATTCAGTCAATTATTTTCGAGACTAACGTCTCGGAAAGAGCGTGTATTATATACAGTGCGCGTTATTTTAGAGCCGATATGAAAGGTGCACGCACGGACAAATGACAAATTATGTCAACAACAAATGAGTTGTCACTAAAACAGTGAGATTATAATATCTTTACTAACAGTAAAAATTATCGCTGCTCATCATCAATTGCATATGTCTTATGCGCAGCATAATAGCATATCGCATTATTATACTATATAACATTTAAATCTGGCTCAAATTCTATCTCTATACTGATCAGAAAAATGAATCACAGTGTTAGTAGAACATATGCTTATTATATGAACATGATACACTGCAAATCTTTGGATCAATCGATATTTTTAAAAACTTACAGACACAGACCTTTTTGCTATGCTAGTATATACTATATTATGCGTACCTTAGTATACGTCTTGTAGATCAGATAAAATACAAACATCGCATTTTAAAGATTCTATGTGTTTTATACCACATGTTTAGATCAAATTATGCACTGGATTCACTTTTATTAGAAGCAAATAGACTCCCCGCTTAACCTAGTAAGGTTACTATAATTAATCTAGATATATCAACGCGTGATCAAGCTAAGAATCCGCGTTATACTCAACTCATAGATAACACTCACTTTGCTCCAAAAGTCATATTTCTTAGATAACAACTCAATATGATAGACTGATAGTCTAAGTAGAATTTAATGAAATACTTCCACTTAATATAAAAATATTGTATTTTTTCTAAAAAAGCAAAATAGCGCTCTATAGATCTCAAAAAACAGGTATATCTATTGTTAATTTTATGAAAATTTCACAACATATACATACTTATTTGAAAACGTTAAAAAAAATAAGAAATCTTTATTCTGTGATGCACAGCGGGGGAATCATCATTTAACCACATAATTTTTCCTTTCTAACATGTACAAATCACGATTTTAACGTTATACCTGATGTACGTAAAATATATTTCATTATTTTGATAAATTATTTCAACCAACTTAGTATATTCAATGATTGTGATAAATAATTACATGAATATATTAATATGCAATTAATAACTAAAAGTTTTTCAAAAACAATTAATTCGACTGTCTAAAATTCTTTCATAAATTGTATACATGCTACTCATACTGCAGAAATGTATGTAATGTAATGTGATAATTAAAATTAAGTAGTTATAACCACCTAATGGCGTTTGATTATTTTGGAAAACGTTTAAGACTATTATGCATGACCTCTGTATTAGACCTGATTTTTTTCGTGGATTATGTCATACGATAACTGTATGATACAGTAATTGTTACCAATATTGTTAGCCATACATTAAAAACAAAAACAAGAAAAAGATCACACTGTTTTTCTACCATCTTATACTATTGTATGACTGATTATAATTAATCTTTTTGACCTTTCGTGACCGCTGGTGACTGCCAGAAACAGCTGATCTACACACATCTTAGATAGGCGCAACTCGCAGCTTTTTTTAAATTTTATTTTTTATTCTATCCTTATAAAAACTAACATTTACTCAGCTGAGATATTCTGATCTCTATCATATGCTTAATTCATTGCTTCATGATCATTAATTAATAAGCATTACACCCATAAATTCTCACTAGCGTATTTAGCACTGCCTAAATATACGTCACAATACCTGACATGGATACTGTAAAGTATGTGGATTGTCAATACAGCCTGGCTGTATTACCGGGTGAACCTTACTTCTATATGCTGACGATTTTTATATCGCTATATGTAATGGTCATAGCTCACCACACAGTGCGCTTTATGTTCTCGCAATAAAGATCTGATGAATTACGGTTTAAAAGACATGTTATTTTTGATTTATATATATTCCGTAATGAAATTTCATAAATTTAACCTCACGATTATTATTACTAACAAAATACAATCATAGAAAAAATAAAAAATCCAATCATAGGAATAATTCCCCTCCCTTCTAGCGCTTCTACTCTTTCTATCGAAATCCAACCTACATCCTGATATATACACTGAACCAATAAACCATATATATAGCAAATGTATCTGCTATATATCACTAATTTTATCATACCACATACCTACAAAATCATGTTCAAGGGAGTCTGTATTGATTGCTCTGCTGAATTCTCTCTATAATTTTTTTTAAATTAACATCTTCGGGTACTTCAGAATTTATTAGCCAACGAAGTAACTGAGGATCGTCGTGCTCTAATAAGTAGACAAATAAATTTTTTTCATCTACACTTAAAGTGTCAAATTCATATTGAAAAAAAGGCATGATTAATAAATCTAGCTCACGCATGCCTCGATAGCATGCTAGGTGAATACGTGATTTATCTGTAATATCCATCTTATTTATTCTCTATGTATTACGCTCGCCATATCTATTTATTCCAATCATTCTTTTTACAAAAAAAATTATGCTGTGCCGTGACATACTATCTATGATATAGAGATAGCATATTACTACTAAGATGCTCTATACTTACCAAATTCAATCGCGCTTCTATTACAAAAAAATCTAATTTCCCTGCATTGTACAAAAAAATTAGAAAAGTTTATAAATTGAAAATGTGAATGTACCCATGTACACCTATATTTTACACCGTAAAAAACCAACGACAACATAGAGATACTTTTAGCGTACTGTATTTGAGAATCATGCATAAGCACCTGATTAAATGTACATAATAAATGCATTTATTGATGCAGTAACTAAGTTATAATAAACAATATGATATTCATCATAACAATAGCACACCCTAATCGCTTGGAGAAATAAGGCATGGCAAGAGATAACTGGAGCCAAGAAGCCGTACGCGTACATCAAGTACTAGTATCATACGGGCTTGAAACTCCATTACGGATACAGCCACATGACATAGATAATACAAACCGCAAAAAAAAAATCACTGAACACATGACTGCGATTATGTATTTATTAAATCTGAATCTAGAGGATCAAAGTCTCGCAGAAACACCATCACGTATTGCAAAAATGTACATTGATGAAGTATTTATCGGTTTAGATTATGCAAACTTTCCAAAAATTACTTTAATTGAACATAAAATCCATATTGATGAAATCATTACAGTCCGTAACATTAACCTGACGAGCATCTGTGAACATCATTTTGTTATGATTGATGGTCAAGCTACAGTTGCATACATTCCAAAAAACAAGGTAATCGGTTTATCAAAAATTAACCGTATCGTACAATTCTTTGCTTCTCGCCCTCAGGTACAAGAACGACTGATCCAGCAAATTCTAGTAGCATTACAGATCATACTGGATACACAGCATGTAGCAGTATTTATTGAAGCAACCCACTATTGCGTAAGAGCGCGCGGTATTCGTGATACTACTAGTACAACCACTACTACTGCTTTGGGTGGTCTTTTCAAAACAAATAATGAGACTAGACAAGAATTTATACGATCAGTTTACAATCATTAATCTAATGCATCTCGCTTGCATGCTCAATCTGTTGTTTGATGTCTGTATATATGAGCGACATATTTGCTATAGCTTACATGCTCAGTCATATTATCTATATTATGAATATTGTGATACTATAAAGTCGGTAACTTCTTAAAACATTCTATAACTAAATGCACACAATGATATGTCAAATATATACAACTTTTAATTGTATGTTTCAATGAAAATATTTTTATATCAAAAATACGATAGGCATATCAGCCTATTTAAGTTAATAAAAATTCTTATGAATTCATCTTTCTTAATAAGAAACGCCTTAGAATCTCATATTAATCTATCGTCTCCCAATCGCAAACATATCTGAGTAAATCAGATTATTGATATAGATATTCATCTACACTAAATGCTAAGTAAGTGTGTAGCAATAGATTACATCTCATTATTATATTATAACACATACTCCTCACAGGAGTATAATAGCAGGTGAACTACCTCATGCATCTCTGTATCATAATGTATATATCATAAAAGCTATTTTACAGAATGCCTAATCAATAGGTAAATATACAATCTGTTTTACAAACTGATTGCTTAAAAAGCATATGCATTAATCATTCATAAATTAAAGTTTTTATAGAGCACCATCATATATTATTATGGACATACATCACCAATTATATCATGCTAGTATAAAATAGCTGTAATCTTCTACAAAAACCATACTTAATTACACTCTACCTATAGACCCTACTTCTTTGAGTATTCCCGTTACGATAAAAAACTCATTATAGAATACACCTTTATGTATCAATAGTACCAGTGTATTGATATGCCATGTGGCATATCTCATATTATCACTCTTTTAAAATAGTGAAGACAGTAGTCACATGCCGTACACCGCTCACCCTGCTAGCAATCTCTGCGGAGATCACCGCTTCTATATTAGTAACAATACCGAGCAAAAACACTTCACTGTTTTCAGTATGAATTTTAATGTGTGAGGATCTGACCTGCTCGTTATATAATAATTGCGAACGCACCTTGGCAGTAATCCACAGATCGGAGGATACAGTTCTGCTATGAACTTGATTTTTAATGCGAAGCTCGTTATAGACCTCTCGCACACCATGAATGTTTGTAATAATATTCTGCGCACGCTCTGCTAAAGTCATATCTGGTACTTGCCCTGTAAGCAACACTTTACCTTGGTAAACAGTAGTAACAATATGAGTGTTTTTTTGAATCTGTTGGTCTGCGTCTAAAGCATTATTTACACGAATCTCTACAGTGGTGTCATCTACTTGAGTACCAAAAGTACGTGGATCAGTGATAACTTTAGTGGCTACTGCTGCACTAACCATTATCCCAGTGATACATCCTGGTAATGTTACCATAATTGCAATCAATATACATGTAGATATCATCTTCTTCATATAATGTCCTTGGCTCTCTATACTTGAAGAAATAAAATATCCTCTCTCAGTTTACATAAGTACTTACGATACATAAACATATAAATCTCCAATCCGTGCACCGTGATTTAAAAATACAAGAATGTTAATATTTTACGTACCTAAAAGACTGGTAGAGATAATTCACGCTAAGAGTAATAAACGGCAAGCTTTGTCTCTTATTCTTAAAAACCATAGATCATACTTGTCTACAAAATACTATTTATCATCACTATAAACACCCAGACCACTCCTTAGAACTATATTGCTGGTTTGCTAAAGCAGGGAGATAAGTATTACTACTTATGGTAGGATGTTTAGTGGCAATTCATTTGTCATAACTGTTTTTGAAGCATTGTGAGCAACAATACTTTAATTGTTTATAGAATATGACTCACATTTTTTGACACAGACTTCTTATATCATATAGCTATGCTGTATAACTATTCGAGTTATACACTCATTGCGATTATAGTTGTATATCTCTTTCTAATAGATATACAACTATAATGTAATAAACTTTAAGAAAACAGGTGGGATTGCATCCTCATGAAACACCAGTTATAATTTCTAGTATACGAACAGATTTTTTGTGTAAAAACGATCACCAACAATATAATCATCGATATTAAGAACTCTGTGCACTGTGCTGCATATCAAACTATCTTCATAAAGATGCTGAAATACGGTCTATGATCCTTAATAATATTTGAAAATCGTGCAGTATCTGATAGTTAATCTTCTCATTTATGTGCTGTATTTTTACTGCTATCTCCATTGATTCATGATAGGGTTCTCACTTAAACTATTCAGTCTTGACATAATATATTATCTTGCATTATGACTATAGTATACATTTTGAGTAGCATATAGCTCTCCTTTTTTTGATATTCTACATGCATTACATCTCAAGTATGTGCCACCATCGCTTAATTCGATCAATTAGTCTCTGATTCTGTTTTAGCAAATTAAAATAAAAACTATGCGCACATGACCTGTTTGCATGTGGGCTTTTACAATGGAGTATCCAGCAACCTGTTAGTACAAAATACCTGTAAATCAGTCACTTATCGCATGTGACTTAAGATGATAGCTTACAGTAATTCTAGAAAACTTTTTAAGAAAATTCTATTAGAAACAGAACAGTCAACTAACCGATACTCAGAAACCTGGTATTTTAGAAAAAACACTAGCATTATTCTCTGTAATAGCTTTGTTCTATCGTACTAAGCCAGGCTATCACAACAATCTGCTTCAGATTTGCATGCTAATAGTATTGATGCTTTTCGTATGGTATCAGAGGTCTGATACAGACTACAGTGTGCTAGATAGCAAAATTATCACTGTTATCATACATCCAACTTATTCAATAATTTATTTTTTATGACAAAATCTCTACTATTATCTATCCAAATAACTGGCCCTATTGCATACTTTAGCGCATACTAGCTAATATGTTTAAAATAGAATTTTTCATGCTATATTCATTGTGTTTATTCCTTATCTCTTTTTTGAAATGCAGAACCTCGAAAAGATTGTTTTTAACCATAATCAAAAAAATATGCGTTGCCTGTTAATTTTATCATTTTGTTCTCATATACTGATAAGATCACATGCAACCGGCATGATAATTATCTCTATAAAATTATTCGCCACAGATCCTTCGCAAACTAGGCATATATACCGCTCAGATATATTTTATAAAACACATCATATAACTCTATCAATATAACTATATCTTTTAGTCTAATGTCACTGTATTATGCATTTTTCTTCACAATCTATGCTTTTGCAACCAGTAATACCTCAAAGAAGTGCAAATATCACTACCTGCATTTCACCATACCTCGCATAACCTAGAGAATACGGCGCAGAAGTCGATCGATACGCATACGATGCAACCGACAAATTAATTTGCGTGCTGGATCAGGATAATCTGAAATATTCTCTAAATCCTGAAAGCATTGTATGAAAGTAGTATGTTGACGAATGATCTTTAATTCATGAGTACGTTGCTCTAAAAGTTGTCTTAGGGGGTCATGAACAACAACTGCATTTTCTAAATCTAAACACCATGCACGTGGATTTAAATTGTTACCCGTCAGCATCATCCATTCATCATCTATCCAGATTCCTTTAAGATGGTAGCTGTTTTTCCCATCGATCCACAAACGTACCATTAGTTGTCCATTATTAATATAGTGTTGAAACCGACTCAGAAAACAACGAAGATTAATCTCATATAAATAAGGAAGTGTACCAATCATGGTGAATGGTTGATCTTCTGGAATATAAAAATCATTAGCAGTTTTATCACCTACAATAATCTCTACCACCTTTCCTTGACGCAAGAGATAGACGATATTACGAACTAATAATGTTGGAAGGTTAAAATACGGAGTACAAATCATTAGCATGCATTTAGAAGATAGCATAAGATGGTGAATAGTTTTATTGAGAATACTATTTTTCCCTAACCCTAGGAGGGGCGTGACCGAAAGATGGTCATTAGAAGTATTACTGTTAAACTTATAACAACACCGACGCAACTCCTTGCGAAACTTTCGAACAACATGTTTAATCTCAGAATATTGAGGGCGTTCCAATCGATCTAGACGATGGACAGCTGGAGCTTCCAACAAGCCTGTTTTGATCCAATGCAACATTGTATCCGCTAATACTTTATTACTAATTAACTGATATCGATCATAACGATATGTATCTCTTTGATGTAAATACATATTGTTAAAACTAGCACCAGTATATAGAACAGTATTGTCAATCACAGAACCTTTTAGATGCAGTACACCAAGTGCTTCTCTAGTATTTACAGGAATGCCATATACAGGAATACATCCATTCAGATACTGTTTAGACATTTCACAATACCAATCCGCATTAGTGAATTCGGTGGTAGCACCAAGACGACAGCGTTGTGCTCTATGCCAATCTACTAATACACAAATATCTAAATGAGGGGTCTTGTTCTTCGCTGCATATAACGCAGCAAAAATTTCCTGACCTCCTTCATCGTTATCTAAATAGAGAGCTACGATATAAATGCGATGCGTGGCAGAAGAAATTTTTTCCAATAAAGTTTTGCGAAACTCAGATGGTGAAAATAATGTACTAAAACCCATCACTGATTGTGCAATTTTCGGTAACTGTGCAAGATATTTTTGATGTTGGTTAGTTTGACATGTTGTCAATATCACAGGATGCTTCTTTTCTCCTTTTAGATTATTAATAAGCTCTGGCAAACGCATAAAATATAATGATGCATATCATAATACATATTTCTAATACTAGTGAGACTTATCTCTCACTCTAATTACATTCATCAACACTAAGATATATGTACTAGATATCAATCTATCTGGTATGAAATGATGTAAATCAAACCGTAAAACTATTTTTTTATGCGAAAATTATAATACTTTGGTCGTCAGGTATACACAATACGCTTTTAAGGTATTCATGATAAACTTAACATAAGGTGAACTGTATGTGCTCATTTACCTAATCAATCTACGTTACACAGCCGTAACAAACTAGAAATTTTTCAGAAAAAATGATATCTTACACCATACGTATAAGCGTAATAGGTTGTATTTTTCGCATATCTCTGCTACCTGCTGTTTAGCTGATACAGCCTCTCTTGTCTTTGTCTATTGTATAAAATACATCTGCCTCGCTATGGAGACAAAACAGATAGTTTGATAGTCTACCTATGTATACCTCATCTAGAGATAATACATCATAAATAATCGAAACTCAGACTAATAAATATGTTATATAAACCATATATGACTTACCTGATGCATCAAATTTTAATACACTGAGTGATAAAATTTCTCAAATCCATTAATATATTTTTTAAATATAGAATACTTGATGATTCTAGAGCTAAGTAATTTAAGGTGCGTATCTCATACATTGTCTATAGTTATGCAACGCATGTAATCATTTTTGTATTTATATGAATTGTTATCCACTGCTGTTCTATGTAAGCTATGCACTGAGTTAAATCATCATAAAACTATAATATATCGAAATAGTACACGCAAAATGTTCTAGGTAATTGAATATAACTTATTATAATTTATAATTATTGTGAGCGATCTGCCACGCTCTGTGTTACAGACCCATAAGTATTATCTTTAAAGAAATAATACATCTCATGTTTCATTATTATAAAATTCTCTTAGCGGGAGGTCAATGTGATCCCGAATGCATCAGATGCTCTTATCTGGTTAGAATCTCATCCTCATTGCCTCAAAGGCATAGGTCGCGGTATTGAGCGCGAAACCCTGCGTATTAGGCCGGATGGATTTCTTGCGACCACCACACACCCAAGATCTTTTGGTTCACCTTTAACGCATCAATGGATTACCACTGATTTTGCTGAAGCATTATTAGAATTCATTACACCAGTCGATGACAATATTGATCATTTATTAGTGTTTTTACGTGACATACATCGTTATGTTTCTAGTCAATTAGGTGAAGAACTAATGTGGCCAATGAGTATGCCATGTAAAGTGCATCCAGACCAACCAATACAGCTTGCACAATATGGTTCATCCTCTATTGGTCAAATGAAAACGCATTATCGTCAAGGATTAAAAAATCGCTATGGTGCGTTAATACAGATGATTGCAGGTGTACATTATAATTTTTCTTTGCCATTTTCATTCTGGAAAGAACGGACTGGTATATATAATTCACAAGATGGAAAAGAAGCCATTTCCGCAGGATATTTACAAATAATACGTAACTATTATCGGTTTGGGTGGGTTATCCCATATCTTTTTGGTGCCTCACCAGCTATTTGCTCCTCATTTATGAATGGTCGTGAAAGCACACTTCCATTCGAACATAGTGAACACGGTATGCTATCATTACCATATGCAACCTCGCTGCGATTAAGTGATCTAGGCTATGTCAATCCATCTGATCACAACCTAAATATTACTTTTAATAATTTATCAGAATATATTGCAAGCCTACAAATCGCAATTCAAACGCCATCAGAAAAATTTATTGCAATGGGAGTCCAAGATGATCAGGGTAACTGTCTACAACTCAATACAAATATACTGCAGATTGAAGATGAACTTTATATACCCATCCGACCAAAACGCATGACATTATCTGGCGAATCTCAATTAGATGCGTTACAACGTAGAGGAGTGGAATACATAGAAGTACGCTCGCTAGATATTAATCCCTTCTCTCCCATTGGAATTTCATCCGAGCAAATCTGTTTCCTTGATATGTTTCTAATTTGGTGTGCTATTGCTGATTCACCCACCATAGATAGCATAGAATTAGCTTGTACACATAAAAATTGGAATTTGATTATTACTGAAGGTCGTAAATTTGGACAAACCATCAATATGGAGGATGGACAAACTAAATACCCTGTATCAGACATCGGTCATCACCTATTACATGATTTAAATCGCATCGCAAAAACACTAGATAGCCTGAGCGAAAAACCTCGTTATCAGAATGTCTGTCAGCGTCTAAAAGCATCCTTCAATAATCCAAATTTAACCTATTCAGCTCGTCTCTTACACACGCTAAAATCACACGGTCTTGAGCGCACCGGTCTAGCTCTAGCAGCAAAATACAGAACTCAGTTATCTCAAGAAGAATTAGAAATAGTAGACAAGAATCAATTTACCAATGAAGCACGACGCTCAAAAATACGCCAAAAACAAATTGAACTCAGAGACCAACACAGGAGAACAAATTTATACAATGTGAAGTGATAGTCGAATACTAAATTAGTAGTTATGATTTTCATATGCTATGCGAGGAAAAACAGAAAATTTGTTGTATGACAAAATCCATCCAAAACTCTCTAATGTATAAACATCATATAGTTCACTTATAAAGTATAGGCTAAATAAACTCTTACTATCAAATATGAATTAAAGAATGATTGGACAGTGTTATCTTGAAAGATAACATACTATGTATGAGTACGTTTCATATTCAACTAGCATGAATATCGGAATCCTTTTGCTAATGTATGATATATCTATTGATCACACCATGAAACTGAGCAGAACATTATGGCAAAAAAAATCATAAAAACAGTGTTAGGAGAACACCATTAGTGTTATATACACATAAAAAACCAATCGATACCTTATCTGCTTTAAAACCCTCACAAACATCACAAAATCTCAAAACAAGCTGATGACTTACAAATGATTTTTTGTATATTATATATGTAAGTCTTGCAAGTGCAATCTATAACCCTATGTATTGATAATACATAGGTTAGTGCAGTCCCTATAATTTATATAAATCACACTTATACTACACTATGATTACAACGTAGCTATACATAAAATTTTTTCAAATGGTATATTCGCATCGTTAAAAAAATAGGCATATAATCAAATATATGAGATAGCAATCTTTGTATTATATGTAAAATACATAATAAAAACTTCTTTTTAATAAATAATTCTTCTATATATATAGAAATATATAAAATTCGTTTACTCTCTCAATAGAGAGAGATATGAACTAACTTCATTGAATAGTCATTACATAAATAGCAATGTGTACTAATATTATTAAAATATAAAAACGCTGGAGAGGGCGGGTGTCAACCATATCCTAGCACATGTATAATCTATTACGGCTGCTTCCTTCCAGACCTGACCGGGTTCATAGATCGCCATTGCAGGCTGGTTAACACCACCCCCATGAAATATAATTTTCAATCTTATGCAGGGCATTATCTCTAATTCTGTTGGTAAATGCAAGTACTGAAGTAAAATACTTTTTCTATCTTTATAATTAATAGTTTTAACTAAGCTTCAACCATCGCACAATTCTCGTAAAATATTAAATAAAGAAAATCTATACACACTTCTGCATAAATACACACAATTCTATCGAAGTAAAAACAACACTTCTAGTACCTACAAAAAATATTACGGAAAACCTAGTTGCATATATGCAATATGGTCATCACTATGATAAAAACACATGATTATTCATAATGCTTTTATATTGTATACTACATCAATATTGTGCGTATTTTAAAAAGTTAAAAAAATGCATAATGTGTATCGTTGGTCGCAACATACACACTGCGTGTTATCATATCTGTGTGCCTCGCGTCAAAAGTTCAATATATAGAAATGTGCGCATATCTATGCAATCTATCATTGCTCTAGTGTCACTCGTTCGTCAAAATGATTAGTATTTTGACTCAAAATACGCGTCAATTATAATTCAGCGCTCTTTTCCATCGCCAATCATCAACCATCTCCTCAACAAGATACAAACACATCACTATAATGTATATTAGAATATTCATTGTGCTTTCTCTGCTCAAATCAGCACATAAAAAAGGTATGTTGTCAAACACCATGTTAATGTTTAGAACAAACAACATTTAATATAAAGACACTGCGTATGCAGTACAACTCACCCCAATAAGTGTTATTTATTACTTAATATTGTTTTGATGTTAATATAACCACAGCGGACATGATAGAAAAAATAATCATATTAACGATCGATATACTAGGAAATATCCTCATATCACATTCACATCAAATACAGAAATTACTATACCGACAATACAGACATTGCGTATTCACTCTTCTCCATGTCTTGTTGCGCTGCTTATATAAAAAATAAGTGATCAATTGTGAACTATACAGTTAACTGAGCAGTTAATATTTTAATATGTATATCGTAATACCATCTCACAAAACAATGACTCCCTTTACAAACTAACTATATCCTCACTTATCGGTATTTGAACACCCTGCCAATCTTGTCATAAAAATTCTAGACAAGAAACACTCTTAGTTGTATTAAAGGTCGTTTAATACTTGTTTCTTGAAACTACAATGAATACGACTTACGTCACGATACAGTATTAGAAGTTTGAAGATTATTCTAAAAAATATTTTTATTACATATAGCAACCAATTTCTTCCAAGTTTATGCTACATGTTACTAAAAATTTTTCCACCACTGCACGTTGTCATCACATTTATTCGCCTTCCTTACATGTAATACTGTGATATTGATAGCATACACACACATTAAATTTATTTATAAATCAATAAAAACTATCAAAATGCGCTGTAGCAGCATTTTATTGTTTTTATCTCTAGGTATTTTTTCTTCAACATTGCACTACACTGGTGTGTATAAAGTATTTTCTCGGCTTACTCACTCAACACTGGATTCAGGTTGTAAAAGTGCTATTTTCCATAGTTTATGAACACCAATGCTATAATTCACATCTGTACTTACACCATGGTATATACAGTAAGATGAGAGAGAATAGCGAGTCTAATAATATTTTTATAATGTTTAAATTATAGACAGATTCATCCGAAAGTGTTCCAAAGAAATTGATGATCATCTATCATCTTATGCAAACATCGTCAGAGACTATATTCTATAATATCACAGAAACATTTTTAGAATAGCTGTACACCTAAAACAAACAGATCACACAGGCAAAGTAAATAGTTTATAGAATCGAACATACTCCCTTTATCATCTATTTTTTGAAATGGTTATAGCGTTTTCTTTTACAGCTAATTGGCCTTGTAATCGTATAGCCTTACGTTGTGCATGCACTAAAGAGACACGAATACGTAACCAGAAGATACTACAAATCATCCAGCTCAGTAAAAAACCCATAGAAAATACTACCGCTAATAACGTAGCAATATGGAATTCACCACGACCCATCAGGTAATTAAAGGTGATTACTTGATCATTGTGAGCCCCTAAAGCCATAGCCAAAACGAGCATCACAATAATCACTAAAAAAATAAAAAAATATTTCAAAACATACCCTTTATTGTAAATTTCAGTAGTGAATGATATAAATAATTGTCCTAGTGCTTATCGCCTGCACTCTTTTATCGAACCATCAGCATTAGTATGCTGATGCCAGTTATTGCATTCAATATTAACTCGGCTATAATAGATATAATTCGCTGTGATTTATCACGCTAACCATGTTTGCTTTGGATTCAAATACTTGAAATTAAATAAAATTAGTGATAGTACATATAACATGACCACCTAACATATAGTTATGCACTAAATATAATAAATTCATACACCATCTGATCCCTACCGCATGAAAATCAATAGTTATGAAAGAACATGCCTAGAATCAACATCTTTTCTAGAAACTTTATTCTATGAAATACTGCATCTAAAAACTACTATCATACAACATTTTTTGTATGATTTTTATGATTATATCATTGTATGTGGTAATCACTATAGTATAGGCTCTAGCTATCTCAATACATCAGTGGAATATGTCTATCATACTAGTTATATATGACCCGCAAAATACCATGTAACACTTAGCGAAATCATTAATGATTACTACTCACACAAAACATAATTAAACCTTAATGTCAACTACATAAGTTATCACAAGATAAAGTATTACTATGATAACAAATCAACTTATCACAACTTATGATTAAAATATAAAACTATTACTACTACAGAATGGCATCATCAATATGATTGTGAATGTAGTCGTTATACAAACGATACCTCATAAAATAAAAAAGAGTCACCTAAATCCTACTAGAAACTATATTATATAGAGCATGACAAAGGAAGTATGCTACATAGTACGCTTATTAGCTATTACAACTACTTTAACTACGACCACCTTTATTATACATTCTCGTTTATGTAATAAGGTAGACGTCGGTCTGTGAACAGGACTATTGCTTTGCTAACCACTTCTTACACCATCATTAGCTGGCTGTTAGTATTTTCTTACTGGTTCTTAATTGTTGGCATCACTTTTCGTATTTTAATTAAGCGCCGTTCAGTACCTTTTGCTATGACTTGGCTACTAATTATTTATATTTTACCTCTAGTAGGAATTATTGCCTACCTCTCCCTTGGAGAATTACACTTAGGTAAGTGTCGGTCCGAACGCGTGCGTAGCATGTGGCCTTCTATGGCTATATGGTTGAAAAACCTGCATTCTATTCAACACCTTTGTTCCACAAAAAACAGTGATATTGCTCAACCATTATTCCAACTATGTGAAAATCGCCAAGGCATTTCTGGGATCACAGGTAACCAGTTACAGCTACTCACTAACAGTAATGTTACACTACGTACAGTGGTACGTGATGTACAGCAAGCTTGTCATAATATTGAAATGGTCTTTTATATTTGGCAGCCTGGTGGACAGGCTGACGAAGTTGCAGAAGCTCTTATAGCCGCCGCACAGCGTGGTGTGCGTTGTCGCCTATTGCTTGATTCTGCTGGTAGTGTAGAATTTTTTCGTACAGAATGGCCTGGTCGCATGCGTCGTGCAGGAATTGATGTAGTCGAAGCACTTCCTGTTAGTCTGCTCAGAATTTTCCTAAGAAGAATGGACTTACGTCAACACCGCAAAGTAGTGCTTATTGATAATTATATTGCCTATACTGGTAGCATGAATCTAGTAGATCCTAGATTTTTTAAGCCACATACAAAGGCTGGTCAGTGGGTAGATTTAATGGCACGCATGGAAGGCCCCATCGCCACTACTATGGGAATAATTTACTCTGCTGATTGGGAAATGGAAACTGGAAAGCGTATTCTCCCTCCCACACCTGATGCTAATCTTACACTCCTTAAACCACACAATGATCATACGATTCTAGTTATTGCATCCGGCCCATGCTTTCCAGACAACATGATTCATCAAGCGATATTAACAGCAGTGTTTTCAGCACGTAAAAAAATAATAATTACCACGCCTTATTTAATACCAACTGATGATTTACTACATGCTATCTGCATAGCTGCTCATCGTGGCGTAGATGTTAGTATTATCATTCCACGCTATAATGACTCTTTTTTAGTACGATGGGCTAGTAGAGCATTTTTCAGCGAACTACTTGAAGCTGGAGTAAAAATATATCAGTTTGAAGGCGGCCTTTTACATAGTAAAAGCATTCTTATTGATGGTCAGTTAAGCCTCGTAGGTACGGTTAATTTAGATATGCGAAGTTTATGGTTAAACTTTGAGATCACTATAGTGATTGATCATCATGAATTTGGCAGTAAGTTAGCTCGTATTCACAACCATTACATCGCTCAATCATGCTTAGTAGATGCTCGTTGCTGGTTGCAGCGCGCATACTGGCAACGTATCATAGAGCGACTATTTTATTTTTTTAGCCCCTTGCTATGATGAAAGACGCTTGCTTTCTATCATATACATCATGTTCCTTGACGGATCTATTCTAGATATCTCTACTATTAAGATAGAAATAAAGCTAATACTTGCATCTTTGACTTACTTCTATAGTTGAGTTACCTCAATCTAATAAAACAATAAAAAAGATTCTCACACATGCTCTTAGTTTCTAAAAAATCGTACATCTACACTAATATGAGTGATCATATCACTAATATTCAAAAACAAAAAAGTAATATGGGATAGATAGTGGCTATTTGTACGACACGCATCACGCATTATTCTTCACCTACTTAGAGTAGGGGGACACATGACTATTCGTCTTAGTGCTTTATATTGCCCTGGCTAATTACAAAAAATATTTTTAAAGATCAAAATGAAAACGATAAAAAGAATTTTGCTAAATAGTGATTTTTGATATATCCAATATTTTATATCAATATGTCGCATACAATATGATATGCACATATAGAAAATGACTCAAAAAAACACAATATGAGAATTTATAGGTAACATTAAAGGTCTTTAAAAAATAGTGCAATGTTACTCAAGATCAAAAATTTTGTATAAGCGCATGATGCTGTAGGATACCTACTATACTATTTTAAGTGATGTAAAGTGCCGAACACATAGGGTGAGATCTACTTATTCGCTTATTGTGTGAATTTTTGTTAGTGATTCATAGATCAACAGGAAATGTGTTATTATATGATTCGAAATAAGTGTGACTCTAGTAGTGAAAAAATAAAAACATACACCAGACTTTTAAAATATAAAATAAACCGCTTGCCTTTTAACAGAGACATGTGGATATCATGAGATGTCTCTATCTCAATACAATAGATTTTCATCTGTCTATGTCTATGCTACAACTGCTATCATATATAATAACTATGATGAACAGAGGAATTACATATACATTATTTTTACATTGGATAGCAGCGCTCTGTGGCAGCAAGTTTTTAACAATGAATATCCTTATTATATAAATAATTACTATGATTGAGATCATCAATCACATGCTCATTATTGAGCCGTCTACAATACTTATATTATAATCACGACACCTACATTATGCATGCTTAGAACGGAATATCATCTTCAAAATCGACTAAACCTTCATTATTAGTTGCTAGGTTATCTTTCTGAGACTTATGTGATAACGAGCGAGATAAGGATGTCTCCTTACTAAATGTATTGCTACCTTTTTGCTGAGCCCATCCGCTATTATCACTGGCATTATTCTGAGAACGTCCACCTAACATATGCATGGTGCCTCCAATATTCACTACTACCTCCGTAGTATATTTTTCAATACCGGCTTGGTCAGTCCACTTACGTGTCTGCAAAGACCCTTCGATATAGACTTGAGAGCCCTTACGAAGATATTCACACGCTACTTCAGCTAATTTACCGAAAAGTACCACACGGTGCCATTCAGTTTTTTCTTTGATCTCCCCGGATTGTTTATCTCGCCAACTTTCAGAAGTTGCTAAAGTGATGTTTGTAACAGCACTACCATTAGGTATATATCGTATTTCTGGGTCCTGTCCTAGATTCCCTACTAAAATTACTTTGTTAACTCCTCTACTAGCCATTTTCTTTTCTCCAATAAATCAATCTTTCTATCACTTAAGTTGATTGTTAGTTTTTAGATTTTATTTGTGTCTAATGTTATTGACGATTTCACAGAACATAAAACGTAGCACAATAGTTAATGTTATCTTGATATATTGTACATCATCACTATCATTGTTTATTTACTGAAGATCGCAAAATAGAGGATTCTGAAAGATCTACACTTACACCTATTGTGGAAAACATAGCAAAATTCTTCCTTCTGATCTATGAATCACTAACAAAAATTCACACAATAAGCGAATAAGTAGATCTCACCCTATGTGTTCGGCACTTCACATCACTTAAAATAGTATAGTAGGTATCCTACAGAATAATACACATATCAAAAACTGTTGAGATCAAATTGATAAGTACAATTGAGTAGCATAAAATTACTATACTGTGAAATAATTTATATCTTTTTGATGGATTTCATTTTCTATCAAAAATAGAAAAGGTGCATTGGATGTGATAAATATCTATATTATATTTAGCTTGCGATTTTATTTGGCAAGCAATATTTTCAGTATATGACTGTCAATAATGCGTGGCGTCATCCTTAAAATATCTAACAAGTATCATATATCTGGGTGACGTAATTATGATAAGATCTCATATCAGAAATTTATAACTATCCACATGACTCTACGAATCTTTTCATAAATTTCTCTCATAGTGAGAGTAGCACATAAAACTTCTGTCATCATTAAAGCACCTGCTACCAAAGCATATAAATACTTAATATATAGTTCTGCATGTCTGTTTATTACCAGAATCATAGTATCATTATTTTATCTAGTATCAGTATTTTATATATTTATGTGAGTCAATCTCTCTATAGACTTACTACGCTTGACTTAAACTACATGCTTACCATGTCTGTATTTTGAGATACTATATATTTAAAAGAATTTTGTCCATAAAAAAATACTGCTATCAAATCAACATATTGCAATGATCAATGTAATCGTTGTATGCAAATCAAATCATCATTCTTCAGTGGTATATACAATCCTCCGCTACAGAGTACATATTCAGTGTTAAAACTAAGAAAATTACAACTTATATCATTAAGATTTAAAAGATTTGCGGTTAGCTTTTTTGCGGTCATTTTCTGTTAAATAGCGTTTCCGTAGGCGTACTGACTGCGGAGTCACTTCGACTAATTCATCATCATCAATAAATTCTAAGGCTTGCTCTAAAGACATCTTGATAGCTGGAACCAAAGTCGGTGCCTCATCAGTACCAGAAGCACGCATGTTCGTCAATTTCTTTCCTGTTAAACAATTCACTGTAAGATCATTTAAACGCGAATGCAAACCGATAATTTGTCCTTCATACACTTCAGCACCATGACTCAGGAATAATTTACCACGCTCCTGGAGACTAAATAGAGCAAAAGCAACCGCTTTGCCTTGTCCATTCGAGATCAGAACACCATTTTGACGCTGTCCAATCGAACCTGCACGGACATCATCATAGTGGCTAAAAGTAGCGTGTAAGAGCCCTGTGCCGGCGGTTAAAGTCATAAACTCAGTACGAAAACCAATTAAACCACGAGAGGGAATGCAGTAACCAAGACGAACACGTCCTTGACCCTCAGACACCATGTCCTTAACATCTCCTTTACGCTCACCTAGAGCCTTCATCACACCCCCTTGGTGTTGCTCTTCAATATCCACTATCACATTTTCAAATGGTTCTTGCATTCTACCATCCATTTCACGGTAAATAACCTTAGGACGCGAAACTGATAGCTCAAATCCTTCACGGCGCATCGTTTCAATCAAAATGGACAAATGCAACTCTCCACGACCTGATACGCGGAAGGTATCAGTATCATCTGTTTCTTCTACCCTTAATGCCACATTGTGTACTAGCTCTTTTTTGAGACGGTTAAAAATTTGACGTGAGGTGACAAACTTACCTTCTTTACCACAAAATGGAGATTTATTCACATTAAAATACATACTAACAGTGGGCTTATCAACATTTAGCGCTGGTAGCGCTACTATATTCTGTGGATCACAAATAGTATCAGAAATATTTAGGTCACCTAATCCAGTAATTGCAATGATATCCCCAGCGTCAGATTCGGAAGTCTCTATACGCTTTAAACCAAGATGAGTAAGTATTTTACTAACCTTACCATTACGCGTTTTTCCATTACTATCAATAATACAAACATTCTGATTTGGTTTGACTGAGCCACGGGTGATACGACCAATGCCAATTACACCCACATAGTGTGTATAATCTAACTGAGATATTTGCATCTGAAACGGTGCGTCTGTATATACCTCTGGTGGCGGTGCATATTTAATAATGGATTCATATAATGGAATCATATTCTCTGCTATATCGCTATAATCTAATGTTGCAGTACCATTAACCGCAGAAGTATAAACTACTGGAAAATCAAGTTGCTCATCATGCGCATTCAAATTGACAAAAAGATCGAACACCTGATCCACCACCCAATCGGGACGAGCGCCTGGACGATCGATTTTATTCACTACTACAATGGGTTTTAGGCCATTTTCGAAAGCTTTTTTGGTTACAAAACGCGTTTGCGGCATAGGTCCATCAATTGCATCCACCACTAGCAGTACAGAATCAACCATAGACATGACGCGCTCAACTTCACCCCCAAAATCCGCATGCCCAGGAGTATCAACAATATTAATACGATACCCCTTCCATTGAATTGCAGTATTCTTTGCAAGAATAGTAATCCCACGTTCTTTTTCTAAGGTATTAGAATCCATTATACGCTCAGTCACTTCTGTACGAGCATCAAAAGTGCCAGACTGCAAAAGTAGTTGGTCAACCAACGTTGTCTTACCATGGTCAACATGAGCAATAATAGCAACATTACGCAAATTCTTAATCACACCCTTTCCTCAGATATTTAAAAACCATATATTATGCGATATTTACATGCGTAAAAAGCGTAATTAGTTCACACAAGTTAGAATTAAGATACACTACAATAGTTTAAAAATTATTTTATAAAGATTTGCATATTCCATGCAAAAGTACCACATGCGAATGTGATCATGATCAGGTATTGAACCTAACCATGTTATGACTATGACACATTAATCACTCTTTCACTATACAGTATATCGATATCATACACAGAGCTATATCAGCGATATACCCTGATATAAGAAACAACCTCTTCCAAGGATTTGTGATAAGCGGTAGCCTTGAAGCAAGCACTATATCGCTATACTACATGTTACAAAAAATATAAACCCTATTCTGATAAAGACTGTCAGTTTCTTGAGATAAAAGAAATATGGAACATAAACTGTGTGTAACAATGTCTTTTTTTAGAGAAATTTAACATGAGACAATACATAATCTCAACTATATATGTGGCGATACAATATGCTTTTTCTGTAAAAATTCTTGAGAGAATACATCCAACTAAATTGAGTTTATATATACTTAGTTATGTGCAGTATACATAGAAACCTAGCAATAAATTATGACCAATACCGTTAACTGCGTCAATCACAACAATTCAATAGAAGCCATGAAAACAAACTGCTCTGTCTCGCATAAAAACATCTATTTTTAATGTTGATTATATGAATAGACGTTGACATTAAGTCTCAGCCCTAATCATCGTGCCTAAATTGAACAGATCTCAAAATCACAGCATCATCAAAAACGGCGCTAATAATATACAGCTTTGCAATGAAAAGATATGCATGGATCAATAATAAATAAAATGTAATCCTTCTGGTTTAATCACATAACACTTAACAAGCTGTAACTGAAAGCGCCCTATGTCTAAAAACTTACGGATACATCGGATATAAAAATTTTTTAAACTAATGTAGGTGGTAGTGAGTATTGCTAATCTGTAGGATAAAGAATCCCGTAATCGAAAAAAATTCAAGGATCCCATTAATTACAAAAAGATATATATAGTCAAGACATACATAGCTATATTTATTAGCATCCTTCATCAAGAAGTTATTGTAAAATGATATACTAAATAACTGCACTAAATGACCACAATATACTCCAAAAAAGGATAGTTACATTATGAGATCTCTTTATTGATGGATATATTAAGCGAAATCAATAATGACACTCCTCTGAAAAGACAGAATATAATTGTCAATCTTCATCCATGAAAAAAACTGGCAGCATGCTATACAACCTATTCAAGGATGAATCCATTGTCTATTTAAGTATCCATATAATATTAACTATGATAATTGGAATACCTGTAGCAACAGACACGTTGCACCCTGGAATATCAAAACACTAATACCATCTAGGAGAGTTAAATATGTCAGCTGAATATGTTCTGTCAATGATTCAGGATCATCAAGTGAAATTTGTGGACCTGCGCTTTACAGATACCAAGGGTAAAGAGCAACACATGACTATCCCTGCTCCTCGTGTGAATAAGGACCTTTTGCAAGAAGGGAAAATGTTTGACGGATCTTCGATTAGTGGCTGGAAAGACATTAACGAATCTGACATGATTTTAATGCCAGATACCATCACTGCTGTCCTTGATCCGTTCTTTTTAGACTCTACTCTTATTCTACGTTGTGATATTCTAGAACCAAATACGATGCAAGGTTACGACCGCGATCCACGCTCTATTTCTAAACGCGCTGAGGATTTTTTAAAAAACTCTGGTATTGCAGATACTGTATTTTTTGGTCCAGAACCTGAATTCTTCTTATTTGACGATATTCGTTTTGAGCATAATGCTGCCGGTTCACACGTTGCTATTGATGACATTGAAGCATTCTGGAATACTGGTAAAAAATACCTAAGTGGAAACAAAGGGCACCGTCCTGGTCTTAAAGGAGGATATTTTCCTGTGCCTCCAGTGGATTCATCACAGGATATACGTTCTACAATGTGCCTAATGATGGAAAATATGGGTTTAGTAGTTGAAGCGCATCACCACGAAGTGGCTAGCGCGGGTCAAAATGAGATCGCTACTCGCTTTAATACTATGACTAAAAAAGCCGATGAACTTCAAATTTATAAGTATGTAGTGCACAATGTCGCCAACTCTTATGGAAAAACTGCGACTTTTATGCCCAAACCAATCTGTGGCGATAATGGTTCTGGTATGCACTGTCATATGTCCTTATATAAAAATAATATGAATATGTTCTCTGGTGATAAATACGGTGGACTATCGGAAACAGCTCTGTTTTACATAGGCGGAATCATTAAACATGCTAAAGCAATTAACGCCTTATCAAACCCAACTACAAATTCATATAAGCGTTTAGTGCCCGGATATGAAGCACCAGTAATACTTGCTTATTCTTCTCGTAATCGTTCGGCATCCGTCCGCATTCCCGTCGTTGGTAATCCTCAAGCATGCCGGATTGAAGTACGCTTTCCTGATCCCGCAGCTAATCCATATTTATGCTTTTCTACAATGTTAATGGCTGGTTTAGATGGGATCATGAACAAAACCCACCCCGGAGAAGCCATAGACAGCAATCTCTATAAACTACCATTATCTGAAGAGGTTATCATGCCAAAAGTGGCCAGTTCACTAGATGAAGCACTTGCTGCCTTACACAAAGACCACGCATTTCTTACTCGTGGTGGTGTATTTACCGATAATGCTATCGAGGCTTATATTAAATTACGTAGAGCAGAAATGGAACATGTATACCGTACCCCACATCCTGTGGAATTCGAACTATACTACAGTGTTTAATAGAGTAAAATCTCGATGATCACCTCTCTACTTCATAGACATTATGAAAAACTAGAAACAGGCTGTGATTAAAAACGATAGAACCAGCCCATCAATAGGTGGGCTTTTTCTTCATATATAAATTATAATACTTATGTGTGCTGAATTAAATATTCAGGTGTATTTGACTCAAAGAGCTGCTATATAAATCCTCAAACTAATCATTAGCCAAGCTTACACTAAAGTGTACATAGCATTAATAACAATTCACAATATATTTAAGTTATTACATTTTTTGCTCAGGTGAATCCACCTGATGATATTGTAAGACAGGCGTTAACCAGCATTCTGCCTCTAATGTCATACGCTGGATATCGGTAGAATTCAGATTAGGTATCAATCGCTGCATAAAAAAATCGTCTTTCTCGCCTCTCATATGATTAGTTCCATTCCAATACTGTAAGAGTTTTCTACGTGCCTGACGCTGCGTATTCGTATCATGTTTTAGAATACATTGATGTTTATCAAAACATTCTTGTAACCAGACCCCCCCGGAAGATGTCAGAAATATAGGAAAACATAGACCTAATCGATACCCAGTAAAATAATGTAATAAATACTTTTTTGCTTCATCAGAGTCTAACGGCAAAAAACGCCATACACTATCCTTAAGACCTAGTGCTAGGCTAATTCCGTTTCCACCTATTGCACAATACATTAAATGCTCTAACCATAATGTTAATGCATCCTGGAAATTCAATACTCCAGGACGCCAACGCAATAGTCCATGAGCCTGCACTTGAGTAAGGTAACCAGTAAGCAATAGTTTACGGTTAATATGTAGCGATATTTCCCTATTGTGTACGGGAGCGTAATGTGGGGCTATTCTAGAAGACAGCTGACCCATGTCAGCTACTCGCTGCTCCCAAAATAATTTCCCCCACACACCATAGGGCAACATACCGGCCGCTTTAAAAGCGGTATACAACAACCATGGATCTGTTTGGTTCATAATCGCCTTTAATAACTGACTATCCATCTGATAACGAGCAATGCTATCTACAACAAACGGTTCTATATCAGATAACACACTATCGTCTCTTTCAAAAAAAATACCAAGACGAGATTGAAAAAAATACCGTACTGGATGTCGCCAAAAATTTATTAGCGTATCCACATTAAGGCTGGTTTCTTCGTCTTGTAAAACAACATGACCTAAAGAACTATACAAAGCATTTGAATGCTTACTGGTAGGAGGCCACAAAGTAAAAACTTCACATGATTTTATAGGGTGAATCAAATGATTTTTGGAAAGAGGAATACGACGATGTACGTGCTGTATATGATTGGTAATCGCGATAGCGCTGCTGGCAGTATCTTTATCTAAATCCTGAGCTAAAATAAAACTATAGCTTATATACTCCATTAGCTCACTTACTAATAGTGATGGATAGCACTCTGTATTATCGTGTATAGATATGTTAACATAACTGATATAAAATTTTTCGTTTGCAGAATTCAAAGCATCTAAGAAGATGTATTTTTCACTATTTAAACAACGATTATTACTCTTTTGTGTATGTGCCGTTAAACTCTTATTATGCATTAAATCCACGCTAAATGGCAGCATAGTACGCGGATATACCCCTTCATTCATCCCTAGTAGATATACTACTTTAAATGGAACACATATCATTGGAATCAAAGTACAAAAATTGATAAATCCAGGAAGATACGGATGGCTTATAGATTGCTCATCTATATAGAGATTCAGCTCATCTCGCAACCGCGATAATGGTATGATCTCATGATATAAAGCTTGAATCCCATGATTAATTACTTTGTTCCATTGATCTTCAATCAATACTAACTCTGTTTCATTATCTGCATTTTTACTCACAAAATCATCAAGAATCTGACGACATATCGGTAACCAACCACTCAAATTTAACGGTGTGCTTAAGCGCGTTCTCCATTTTTTCAGACATATTAGAAATTCAGCAAGCTTGCCTACTAATTCTGCATTCAGTCCGCTCGATTCATCAAAAGGCAAAATACCATTCCACTCACCTGCTGCACTATCTATGGCGTAACCTAATAACATGCGATGTAATCCAAACTTCCAAGTATTCTGAGCGGTAATGGGTAACTCACTATCGCATGCATTTTGATCATCTAAGCCCCATCGTATTCCTGAATCAGATACCCAACGACGCAATAACAAAAAATCCTCTTGGTTAATACCGAAACAGTCAGATACAGCAGGATATTCCAGCAAAGACAATACTTCTTCAGCAGAATACTGACTATCTGGTAACCGCAGTAAAACATGGAAAATCTTAATAAATGAGTTTCCTTCGATAAACTTTTCATCAGCGATATAAAATGGCAGACTTCGATCTGAAACAGAAGAACTAAAAATAGCTTGAATAAAAGGTCTATAAATATTGATATCTGCAGCCATTACTACAATGTCTCGAACTGTCAGCGCTGGATCAGCTTGCATCATTACTAATAATTGATCGTATAAAACCTCCACTTCATGATACAAGCTATAACATACATGAATGGCTACTGAGTGATCATCTAAAGTGATAATACGCTTGCCGTAACTATGTGTTTTGTGATTATCTTTCAGATAAAGCATTGAGTGGTCTTTTAGTTCTAAAATATCGTACTGTAAGGTCTGTAAAAGATTACAGGGCTCCGTGTTAACAAAGGCGCATATTTCTTTAGTCGCACACTGTACAAAAAGAAAAAGATTTTCTCTTTCAGATTGACCCCATGCAGATAACAGAGGGTTACTTAAGTGCCACTCACCAACTGTGTTAAATGCAGAAAAAACATGTTCTATATTACGAAATTGTGGAATCGAATGACCATCCTTATAGTGATTACGGTGATGATTTTTTAGTTGAGTTAAGCATGTGTTATCTGGAATATCCCCCCAATAATAACGACATGGATTAGTAAAAAAAATATGGACATCTGTGTGCATTCCGATCGCTTCTACATAAGATATAGGTAGCGTTGATAGACCAAAAATAAACACTCGATCAGGTAAACCTGGCGGACGCGTTATGAAATTTTTAAAAATAAACAGAAAATTTAGAAAAAAATCAATAGACCCCCTTCTTGGTTCCTCTAACCGACGAATATGTGCTACTAATGCAACCCATAGTGGTGCTTGCCACGTCTGAGCATCGCCCAACTCTTCTACCCTTTCCAAACGCCCCCATTGATGTAGCCACTCAGGGTGATTCACCATATACTCTTTAAATAAAATCGCTACACAAGATGTTAGCTGGAATAGCTTATGATCTTCTATATCGTCAATGAGATAATGACGCAGCATAACAAAACACTCATCTTGTAGCAAACTTGGGAGAATTGCTCTCATCTTCCAGCGCATACTAGATTTACTAAACAAACTTTTCTTAGGAGATAGAGGAAATACACCATGCACAATATCCCAAATAAAATTCTCGGGCGATGGAAAATCGATATTGGCAGCAATACCAAACTCTTCAGCTAATGAGATTTTTAACCATGGGACAATATTTGAACCTTTAACTAGCACTACTTCTGGGCATAAAGGATTACATAGAGGCTTCTCTTTAATTTCCCGACAAAGCAGTCTTTTAAGCATTTCTAATTTATTAGAGTGATAAAGAGTAATCATACTTATTGATCTAATACGTGATATACTGTATGTTTTAGTAGTAAAAATAAGTGCTAACTGTTATATGTAAATATCAAAGAATAATAACAAGGTTGCATAAAAAAACACTTCTGTTACAAGTTTCTATAGTAATTTTATTATAATAGTGATATTTTATAGTGAAACAAAGTCAGCGGGAATAGCTCAGTTGGTAGAGCACGACCTTGCCAAGGTCGGGGTCGCGAGTTCGAGTCTCGTTTCCCGCTCCAGGATATTGCCAATTAATTGTGTCAACTTATACATCCTCATGTTGAAATATCTACTGTGTCATGTGTCTGATATGCAATGTAAGAAGTCTAAATTGTAGATAAAGTAGTTGTATAATCGTTATAGAATTACAGTTCTATGATATAATATTTTTGATTAAAGCAGCATTATTTGATCGATTAAACATAAATCGTAATTCTATATACTATATATAACTTAGATACATCGTAGTTTATTGCCAATTATTGATTTTATTGCTAATTTTTTTAAAAATCAAAATGAAATGTTGGACAACAGTGTTTAAAACTACTCATAGAGCTACTAGAGACAACAGTTGCATAAATGTGTAGTCGTATTCTTGCTGTTTTAGTGCATGAGTATTCCCAATAAATATTGCGGCTTACGTGTAAACGGCATCTGAAAATACCATAATACGTGTCATTAAACATTAGCATATAACAACAAGAAATTTAAGTAGTCTAGATTATCGTAGAAAAAGAATCTAATTGCATTCCATATAGATATGAATAGGCTGCGAACACGTACAATACATTTCCAATGTTATAATATAATACGCAATTTATATTGAAAAAATGCTATAAACATTATAGTCTCTGAATTTATTAATGATGCCATCCATCTGCTATGGTAGCAGTATTAAACAAAAATGCATCAAAATAAAAGATCTGACTAGCTTGAGTATCTTAAGAATAATTTTTGAATGTGAATTTCATCATCCATACTTGAGACAAGACTATAATATCGTTAAAATAAAAATAATCATGAATGATACAAATAGCGTAAATTGCCCAACTTGTGGCGCCAATGTAATTTGGAGTAAAACAAACAATTGGCGTCCATTTTGTAGCAAACGTTGTCAACTCATAGATCTAGAAGGATGGTTACATTAAGGATATCCAAAATTCTTCTATACGATAAAAACGCAGTAAAAAATATATATTACTCTTTGTTAGTAAAATATTGCTCAACTAATAACTCATACTTAGTTATATTGATAATTTTGGCGCAAACATATCTTTCATATTAATAGCCATAGTACACCTAACTAGATTCAGCGTTTATTTCACTATGCGTCATCATAGATAAAATGTTTTTATTTATATTACAAGTCTACCAGAGTCTATATGACAATGACCCATATCCCTATATTGCACATATCATAGATATATACTCATACGCTGGCTCATCCCCTAAGAACTCTTGCTTTTAAAGTATCAAATCATCTGCTTGATGATGCGGGCTGTGCCAACCTATAGACCAGAAAATACACAACATATCATATAATAAAATTATCAATACAATAATTATCAAAATTTTTAACAAAATTTATATCCGTCACTGTACGCAACCATTTTTAACTTCATAGGTTGTACTTAAGTGATAAAACTGAGCCTTTCATAAAGACTTCAAAATACCTCATCTCTTTTGTCTCATGCAGAAGACATTTTTTTAATTTGTTCTCTGAGGTTTGCTTTATGTCGTGCAGCTTTATTTTTATGAATCAATCCCTTAGAAGCTTGGCGATCTAGAAGTGGTTGCATAGCATGAAATGCATTCTTTGCACTTTCTTGATTACCAATAGCAATAGCTGCATACACTTTTTTAATAAAAGTACGTATCATTGAACGACGACTTGCATTATGCTGACGATTTTTTTCAGATGTAATCACTCGTTTCTTAGCTGACTTGATATTAGCCAAAATTTCACTCCTAAATATTAATACTATATATTATAAAATTTTAGAAAATTATTTCCTTTAACATGCTAATTGTCAATGATTTTTTAAAATTAATAGAAATTATTCATGCGCAATGCGTATAGCTCAATGAACAGCAAACATAAATTGATTATATGTATAACTTGCCGCGCAATAGAAAAACTTATTTCTTCAGTGCGCCACTGAATTAAAAAACTAAAATGACTACACCTCTATGTCACTAGAATAATCAGAAATGAGATTCGTGCTTCAAAAATCATTTACTATGCCACATAGCTAAAGTGAATAATTCAATAACTTTTAATCATAATCCAATAATCAATGAATTAAGGATACCGTGATAGTAAACGATCAATGATACCCCTGAAAAATTATTCACAATCTTCATCCTTGTCAGCAAACAATGGCTAGACATCTGAGAAATCCCGTTATAGCAACACAACGGAAAGTTCATATAAAATTCATGTTACTCATAGCATTTAGTAATACTAAACAAACTGATTTCATGACCTTTATACAATATTTATAAACTGTGATTGATATATTATAAAATACAGAAATATAAATAATCTTTAATCACATTAAGCAGTATTAATCGTGAAGTATTATAATAATAATGTGCATTTTCGTGCGTTAACTATATTTCTGTACTATATTTAAATCCCAGTATTTAGATTCGTATCATATCTATCTTCTGGATGAGATTAAATCTAATATTATTAGAGACATAAAACATGATACTATGCATGAGATACTAGACATATGAAATTATATTGGATAATATTCTCTGAGTATGGAATATTTAGCATGGAATATTATATATAAATTTTGCTATGTACTAATTGAAATATTGATGTTCTCCCTAGTGTCCTCGTTGCATTAAATGCCAACATCATGCATATAATATAAAGACTACTATCAGCCGGTATGACACAGGTAAACTGCCAATTAAAAAGATTTAACATGAACAAGCGACAGTCATGGCATACATAAAATAGACATTATTTTCTAGTGTATGATATGACAGACTTGCTATTAATGCAAAATGCTATGTGCACAACCATCCACAAAGATGTTTAGTGTTACTCTGCTGTATTATATAAAAAATACATTCTCGTATTTTTCTTCAAAAACATGTTTTGATAGAATCACATTCTCACAGTAACTCAATACTACACTAAAGAAGATCTAATAAAATAGTATTAAAAACTTCAGATCATAGATATTACTTCTCTAAAAAATAAAGAATTAAACCTCATAGCGCTTATGAAAAAAGTACGTATACATATCAGTTGTACTTACATACTGCGATTAATATTAATTAATTGAAATTTATTTTTATGCTATGTGCTATGTGCTATTACCATAAAAATGTTCGTTTGTACTTAACATTCAACGATCATGCAAAAGCATTAATAAAGATGGAACGAAAATCTAATGATTGACTACAAAAAAACTTTAAATTTACCAAAAACAAGTTTTCCAATGCGAGGAAATTTATCTCAAAACGAACCTCGTATTTTGCAACGTTGGTATGATGATAAACTATATAATATGATACGAACAGCAAAACAAGATAAAAAAATATTTTTACTACATGATGGACCGCCTTATGCGAATGGAAATATTCATATTGGTCACGCAGTTAATAAAATATTAAAAGATATTATTCTTAAATCTAAGAGTCTTTCTGGATATAACGCACCTTATATACCAGGTTGGGACTGCCATGGTTTACCAATAGAACACCAAGTAGAGAAAATCGCTGGTAAGCCAGGAGATAGAATTAGTCCAGCAGAATTTCGTATCGCATGTCGTAATTATGCCTCTCAACAAGTAGATAGACAAAAATCTGAGTTTATTCGACTTGGAGTCTTAGGTGAATGGGATCAACCTTATCAAACCATGAACTTTCAGACCGAAGCTAATATTATCAGAGCACTTGGAAAAATAATTAAAAATGGTCACCTCTACAAAGGTGTAAAACCTGTACCATGGTGTCTAGATTGTCGCTCTGCTATAGCAGACGCTGAAATAGAGTATTATGATAGAGTGTCTCCGTCAATTATGGTTCTATTTAATGCCATAGATAAAAAAGACATAGAGAGAACATTTAATAATGTATATATCGATGGTCCAATTTCACTAGTAATATGGACCACCACTCCATGGACTCTTCCAGCTCATCGTGCTCTTGCAGTACATCCACATGTGAGCTATCAACTAGTCCAAATTATAGATCGAGTACTCATACTGGCTGCCGATATGGTCGATACAATTATGAGTTGTATGGGGGTCAAAAAATGGAATATACTGGGAAATGTACAAGGAAAAGCTCTTGAGAGGATGCAGTTTCAGCATCCATTTCTCACATACATATCTTCTATAATTCTAAATGACAATGTAACCATGGACACTGGTACAGGAATAGTACATACTGCACCTGATCATGGTTTAGATGATTATGCTATCAGTCAAAAATATGCTATTAATACCATTAACCCAGTTGGACCAGACGGTTGTTATCTACCTGGTATTTTTTCTCAATTAGATGGTGTACACATCTTTCAAGCTAACGATATCATTATAGAAATTTTACGTAAAAATCACGCCTTGCTCCACTCAGAAGAAATACAACACAGCTACCCACACTGCTGGCGTCACAAAAGTCCAATCATCTTTCGCGTAACTCCACAATGGTTTATTAGTATGGATCAAAAAGGACTACGCGCGCAGTCCTTACACCAGATTAAAAACGTGTATTGGATTCCAAGCTGGGGTAAAACACGGATGAAAGAAATGCTTATCAATCGTCCAGACTGGTGTATTTCGCGACAACGCACTTGGGGCGTGCCCATTGCACTTTTTATTCACAAACAAACTGAACAACTCCATCCTGATTCCTTGGAAATACTCGAAACAGTCGCACAGCTTGTCGAGAAAAGCGGTATTCAAGCATGGTGGGATTTGGATCCTTCTCCAATACTCGGGTCTGATGCTAACAATTATATTCAAGTTTCTGATACACTAGACGTTTGGTTTGATTCAGGTTCTACCAGCTTCTCAGTAATTGATACACTACCTGAATATCTAAATCATGTACCTGATATGTATCTAGAAGGGTCTGATCAACACCGTGGGTGGTTTATGTCATCCTTAATCATGTCTACGGCCATCAAAGGTATAGCACCATATCGACAGGTGCTTACGCATGGATTTACCGTTGATGGTCAAGGACTCAAAATGTCAAAATCACAGAATAATACTATAAGACCACGGGATATTATCGATAAAGTAGGCGCAGATATTGTACGCTTATGGGTAGCATCTACTAATTATTCCGGAGAGATTTCTTGCTCTGATCAAATTCTACAACGCTCTATTGATAGTTATCGTCGTATCCGTAATACTGCACGTTTTCTTTTAGCTAATCTCACTGGTTTTCATCCTGCAAACAACAAAGTTAGTCAGGAAAATATGTTAGTATTAGACCGCTGGGCCATCGGACGCGCTCTAGAAGCACAGAATGCTATTATATCCTCATATGAAAACTATCAATTTCATGAAGTAGTACAGCGTATAATGCATTTCTGCTCTATTGAAATGGGATCCTTTTATCTTGACATTATCAAAGATCGCCAATATACAGCTAAATCTGATAGCTTAGCACGTCATAGCTGTCAAACGGCACTATGGTATATTTCTGAAGCCTTAGTGCGTTGGATAGCGCCAATTACATCCTTTACAGCAGATGAGGTCTGGCGTCATTTACCTGGTGAAAGGGCGCAATATGTATTTACTGAAGAATGGTTTAATGACTTGTACAGTCTTTCTGATTATGAAATCATGAACAATGAATATTGGGATGAATTAATTAAAGTACGCGGAGAAGTTAATAAAGTGATTGAACAAGCGCGTATTAAAAAACATATAGGAACGTCCTTAGAAGTCAGCGTCATACTCTATGTCAACCAAAGGTTAGCAGAAAAGCTAAGTCACCTTCACGAAGAATTACGCTTTGTTTTACTGACATCTGGAGCGGAGGTCTTAGATATTACTTATGCACCGAATGATGCATATCAAAGCGGTCTTTTCGCAGACTTAAAAATTGTATTACACAAATTAGAAACTCAAAAATGTCCGCGATGCTGGCATCATACCAAAGATATTGGCCACCATAATGTATACACTGACATATGTAGCCGTTGTATTGCTAATGTATTTGGTCATGGTGAAAACCGTAAATTTGCATGATCAGTAAACACTTAAGATATTGTGGACTGCGTTGGCTATGGCTATCTTTTATCGTGGTGATCCTGGATCTACTAAGCAAGCAATGGGTGATAACGCATCTACTTCTTCATGAATCAATATCAATTATGCCATATATTAATCTTTATCATTCTCATAATTCTGGTGCAGCCTTTAGTTTTCTTGCTGATCAAGATGGATGGCAGCGCTGGTTTTTATCTGGTATAACTAGTACTCTTCTGACTATCTTACTATTTAGTATGTATTATAATCAAGTGAAGTGCACACTACATAATATTGCGTATGCCTTACTCATAGGTGGCGCGTTAGGGAATTTGTATAATCGAATCACATATGGATTTGTAATTGATTTTATTGATTTGCATCTGAAAGAGTGGCATTTTGCTACATTTAATATTGCTGATAGTGCAATTTTTATTGGCATTGTGCTTTTTCTCTGTAAGAGGAATTATAGTTCTAGTCACTCATAAACATCAAAAATCTGCGCAAGAATCTTTTACAGTCCTAATCTGGATACAATCATAGATTGCTATAGCTTGTTCAGCTATAAAATTACACTTAGCGGTCTACACGATTACTTTGACATCGCCTACGCAGGCTTACGTATTTTAAAACTAAAAATCAATATACTATCTTCAGAGATAAAACAATCGATAATTATAACAATATCAATCACTATATAATCAAAATTGATGTGATGAATGCAGATTACATATATGAGGATACATACAGATTACGCATATAACAATGATATCTGATTACCACATCGTGATTTATGGCATACATGGAAGACCATATTCAGTAGTTAAATTAAGATATCATATTTTATACATATTATACATATAATGAACTCGCACATATCTCTTAGCGTGCAGAAGGAAACATATTTGATGACAAAATGAAATACAAGAATCTCATATTCAGATAAAATAGTCAGACATAGAACACAAATCAAAACATACAACCCATCAAGTTGTAAAACACAGATATCAGATTAGATATGTGGATATTGAAATACACTACAATCACTACAAATTAGTAATGAGAAAATATCATTAACTACATATAGGAAACCTATTTTATATATTCCTCATAACACAAAATAGCCATCATGATCCATTCCAACATAAGAAAGACATAATATATACACATGCTGTAAAAACTCTAACACAATACACTGGAATATAATAATTATACTAAAACCGCTGGCACACATAAAACAAAATACTGCAATTTTGTATCTTGCCCTCACACATGCGAGATATTCGATTACACTACCACATTGTTAGAAATCAACAGAGAAAAAATACAACAAACCTAGTTGTTTCTAGAACTAAAAATAAACACTATATTGCAATATCATGTATAGATGGATGATATCATATGTCATTTGCTTTATTGTCAACTCTATCGATACAGATAGCTTGACCGTATCAATTTATGAACATATCTCAATACCATTGCGATTATTATTACTGGAGAGAAGCTATGCAGATCGTATTAGCCAATCCACGCGGATTTTGTGCAGGCGTTCATCGTGCTATCAACATCGTTGAGCGAATTCTGGAGATTTACGGCGCCCCCATCTTTGTACGTCATGAAATAGTACATAATAACTACGTGGTGCAAAAATTACAAGAACGAGGGGTGATTTTTATTGAAGAAATAGATCAAGTACCAGAAAGGTCCATTCTTGTTTTTTCGGCACATGGTGTCTCTCAAGTCGTACGCAAACAGGCTATGCAACGAAATTTATTAATGATCTTTGATGCAACCTGTCCACTTGTGACAAAAATTCATATGGAAGTCGCGCGTGCTAGCAGACAGGGCATAGAAACTATCTTGATTGGACACTCTGGCCATCCAGAAGTAGAAGGGACTATGGGTCAATATAACAACGAACACGGTGGAATGTATTTAGTCAGCACCTCAGATGATATCTCATCGCTGTATATTAAAAACCAAAATAATATACGCTTTGTGACACAAACCACACTATCAGTTTCCGATAGCATCCATGTTATTCATGCTTTGCATTCTCGTTTTCCTCAAATCATCGGATCACGTAAAAATGACATTTGCTATGCCACCACCAACCGCCAGAAAGCGGTAAATGCTCTTACACAACATGCTGACTTAATACTGGTAGTCGGTTCAAAAAATTCTTCTAATTCTAATCGATTGGCCGAATTAGCTCAAAGATTGGGACGAAGAACATTCTTAATTGATTCTGCAGAAGACATTCAAGAAGAATGGTTAAAAAATATTCACTGTGTGGGTGTTACTGCCGGTGCATCAGCGCCAAATATTCTAGTACAGCAAGTGACAAAAAGACTTATTCAACTAGGTGGTATATGTACCACTGAGCTATTAGGGCATCAAGAAAATATGATATTTGATATTCCAAAAGAGTTACGTCGATAAATGTAAATCTACAATTTATGACTGCGTAATCATTGCTCCTTCTTGCTTCATATGAATGAGAATCGTTGTATTATTCTTATTTATAGCATGCATCATACAGCTTCAATATCTAAATAAATATTATCATATGTCACTCAATTTTCTGTATTAAGCTTATATGAAATCTCATACTCTAATGGATTGTATACACAGAACATGCGAGAAAAAAATCAATTTTTATGAAATCTGCTCTAGCTATCTCTTAATCTTAAGAAAACAATATTCTTTAAAAAGTTATACGCATCTCTGATACGGAGCTACCAAAAATCAGAATATAACTTGTGGTCTTATAACCAATTTTTTCGTTTAAAATAAGCATAGGGCGCTAACCCAGCAAGAATCATCAATAATATCGCAGCTGGATACCCAAAACCCCATTTTAACTCTGGCATAAACGCAAAATTCATTCCATAGCTAGAGGCTACTAGTGTTGGCGGTAAAAAAACCACTGATACCACTGAAAAAATTTTAATAATACGGCTTTGTTCAATATTAATAAAACCCATGGCTGCCTGCATTAAAAAATTAACCTTTTGAAATAATGATTCAGTATGTGGCAATAACGACTCTATATCGCGCAAAATCTCACGAGCCTGCTCTAGCTGATGAGCGGGAAGGCGTGTTTTACGTACTAAGAAATTTAAGGCCCGTTGAGTATCCATCAAACAAAGACGCACTTTCCAACCAACATCCTCTTGTCCTGCCAAAGCGGATAGTGCATTATCAAATTCATCGCCCTGCTTTCCCTCCATAATTACTCTACTAAATTTTTCTAAATTACTGGAAATATTTTCAATTTCATCAGCTAATTGTTCAATTTTGGTTTCAAACAAATCCAATAAAATCTCATAAGCGTTTCCATCAGTTAAGGTTTGATTACGTGCTCGCATACGGTAAAGCCGAAATGCTGGAAGTTCACGTTCACGTAAGGTATAAAGACGCCCATCTCGGACAGTAAATGCAACTGTGGAATTACCCGCATGATCATCAAAATCCTCATACAAGAAAAAAGAGTGAATATGCAGACCATCATCATCCTCAAAAAAACGTGCTGAAGCTTCTATATCTTCTAATTCCGGACTCGTAGCTAAAACTTGCCCTAAGACGTTTTGTACACGAGCACGTTGAATTTCTTCTGGTTCAATCAGATCTACCCAAATTGAATCATTTAGGTTATCTCTGGTATTAGGATCCTCCAATGCAAGTCGACATAGCCGACTATTATCTAATTTAAATGCACTCAGCATAACTATATTCTCAAGTTAAAGGGGGGAATAAGAGAGAGCGTGGCAAGATATCTTGCTATAATCAGAATCTGTAGCGCACATGTTTGGTTTGATTACTGCACTCTTAGACTACACGCTAACATTCATAGCGATGTATCTACTATTCCAAAATAGTATAGTTTAGTACTTTGCAAACTCATACGTGAGCTATCACCGACACCATCTATATCTCAGGAACTTCCCAATACACCGCTACAAACGCTAAAATAAAAGATAGCAACAATCTTTTAGAAAAAAATTACGTTGTAACATACCGCACATATTATTACATAATATTAAAATATTAAAACATAATAACTACTATCACAAAGGCACAGACACTGCACTATACTTATAAAGTCACATTAGCATTCTCATATACAGATTATATGAGCTATAAAACCGCTTCTCTAGCTTGGTATTATTGTATATGCTCTAATGATTACTCTAATAGTCACCACTAAGCGCTTATTAAGCATATTGAATACAATACAACTGTATTAGAGCATATGTTTGTCAGTACCTCTTCTCGGGCATTATACAAATGGCATATATTTAATAATACAGTTCATGAACTATATCTTCGGTTGTCTAAATTATTTTATGGTCTATATTAAACGTGCACTCATTTTTCTACAGTACTGTATTCATCTATAGATAGTGACCTACTGAAAAATATTGACACCAAGTTAAGATTCGCATAATCACAATTAACAAAAAATGCTTTGGATCTCTATGCTGACCTATGATACACAATTGAGCACGGTAAGACCTATAAAGATCCTCAATGATAAAATCAATATTTTTGATATCTTATGACTATCAATACAGATCTAGAAAGACTTATCTGCTATACTGATGAACGTTCGATGAATTGAGCTTGAATATTCTCGTTATAGTATGTCAAGAACGTATACTACTACTTTCTGGTGTATTACTACTTTGAATATATCATAAAAAACAACATATATGCCTACTCAAATAATGTATCATGTACATATGCTATCTAGGATTACCGTAAGGAGAATATGTGTCGATATGTTCTAAACATATACATATTTTTTCTAAATAACACAGTAGTCTAAAACTCTCCACTAAAAAATAATTAACATTAGAAGACACGCATGCCATGGATGTCATTGTATATTCATTAAGAATCTTTCAACTAAGAGGTGATCATCGTATATATCTCAGCTGTTTATTTATCAGGCTATGCAATAACATGCTTGTAAGTTTTTGAGTACGTTGTAGACTTTAGTAGGTAAGGGTCTTAACTTCCTCTATGCTATGGAAGCTTATTCATCAACCGGAATATCCTGGAAAACGATTGAACCATAAGATCCAACAAATAGATTATAGTCTATTTTTAATAATAACGAGGCGTAAACATGAAAAAAACAGCTATCGCAATTGCAGTAGCACTGGCTGGTTTCGCTACAGTAGCGCAAGCTACTCCTAAAGAAAACACCTGGTATACTGGTACTCAGTTTGGCTTGTCTCATTACGATGATACAAAATATTATGGTAATAACTACCAGAATAATGATGGAAGCACTCATAAAAGCCAATTAGGCTCTGGTGTGTTTTTTGGTTATCAAGCCACCCCAGCTCTCAGTTTTGATTTTGGGTATAATTGGTTGGGTCGGATGCCCAACAAAGGAAAGACGATTCACGGTTCCTTTCAGACTCAAGGAGTCCAATTATCCACTAAATTCACTTACCCACTAGCGAATAATGTGGACGTGTATACCCGTCTAGGTAGCATGGTCTGGCACGCAGACTCTAAACAGACAAATCTAACTAAGCCGCCTTCAATACATTCGAAAACTACTGGTATTTCGCCGCTCATCGGTTGTGGTGTGGAATACACGATCACTAAAAATTGGGCCACTCATCTAGATTATCAATGGACTAATAATATTGGAGATGCCCATACTGTTGGTGCCCGCCCTGATAATAGCCTGTTCAGCGTTGGTATTACTTATCGTTTTGGTCAAAATGAACCAGAAACATTTATCACTTCTGGATCATCTTCCATATCAGAGAATAATCATTTTACTTTGAAATCTGATGTATTATTTACCTTTAATCAAACAACTCTCACTGCAGATGGTCAAAAGATTTTAGATCAATTATATAATCAGCTTAACAATCTTGATACTAAAGATGCATCGATAGTAGTGGTTGGTTATAGTGATCGTATTGGCTCAAGCTTATACAATCAAAAAATTTCTGAAAAACGCAGTCAGTCTGTCGTAGATTATTTAATTGAAAAGGGCATTCCTGCTGACCAAATCACTGCACGAGGTGAGGGACAGTCTAACCCTATATCTGCACATAGTTGTGAATCTATTAACGATCGCCAAGCCTTAATTGTCTGTTTAGCGCCTGATAGACGCGTAGAAGTAGAAGTTAAAGACATACAAGATGTGGTCATCCCATCATCAAATTAAGCTATATCTCTATCAATACCCCTCTTTAGGGGTATTGATACTTCAAGAAATAATATAGAATTATATTCTATCCTATAGCTTAGCTCAAGATGTCTACCGCGAATCTTTGATGTTGGAGAAATTCCGGAGACACACAGAACGTAGAACATACTCCACACAGTAACATCTTTCAATATTGATAACCTGTGCACTTCTGTAGTAATACTATTTCTAAATATAAAAATTTAATGCTTAAATACACCATTATCAGTGATGCATGCCATCTATATTGTATGGATAAGTCTGTTTACTACCTATTTTCACAAAGCATACCCCCAACAACCACCACTATGATGAGTCTCTAATGTCGTAAGACAATATTTAATTATAGTCTAATGATCTGTCAGATAGATACGATTACCTTGAGGATCCATATATATTGATTGATACCATTGGTTATCTAATTTTACGTCGAGATACGAAAGTGTTGATCTCTTTATAAATATTAAAGACGCTGAAGAATATTCGATCATTTCCTCTATTTTTAATCGTTTTTTCATCATATATTTCAATATCCAAAAAATATTATATATACTATTGCATTATTGTTTAGTATTAAAATCTCACTACTATCATACTGATATCGATCATATTCACATATATCAGAGTATTTAATATGTATGTGTGTATCTGATCACTAAAAATATATTACAAACATTCTTATTGTATCCACACAATGTTCGAATCAGGAAATAGCCCCTCTACAATAAAAACATTGCGTTACTTGTGAGGTAATCAGATGAAAGTTTTAATCGATAACACAAAAGCTTTACAAAAATGTGTAACACTAAAAATTAATCACAACATAATTGAAAATGCAATACACAATAAGCTAAGAACAATAGCTAAAAAGATACGTATCGATGGATTTCGTTTAGGAAAAGCACCAATAAAGATCGTGACGCAGCGTTATAGCTCTTCTGTTCGCCAAGATATTATCAATGAATTTATGCAACGCATCTTTATTGACAGGCTAACAAAAGAGCAATGGCATCCATCTAGTTCTCCCGTGTATAAACTTCACCAAAATACTTGTGGCCAAGATGTTATTTTTTCCGTTTTATTTGATGTATATCCATGTATTGAGTTAAAAGGACTAGAAAATATAGAAATTGAAAAACCAATCATTAAAATTACTGAGACCGACATAGACATGATGTTATATATGCTGCGTCAGCAAAAAGCGGTTTGGAAAGAAACTAATGAAACGGCAGCCATCCATGATCGTGTAACACTGGATTTTACAAGTTCCATAAAGAATGAGGATTTTATAGGTGATAAAGCATTAGATATTAATCTAGTAATCGGAAGCGGACGCATGCCTGCTTCTTTTGAAAAAGGTATTATTGGACATAAAGCAGGCGAAAACTTTATGATTGACGTCACCTTTCCAATCGATTATAAAAATTTATACTTACAGGATAAGAAAGTACAATTCAAGGTTGTATTAAAAAAAGTAGAAAGATGCCATCTACCAGAACTGACCACAGAATTTATACAACAATTTGGTATAAAAGAAGGATCTCTAAATACTTTGCGAACAGAACTACATAAAAATATGCAACGTGAACTGAATAATGCTATGCGTCGTTTTATGAAATTACAAGTCATTAATGGATTGCTAACCGCTAATAATATTGAGATTCCTCAAAATATAGTCAATAGCAATATTGATCTTTTAAAACTACAGCAGACACATAGATGTAGTGATAATACCATAATTACAAACTCAAAAACACCTCATGAATTATATGTTGAAAAGACCCAACGTCATATACTAATAGATTTAATTTTTAAAACAGTGATCCACTCCTACGATATAAAAACTGACGAAAATCGCGTACATGCATTAATAGAAGAACTAGCTTCTGCTTATGAAGATCAAGAAGAGGTGATATCTTTATATAAAAGTAATTCCGAACTTATGCAACAGATGCGTAATATCGCTCTAGAAGCACAAGCAGTGGAAGAAGTATTATTACGAGTAAAATTAACTGAAAAATTTATCACTTTTCATCAATTTATGCATCTATCCTTCACGCATTGAAGGTAGTCTTACTAGCTACTAGCATTTGTGTGACATGATCAGAAAAACTCTTAGCCTTATAGTTATTACTGATCCACCTGTCTCTGACAGATATCGATAGTCAATCATATCGGTGATCTTTAAAAAATTTTTTTGACCATCCTAACTTAGCGCTCAATATATGAAAATAATTATAATGTTTAGGATGAATTAAATTTAAAGAATAATCACTTCTATGAATCAAAATCTGATCATTCTTATATACAGGAAGTACTACTTGGCTATCGAAACTAATCTTTAGGTGACTGCATACATCCAAGAAACGTAAACAAATATTACTGCTATTTTTTATAACTAGTGGACGCGCTGATAACCGATGCGGAAACATCGGGACAAGAGATATAGCATCTAGAGATGGTGTAATAATTGGGCCTCCGGCAGAAAGAGCATAAGCTGTAGAGCCAGTCGGTGTGGAGATAATCAGACCATCCGAACGCTCTGAAAAAGCAAAACTATCATCAATATATACTTCAAATTCGATCATATGAGCTACCTTACCAGGATGTACCACGATTTCATTCATAGCAATTTCGCTACACGGAGACCCTGATTGATCTAAAACAATCCCTTCTAATAAAAACCGTTGATCAATTAAGTAATTACCTGCCAACACTTCTGATAACTGTATTTTTAAATGATCGGGATCTAAGTCAGTGAGAAATCCGAGCTTACCGCGGTTTATACCTATTACCTTAATATTATAACGTGCTAAATCACGCGCGGCGCCCAGCATACTACCATCCCCACCTATTACTACTGCTAGATTAGCCGTACAACCAATGTCTGATAACGTCCCGGTTTGTATACCTTCTAGTATATTTAACTCACGCGCAACTCTATGCTCAACAATAACCTGATATCCCGCCTCTACTAACCAATGATACAGTACTTTATAAGTAGCAAGCATGGTGGAATAATGTGGGTGTCCAATAATTCCAATACAACTAAAGGACTCATTCATTTTCTTCATTTTCCTTATAAGATAAATTTCTCTAACAATAGTTCTCTTGAAACCATGATGATGACCCCAATAATACATAAACTAGCGCAATGAATATGCATACACGCGGAGAAATTCATGAGTAGTCAAGAACATAACACACAAAATCCAGTAGTTTCCGAAACACTTACAGATATACCAATTGATGAGAAAAAACAAGACGAATCGCTACAAGCAGAAAACGAATATGATAAACGTATTGCTACATTAGAGTTTCAGCTATTGCAATGCAAGAATAGTGCACGAGATATACAGCTACGTGCACAAGCGGAAATTGAGAATATTAGACGCCGCGCTAAAGTAGATATGGAAAAAACGCATAAATTTACTCTAGAAAAATTTGCTAATGAACTGCTTCCTGTGATTGATAATCTTGAAAGAGCTATAGGGATAGTGGATAAATGTAATCCGGAACTAGAAGCGATGATTGAAGGCATCGATCTAACCATGAAGTCATTTCTTGCAACACTCAGCAAATTTGGCGTAGAAATCATTAGTAAAACGCATGTTCCATTTAACCCAGAAGTGCACCAAGCTATGGCTATGTTAGAATCCGATGACGTTGAGCCAAACTATGTCATTCAAATCATGCAACGTGGCTATACACTTAATGGGCGTCTTCTGCGCCCTGCGATGGTATCTGTCTCTAAGGGTAGAAACAATTTACCCTAATTGCAAGAAGAACTAACAATTTGTTCTTAAGAAACTGATCAAAACAGTAGCTATATTCTTTAGCTACTGTTTCATACTTTGCTTTATTACACGCATAATATTATTATCTACAGATACGACATTTTAATATACGATTATATAGACTAGTGCACTTATGATAAGTGCAATACAAACACATATTAAATCTAATTATAAGAGAGAGATTAAAGCGTCCAATTAATCGGATTTTTTCCTATACAACTCAAAAATTTATTAGTTTTAGAGAAATGAGAACAACCAAAGAATCCGCGATACGCAGACAGTGGGGACGGATGTACAGTAGATAATACATAATGATACCTATGATGAATCAAACGAACTCTTCTCTGAGCTTCGACGCCCCAAAGCAGAAAGACTATTTTCTCGCAATGCTCATTAATAATAGAAATCACCTTATTAGTAAACATAGACCATCCAAATTTTGCATGGGAATGCGGTTTTCCAGCTTCCACAGTGAGGATGGTATTGAGTAAAAATACTCCTTGTTGCGCCCAACTCTCTAAACAACCGTGTTGAGGTGGCTGAAAACCTGGAATATCTCTCATCAATTCTTTGTAAATATTTTTCAAAGAAGGCGGCGTAGACACACCTGGCAATACAGAAAAAGCTAATCCATGTGCCTGATTAGGATGATGATAAGGATCCTGTCCTAAAATAACTACTTTCACTTGATATAACTCAGTTAAACGAAAGACCTCAAAAACAAACTGCGCAGGTGGATAAATAATCTTACCGCCTTCTCTTTCTAAGTATACCTTATCTAAAACCTGCTTAAAATAATATTTTTTTTTCTCATGAGCTAAAACATCTTTCCAAGATAATATGTGCGCCATGTATACTCCTCTTTTACTTTATGTAAAACGACATGTAGAGCATCTACGCATTTATGACCCAAAAACCTAAAATGATCACCAAGTGATCAAAGTCACTTTTAAAAAAATATGATCTATGTGACCATATATCATGAATGGAATGTATAGTCACTAAGGGATAGTAGAATAAATCAACCATCGTGGCATTTACGTGTCAAAAAAAGGGCTAACAAACCACTTTGCTAAAATAATATTACTTTATATATAGATAATTTCTGCATATACTGAAAAATATTTATTGCCCAAGATGTTCATATCTACACACTGTGTAAAATCATAAACTTCTCTATAATTCAAAATACACATACTATTAACACGCTAACAAACTAGCAACTCCTGAGACAATTTAATCAAAAATACTAGTGTATATTACATTTATAGTCTTTCGTAATGATTAGATTGCTGATTTTTGTATAGCTCTATGATGGGATCGTTATACGATCTGTAAATATACGATAAGTAACTCAAAATATATGATACTTATTCACAAGAAACACATCTGCTTGCATTATATCAATGTCTATATATTTACCTTGTAGTGTATACAATCTAAAAAAGATAGAGAATGCATCTAGCAGTGCACAAAATGCCCCCTTATAACAACATCATTCTTCATACATTCTTGATTTTTTATATATGATGTTTTGACGGAATACTACATATGACTTTAAGCTGCACTTGCGATCAAAGTGATATAAATGATGGGGAAAATGATATAGATAGCTGTATATACTAACAATATGAATCGCATAGTACTTATGAAAAATTCATACCTTGCAGAGAACTAGTCAATTTTATAATGCCTAAGTGTAGAAACAACCTACTCAACAGGAGTATAGAACTAACTAATATAAAAACTAACTGATAAAAAATTATCTGTTTTTATAAAAAATGATGTGGAGTTTCACAAACTTCTATGTATTAGAGTTCTGCTTATTACATTGTTTTAATAAAAAATCATACAATCAAAAATAAAAATTTGTGACATCTGTTTACATATCTTTTTATCACTCAAAACAGACATACGGCATAGAAGTAAATAGTCCTTATTATACGTACTTGACATATCATATCTATGATCCCAATCTTCGGTGTCTGTGAAATAAAAATAGCACGCCTAAGTTAAGATTCTCCACTATCTAAATTAACACGCTTACTCTCCACCTATCTTCATGGCAGATACTAAAATAGAACCACACTGAATAGTACTGTTTTTTTCAATATCACTACTCATTGATACTATATTTAGCCACATATCTTTAAGATTACCAGCAATAGTAATTTCACGAACAGGATACTGCACTTCACCATTCTCTACCCAAAAACCTAATGCTCCACGTGAATAATCTCCTGTCATCTCATTTACACCATGCCCCATCAGTTCGGTGAGAAAAAGCCCACGCCCCATTTTCTTTAACATATCATGAAAATCTAGTGTATGACCAAGAATGAACCAATTATACATACCACCTGCATGACCAGTACTTTGTAAACCAAGCCTACGTGCTGAATAACTAGTTAGCAACCAACTTTGCAGGATACCGTTTTTAACAATATCGCGCCGTTTGGTTTGAACACCTTCATTATCAAATGGAGCTGAAGCAATCCCTTTTAATAAATGTGGATGCTCTTCAATACTAAGCCACGGAGGCAGAATTTTCTCTCCCATCGAATTGAGCAAAAAAGTAGCCTTTCGATAAACAGATCCTCCGTTAATTGCCACAGCTAAAGCATAAAATAAATCTATTGCCACTTCTGCCGCAAAAATGACTGGCGCCGTCATAGTTGATATTTTCTGTGAGGATAAACGTGATAATGCACGACATGCAGACTTTTTACCAACACATTCAGGTGGCTCTAAATCCTCTATTGCTCGAGCTAGAGTATAGGCAGAACCTCTCTTCATGCTACCATTCTCTTGAGATACCACACCCGCAGATAAAGAATATAAGGTAGTATAATACCCCTGACACATACCATAACTATTGCCGACTACTTTAATGCTAGCTCGACTATCAAAACACCCACCTTCAGTATTAATAATACGTGGATCTAGTTGTAATGCGGTCTGCTCTGCTCGAGAAGCTAAGCTCGTGGCATACTCTGTGTCTATTTCTGTTGGATGATATAAATCTAGATCTTGAGTACACCATGCTAATAAATCACGATCTACCATCCCATTATGAGGATCTATCGAAGTATAACGCACAATCTTTAATGCCGTTTGTATAGCATGTGTAATGGCCGCTACACTAATATCAGTTGATGATACAAAACCTGTATGATTTTGATCAAGAATCCTAACAAAAAATTCAACATCTCTATTAAATTCAATATTTTCTATAGCACCATAACTAGTTTTAACGCTAAGTCCACTAGTCTGTAATATGACGACTTCTGCTCCGTCACAGTGATTCTTAACTAACTCCAGTGCTATTGCGACTAGTTTTTTTAGGCTGTCATGCCGCTCTACAATATCACATTTTGCTATGGTATATGATAATTCTTTCATTGACCCTGCCACATAAAATATCAGTTTTGGATGTTTTATCTTATCTGGAACGCTATGTTATAAACAAACAACTATTAGTTAACAACCACAATGAATCATATAGATTAAAATGCGTCTTTCATTGATAGAGCATCATAAAAACTACATCAACACTCATCTCTACCACAACTGACTATACCATCATGCGCCTCTAATCAACCTTCATGCATCCTATATCATATGCTTACAAAAAACGTACATCTAAATAATATACATAATAGTTCGCATTGCACATTGATGTTTGAACTTTATCTTTTAGTCATCAAACTGAACTAGCTGCTATTTATCTTCTGTGATCTATGATTATCAACCTATTTTCTTATTTGTACTAGCATGGTTAACTACACTATCAAAAATAGTTATCAGTTCTGGATTTCATCCACAGTCTTGTGAAAAAATAACACCTTTACTCAAGGCATACAAGACACATACGATTACTATCGCATCAGATCTAACATATATCACGGAGCGCGACTATACCACACAGACTGATAAAACACATCAATACAAGATATCTAGATTAACATCTACTATCAGACGTTATTGAAAAATACACAATATCCGGAGAAGGCGTGGCTGTAACGCGAATTTAATGATTTATATTATATTCTACCAGATAAGCTTTCACTGCATGCTATTCACCAGAAAATAGCGAACAATTTTCAAATATGGCGCTAACTTCAGTTAGTCTCTCACATATCATACGCATGTAATATAGACACTACTACATGAACATTAGACTAACTCCATAATAACTATGACAACCACATACCTGATTTTATACTATAATATATAAAACAATGCGGGATCACAATCTCCACCCATCGAACAAATTGAATCATCCAAGATTTAAAATATTTATCTATCTAGCACAGAACTATGCATGAAGACACCAGTGCCTAATATCTACTCGATCCTGATAATCCTGCTAACAGATACTCCTATCTATATATTAATTAGAAGCAATACAACTTCACTTTGCGTAGATATGCGCAGTATAAGCAAGATTAGTAACTTAATGAACCTGCATGACAAACCCTCAATATTTTCTACGATGCTCGGTTGTATCTCTATATCAAAATGCAACCTACATCACATATGGTCATGATATTATCAAGTAACTTCGCTCATTTTATAAGGTCGCGGATGGCCATTACAATCAACAGCAACGTAAATAAATATAGCTTCAGTGCTACAATAATGATGGCCAAACGGCTGAGATGAGACTTTCTTTACCCACAATTCAACCTGCATCGTCATAGATGTCGTACCAGTTCGTATGCAATGCGCATGACAAGTGACAACATCCCCTACAGAAACAGGTTTTAAAAAAGTCATACGCTCAATACTTACAGTAACTACGCGCCCCATAGAGAGCTCTTTTGCTAAAATAGCGCCACCAAGATCCATCTGTGACATCAGCCACCCACCAAAAATATCACCATTTGCGTTAGTATCTGCTGGCATCGCAAGAGTTCGTAATACCACTTCACCTAGTGGTTCTCTTAATTTTTTTTTCATGCAAGGCTCTTATTGTGTTTTTGATTACACTGCTATATCTTTATTTGTAATCTTAATAAAAAATTTTCTTATATGAGACTAATCATTTTGTCGAGATCTACAAAGGAACAGATACAGTCCACTTAAAAATGTAAAAAGCAACGTAAGACCACCCAACCAAAAAAATTTAAAATCTACCCATCTCTCTTCTGAAAAATACGATATCGCATAAACATTAGCCAAACTGCATAAAAGAAAAAAAATCGCCCATGCGATGTTAAGACGACGCCACATAACTTCTGGAAGTTTCATTTCCACATGAAAGATCTTTTTGATTAGAACATGTGGCATAAAAAAATGACTGAAAAATAAAGCTATAGAAAAAACACTATAAATAACAGTGGTTTTCCATTTAATAAAGTTAGGATTATGAAGGGTAATGGTCAAAGTACCGAACACAACCACTAACATCAACATTATAATAGACAATTTATCTACTTTTCGATATAAAAAAAACTTTAAACAAAGCACAATAGCAGAGGACATTATTAATGCACTGGATGCAATAAAAATATTGCATGTCTTGTAAGCAACAAAAAAAACAAAAAGTGGCAGAATATCAATACATTGTTTCATACAAGTTATCCAGAGCAGAGGTACATTGAGTCATACCGTGCACAGTGGCACGACCTAGAAAACATAAGATTTCTCATGCAGCATACCTAACATGAATCAATGCAATAGCATGTATAAACGAGATAAGTAAATAACTAAAATAGAAGAAATAAAATTACTCAATACATTAAGTAATAGTATAGCAATATCAGGGGGAAGAATTACGAACGCCGAGGCTAACACAAGAATAAGGATTTTTGCTAGAATCCACACCATCACAACTGGAGATATGACCTTAACATGACTCCAACCCATTTGGCTACTAGTATATATTGCAGTGAAAATTCCAACCTTATCAGTCGTGATGATCATGGGAGCTAAAGCTAAAGTAACTGATAGAAACACCCCTGGAACCACTAAAACCATAAAGCCAATCTGTATGCTCAGCATCATCAAGAACGTAAGTGATAAAAGATTGATAAGATCTGGAGATGACGCTATTACAGCACGTAAGGCGCTTACCCGTTTTCCAGATGAAACGAGTCTAATTAAACTTAACATCCCCCCTAGCAGCAATGTATTACCAATCAGTGACGAGCAAGTTCCAGACGCTGAAATTTGTAGCAGTACCTTTTGTTGCTCTAGTGACATATTTCGTATCATCTCAAAGAAACTTCTGGTCATTCCTATAGATAAATCATCTCCAAACACCTGCATCTCATCAATAGATGGCATTAATATTTTACTTACTATCATCATTATACATGACGTAAACACCACTAGTAACGTAATGTTGAGCAACTGGTGTCGGAAAAAATTTCCTGTGTCACGGTATAATGTACTTGCCGTGATTAGCATGCCTACTCCTTTTAAAAAACTATTTTCTTTACTAGACAAAACCATCGGATGATAAAGCCGGTTATTACATATAGAAAGTGAGGATTTAAACTGCTATGATGTGTTATTGTATTAAGTTACATGGCGTTATGCTATACAAGCATACTCTTATTAATAGACTCAGCTAGTATAAATACCACTTTTTTTAAAATTTTTAAAATTACAGCCTCTCTATGATGAAAGATCAAGAATTCTATCACACGTCGTCTGAAATTAAAGTGATAGATAACTTTCATTTCGTTGAAGTGTTCGATATAGCATACTTTAAAAGTATATTATATACTCATATAATGTATCTTTAATACAGTTTAAAGCTCGATTTTTGTATGTAGAAGCTATAAAAACATATTTGTATGCTTTATATTTGTAGTCTAATGTACCATTATGGTAAACAAGCAGCGCCTTTTGATGAGAAATATTCAAAAATTTATTTCTTATACCTAACGCTAAGTCAAATTTTTGTACGTTAAAGACAAATGTGATAACCATTTTTGTGAAAAATATTTTCAGTATGCTATATTAAATAGCAATTTCAAAATATTAGAGAATGATAATTTCTTTTTTTAAAACTAATGAATAGTAGTTTAGACATATCAATCGATAGTATTACAAGCTTTTTAAATACTCGATGAATATCAGAAAATAGCGTAAAAGGGCGCATGAGATACATTGTCAAAATGAGAGATAAACCGGAGTATATATATTAAAGGCATTATCAATATCTATTTTCTAAAAGCATTAGAAGAAATATATCTAAAATAGATGATATGGATGATCGAGGAAAACATAACTTAAAACACTAATTCTATTATTGAATACATCTATCACTTTTATTATGATAATGTAAATTTTTTACCAATTCTCTAACTGGTCACGTGCCGTTCCATCTGCATTTATGGTATGTCAAGCATACAATTAGATATACTTGTGATATAAAATAGTAATACCTTTATTTCTAAAATATCATTTTCCTATCTCGAAAAATGTAAATTATAATAAAATTTATAATAACATCAATTATTATCTAATACAGACACATATGATACGCAGTATCCGGTCTTTAAAGTACACTAAACTAATTGTTTTAAAAGATTGAATACCTCCGCACAGACGATACTTATAATTAACATGCTATGTCTGTATCACTCTCTGCTATTGGTCTCCATATGTCACATACACTCATGCTCTGGATGTGTCATCTAGTATATATTCTAGTAAAATATATACCTTACCTCATGTTCTCTATTTACCAATCATCCAGGAAATTGGCACTCCTGATGATGTGACAATCTGCATAACTCAGGACGAATCTAAATATCGAGGTTTTTATATGATACCCGTAATAGCATTAATTGGACGCCCCAATGTAGGAAAGTCCACCCTGTTTAATCGACTTACGCGAAAAAAAGATGCTTTAGTAGCAAATTTGCATGGGCTGACTCGGGATCGTAAATATGGTCGTGCTAAAATTTCAGGCTGTGACTGTATTTGTATTGATACCAGCGGGATTGAGAATAACACAAACAGCCTCTCTATTGCTATGTTGACACAATCACGTATAGCTATTGCAGAAGCGACAGAAATACTCTTTATCGTAGATGCCCGTGCTGGGTTACTGCCAGAAGACATAATCATTGCTAAATATCTACGTTTAAGTAAAAAGATAGTTTTTCTTGTCGCAAATAAAATAACAGGCCTAGACATTGAAGCCTCCTTGGTCGAATTTTGGTCACTAGGTTTTGGAAGACCATATCCTATTGACGCCTCTCATGGATATGGCGTACTAAACCTCATGGAGTTAGTATTATCACCTTGGATAACTCCAGTGACCAATAAACCACTTGGTGTACCCTATCATCAAGTCACGAAAAAAAATTTAGCGCAAATACCTACAAAATTCATAACACACCAACCTCAAAACTATAGTAAAAAGCTAACGCAAAGAGAACAAACAGAATGTCTAGATCAAATCGATGTAGCCATTAAAATAGCTATTGTTGGTCAACCAAATGTAGGTAAATCAACGCTTACTAATTGTATTCTTGGCAAAGATCGTGTAGTGGTATGTGATGTTCCAGGTACAACACGTGATAGTGTTTACATCGCGATGGAACGTGATAGCCGTCAGTATATTCTCATTGATACCGCGGGGGTGCGCCCACGCAGAAAAATAAAAGAAGCTATTGAAAAATTTTCTGTAATTCAAACACTAAAATCGATCGAAAATGCTCATCTAGTCATGCTAGTCCTTGACGCAAAAAAAACCATATCTGATCAAGATATGTCACTTCTTAGCTTCATTCTTAACAGCGGAAGGTCATTAATTATTATACTGAATAAATCAGATGGACTCGCACGATCTGAGCGTAATAAGATCAAACAAATGATAGACTCTCGAATAGGCTTTATTAATTATGTGCATATTCATTTCATTTCTGCCTTATATGGCAATGGCATAGAGGATGTATTTACTTCTATTACAGAGGCTTATGACTGTGCAACGCGTCGCATCCATACTTCGCAGTTAACTCGCATCATGCATCAAGCAACACAGGAACATCAACCACCACTGATACGTACTCGACGTATAAAATTAAAATATGCTCATGCTGGAGGACATCACCCTCTTCTTATTGTAATACATGGTAATCAAGTTAAAAGCACTCCAGATTGCTATAAGCGTTATTTGGTAAACTATTTTAGACAATCACTAAACCTAAGAGGAATAGCTCTACGCCTACAATTCAAGGAGGGCAACAACCCGTACATAAACAAATCTAATATTTTGTCCAGTTAACAGACATAAAAATTCACCAGCAACGAGACCACTGATGATTTCTTATCTACACCCATTGATCTTCAACTTGGTTCAAAACTTAGACATAAGATCTCGATATAGTTTCAAACTCAGGTTGAAATATAAAGCTCACCCCTACAATACCAGTACACCATCACAAACAATAGATACTTCTAAGCCTAAGAAAATAATCTTATTATTATTACATAAAGCTTTTGTATGGCAACCTAGTAGTCTTGATACAAGTGTAAATCCTGTATTTTCAGCATGTTCTAATGAAAAAGCAATAAACAAAGTCTATCGTTTACTATAACCTACTGATGAAAAAAATCACGATTAGATATATCTACTCATATAACAGTAGATGTATAATTAAAATATGGTACTAATACTAGATTATTTACTCTATCAGAAAACACATATAACAAACATATTTAAAAATTATGACATCTCTATCACGACACAAACTCATGTATAATTTCATATAATCTGAACAATATACTTGTCACAGCATAGTCTCCAACATAAAGTCACCCTTTTAAAAAAACTAATAACCGGAGACTAATAGATCACTACATGGATTCATATAGGATTCAATGATGCCAATTCTTCCTTTTCCATCCCAACCACTAATAGAATCAGATAGGCTGCCACTAACTTTAGTATCATTAGATACATGGGCTTTAGTAGATGTCGGTGGTGATGATCGTTTACGTTATCTACAAGGCCAAATAACCGTAGATGTTATTAAACTATTTCCAACGCACCATAATTTTGCAGCACACTGCAACTCTTCTGGAAAGATGTGGAGTAATATATGTCTATTCCACCGTGGCGACCACTTAACGTATATTGAACGACGCAGTGTGCGTAACAAGCAAATAACTGAGCTCAAAAAATATGCAATATTCTCAAAAGTTACATTATCTGTAGATGATCATTCTATACTACTAGGGCTAGTTGGCGCGCACGCTAGAAACGCATTAGCGCAGTGCTTCAATATCCTTCCAAATGCTACATCACCAGTTATTCAGGAAGAATCTAGTACACTACTCTGGTTTGCAACACCTACTGAGCGCTTTATACTAATAGTAACTCCCGACAATGCTGCTATTATTATTAAAATGTTTCAAAATCATGCACAATTAAATGATAGTAAACAGTGGATGCTACTAGATATTGAAGCAGGCCTGCCCATTATTGAGACTGAAACGAGTGGTCAATTTATTCCACAAGCAACTAACCTACAAGCTCTCAATGCCATTAACTTCAAAAAAGGATGCTATATAGGACAAGAAATAGTAGCGCGTAGTACCTTGCGCAACACTAATCAACGTGCATTATATGCTCTTTCGGGAACATCGCAAATAATCCCAAAGATTAACGATAAACTAGAAATAAAGATTCGCAATCAATGGAGAAAAACAGGTACCATTTGTGCTGTATGTCAAATAGAGAGCTCTAAAATTTGGGTTCAAGCCGTGCTCAATAAAAACCTAATCACACATAATCATATGTTACGCGTATGTGGTGATGCAAAAAGTCAGTTGAAAATCCAAAAATTACCATATACTATTTACTCTGCATAATATATACCTATTAATTATATGACTTATTATGCTATTTATCTTATATCTCAGAGAAGAGATACAGAAAATATCATGAATCACTGCACTGTATGTGTCTGCATTACTTCTTCAGAAGAATTGTTTGATAACATAATCTATTGATGTGTCATATTTCATATTGTAAACCACACAACATATTATACTAACCTAGTTGACGTAATCTACTGGTATAGGACTGAATTATCCTGCGATGACATTCTATGATATACACTACCCCTAACTGGTATAAATAAGTAATTTGAAAGCTTTCAGCAGAGGACATATTCTATCCTTTTCTTATAAATATGCGTTTTGATAGCCATATATTACATATTGCATATTCAATTAGCTAATCTCATGTTAACATAGCTTTGTCCAGCTCTTCAGTACTGCTCCATACTATATAACATAATATTTATAGTTTTTAGATGTCTGTGTGTAGATCCTACAAAGAAGCTTGCTTTGTTGGTAGAAACAGTGTCTGTTAACACAGACAATTGTTGAATTTATTTTCAATATGCGTTTCTAATCTCTATCTTAATATGATAACTACCTTCTCTATTAGGTAATCTGAGGTACTACGCAAAAATATACTCATGCATTACTTTATATAATAAACACTCAAATATACTATCTATGCATAGTACATTTTGCGCACACTATATATAATGCGTAGAGATAATATATCCGAACCTTCCTTTTAGGATAATTAACACGTAGATACAATCCAAAATAAAAACATCAGTCTGAAGACGATTACCAGCTGATATAATACTTCTTAATCACTGCTTATTTAATATATGACCCTCGTGATTATATGATAGTATTCATGCAAATGCAGTAGCAATAAATACAGCACGTTGTGGAGCAGGATAACCCTCTATTGTTTTCGTAGAGTCTTTTTGATCCAAGAAACTTGACAATGATTCTCTGGGCATCCAATTAGTGCATCTCTGTTCATCTACGGTAGTGATACTATGATTAACAATACGTACATTGCAAAAACCACACTTTTCTATCCAATTCTTCAGCGCCTGGCTCGATGGAATAAAATATATATTACGCATCTTAGCGTAACTTTTTTGAGGCACCAACACTCTTTGAGCGTCTCCTTGTATGACCAAAGTCTCTAAAACTAACTCTCCTCCTCTCACTAACTGCGACCTAAGTTGACAAAGATGATCCAGCGGGGAACGACGATGACATAGTATACCCATGGAAAAAATAGTATCAAAAGCGTGTAGAGCAGGTATCTGTTCTATACTCAAAGGTATTACATGAGCTCGCTGATCATTACCCAATAGTTTACGCACTGCTTCGAACTGATATAGGAAAATAGGAACAGGATCAACTCCCACTACAAGATGTGCCCCATGACCAAGAATACGCCACATATAATAACCACTACTACAACCTACATCGAGCACGATACGCCCAGAGAGAGGAGAGATATGCGGTAAAACTCTTTCCCATTTAAGCTCTGATCGCCACTCACTGTCAATAGTAATCCCGTAAAGAACAAAAGGACCTTTACGCCACGGCATCAAAATTCGAAGTAATTTCTCCATACCTGCACGTTGCCGCACTGTGATCTGAGTATGATCAGCCACAACACCATGTAATAAATCTAAAAATTCCGGGGTTAAACTAGGTAAATTTTGTACTGCACGCTCCAACAATTGATAATTTTTAGATAACATTTGATGTTGCCAAGATGCAATCAGCGCCGGTAAGGTTTCCAACCAGTGTTGGAGGGGGCTTTTAGCCACAATATGATAAAAATGAGAAAAATCCATCAGTATAACCCTATTTTAGAGCGAGAATAGAAAAAAAATTAAAATACTGAAACCATAGCGTATAATGCTGAAAACCAGCATTCTGCAACCGTTGCGTATGCATTTCTAGAGTATCAGTCAACATAACTTTTTCTAACATACGACTTTTCTGATGAATTTCTAGATCACTATAACCATTATTGCGCTTGAAATCATGGTGCATCTTTACTAATAAATCCTCCATCTCTGTATCAGCACTACGAAATTTTTCAGATAAAACCAATGCCCCTTTGGGATTAAGACCATTCCAAACCGTATTTATTAACTCTTGACGTTCCTGTGGACGTAAAAACTGCAATGTAAAATTTAAAACCACTAATGAAGCATTTTGAATTGAAATCCTTCGAATATCAGCTTCCAAAACTTCAACTACAACATCAGTATTAACACACAATGTGACAATATCACGACAACGTTCAACCATGGCTGACGAATTATCGATGGCAATAATTTTACAACCTTTGACTATAATATTTTTTTGAAGTTCTAAGGTAGCTGTACCTACAGAACAACCTAAGTCATAAATATAAGAATTGCTTTGTATACGCTGTTTAGCTAACATTCCGATCATAGATATGATCTTATTATAACCAGGTATAGAACGTTGAATCATATCTGGAAAAACATCAACCACTTTCTGATCAAACACCCAATCTTTAGGTTCTATAATCAGTTTGGATAACAAAGTATCACGTTTAGACATCATAAGCATTCCAAGATAGCGTGTAAAAAAATACATTTCGTTGAATTATTGTTGTTTCTAAACGCTTTCTCTTTAGCACTACATCATATTCGTGCTAATTTTTATGAAATATAAATTCCAAACCACTATACCATACACAATAGATATTAAGATAAGATTACAATGCTATTCTGGTCCTCTGTTACATAGGTGCTTATATTGATCGTAATCATGCTCATGTCATAATCCTTATTATCATAACTGTAAAACTTCATTGTGGTGATAATGCAGCCTACTATAATAACAGTTTCAATACGCCATAAAGACTCTGAGATAGTTTGTCAAGACAGAGATAGTATCTATTATAGATATAATACGATATATCAGTGTGCACCAAGTACACTCTATTAGAGTGCTAGTAGTTTTCTTTGCGGTCACATCAGAGTTATATGCAAGTATAGTGCTCTTGAGACTAGATAGCATATAATGAATATCATGTATATTTTAATTACACTACCTTGCGGTAGTACCATACTGCGTGTGCATATTCTTGTACGAAATAATAGTATTCACGCGTAAAAAGTGATACACCCTATCTAGTATCCTTACCATCAAACTACAAATTCATCTGTTAAAATAGATCTTTTTTGGCACGTAAGAGTGCAAAGATTTGCTCTTCAGTTAATGGAATCTTGTCTCTACCCGCGACACCTTGTAACCCGATATTATTTGTCCTAAGAAAAATATTGACTTTACGTTCATAATCTAGTCGTGTCGGTAAAGTTAATTGATTTTGTGCACGTAATTCTTGCACCACACGATAGTACTTTATGATTTCTGTATCGTATGGATACATATGATGTGCAAAAGCAAGATTAAACAAAGTATATTCGTGCGCACTACATACTAACGTGTCGCCTGGTAATTTGTTAAGTGTTCTTAAAGATGTAAACATCTGCTGAACGGTCCCTTCAAATATTCTGCCACAACCAGCAGAAAATAAAGTATCTCCGCAAAACAAATAAGGATGGCAATAATATGTCACATGACCTAAGGTATGACCAGGCGTGTAAAATACTGTAAAATTAAGATCTAAAACATTAATATTATCTCCATTTTGTACTAATCTGTTGGACCCATAACAACGTGTTTCTTGTGGTCCAAAAACAACAAGATCAGGATAGCGCTGTAATAAAAGAGGTACACCTGCTACGTGATCCAAATGATGATGTGTTAATAAAACTGCTAGAAGTTTCCAGTTTTTTTGTATCATCACATCGAGTACGAGCTCAGCATCACTAGGATCCACTATTAAGCACTGCCCCTTATTATTGCTGATAAACCAAATATAGTTATCTTTTAAAGCAAGTATACTAGTCAGAGTAGTCTTTACCGAATCCATATGTTCACCAGAAATACGCTCCATGCACTACGCATCTACATTTAAATTATTAATACTCATTCAATAGCCCAAAAAAACTAAAATACAATAGGAGTTTTTAGTTCAAAACTACTTTTATATCATATATGTTAAATAGGGGCCAAGGCAGCCTCCAAGTTCTTATGAATCCCAGAGGGTCACATTGCATATGATATGTTGTTATCAATATTGTGTATCCTCATGTATAAGTGTTGCAATATCATTGCCTATATTTGCAATCGCATGTGGTATAAAACTTAGCATCTTTGCTGTTTACTGAAAAGGCCCTACAAAACATATATTATGTTAGAAATATTTTTTAAAAAGTGCCAAATTAGAAATATAAACAAATTACCACTACATACACCGCGATTAGTCATTCATTTTTATTCAAAATCGCATATAAATCTTACTCCTAGATGCATATATGATAAAGCATAGATGAACAACATATTCATCCATCTCTCTAGAATACTCGAGATAACATCTATATCTTTTCTAAGATATGAGTTCATATGAACTTTTCATTTAACTGTATTTATCATATTATATGTATGTATTATTTATAGTACCAATTATGTAGATACAGCCTGATAGCCTGTATCATACATGGTGGGATTTCCAGCTGCAATGCGGGCTATTTCATCACATCGTTCATTATCTCGATGCCCGGCATGCCCCTTCACCCATTGCCAATTCATCTGATGCTGAGTTAACGCCTGGTCTAATCGTTGCCAAAGATCCATATTTTTTACTATTTTATTATCCACGGTTTTCCACCCCCTGTGTTTCCAATTATATATCCAAAGAGTAATCCCATGTCGGACATACTGACTATCAGTACTAAGTACTACTACACAAGGTTGTTTGAGAGCCTCTAATCCTACTATTGCTGCCATGATCTCCATACGATTATTAGTTGTAAGATGAAACCCTGCACTGAATATTTTTTCATACTTTCCGTATCGTATAATCGTACCGTAACCACCTTGACCAGGATTTCCTAAACATGAACCATCAGTAAACACTTCTACCCTTCTCAACATTTCTGGTAGACTCCATAAGGTACCATTCTAAAGCAAATACAAATACATTATACGATAGAGAGCGTAGGCTATGCGTCAAATTATACTTGATACTGAAACAACGGGCATGAACGTCATTGGTCTCCCTCATCAAGGACATCGCATTATTGAGATCGGAGCTGTAGAAATCATCAACCGACGTTGTACTAAAAATAACTTTCATACCTACCTCCAACCCGATCGTCCCGTCGATCTAGAAGCATTCCGTATACACGGCATTTCCGATCATTTCCTCCAAGATAAACCAACTTTTTCATCAATCGCTGATGATTTTCTGAACTATATTAAAGATTCAGAGCTAGTTATACATAATGCTGCGTTCGATCTTGGGTTTATTAATTATGAATTTGCTAAATTACACCGCGGAATTGAAAACATTGAAGTCATCTGTAAAATCACTGATAGTTTATCAATGGCGCGTAAGCTGTTTCCTGGAAAAAGAAACAATTTAAATGCACTGTGTACGCGTTATCAAATAGATAATAGCAAACGCACATTCCATGGCGCACTCCTAGATGCAGAAATTTTAGCTGACGTTTTTTTAGCTATGACTGGAGGTCAAACCACCCTGCCTTTATCCATGCATGGAGAAAGGCAGAACTCATCAGATAGTGAGATTACTCATCGTGTAGTTCATCCAACCTCTAATTTATGTGTTATTCATGCTACTACAGAAGAAATACAAGCTCATCAGACGCGACTCGCGCTTATACAGAAAAAAAACGGTCTATGCCTTTGGAGCTGCCAAGACCGTAACACCTAAATCATGATATTAGAAATATGCTTCCACTTAATAATCTAGGTTGAGCATATATAACCATAGAGCTTGTTATAATTACAGACAGTTATGAAATCAGATGTTCTCAATAAAAATTATTGACGTAGTGTTAAATCCCACTTATGATACATAAGATCAAAAGGGAGCGGTAGTTCAGTTGGTTAGAATACCTGCCTGTCACGCAGGGGGTCACGGGTTCGAGCCCCGTCCGTTCCGCCACATATTAATAATAAATTCCATGAATATAGAATGGATTTCGCTATATAATGTGGTGGAGTTCTATATAATAAAATTTATAATACCGAGGTAGTGTATATATTTTTACCACAATTCATGATTCACGTAACATTAAGACACACATCATGAATGTGGAAGAAGGATATCACATATAATTCATGCACATTTATTTATCAGTAAGAATTTTTATAAAATAAAAGAAACTATCAATCAAACCTATATAGTGAATTTTTTATGACGATCATATGTGCGATATTATATTAATACTAAAATAGTACTATTAACAGACCATCTTGCTTGATTATTATATCAATATAATCACTTCTTCGTTCGAGAATTTTTATTTACTCTGAAATTATAAAATTATCTATATCACCTCAGTGAGTAGACTACCATTCTTGTATACATTATCAGACAACTTCATTTTATGCAGTAGTTTTTACTACTAAAAATCCACACACATTAAAAAAATAAAATCTTACTGTACCTGAGACGCTCATTAGATACTCAGATTAATCTTGAGGAATAATATTAATTTTTAATTTAGCACATACTTCACTATGAATCTGAAACCCGACTTCGTGCTCACCAATTGTACGTAATACACCATTTGATAACCGAACTTCACTTTTTGCTATTTCCACGCCTGCTTTCATAATAGCTTCCGCAATATCACGAGTACCTATCGAGCCGAATAATTTACCTTCGTGACCTGCTTTGGATATGATCGTAATAACTTTTAAGTTATTGATATTCTGAGCACGTTGATAGGCAATGTTTAAAACCTCACTTACTTTTTTTTCTAACTCTGTGCGTTGTGCCTTAAAAAATTCAATATTTTTCTTCGTGGCAACCACAGCTTTCTCTTTAGGAATTAGAAAATTACGAGCGTATCCTGCTTTGACACTGACTTGATCTCCTAGACTTCCTAGATTGACTATTCTATCCAGTAAAATCACTTGCATAACGCGTGCCCTCTTAAGGTGGGGTAATATACAATATGGTTATTTATTGATGATGATCAGTGTATGGCAAAAAAGACAAATAACGTGCTCGCTTAATGGCGCGAGCTAACTGACGCTGATATTTTGCTCGTGTACCTGTGATTCGGCTAGGTACAATCTTGCCGCTTTCTGTAATGTAATTTTTAAGCGTAGAGATATCTTTGTAATCAATCTCTTGAACACCTTCAGCCGTAAAACGACAGAATTTACGACGACGGAAATAACGTGCCATGTATCTATTCTCCAGACTTTATGAGTTCAATATTTTTAGCATGTAATACAATTCTGTTTAAATCATAACGGTTTTTATGACAAGATAAAAAACCCTGAACATTTAGCCATACACCGACCATAATATATGAAGGCATCTCATGTGTTGCTGATAGACTCATGACTACCGGCATCCAACACCAGACTCGTCGATTCAAATCAGCTTCTTTTTGTTGCGAACGATGCTCTAGTATAAATTGAAAGTGTCGGATACCTGATGGGCTTATGCCCCTTCTAGGTTCTCGGTGGACTACACCAGACAACGTACTCCAATTTTCTTTCACCAATAACTGCTCTTCAGGTAGATTACATATCTATATCGTGTAATATTTCATTAGAAAAATCTTCTCTGCGCTCTCGACGCTCATCTTTTGCTTTTAACATATGCGATGGTTCTGTTACGGCTTGCTTCATACGCATAACCATAGTACGAACAATAGAATCATTAAAGCGAAATTGACTTTCTAGATGATCGATAATTTCCTGTGTAGCCTCTATGTTCATCAAAACATAGTGAGCTTTCTGTAATTTATCAATTGGGTAAGCAAGTTGACGACGACCCCAATCTTCCATCCTATGTATTAGCCCTTTTGCAGATGTAATAACATCAGAATATCTTTCAATCATACTAACTACTTGTTCACTTTGATCAGGATGCACCATAAAAACAATTTCATAATGACGCATAGATTGGCTCCCTACGGATTATTCAACCTCGTATTAAAATTCGCTTTAATCCACTGAGGCAAGGAAAATTATTGAGATAAAGTATGGTGATGTTATAGGTATATGAAAAACAATCATTCCTCTTGATTTTTCATATCTACATATCTATCATCATACTCATGAGATGTCATAAAAACAATATCAAATTAGTAGATTTAATTCTGCATCTGTTAGAAACTACACCACATACTAATCTTTATAATGTCTTTCAAAGGTTGGGGAAATAGTTTTTAAAAACACCATGCATGTCAGGTATCTTTATTTAAATTAACACTGAGATTACCTAATCGTTGCTATTTTCTACAACTACCACACCTTTCTGTACTATTAAACTATATAATACCATTATTGACTATCAAGCCATGGATAGGTCTTTTCACTTCTTCACTATTCGAAAAAATTACCGATCTTTTACATTAGCAGTAATCTTGCATTAGCAGTTATGTGGAGTTTCTTATTTTTAGTATAATCCTTCTAAACTTATTGTCTATCTTAATCTTGTAAATTTCATCAAATATTCAACTATAATGCACCTAATATCGTAACTGCTGTTACGTAACACGAAATAGCCTTACATGTCACTATGGTATTATCATAATATGTCATATTCATGGTATTAACAATAATTCAATATATTTTTGCATAAACTTATATCGAGATCAACACAAAGAAAACACCCATAATACATGCTGATTCTTAAAATATAGATACGAAAAAATGCAGACAAAAAAATATCAAGATGTACAATTTTATTGTAGCTATCCTTGCTTTCATATCAAATATCACCTATGATAATCTATGTTTGCTAACAACTAAAATGTGTTGAAAAATGATGCTACAAAATAACCCAGCGCTGGTACTGTTAAAAAATAAACTCCGCTCTAAAAGTGAATACGTAGAGGGTATAGTAAAACAAAATGAAAAAGGGTTTGGTTTTCTAGAAGTGAGTACACAACAAAGTTATTTTATTCCGCCTCCGTGCATGAAAAAAGTTATGCACGGTGATCGAGTAGCCGCAGTAGTGCAACACCATATCCAGAATAATAAAGAACTTCAAGTCGCCCATCCAGAAAAAATCATTCAACCATTCTTAACGCGCTTTGTGGGACGTATACAGAAAAAAAATAAAAAATTATTCATTATCCCAGATCAAAAACAACTAACACAGGCTATTCAATGTGAAATCAGTAAAAATATTATGAAATCTGCCTTACAAGAAGGAGATTGGGTAGTAGCAGAACTACGACATCATCCTCTAAGTGGAAATCATTTTTTCTACGCTGAAATTACTGAATTTATCACCACACATGCAAATAATTTATTTCCATGGTGGGTTACACTGGCACGTCACAATCTAGCACGCACAGAACCAACGCTAGATTCTCCACAGGAGATGCTTGATGAACAGCTCAAACGGCAAGATTTGACAGAAATGCCATTTATTACTATTGATAGTGCTAATACTGAAGATATTGATGACGCATTATACATAGAAGAAACTGGAATAGATCAACTAACACTGATAGTTGCTATTGCCGATCCCACCGCCTATGTATCGGTCAATAGCATGATTGATACCGCAGCTTCTGAGCGTTCTTTTACTAATTACTTACCTGGTTTTCACGTTTCTATGCTACCGCGCCAATTATCAAATAACATCTGCTCTCTGCGCCCACATAAAAAAAGACCAGTATTAGCTTGCCGTATCACGATTTCTTCTAATGGCACACCTGATGCCAACGTGCAATTCTTTGCTGCATGGATCACCTCGAGGTGTCAACTAGTCTATGACCATGTCTCTGATTGGCTAGACGATCATCAAAAAAGTCACTGGCAACCACCCGATACAATCATTGCTAAACAACTAACCCTTTTAAACCGCTTACGCATAATACGCAATCAATGGCGGCACAAAAATGCCCTGATTTTTAAAGAAAGACCAGAATTTCGTTTTTTATTGAGTAAAACAGGTGAGGTATTAGATATTGTTGCTGAACATCGACGCATTGCAAATTACATCGTGGAAGAAGCGATGATTCTTGCAAATATATGTGCCGCTCACTTATTACGTGATAAGTTTGGATTTGGTATATACAATGTACATTTTGGATTTGATCAGGCTCATGCTGCGCAAGCAGTTACAGTACTTTCTAATCATGGTATTAATACCGATAAAAGAACAATCACAACATTAGAGGGATTTCGAATATTACGCCGTCAGTTAGATTCTCTACCTACACAGTTTTTAAGTAATCGCATACGGAGATTTCAGTTACTGTCAGAAATAAAAACTACACCAGGCCCACATTTTGGCCTAGGACTAGAAGTATATGCCACTTGGACATCCCCTATCCGCAAATACGGTGATATGGTTAATCATCGCTTACTGAAAGCCATCATTAAAGGTGAATGCGGCGTGTGTCCTACAGAAACTTTAGCACTTAAAATGTCCGAACGTCGTAAACAAAACCGCATAGCTGAAAGAGAGGTAAGTGAGTGGCTATACTTACGTTTTTTTCAAAAAATAGTTGGTAGTTTAAAAAAATTTAGCGCAGAAGTGATTGATGTCTCTAGAGGAGGTCTGCGTATTCGTTTACAAGAAAACGGCGCAGTAGCTTTTATTCCCTCTTCGTTTATTCATCACACACGAAAAGAACTTGTGTGTAGTCATGACAATGGAATTGTAAAAATTAAAAATATAGTGATCTACCGTGTAACGGATATGATAGAAGTGACTATTGAAACAGTACGCATGGACACTCGCAGCATCATAGCCCGTCCAGTTCCTTCTGATCATTCGTCATAAAATATCATGAATTATAAACTTGACGTTTTCTCTTATTCTTGAGTGAGTCAAACTCACTCACCAATCAAGGTAAACAATACCATTCCCTTTGTTTAGCGATCGTATAAACATGGTTTAATTATAACACATGCTCACTATCCTCAACTTCTAGACTAATCCACCTTATTAAAAATAGCTATCCGTGCCTTAAAATTCAAATCTAACCAGCTCATTATATCTAATTATTACCTAAAAAGCACGAGAATCGTCACACCGATGACGCGTCACTAGTCAAATAAAAGTATTTTGTGTGTTTCAGTTTAGAGTAAAACTAATCTAGAAAACAGTGCACGCAATCTCTTTTTTATTAAAAATAATCTTTCCACCTGAAATGGTATTGTTGTACTAGTTTTAGTGATACTGTTCAAGAGAGATAAAAAATTTCTCTTTTGATGATATCATTTAGTGATTTATACCTCATTTCTTATACAATGAGGTATATTTAACACACTCATTTCTTGTAGCTAAAAAATAAATACTGCTTTACAGTATCATGCTTTTATGCTAAACCTACTCTAATAATAGAGCTCCTGGAAAATATATTTGATTAGTCTTCTCTCCAACAGCATACAAAATATAACATTTTAATTATTAATAACACATACAGTATGTCATGCACGTATTCATGATTTTATGCAAAACGTCTATCAATAGCGGTATCAAATAAACACTACTGTGAACATGCATCAAATCAATAGCATTCTCCACAATAGTACAAATGGTTCTTGCTGAGCTGACAATGGTCCTATGTCTTTTCAACATCTAAAAAAATTCTACAGAAAGCGTTTTGCATGTCTCACAACTTTCAATGTCATGCTCTAGTCATTAAGATGACTACTACTAGTAGTAGTCATCTATCATAGTCCAAATGACATACCACTATAAAATTTTTTCGATTTCTGAAGTACAAGATATAAGAACATAAAAACCATCAAAAATTAATTAACACTTATTTTATCTCAAGCCTCACATTATTCACTGCTCTAGTAACGATCTAGAGCAGTCATGCATCAATGGTTGGTACGCTCGTATAATATAAGGATCACTATATATGGCCACTCATAATATATGTAAGAAACACTTTACTCTGGACTAGGACAGCATTTACTATTGATACAATCCTATGCCATAGTCCAATTAACCACCACCGGATAATTTTTAAGAGTCTTATTCTAGACCATATTATCGCACTAGATGATAGAGTGTAAAAAACAAAATCTGATGTATTTATCTATCATGAAGCGCTAACACATCTTCCTCTTCTCACATATCACACACCAAGAAATGTACTAATTATTGATGATAAGGAGGATGGCATATTACGCGAAGTCAGCCGATATAAAATGATTAAATATATTACAATGCTTGAACTAAAGGAATATATAGCAAGATTATGCCAAAAAATTACCGCATCATATCACTGGTACTTATGGATATTCTGAATTAATACTTACCGTCTAAGATGGCGCTAGTTTTGTGACACAAACAAGAAAGAAATTTCATGTTATTCTCTCTAACTCCACCGGTCCTATTGAACAAAGCGAAAGTCTCTATAACTATAGAGCTTTATACAAGATGTACAATGCTTACATAATTGTGGAATCTTTATACCATACCATGGTGTATCTTGTTTTAAAAATTAAAAAAACTCAATAATTACCACAAACTTCAATGTTATTTTAGTAATATCAACCCTTACCAGGCTGCTATCCCAACCTACTGTGGCGATGTTATCATATTCGCTTTATAAAGTAATCATGACTGCTGAAAACCAGATAGATCACTCTACCTTAAAAGATAGATGCATGTCAGCAAATGTAAACTTCCGTTATGATAATTCAAAATACACGCTCATAGCTTTGCTTGACCACGATATTTATTAAAGATGCTAGAAACATAATGAATATTGAAGGAAAAAACAACATTGTAAAACTTACAACTATATGGCTTGAATAAGCTAATAACAAACCTGAGTTTTTGTATCTATGATATATGTCGCGCCATCACTCTTGCAGGGCGTAATAGGTATATTACATATTTTAATAAACAGTATAATACTGCAAGATTAACAGGAATTTTAAGCAAAATTTGCTTAATTATTAGTGCTAATGGACTGAATATTGCACGTAAAAACTATGAACTACAAAATGCTAGCGTTACCATGTTAGTGACTGAAGCACTTATTGGTCCACATGATATTTAACACCTCTGAGCATCCTGGTTCGCTACAAAACTAACTGCTTTTACCCCTAGATAAAAAAGCCATATCTATGTGCATACTTATCCAGAAAACCATCCTGAAGGTGCACTATGTACTTTTCGTACTGACATTGAAGTATCTACCTGTGGAGTTATCACATCCCTAAAGACACTAAATTAATGAATTCATCAACTTGAATCTGATATTGTCACAATAGATTATTGTATACGTGGATTTACATGTGATGTGAACGGGATCAAGTGTGTTATTAGCTATCAAAATAAATTTGATATCAAGCTGTATGTCAGACAATATAAAAGCTATGCTTGATATGTTAGATGTGAAGATCGGCCAAAACAATCTTTTCATGTCAAGAGGATTTTAAAAAAAATTTAACCTGATTCATGACCTTTTTTGATACTAAAATAGAAAACATTTGTAAAAAATAACATTAACGCATCACTGATCTGTTATGGAAAATAAATGCATGAAATCTACTATGGTCGCAATATTATATCAATTGTATACACATCTATTAATATTCCCATCATTGCTTTCTAAAAAGATTATGTCTATAATCATACAGACATTTAAAATACTTTTTATTGTGTGTTAACATAATTAAATTATATTTGTACAAGATATCCATAACCAACATACATCATGCATTTTGTGATATATCAGGGCTATCTCATTAACAAGTTCTTATACATCATACTACTAATCAGTATTAATAATATAAGGCAGACTTTACAGAAAGTAATATATAGCAATCATTATACAAACTATCGTAGAATTGTAATTCTACAGAGATATTACAACAAGTTTAACATCAACAAAGACTCAAAAAAATAAATTCAATCTCTGAATTTTATAAAAAAATCTGTTTCTATATATGACATTAATTAATGGTTTCAATTCTTAAATATCTTCATCATCCTAAAAAATTATATAATATTTTTCTGATGTACTTATGATGAACTATCTACAGGTACTAAACCCCCTAAGCTCTTTACATAAATAAAACCTACTTGTCTGCTTCATATAGCTACCATAAATTACTGAAAAACAACATTTTTATGATTTGTTATATCATTTAACCACATAATTCAATATAAATAATGGACATAAGAGACCATTAGAGTCTAAAAACAAATTCCCTTATTCTTATTTTTATTTCATATCTATTTATAGATAATCAATAAGATGTATTATCTATAAATATTAGAATATAACTCCCAACAAGTGATGAATGGTATCTTACAATTCCAAACACTAGTATATTATAACCTCATACACACATAGTAAAAATAACATATGATAATAAAATAGCCAGTATCGTTGATACTAGAATAATGCAAGTTATCAACATATTTATGCCGAAATACTCTTATAAAATGGATGACATGTGTTTTTATTTGAGATAAAAGAATGCCTATAAACCCAATCACCTGGTACTAAATCTTATCAAAACAAGTTGCCCTATACTCATCATATATCAATTACATTCTTCAATAGAAATAATCTTATGTAATATATAAAAGTACCTTTTTAATAGACTATGCACAGCTGATAGCTCTCTCTCCAATATCTGTACGAAAAAATTTACCACGCCAATCAATTTGACTAGCTAATTGATAAGCATAGTTTTTTGCTTCTGTCAAATCTTCTCCTAATGCTGTGACGCACACTACACGGCCACCATTGGTTACTATTACTCCATCCTGCATTGCAGTACCTGAGTGAAAAACTTTCCAATCTACTCCTGATGACGATAGCGGCAAGCCATAAATCCTATTACCCTTAATATAGTTGCCAGGATACCCATGTGAAGCTAAGACCACTCCCAGTGCTGGACGAGGATCCAAAAAAACCTTTTTTTGATCCAATTTCCCATCTATAGCTGCAAGACAGAGATCTAATAAATCAGACTGTAAACGCAGTAGCATAGGTTGACTTTCTGGATCTCCTAAACGGCAGTTGAATTCAAGAACATAAATTTGACTATTTTTATTAATCATTAAACCAGCATAAAGAAATCCAGTATAAGAACAACCTTCGAACACCATCGCACGTATGGTGGGTAAGATAACCTCATCCATAATACGCTGATGCATTTTCTCTGTCACCAATTTAACAGGAGAAAACGCTCCCATACCACCAGTATTAGGACCAATATCACCATTACCCACACATTTATAATCCTGGCAGCTTGCGATTGGTAAAACATTTTTACCATCTACCATTACTATAAAACTTACTTCTTCGCCTTCAAGAAATTCTTCTATTATAATACGACGACCTGATGCCCCAAAGACATTCTCTACTAACATATTGTGAATAGCAGATTTTGCTTCTTGTAAGGTTCTAGCAACAATCACTCCTTTCCCGTCCGCTAATCCATCAACCTTGATAACAATTGGCATACGCCTTTTACGCACATAACTTAGAGCTAACTCTACGTCTGTAAAATGTTGATATTCAGCTGTTAGAATATCATGTCGTACTAAAAAATCCTTAGTGAATGCTTTCGAGCCCTCTAACAATGCTGCGGACTGAGTTGGGCCAAAGATTTTTAATCCAGCACTACAAAAAATGTCTACTACCCCATTTACTAAAGGGAATTCTGGGCCTACAATAGTAAGATCAATCTGTTTAGTCATTGCACAATCTAATAGTGCTGGAATGTTATTCGGTTGAATATCAATATTCATAATCATTGGCTCCAACGCAGTGCCAGCATTACCTGGAGCAACGAATACACTAGTTGCTAGCTGTGATTGAGATATTTTCCAAGCCAATGCATGTTCGCGACCACCATTTCCAATCACTAAAATTTTCATTTGACACTCTATTTTACTTTTAGTTAATAAGTCTAAAAATATTGAGTAACCGTCTAAATATAATGACGATTCTCATCGTGATGATAACAAGGTCTTTCGAGTAACAAAATTACCTCTCGTCTATAATGGATTCTTCATTAATTTCTGAAAATGTCTATATCACACTATGTATTTAAATCAATAGATGCTCAAGATGATAACTATGCTTTCCCGTGATACTACTTATTAATAGCATCATACAATAAAACTTTCATTAATGCCGAAAATGACGCACATCAGTAAAAATCATCGCAATCCCATATTCATTTGCTACGGTTATCACCTCTTCATCATTAACAGATCCACCTGGTTGAATAATGCATCTGACTCCCATATCAGCAGCAACGTCAATACTATCACGAAATGGAAAAAAGGCATCTGATGCCATCACAGACCCCGAAATTTCTAATCCTGCTTGAGAAGCTTTCATGGCGGCTGTGCGTACTGCATCAATACGACTCATTTGACCCGTGCCTATACCAATGGTTGTATTATGACGTCCACAGACAATTGCATTAGATTTTACAAATTTAACGACCGTCCAACAGAAAAGCGCATCATGTACTTCCTGAGGAGTAGCTATACGCTGACTAACCATACGTAGCTGATTTACATCTACCAACCGAACATCACGGTCTTGTACTAAGATTCCTCCTGTGACACTTCTAAAATCTAAACCTCTCTGGCGTTTGTGCAATGATCCACAAATTAAAACTCGTAGGTTTTTTTTAGTAGCCGTTACTTGTAGGGCATCATTACTCGCAGATGGAGCGATGATAACTTCTACAAACTGCTGCTGAATAACTTCTTGTGCCGTGAGACAGTCTAAATTGCGATTAAAGGCAATAATACCCCCGAAAGAAGAAATAGGATCAACGCGATAAGCACGCTGATATGCGTCAAGAATATTATTACCTAGGGAAACACCGCAAGGATTAGAATGCTTAACAATCACACAAGCTGGCCTATCAAATTCTTTAGCACACTCTAAAGCCACATCACTGTCAGTGACATTATTATATGATAAAGCTTTACCTTGTACTTGTTGTGCAGTAAGTATTGATGATTCTAAGTTTTGTTCCTGTACATAAAAAGCTGCGAGCTGATGACTATTTTCACCATATCGCATATCCTGCTTCTTAGTCAATTTTAAATTCAAGCTATTGGGAAACGCCTCACATACTTCTATCTTTGTCTGATGGAATCTTAAGGATTGCATTTGAAAATAATGTGCAATCGTATTATCATAGGTAGCAGTATATTCAAACGCTTTCATTGCCAAAAGAAAACGAGTGTTCTCTGTCAGAGTATTGTTATGTTCATCCAATTCTAAAAGAATACGACTATAGTCAGTATTTGTTATTATCACAGCAACATCTTTATAATTTTTAGCAGCCGCACGTACCATTGCTGGACCACCAACATCAATGTTTTCAATAGCTTCACTAAGTGCACAAGCATTATGAGACGTTTTTTCACAAAAAGGATAAAGATTTACAACGACTATATCAATAGGCAGAATTCCGTTCTCTATCATAATACAATCATCTTGATCCCGTCGCCCTAAAATACCACCATGTACTTTTGGATGCAGTGTTTTTAAACGTCCATTCATCATTTCTGGAAAATCGGTATAAGCAGAAATTTCTGTCACAGGTATACCGGACGAAGATAGCACTCGAGCAGTTCCTCCAGTAGAAAATATTTCAATACCGCGATCAGAGAGTCCTGTTGCAAAATCAAGGATACCGACCTTATCAGATACACTAAGTAGTGCTCGACGTATTGGATGACATTGTCCCATTGTACTTGTCTTCCTCTTTCATAAGGCACATAATATTGAAAATATTAAAGGATATAGTATAAATCCCCTCTTGATCTTTGATCCTATAATAATAGAGAATGAACACATGTAATTTCTATATATAATATAAACTACCATAATATTAGTATGTCATTGTATATATAACTTTCATGTATAACCATTACGAAAATTAATATAATAGTAATGCACTTAAATATCAAATTTGAATATCATTATTATTTCATACAAACCAAATCTTTCATGTTCTATTATTATAATTTATGAAAATTTATCTCTATTATTTTCTCACTCAACAAATATCAAAATAAAGTTATCTGTGCGATTCTTAACTAGCAAATAAATTGCTAGTGATGCATTGATATATATACGAAAAATTGTAGTTACTCTAACTTCTTGATCAAATTACACTTTTTTAACCACTACGTCCGATATTTTACAGTCTATAATGTAATTATATTCCTTGTATGATGTCAAAATACAAGTAAAATACTTATAAATCTATATTCTTATAACTGTATATCAGAAATAATTGATACTATATGAAAGATCTCAATAATTATTCCATTGCAATGATTGATACTAGATTCTATCTGTGAGTAGTAACATTAGCACACAAACTAAGATATACGAAAACATCTAATACCGTCTTAGTTCATAAACATTAAAAAATATTTATCGAGAGCGATGACTACACTTCTTTTAATATTCATTAGATGTGAATCCATTATAAATAGTACCATATTGATAACGATAGCAATCAGATCTTAAATATTTCCAACGTTTAAAAAGGCACCTATAGATTCTATATTTATCAACCATAAAAATCTATTATATAACGATACAAAATAATATTTTTCATATCTTCTGCGCCTTCATTAATCATCAGAATATTTTAAATACATGAAAACACTAAGTGATAATCTACAATCTTCAATAGATAATTTTCTCGCATTTCGCTATCATTGCTGTCATATATTTCTATCATTTTATTATGCTTATATCGCTTTTCAAAAAATAATTTTTTATCAATACTCCATAAATATGGTATATAGATAAATAATATCTATCTATCAGGAATTCATGATGGCTCATTGATGGCTATACTTTTAAATTAGACACTAATATCAATTTAGACACTAATATCATTAGCTCACAGTGGATCCTGTCATATCAATCATTGTATTCTATAGATAAGTCATCATAATATATTAAAAATATATTAAAAACGAACTAATATTTATTAGAATGTAATTCTAAATATTTATACTAAATACATATTGGATAGAGTATACAAACTAGCAAGTCTATGTTATCTCCGACAAGTCTCTAATAAAATAAAACTGAACTGAAAGAAAACTAAACAGTACTGCATCAATTCTATACTATACACTGCGATTGTATCTTCTAAACTTATCGATACCTGTATTGTGTACTGTATGTGAAATAACTCCGCTATGCCTGATAACCTTATCGCATGTATGTTATTTACCATATATGAAGTATGAATATTTATATAAAAATAACAGTTAACGACATGATTCAGTCACGCTGTTCTAGGTGCTTAGAAGTAATAATTACTTATTTAGAATCAATATAAATAAATACTATATAATGCTTGTCCTATTAAAGTAGATTCCCAAAAATACTCTCGTATCTTTCAAGAGTTTGTTACTAAAAATATTCATACACCTATAATCAGAACATCGTTAATCTATTACACATACTACTTCATAGTACAAAACGCTCCTAGAAAATATAATTATATAACCATCCTTAATCCCGAATGCATTATATATTAACCACATCAATACTTATAGACATACAGAAAAGCTCTATGCAGAATTATAAACTATTTGAAGCAGTACTGAATACCCTTATCTGAATTCAAAACTTACAAATAGATACCCAAAGACTCTCTTGTGAACTACATCACCCTCTGTTCAAATAATAAACAAACCAACAATATTCTTACAGACAGTATATCTTTTCTCTATCATTTTAGTGAAGCTCATGATGAGGATGAGATAGTGAGCTTTTCAATACATAGAAACAATATCAAAATTAACATTTTATGAATACTAATGACTTCCGTAATGCACCTAGTGCATATCAAGTGATATATGATTGTATACATATTGATTATGCAATATCATTGTACCTTCGTCTTGTGTAATACACGTATAGTGTGTTCTTTTACACATCAAATCCAAAATAATAAAACTATACTGATATTATTCTAACTCACAATATGATCAAATATCAACGGGTCTTTATAATACATATATCGTACATACTTAATAGCACTGAAAACCATGAACAGAGAGATTCAGTGTCTTAAAATTACTACATCACCTCGTTGGAATGATATTCCTATTTTCTTAATTGCCTTAATTATTGTCTTGATGCCAGTATTAAAAATAAAAGATTCTATCCAAATATTACCGTGTTGACATAAATTTAACGCATACGACGTAAGTGCTCTTCATACATAGCAACCTCCGCGTTTAATTCATCTATCTTGGATAGCATGATATTTCGACAATGTAACGCGAGTTTACGTGCTGAGTAATAATTATAATTATTAGTATCAATAGGCTGTAACATTTCAACAATAGATACCCCATTTCGCAATCTATTAAGTTTAATTTTATGATGCATATTAGAAACTACTACCGGGATAATTGGAACACCTGCAACTATAGCAGCATAAAATGCACCCATCTTAAATGGCAAAAGACCACGTCCATAGCTACGTGTTCCTTCTGGAAAAATCCAGAAAGAGACTTTTTTGGTTTGAAACTGCGCTACTAACTCCATAATAGTACTATGTGCTTTGGCATAATTCTTACGATTAATTAAAAGGTTACCACTCAACCAATATAACAATCCAAAGAACGGTATCCAGAGAAGGCTTGATTTTCCAACCGTAACAGTGGTTGGTTGCAACATATTAGATGCAGTGATGAAATCAAAGTTATTTTGATGATTACAAATATAAATCGCATTGGGATAAGCGGTGAATCCTTCTGGTTTACGCAACTGCACTTCTAACCCAAACACTGGCGCTAGTCGACCAAATAAATGACTAAAAATAGATGCATTCCGCGGATCCCTCGGTCTAAATAAACAATATATAGAACCTAAAATACACACCAGTATTGAGTAAATGATCACGATCACCATGCGCGATACAGCCAGCATTATGTTGTGTCCTTAAGAATATCAAAATTATTGCAAAATAAGTACATTAAATTCTTCTTGATTGTACACATACTTCAATAATATTTAATCTGATAATTCATAACTATCTACTATATAATGTAGAAGAAACACCGTACTACAATGAGATATAGAGCAATGATCTGTTACAGACTACGGATCAGCAGATTGAATTTATATACAACCCCTCTAAATTTTCACTAACTACTGAACACTATAAAACTTATCATATCATAGTAGCACCAGTACAATTCTACAATCTTTCACTCTTCGATCCACTCTAAACGTAAGTGCCAAATGTAATCACCGATCTCAATCAACAAACTTCGCGGGAACCACAAAACACTCTATGTTAAAAAGACAATGTCTACGCAATAGACATTCATTTTGTTGGATTTCTAAATCCCATAGCCATACAAGGCATGAATATGCTAAATTGCAAACTACTTAAATCATCGTACTATACGCGAACATTAATTTCCATGTCCATTGTACATCATAAACCATATCTTTTAGTACAGAATCCAAGACTTGGCTTTGTATCTATATGAAAAGCACTAGCCAATAAACAGCATGATCATCATCAACAATTGTACGATGTTCAAGCAAGTAGGTGCGCTACAAAAGAGTGTTTATTGGATAGTGAATCTTAACGCATTGCTATGAATCTGGAACACTTGTATAACTATAACAACCACTTACGTATCAATGAACAGAAAAGTGTAATTGATCGACGGACCTGCTATAATATAAAAAAAATCATATGATATTATGGTAGATGTATTACATATTTTTTAAACTTATAGCTATAGTATTAAAAAAATACAATGAGCTAATACGTAAATACCATATGTAAATACAAAGCATCTCATCCTGTCTATACAATACTAAAAAATAAAAAACATTGTGTAATATGAAAATCATATTACAGTGGTACCTCGACTCGCAAAAAAAATAAAAAAGAAACGAAAAAATACCACCGACTATCAATTTTTTCGCTCAGAAAAACCTTTAGCATACGCTACAAATTACTCAAAGATTGAATTTTCACCATAATAGTAGCGTAAATATCAGACCCCATGATTCAGGAATACCACCGAACTAATATGTGTCTATTGAATACTAGAGGAAAGGTGAGTATTTGAGAGATGTGCGCATAATCCATAATAAACGCACTAAACATCATGATATATAAAACATGATATATAAAAAAATAAAATATAATCCCACTTAACCAAAGCGGTCACGTCATACATAGTACCCTAATCACCTGAATCTATTGGATATTACAGATACACTTTGGTTTTCAATTGCATTAATGATACAGGCTTACATCCTACCCTCTACTTTAGACATGACCAATGTTGCATTAGTGCCGCCAAAACCAAAACTATTGGACATGACTGTTGTTAAGACACGCTTAGAAGTCGAAGTGATGATCTCAAAACCCTCTGCGGCTGGATCTAATATATCGATATTAATGCTGGGTGCAATAAATCCATATTCCAACATTAATAGTGCGTAAATCGCTTCTTGCACACCAGCTGCACCTAGTGAATGACCGGTCATTGCTTTAGTAGCGGATATCGCTGGATTATATTCAGAAAAAACAGCACGAATGGCACCTAATTCTTTCACGTCCCCGATCAATGTTGAAGTGCCATGTGTATTTAAATAATCAATTTTTGCATCAACCCCTTGCAAAGCCATGCGCATACAACGCGTGGCGCCTTCTCCAGAAGGCGCAACCATATCTAGACCATCAGATGTTGCTCCATACCCTATAATCTCTGCATAGATATGAGCATTACGACGAATAGCGTGATTGAGTTCTTCAACCACCACCATACCGCCACCACCAGCAATAACAAAACCATCGCGCCCAATATCATAAGTCCGTGAGGCTTGTTCTGGTCTAGCGTTATATTTCGTCGATAACGCCCCCATTGCATCAAATTCACACGACATTTCCCAGCATAATTCTTCACCACCGCCAGCAAACACAATATCTTGCTTGTCTAATTGAATCTGCTCAACAGCATGTCCAATGCAGTGTGCAGAGGTTGCACAAGCAGAACTAATAGAGTAGTTCACACCGTAAATTTTAAATGGTGTTGCCAAGCACGCTGAGACCCCAGAGGCCATCGCTTTTGTCACCATATACGGACCGACCCCTCGTAAACCTTTAGATCTCATTCCATCTACGCTAGCTACCTGATAAAAGGGAGAACCACCACCTGAGCCAGCCACTAACCCCACACGTGCATTATTCTGATATTCTTCTTCTCTTAATCCTGAATCCTGGATCGCTTCTTGCATAGATAGAAAAGCGTAAATAGAGGCGTCGCTCATAAATCGCAAGGTTTTACGATCAATGCGTGATGCGATATCTTTTTTAGATAATTTAATATTACCCCATACATGACTACGCATTCCAGAATCTTTGAGCTCCTGTGAAAAAGTAATCCCAGAGCGCCCTGCACGTAAAGATGCTAGGACTTCTTCTTGGTTGTTACCGATACTGGAAACAATACCCAAGCCAGTAATCACAGCGCGATTCATTTAATACCTCTTTTTACTTCTTTATGTTAGCATTAGAATAACACCCTAGGCTATCGTTGTAGACTTTAGCAATCCTATTAAATTCATATGATATTTCCCATGTGCATTCGCGCTTCTTAAATACTGTTAAGTAGTATTTACTGTGTGACTAATGAACAATTATCCACTACGTCATATAATTCAACGCACTATGCGTGTACCACATAACTTGAAACATTGAACACATGTTTTTATTAGTAAAATACTACAGATTTGTCTGCAATACACAGTGCAATACATGCATGAATTCTATTGTGAGTTTTTAAAAATGTCATAGTTAATACTATTCGATGATGTATTTCCAGAGAAATACTCGTACCATATGTACTATATTATATAGCATATTCACGCTTGTGAATGGTATTTCAAGATGTTACTAAATTCAAATCATGACCGGCTTTTTTATTTAATATCACACACTATAGAACTATATATACAAGTATATAAGCAATCTCAACTAGGATTTGATATAAATTGTTTTCTAATATAAAATTTTTTCTTACACCTCTAGGGTTTATACTCTGTTTTATACAACTCTATTTTTTTCTCCTTGTTTTACTTGTACACGCAACACCTCATACAAGCTAATGAAGACAAAATCAGTATTATAGATATGGCATCCTGCTTTAAAATAAAAAACTCGTAAACATCAATGACTGATTTTACCAATACTCTTAATAGAATGATTAAAATATATTATGACTACAACAATATATTTACTATATACAGAGCATTATCTCCTGCTATGCTATATTATAGATAACAAACACAGCATACACCAAATCCCCACCTGTAAATCTTCACCAAACCACGTTAGTCAACCACTATCGCTATGACACTATTTGTATATTTCATATATTATAAAGATCTTTGAGATCACCAGATCTTGAAAAATAATGCTAAAAGCTACATATAATGCGTCTCATATAATTACTCACCTGTGATACGTATCATATTATATCTACTGATGTTATATCTACACAATAATCACATGAATCTATATACAGACTTGTATTCGTCAGATACAGGATACATATCATCCAAAAGGTATATTGTCATTCTAAAAATTAACTTATAGATTACATCAAATGCAATAGCATCTTTTCCAAATTTCGTTGTTCTATATCAAAATGACGGATACCTTCTGCTAACTTCTCTACCGCCATAGGATCCTGATGATGCTGCCACAAAAACTCACATTCAGTCATTTGCATGGGACGCTCTTGCGGAACACCGTGATAAAAAAGTTTGCGAGTAATATCTCCTTTCTGTTCAGATAGTGCTTTTAAAAACTTAGGGGAAATTGTCAAACAATCACACCCCGCAAGAGCAAGAATTTCATCTATGTTACGAAAACTCGCACACATGATTACAGTCCGATAGCCATGTTGCTTATAATAGGTATAAATTTTTCTCCCAAATATCACACCAGGATCGGTAATCGCTGTATACTTTTTGATGCCAATACGAAGCTGATACCAGTCAAAAATACGACCTATAAATGGGGAAATAAGATATACCCCCGCTTCTGCACAAGCACGAGCCTGTGCAAAAGAAAATAATAAGGTTAAGTTACACCGAATACCTTCTCGTTCTAAGTGTGTGGCGGCACAAATACCCTGCCAAGTCGCAGCTAACTTAATTAAAATACGTTTATTAGAAATTCCGTGATTATTAAATATGGCAGCTAATCGCCGTGCCTGCACTATACTATTGTGTACATCATAAGCAAAACGTGCATCAATGGCTATTGAGATACAACCAGGTATATACTGAATAATTTCTGCTCCAAGATGTACGGTTAAATACTCAACTGCACATTCCACCTGTCGCTCTTTATTTTGACTCTGTGTATGCGCCCACGCAATAGATGCATGCATTAAATCACTATATTCAGGCATCTTGATTGCACTTAAAATAAGTGAAATATTCGTAGTAACATCTTGCGGTTGATAATGTTTGACCTCCATGACCTCCCCCGTGTCAGCCACAATAGTACTCACTGTCCGCAAAGAAGATAATTGATCCACCATGATGGAAGTTCTCATTAAATTTTATTGATGAAAAGAAGATTTGATAAACACATGGAATTATCAGAGCATATCCCATGGTATATTACAGCAAGCGTATCACGCTCTGATCATCTTAAGGAAGACGTGTTGTAAATACCATATAATGATTGACTACACCCTAACGTTGATGCATAAAAAGTTACTACAATATATATGATCTTTCTTTTATACAATAAGCTTATAGTAAAATCTTTGCATAGCCAAATAATGTCAATGTACAAGTAATGTTCAGAAAGAGAAAAAAATCATAAGTAGCAAAATATATAATTAGAGTAGTTTGCTCTAACGTAAGGCATCTAACAGCATCGAAATAGAGCTAATAATACGTGACAAACTCCTAAAAACTCTCTATACTTCAATTTAAAGCTGACTAGACAGTCGCCCCAGGGTCATACCTACTGGTAAAACACTACTCTGGGGAGGAAAGTCCGGGCTCCATAGGGTGTGGATGCCAGGTAACACCTGGGAGGCGAAAGCCTACGACTAGTGCAACAGAAAACAAACCGCCGACAACCTATAAGGTTCTATATCAATACTTACGATGGGTTAGGCAAGGGTGAAATGGTGCGGTAAGAGCGCACCACGCGACTGGTAACAGTACGTGGTACGGTAAACTCCATCCGGAGCAAGGCCAAATAGAAGCTCGTCAAGTATGGCCCGTACAGAGCTCGGGTAGGCTGCTTGAGCCAGTAAGTGATTCCTGGCCTAGATGAATGACTGTCCACGACAGAACCCGGCTTATAGGTCAGCTTTTTAACTCTAGTTATATTAGAGTGCGTAGTAAGTATACCCAGTGGTTAATATCATTAAAAAATAGGCATATGACAATAATTCAAGACCCTGTGTCTTTAAGCCACCTATACAATCAAAATATACTAGACACAGAGCATAAAAATAAAATAGAAATAGAAATAGAAACAGAAATAGAAATTATCTGACTGTCTATTTTGCTAGATAGCCATTAGTATGCTACGTAATAACATTACGTCATAGTAAGAACCGCTATAACATATATATGATTATGTGAATGTGTCACACACACCATTCACAACATATTTTTTACATGCGTAATAAAATCTCGATTACAGATCTCCAAACTAAAGAAAGATTCCATTAAATTACTGCACATCCATTACTAACAACTGTTAGATGATCTATGATAATGAATAGATATATTTCAGAGTTCTAACAACATTATGCTGCGCAATTATGATTCTGTGTATTTCCTCCAGTCACGCTTCATCATTATCACTCTATCCATCAATGTCCACCTAAACCCTATTATAGGATATACTCAATGCATGACTAGGCACAACCTATGAGATACTCAATATATTGATACATAAAGATATTATTCTCGACTAATACCTTTCAACTACACTGTTACATGATTATTAACTCAAAAGCAACGCTGCATTTTACCTCCTGTACATAGGACATATCAGCTTTAAATTTTAAAGTATCATGTTGTTATTATCTTGTATAATACACGAGTTTACACCTAGATCGTCTGGTCGTAATATTTAAACCTATGAATACACCAAAACATATGCTTATATTATATAATTTTACTCCATATGTAATCAAAAACACATAATGCATCATACTTCATCTATTCATGTTACGTTACTCTGAAGAAGATAAGTTACTAAATGTTTTATTGAGGTAAATATGGTTATTAAACCGCGTGTCCGTGGATTTATATGTACTACATCGCATCCAAGAGGATGCAAAACTAATGTAGAAAAACAAATTCAATACGTCATAACTCAATCAAAAATAGAACAAGGGCCTAAAAGAGTGCTCGTACTAGGCGCCTCCACAGGATACGGGCTATCTGCTCGCATTGCCACTGCGTTTGGATGCTCAGCCCAAACGATAGGCGTCTTTCTGGAACGCCCAGGTCTAGAACACAAGTCTGGCAGCGCCGGTTGGTATAACTCTGGTGCATTTGAAGAATTAGCTCACATGAAAGGCCTCTACGCCACGAGCATCAACGGAGATGCATATTCCAATTCTATCAAAAATAAAACAATTGAAATTATTAAAAAAGATTTAGGACAGGTAGATCTTGTAGTCTACAGTTTAGCTGCACCACGTTGCATGCACCAAGAAACTGGAAAAATTTTATATTCTACTCTGAAACCTATAGGACAAACGTTAAAAACAAGAGGACTCAATACAGACACAGAGACTGTAGTAGATATATCCCTCGAGCCTGCTTCACAAACAGAAATTGATGGAACTATAGCTGTAATGGGCGGAAAAAATTGGCAAATATGGATTAATGCGCTACTACAAGCAGACGCTTTAGCTAAAGGGGCTAAAACTATCGCATTTACCTATCTTGGCGGCAAAATTACTCATGACATATACTGGAACGGCTCAATTGGCGCTGCAAAGAAAGATTTAGAGAAACGTGCTCTATGCATTCGCAATGCACTCACAAAACATTGTCAAGGCGATGCGCGTGTAGCAGTACTGCGCGCAGTGGTGACTCAAGCTAGCGCTGCGATTCCAATGATGTCTCTGTATTTATCACTGCTCTTCAAGGCCATGAAAGAACAGAATACACACGAGGGCTGCATTGAACAAATATATGGATTATTTAAAAACAGCGCATACAGTACTACACCTATTATAGACGACATAGGACGCTTCAGGGCAGACTATGAAGAAATACACCCCGACATTCAAGAAAAAATTTTTAAACTTTGGCATAGTGTAGATAACACGAACCTACATAAGATCACTGATCTACGTGGATATAAAAATGAATTTATGAAATTATTTGGTTTCGGTTGGGAGGAGGTGAACTATGAAAATAAAGTTAATCCAGTGATGCACATCAAAAATCTTATTCAAATGTGATGTACTGAATATTTCATCAATACATTATCATATGGTGCGCATGATTACTATGCATTGTGTTATGTATTCCATCAAATGGCTAAGAAAATTTACCATAATCTAAAAGATCTCGTGCAAGCGCATGCAAGATATTTGACTATAAAACGCACAGATTATATTAAGACATACGAGCTATAATATCATCTATACATCATTCAGCGCTTTATTTATCATTCAACATCACACATATTCTATGATACTCTTACATATTAGTATCTCATGTTCTCACTTTGCAAAAACATGACATTCATGAGAGCACAGAACGCATATATCACACATGTTGTCTCTAGACTTTACTAAAATAAAAAGTACTGTAAATAATATTCTCTACATGTAAAAACATTATTTAATACATAAAAGGAGGTTTTGCTCTGATCAACTTAAAAATCACAGATCTTTGCGATCAATATAATCGGATATGGTTAGAAAATAGGTCTCGAGATGCATGTCGGTGTCTGCACAAAACACATATACACTTCTCAGCCATGGAGTACTTTGATAGGAAAGAGATAATAGAAATTATCTACCACGATTAAAAAATTGACTGATCTTAAGAATCTATTTTTTGCTCACTAAATCTTATTTATCCACTTATTGTGCATACTGAATAGACTAAAATGATAAAAAATATTCCGCTAAAGGTTCATATGATGATAGAGCGTACATTTTCGATAATCAAGCCACACGCAGTAGCAAAAAACATTATTGGTGCCATTTTGAATGTCTTAGAGCACGCTGGATTTAAAATTATTGCTGTGAAGATGCTTCATATCAGCCTAGAACAGGCTGCAGAATTTTATTCTGAACATAAAGAAAAGCCGTTCTTTGAAGAAGTAATTCAATGTATAACGTCAGGTCCAGCGATAATCTTCATACTAGAAAAAAATAATGCTATCCAGCATTTCCGAGATTTAATAGGCGCTACGAATCCAAAAAATGCTATTGCTGGTACTATACGCGCAAAGTATGCTACTAATATAACAGAGAACGCCATTCATGGTTCTGATTCTGCGGTATCAGCAAGACGAGAAATGACGTATTTCTTTCAAGATCACGAAATATTTCCACAATTTTGGTAATTTATATACCCAATGTACTATTACATGCTATGCATTTACAATAGTAAGTTTTTAAGACAATCAACTGCCATACCTATGACACCTATGACCTCTTGATTGCATACCTTGTCTTAAAAAAGATGGTTTATGAATTGGATCACACATTAATGCACGAGCACTCACCGGCTATCTACTATTAACAAATGCGCTTACAAATAATACTAAAAACATTGGCATCTTTGCACTATAGAGTTTATTTGCCTCCATAAACTCAGTAAAGATAGAGAAAAATAATAAATAACACACCTGTTTTCTTGATGTGAAAAAACGAAGAACATATAACAGTACACAATAATCTATGTCATTAAGTATAAAACCAGTAGAATACTGCTGTGAAGTGCTGTAGATACCATTATCATCTATCGCGTTATGCTTTATAAGCATATTCTGATATGTGTAATAATCACAACTTTAGTCCATTCCATTTAGCACCTGTATTATGTATTTTAAACAACAATATAGCATGACTGTCTATTAAAATATTTTTTGTGACCCATGCTGTATACTAGATGACATAATCATCAAGATGCAAATTATCTATAAGATCTACCTTTGTGGCTATAGTAAATTATAGAGATCACTCCAACTAGTTAACATACAGTGAAACACTATTTATGCGTGAATTAACCACCACACCATTGTATCCATTATCTATTAATCTAGTTCAAAAAAAAGAAAAGATTAATCTTCTAGATCTTAGTCGTATACAAATGCGTACATTTTTTAATAATTTAGGAGAAAAATCATTTCATGCCGAGCAAGTAATGAAATGGATTTACCATGATTACTGCTGTGATTTTGATCAAATGACAAATATTAGTCGATCATTCCGCGAAAAATTAAAAACGTTTGCTGAAATCCACGCACCTGAAGTAAAAAAAGAACAAACATCCTCAGATGGTACTATTAAATGGACCATGATAGTTGGTGATCAACAAATTGAAACAGTATATATCCCAGAAAAAGACCGCGCAACACTATGTCTCTCCTCACAAGTCGGTTGTGCTGTGGCTTGTACCTTTTGCTCGACAGGACAGCAAGGGTTTAGCCGTAATTTACGTGTATCTGAAATTATCGGCCAAGCATGGCGTGCAGCACAAATTATTTGCACTACTAACAAGATAAGAAAACGTCCCTTTACTAATGTAGTTATGATGGGTATGGGTGAGCCATTATTAAATCTAACTAATGTCACCTTGGCTATCAAAACAATGCTAGATGATTATGGTTTTGGCCTATCCAAAAGACGAGTGACTTTATCGACGTCAGGTATCATTCCAGCTATAGATAAATTAGGAGATAGCCTTGATATTGCACTAGCACTTTCTCTACATGCACCTAATAATGATCTTCGTAACCAAATAATGCCTATTAATAAAAAATATAGCATCGAAGATTTATTAGCATCGGTACAGCGCTACATAAGTAAAGCTCATGCTACTAAAGGACGAGTAACAATTGAATATGTGATGTTAAATCATGTTAATGATAGTGTCAAACATGCACATCAGCTAGCCAATCTCCTCAAGCATATTCCCTGTAAAATTAATCTTATTCCATGGAATTCTTTTCCAAAAACATTATATACCCGTAGCTCGAATAATTGCATTCATCGTTTCGCTAAAATCCTCACGGAATATGGTTTTACTACTATTATTCGACAAACTCGCGGTTCTGACATTGACGCTGCGTGTGGACAATTAACCAGGGATATCATCAACCGTCATTAACATGATATAAAAAAGAAACCAACAGTGCATTCCTGACTCTGCGCCACGATAACTAATCTCTACATACCAATACTCTAACTCCATTAAAATTTTATAGTCATCATAGGAACTAGACAAATTTCATGAAGTATGGGCTTGAAGAAATCAGAGTGGTTATAATAACATACGTATATAATACGCTCCTAAGAGCGAGACAAGAACAATAAAAACAAGTATGATGTATGTAGATATGGTGTATTATTTTCCTGAATCGTGCATTTGATGGCGTTCTGTTGTGTAAGCAGCTTATCTATCAATTACATAAACTTCGTATTCTTTATCTAGCGCAAGAAGAGGATTTTAATATAGAGTATGATAATATGATATATTTACTATAGTACTCGTAATAAACACTAGGGCGTCTGCAGAATCAGAATTCTCTGAGTATGTAACTTTGTCAACAACATCAATCTACAACTACTCAGTATTCACTATAGATGACATATAATATTGACCCCCTACATAAGATTTAGCAGAATACACATTCTAACCAGGAATATAAAACAAGGCCTCATGCATTACAGTTTCACATTAATATAGATCGAGATAGTCTAGTAAATTGCTGATTTTCTTCAAATCTGATAATATATAAGAATTAAAGAATTGCTTATAGTATATCTAACGTAGATATACCGGAATAATACATGTGATGGTGAAACCTACTACATAATACTCAAATCTATATGATCATGACTCAATACAAAAGAAGCACATAAGACATAAACACAGAGTTTTGACTGCTAATACATTCTACGGTATATCTAGAATCATATGCCTACACTGAATTTATTGATCATTGTTAGCTAAAAACTCTCTCATGCACGAAAGAGGATATTTATGTTTACTGTATGTGTAAACTAATGCAAATTTTCCACTATCAATACAGTAGAAGCATTTTTCACTCATGAATACTGAAGAAACTCAAAATACATCTAATATTAATTCAACAGGGGAACGCCTGCGTGATGCTCGTGAAAATCTGGGTTTAACCCAGAAAAATATTGCCGATCGTCTCTGCCTGAAAATCTCTGTCATTCGTGATATCGAAGAAGATAACGTGCCTACCTCACTAGCATCTACCTTCCTTAGAGGTTACATTCGCTCATATGCTCGTTTAGTGCGCATTCCAGAAGAAGAACTACGATCGATGTTAGCTCAACATACGCAGATTAAAGATCCACAGGTTGCTGTCATGAAAAGTTATTCTTTAGGGAAAAATAAAAAGAAAAAAGATAGTCTTTTAGTGGCTTTCACCTGGTTTATACTATTATTTTTAATCAGCTTAACTGTAATTTGGTGGTGGCAAAGTAGTATAACGGATCAAAATCATGTGGCATTCGTGACTAATCAACATGCAGCAGTAAAAATAAATACAAATTAATTTTATATTAGATAATAATACCTTAACTAACGCATTGTGAATACTTGCAAAAGTGACATATCCACTATCTAGAAACTAAAAATAAACTCTTATCATCAATCTCACACGTGATTTACAAGATGATTTACTTTAATTTTTCCTAAATGTTATACACACGAATCAAAACAGACATTCCATTATTTCTGTACAACATATACAAATATGTTTTTTCTTATCGATGATAAATAGATACACAATGATTCTATTAAACACATTAAAATAATGCCATAGAGTACCATTAATTTACCATTCGCATGCAGCACAAGCATGCTGTATAAAGCAAGACGTGTATAAAACATCAATTTAAAATTGATCACATTTTGAAAAAAAATTTCAAAGTATTGCATTAGAATAAAGTCCTCCTGCAACGAAAAAAACTTCAGTATCACATGATCTATTAACACGAGCATCTAGCCTAGATATACACATCATCCCCATGTATGTTACTTGCTGCCAAGGGATTTTCTTCTGAGAATTCTCATTATAAAATCACTACTCAAATAACATCATATAAATTTAAGTCAGTTATTACCCCGTCTCACTTTAGGAGCCGTATAATATATATCAAGTAATCAGAAACTATGGAGCAAATATGTATCATGTAGAACCGATTATCCGTCGCCCATCGACACGTATTTATGTTGGCAAGGTGCCTATAGGTGATAATGCGCCTATTACAATTCAGTCCATGACTAACACTACTACTACGAATGTGATTGACACTGTAGCGCAAATCAAATATCTAGAGCGTCTTGGTGTCGATATCGTACGAGTCTCAGTACCTACCATGGAGGCCGCAGAAGCTATTCGCTATATCAAAAAACAAGTACAAGTTCCACTAGTAGCAGATATTCACTTTGACTATCGTATTGCTTTAAAAGTTGCTGAATATGGAGTTGATTGCCTGCGCATTAATCCAGGCAATATTGGAAACCCATCTCGTATTCGTGCGGTTGTGGATTGTGCACGACATTATAATATCCCAATTCGTATTGGAGTAAACAGTGGGTCTTTGGAAAAAGACCTACAAGAAAAGTATAAAGAACCTAGCCCACAAGCATTACTAGACTCAGCTTTACGTCATATTGACCATTTAAACAAACTTAACTTTGATTCGTTTAAAGTTAGTGTTAAGGCATCTGATATCTTTATTGCTATGGAATCCTATCGTCTCTTAGCAAAACAAATCCACCAACCACTACATTTAGGAATCACAGAAGCGGGAAATGCACGGGCAGGAGCAGTAAAATCAGCAATTGCAATCGGTTTACTGCTATTAGAAGGCATTGGCGATACATTGCGAATCTCGCTCGCAGCTCACCCCACAGAAGAGGTAAAAGTTGGTTTTGATATTCTTCATGCATTACGTATTCGATCAAGGGGTATTAATTTCATTGCCTGCCCAACATGTTCACGTCAAGAATTTGATGTTATCGGTACAATTAATGTATTAGAACAGAGACTAGAGGATATTATTACCCCTATGAATATTGCCGTAATTGGATGCATGGTAAATGGACCAGGCGAGGCCAAGATTGCAGATCTTGCTGTTACAGGCAGAAAGAAAAGCAGTGGTTTATATGAGGATGGTATTCAGTTACCAGATCGTCTAGATAACAACCTCATTATTGATCAACTTGAGGCACGTATTCGTACTAAAGTTAAATCTCTGGATGACTCGCTTCCTATGAATACCAAAAAATAAGATTCGGATAAAAAATTTATCTACCTTATTTACATCAAGTGGTATATTAGAGAATAAAAAACATCATGCTATTAAGATATAATCTTTATATTTTGTACTAACTGATCATAATCTCTCACTAAGCCTACTTTTCGACCATTTACTGACCAGGGAATGTACATAGTGACGAAAAAAATTCAAGCTGTGCGTGGTATGCATGATTGTCTACCGTTAGATGCATCTATGTATCAATATGTAGAAACTAGAATAATACAGGTATTATCTAGCTATGGCTTCAGTGAAATTCGCCTCCCTGTAGTCGAAGCAACACCCTTGTTTACACATGCCATAGGTGACATGACTGATGTAGTGGAAAAGGAAATGTATACTTTCAAAGATCGTCGTGGAATGAGCGTCACACTACGACCAGAGGGAACCGCAGGTTGTGTGCGTGCCGGAATTGAAAATGGACTGCTATACAACCAAGAACAACGTCTATGGTATATGGGTCCCATGTTCCGTTATGAACGGCCACAAAAAGGCCGTTATCGACAATTTCACCAAATTGGCGCTGAAGTATTTGGTTTACAGGGTCCAGATATTGACGCAGACTTAATAATCATGACTGCTAAATTCTGGAAGGTATTAGGTATTTCTGACTACATACATCTAGAATTAAACTCTATTGGGTCAATTGCAACACGAAAAAATTATCACCATACGCTAATAGCTCTACTTGAGGACAACGTACAAATATTAGACGCGGACTGCAAACGTCGCATGTATGCTAATCCTCTAAGGGTTTTAGATAGTAAAAATCCTGACATGCAAGCATTATTTGATACAATATCACCAATTGGGCACTATTTAGACGATAAATCACACGAACATTTCAACGAACTATGTCAATTACTAGATCTAGCTGGTATTTCTTACCGTGTCAACCAACGTTTGGTGCGTGGTCTGGACTACTATAATGGCACGGTCTTTGAATGGATCACAGATAGCCTAGGGGCTCAAGGTTCAATCTGCGCGGGTGGTCGGTATGATACATTAGTCGGATTACTTGGCGGACGAAATACGCCAGGCATTGGATTTGCTATTGGCCTAGAACGCCTCGTTCTTTTAGTCCAAAAAGTACTCCCAGAAATAACAGTACCTCAGAGTATAGATCTCTATCTTATTGCGTCAGGTCAAGGCACAGAGCGCGCTATGTTTCTGCTTTCTGAAACTATACGTAATGCATTTCCAGATTTAAAAATAATGAGAAATTTTGGCGGTGGAAGCTTTAAAAAACAATTTTCTCGGGCAAATAAATACAGAGCACGTTTAGCCATAGTGCTTGGTGAATACGAAATTAATCATAATCAATGTATTATTAAAGACTTATGTAAGGGTACGCAGCAAACAGTATCGCTGTCTCAGATATCTTTCTTAATCCGCATGCTATCCAATATTTTACAAACGTAAAAATATTCATCGCACGGATTTTATATCATCTACATAGACAGAATGACATTACACAATGTATTTTTACAAAGTACAATTGCACTTAAATGAAAATCACTAAAAGAAAGCGCCAAACTCATCAATAATTATTCGAAAATGACTAAAAGGATCCTATAAAAAATATACTGCACACACACTATAGATCTGATACACATATTTTGAATTTAATTACAATACCATTCTCATTTTAATTTGTTGCAGAAAATAATTCTGATTAAAGTTCAAGTAGTGTTTATGCTAATAATGTACAGCGTGAAAAAAACAGTATACATTATGCTTACGTAGATAAAAAATCTTAGTTCTCTTCCTTGTTTTTTGGATGCCTGTATTATACAGATATATTAAGAAAACTCTTATCTATAATTTTTAGCAGTATGAAAATGATTACAGATAATAAAAATATTCTATCTGATGTATGTATAAAACACGCTGTCATAAATCAGAGGAATCGAGCATCGAGATCGCTCGCCTGCTTTAATAACACATATATGGCTTATTTCATCAATAACTACCTGATCTCACTAACCACCTCCACTAGTGCATATCCTATAGAGGATCAAAAATACGTGATCTCTATTCCTTAATACACAACTTATGTTATACACTGAATATACAAATCTTTTTTGATTGCCCTTGATCACGATAAATATTATTTTAACATCTGATTAACTCTCACCACACCACCCTAAAGAGCAAAAGACATTAGAAGAACTGGGATTCTCATATCAGTATTTTAGGTCCCAGCCTACAAGGTAATGGATTAAATAGTATAGATTGTAGAGTAGTATAAGTTATACAGGTAATTTTAGAAGCAGTGAACGTATTATCTTTTATACAATGTGATGATGAATGAAGATCGATATGATCACTTCGCTCATAAAAACATATAAGTTGGGTGGTTTGCAAACTTTTACATAATACCCCAGTACGATATTTTGATTAATGACTACAGCCACCATACACTCATAAATAGATAAATCATTCTATTAAGGTATATGGATCATCTCACTCCAACTTCAAAAGCAAACACGCATCTTGCATATAAGGATTAATTGTTAAAATAGACTTGTTTTCAGTTCTTAAAATGCAAATATGCTATGATTTTTCTCCTTATTTATATTTCATCTCTCTATATCTGTGATAACATATGAATTTATGAAAAATATAATTACTCATTATATTATGATCTCATGGCATATAAACCTTGATTATAGAAAAACTAACCTTATGTACTATCCCTTCACAATCTTAATTAAAACATGCCTTATGTGAAACTCGAAATATAATTGATATGCTACAATCTTTTCAAAACCACATAATAACTAAATAAATCCAGAAGTATGCTCTTCTCACAATATGAAGATAAACAATAAATATAGTAAATAGACTATAAGATTTCACTGGAGACTTATTTATCATCTTATTGTGATAAATCCGTTGATTTTTGTAAATGAAAATTCTTACACATATTGAGTAAGTAATGAAAAATGACTACACTTGCTGCCATAGAAATCCAAAAACATAATGTGTTATACTGATATCTGAGGAGAAACAGATTGCAATCGCAGCTGTTTGATAAACGTATTACGTTAGATGTATACAATATATATTGGATAATAAATATATGTATAGGTCATACATATATGATTCTTAAAGGTATTTAGTGCTACTGATGCAGATTGCAATTATACATATTATAATTATTTCAAATAACTGACAATAATCAGAGCTCATTTAGCATAGACTGTGTCGATAGCATATATCCAGAATAATCGAAAATTTTTTATTCGCACTAGCGATAAAATATCAAGCTGGCTCATGTAGTATTGAAATTATTAAATCTACGATGGTATACCAAATAAAATTAGATAACATAGCCATGCTATATATTCATTAGCTCAACTGCAAATCTAGGAGACAGTTCTATGGCTGTACAACAAAACAAACCAACGCGTTCAACACGAGGCATGCGTCGTTCGCACGATTTTTTGACTATACCAAAACTTTCTATGGATAAAATATCCGGTGAAATCCATCGTCGACACCATATTACTGCAGATGGTTACTACCGCGGAAAAAAAATTATCTGAAATTAATTATGCTCTCTTTTAATCTATTTTGAATCATTTAACTGTAGCAATAGATGCCATGGGTGGAGATTTTGGTCCTCGCATTACAGTGCCTGCATCATTACAAGCCCTCGCGTCTAACCCACATCTACATATTCTACTAGTGGGCGATCCTCATCCCATTTTGTCGTTACTCTCTCATACAGATAACATGTTACAAAAGCGCTTAAAAATTATTGGTGTTGACTCGATCGTGCCTCACCATAATACAAACAAACCTATATTACAAAAAAAACGTAGTAGTTCTATGCGAAAAACACTAGAACAAGTCCAAATAGGAAAAGCGTGCGCATGTGTTAGTGCTGGTAATACAAGTGAAATGGTGAGGTTAGCAAAATTATTATTAAAACCACTGAGTGGTATTCAACGCCCCGCATTAATGACCATGTTGCCAAATCAACAAAAAAGAAAAACTGTTTTTCTCGACATAGGGGCTAATATTCATGCAGATACTGCTTTATTAGTACAATTTGCTGTAATGGGCTCCATCGTAGCTAAAGATCTTCTTGGTATTAGCTACCCACGTGTGGCTCTCATAAATATTGGTACAGAGATTAATAAAGGCTCGAAATCCATTCAAGAGGCTGCAAAGATGTTGAAAAAATCTATATCAATTAATTTTGTGGGATATTTAGAAGCCAATGATCTTCTTAGTGGGAACACAGATGTCCTAATTTGTGATGGCTTTGTAGGAAATATTACGTTAAAAACTATGGAAGGTGTACTAAAAATGCTTCTATCAAACTTCCAGCCACTGAAAACCGCAAAAGAAAAAAATTGGGGACACCGCTTGTTAACACGCTTTTTTCATAAGTATTTAACAATAAAATTCTCTGAGCTTCATCCTGACCAGTATAATGGCGCCTGCCTACTAGGTTTTCACAATACAGTGATTAAAAGCCATGGTTCTGCGAACCAGCGCGCGTTTATCGCAGCCATTCAACAAGCAGAGCAGGCCGTTCGTCAGGAAACTCCTGAAAGAATTTCTGCATGTTTAAAAGGTGTATTATTACCAAAGAGTGACTGAGCGTACATGTATACAAAGATTATCGGTACAGGCAGTTATTTGCCACAACAAATACGGACCAATGCAGATCTTGAAAAAATGGTGGATACATCAGACGAGTGGATTCAAGCTCGCACTGGTATCTGTGAGAGACGCATTGCATGCCTTCATGAAAATGTAGCTACTATGGGTTTTCAAGCTGCTAGTCGTGCATTGGAAATGTCTGGCATTCGCAATAATGATATTAATTTAATCATTGTTGCTACTACCTCTTCTAGTCATGCTTTTCCTAGCTCAGCTTGCATGATCCAGAAAATGCTAGAGATTAATGATGCTGCATCGTTTGATCTAGCAGCAGCCTGCTCTGGATTTACTTATGCATTAAGTGTCGCTGATCAGTATATTAAAAACAATGCGGTCAAGTATGCACTGGTCATTGGCGCTGACGTATTATCGCGTATGTTAGATCCAAAGGATCGAGGTACGCTTATTTTATTCGGAGACGGTGCTGGCGCTGTAGTGTTAGGATCTAGTACAGAAGAAGGGATCATTTCCACACATCTTCATGCAGATGGACAATATGGCCCTTTATTAACTTTACCTAATCAAAACCCCCAGCATATTCAAAATCCTGCTTATATTAATATGGCTGGATATGAAGTTTTTAAAGTAGCTGTTACTAAACTTGCGAATATTGTAACTGAAACCTTACAGGTTAACAATCTTGTCTGTTCTGATATAGACTGGCTAATACCGCATCAAGCTAATCTACGCATTATTAATGCGACCGCTTGTAAATTAGGATTAGATATGGATAAGGTAATTATTACTCTTCATCGTCATGGTAATACCTCTGCAGCTTCTGTGCCCTCCGCACTAGATGAGGCAGTACGCGATCAGCGTATCCAACGCGGTCAACTACTTCTTCTCGAAGCATTTGGTAGTGGATTTACTTGGGGTTCAGCTCTCATACGATTCTAGTTATCAAGAATTATCATTAATAGGACAATCACGATGAAATTTGGAATGGTCTTTCCGGGACAGGGCTCGCAATCCGTAGGAATGCTAGCCCATTTAGCGAAAGCAAATAAAATAGTAGAAGACACCTTTTATGAAGCTTCAGAAGTGTTAGGATATAACCTATGGAATTTAGTAAAAAAAGGTGCCATCGAAGAGTTGAATAAAACACGGCGTGCTCAACCAGCTATACTAGCCGCTTCTGTGTCTATTTTCCGTATTTGGCAGCAACACAGCAAAAATATGCCAACAATATTGGCTGGGCATAGCTTAGGTGAGTATAGCGCTTTAGTTTGTGCAGAAGTGATATCATTTTCTGACGCTATTAAACTCGTGGATTTACGTGGCAAGCTTATGCAAGAGGCTGTACCCTGAAAAAGAAGGTGCTATGCAGGTCATTGTTGGTTTGGATGCTTCAGTGATAGAAAAAGTCTGCAATGAATCTTCTCATGGCCAGATTGTGTCTCCTGTAATTTTTAACGCGCCTCATCAAGTAGTTATTGCTGGGCATAAAGCCGCTGTCGAACGCACCAGCATCGCTTGTAAAATAGCTGGAGCAAAATGCACGCTGACACTACCGATTAGCATCCCGTCTCACTGCACTCTCATGAGGTCTGCGGCAGATAAACTAGAGATAGTACTAAAAGAAATACCGTTTCACGCCCCAGTATATAACATAGTTAATAATGTGGACGTGATGATTGAAACCTCAGAGCATGCAATACGTAGTGCTCTCATTCGTCAAATGTACCAACCCGTACGCTGGGAAGAAAGCATTAAGTGCATCGCAGATCAGGGAATAAACTTATTACTAGAAGTTGGCCCAGGAAAAACTCTACAAGGTTTAACAAAGCGAATTTTGTCTACTCTAAAAGCAGTCTCAATAAATGATCCAGCTACTCTAGATGCAGCATTAAAACAGTCACGAGGATACACAATATGAATTTCGAAGGTAAGATTGCCATGGTAACGGGTGCCAGCCGAGGCATCGGACGTGCTATAACAGAAACTTTGGCAGCGCGCGGAGCTAAAGTATTAGGTACCGCCACTAATCAAAATGGTGTAGATACTATTAGTCAATACTTGGGTGCACATGGTAAGGGCTTACTATTAAACGTAACGATGGCATCTTCTATTGAAGGAGTTTTAGAAAAAATTCGCAATGATTTTGGAGCAATAGATATCTTAGTAAACAATGCAGGGATCACACGTGATCATCTACTTATGCGTATGCAATATGATGAATGGTATGATGTACTAAACACAAATCTAACCTCTGTATTTCGTTTATCTCAAGCAGTAGTACGCTCAATGATTAAAAAAAGAACCGGACGTATTATTACTATTGGTTCTGTAATAGGCACTATGGGTAATATCGGTCAAAGTAATTACGCGGCAGCAAAGGCTGGTTTAATTGGCTTTAGTAAATCATTGGCACGAGAAATAGCCTCTCGTGGTATCACTGTTAATATTGTCTCTCCGGGTTTTATTGATACTGATATGACGCGCTCTCTAAGCGATAAGAAACGAGCAGATATAATAGCTGAAATTCCTATAGGTCGCTTTGGAAAAGCGCAGGACATTGCTAATACTGTTGCGTTTTTGGCCTCTGATGAAGCTTCTTATATCACTGGAGAAACACTAAATGTTAATGGTGGAATGTTAATGGTCTAATATAGTGGTGTCACTAATATCAAATATTACAAAAAATGAAATATTACCTTAACTCATCTAAATTTAGTTGCATCTTTTTTAACATTTTATAAACTATAAAAACCATCGCATAAGCGAGTTTGGATAGGAAATGGAGCTATATGAGTACTATAGAAGAACGCGTTAAGAAAATTATTAGCGAGCAACTCGGCGTAAAACAAGAAGAAGTCATTAATGTTGCCTCTTTTGTAGAAGACCTAGGTGCAGATTCTTTAGATACAGTGGAACTAGTAATGGCTTTGGAGGAAGAATTTGATACTGAAATCCCAGATGAAGAAGCTGAAAAAATTACTACTGTTCAAGCTGCTATTGATTATATTAATTCACGCTAAAAATCTCTAGTTTATACCAGAGACCCCTCAGGCGATTACATTTTACCGCCTGAGTTTTCACTCAAAATATTTTGATAACAGTGCTGTAACAAGGATAATTACTTGAAGTAACAGCAATCTTATGTTTCCCGTCGACGTGATATACCCTTCCCTTCATTTAGCCCCCCAAAACGACGCTCATTCTTACGCTCATAAAGATGTCGACTACTACCATTACTACTACTATCAGTCGTTACTGAAAACCTATTATATGGAACCGCAGTTCCTGATTGACGCTCAGAACTGCGAGTTTTATTACGAGTAATATACCGCGACTGCGCATCCCCAATTAATTTTATATTAATAGGTTTGTTTAAAATATATGTTCGAGAAACGTACTGTAATACAGTATGTGATATATCCTTAGGTAACTCAATAGTAGCGTGCGTACTAAATAATTTGATATGGCCAATATCACGACTACTAATTTCTCCTTCATTCACAATTGCGCCGACAATATGACGTACTTCAACACCATCCTCTCGTCCTACATCCAAGCGATATAATTGCATCTCACGAGCGTCCTTACGCTCACGACTAAAGCGCTCTACATCACGAGTAGCTTTATCTACGTATTCGCCGCGACGATCATTACGATCTCTATATTCACGACGTAAACGATATTTTGGTGGATCCATTGGAATGATTAAAGGACGTTCACCTTGTGCCATTTTTAGTAATGCTGCAGCTAGAATGTCAATATCAATTAGGTCTGTTGGCTGTATTTTAGGTAGAAGCATGCGATAACTTTCTAAATCACCGCTCTCTAGCTGTTGTTTTACTTTTGTAGAAAAGTTTTCTAAGCGACGCTGTGCAAGAAGTTGACTATTCGGCAGTTCAATCTCAGGAATATGTAATTTCATATTGCGTTCAATATTACGTAATAGACGACGTTCACGATTCTCAACAAATAGAATAGCGCGACCTGCGCGACCTGCGCGACCAGTGCGTCCAATACGGTGTACATAAGATTCTACATCCATTGGAATGTCATAGTTAATCACCAGACTAATTCTCTCAACATCTAAACCCCGTGCAGCAACATCAGTAGCAATAAGTATGTCTAAGCGTCCATCCTTTAAACGCTCTAGTGTCTGCTCGCGCAATGCTTGGTTCATGTCACCATTCAGTGCAGCACTATTATAACCAGTAATTTCCAGCGCTTCTGCTACTTCTAATGTCGCACTCTTAGTACGCACAAAAATAATCACAGCATCAAAGTCTTCAGATTCTAAAAAACGGGTTAATGCATCCGTTTTCCGACCATACACAGCCCAATAACTCTGATTAATATCAGGGCGTGTAGTAACGCTTGATTGAATACGTATTTCTTGCGGATCTTTCATAAAACGTTTAGTAATACGACGAATAGCTTCTGGCATTGTAGCAGAGAACAATGCGGTTTGATGACTGTCTGGGATTTGTGACATGATGATTTCTACATCTTCAATAAATCCCATACGAAGCATTTCATCCGCCTCATCTAATACCAGGCCACGTAAATTAGAAAGATTTAATGTTCCGCGTTTTAAATGGTCTAGTAAACGCCCTGGCGTTCCGACGACAACTTGTGGACCCTGTCGCAAAGCACGTAACTGCACATCATAACGTTGTCCCCCATAGATTGCCACAACATGAAGACCTTTCATGTTTTTAGAGAATTCTGCCATTGCTTCTGAAACCTGAACAGCTAACTCACGCGTAGGTGCTAGTACTAAAATTTGAGGAACTTTTAATGTTAAACTAATATTATGGATGAGTGGTAATGCAAACGCTGCCGTTTTCCCGCTACCAGTTTGTGCCATCCCCAATACATCTCGACCAGCTAATAAATGAGGGATACATTCAGATTGAATCGGCGATGGCTTCACATAACCCATAGCATTTAAAGACTTAAGAAGGTCCTCTTTAAGACCAAGAGAAGAAAAAGTAGTATAAATATTAGTCATGTAGTACATATGCCTCTTAACTTGCATTGGCCAGTCTACATAACTCGTCGTGAAAATAGTTAATTATTTTCATGAAAAATCATCAACCGGCTGAAATTAGTAGTTTTTATAAACTGAAACCCTCATCCATCAAATACTAATTGCCCAAAATTGTGGGAAAGAAATCGCATGCAATGATGACTCATGATGTTCGTTATGTATTAATAAAACGTTCTTGCGTCTACTTAATGTCGTACCCACTAGATTAATAAATATCTGTAATCAATACAGTAATTCACATCATTACAACCTTTAAGATCAAAAACGTTTCGTAAGAGTCTTTGCGTTTCCTTATAGTATAGGACGAATTCTTATAACATAGAATCTGGTATAATTTAGCTGTGCTAAATATTAAAAATAACTGCTTGTATTAGTGAATACTAATTAATACTTAATTATATTTACTTCTTTATTTCTATCAACGATAGATCTGATATAAACTATATAACCTGACACGTTTTTGTTCAATTTAAAAAAGAATGGTAATGGGACCTATCTTAATCAAATACGCCACAAGCATCTACATACTAATTTTTAGTTATCACGAATATTGCATATAACTAAAGACCTTAGAATATTGTTCGGTAAACAGCAGGTACTATAAAGGCCTCCAATACACCCCAGTAAGATTTAGTCGCACATTCTACATAGATATATGCGATGCACTGATGCTTTTTATATATATAAAAAGTGTATAACAACTATGCATAAAAGGCGACATTAGAAGTATTTTGCACGCTGTTACTCATGCAAGTAGAATGAGAAGATATTATCTTCGTCATATAGCTAAATTAGACATTATGTGTGCGTTATAATACATTAGCTCGTAACTGAGTGAGTAATTTATAATAAGTTCTCTCCATCCTAAATCTCAGGTCTAAAACGATAACGCTACGCATAATCTAACATCCTTGTTCTAGTCATAAAACATTCAAATTGACTAAGATGACACATCTGTATTTTTTTAAAAAATTATCTTTCTTAGTGAATAATTATACAGCCTCTTTCATACTTAAACGTACACGACCTTGTCGATCTACTTCTAGTACTTTCACTAAAATTTCCTGCCCTACTGTTAAATAGTCAGCCACTTTATCAATCCGTTTATCAGCAATTTGTGAAATATGTACTAAACCCTCTTTGCTACTACTGATAGCGACGAAAGCACCGAAATCAACAATGCGCGTCACTTTCCCATTATACATACGACCTACAATGATTTCTGCAGTAATCTCTTCAATACGGCGTATAGCATATTTAGCCTTATCGTCATTATTCGCAGCAATTTTAATTGTACCATCATCTTTAATTTCAATGCTAGTACCTGTTTCTTCGGTTAATGCCCGAATAACTGAACCCCCTTTACCGATTAGATCTTTAATTTTATCAATATTAATCTGTATAGTATGCATACGGGGGGCAAATTGAGATAAATGACAACGAGGTCTACTAAGAGCTTGATCCATTACACTCAGAATATGTAAGCGCGCACCCTTAGCTTGACTCAAAGCTATGCTCATAATCTCACAGGTAATACCTGCAGTCTTAATATCCATTTGTAATGCAGTAATACCTTCTCGACTACCTGCTACTTTAAAATCCATGTCACCCAAGTGATCCTCGTCTCCTAAAATATCAGAGAGTACTACAAAATTTGTATTATCTTTTACTAAACCCATCGCAATACCAGCTACTGCAGATTTAATGGGTACACCTGCATCCATCAATGCTAATGAAGCACCACACACAGAAGCCATAGAAGATGAACCATTTGACTCAGTTATTTCAGACACAATACGTACTGTATATGGAAAAGAATCACCGGGTGGCATGACAGAAAGCACACCGCGCTTAGCTAAGCGACCATGACCAATTTCACGACGTTTAGGCGAACCAACCATACCAATTTCACCTACAGAATATGGCGGGAAATTGTAATGGAAAAGAAAGTTATCGGTACGTTCCCCCATTAGCTCATCAAGATTCTGTGCATCACGGGCAGTTCCTAATGTAGCAGTCACCAATGCTTGAGTCTCACCGCGTGTAAATAATGCTGAACCATGCGTACGTGGTAGTATCCCTGTACGTATATCTAAAGCGCGAATCATGTCTTTTTCACGACCATCAATACGTGGTTCACCGCGTAAAATACGACTGCGGACTATATTTTTTTCTATTGAATGTATGAAATCACTAATCATATCAGGATCTAACGCATGATTGTCTTCTAGTATTGTGGTAATAATTTCAGATCTAATTAAATTAACCTGCGATAACCTTTCTTGTTTCGAAGTGATATAATATGCTTCCATTAAACGAGATTGAGATAAATTAGTTATATGCAGTCGTAATGCATCATTTAGTGTTTCTGGCTTCCAATCCCAACGTTTTTTCCCAGCTAAGGTCGCTAATATATTGATATTATCAATGACAATTTGCTGTTGATCATGCCCAAACACTATCGCACCTAGCATCTGATCTTCACTTAGTAACTCAGCTTCAGACTCTACCATCAATACGGATCTTTTTGTGCCCGCAACTACTAGATCCAGTTTACTCTCTTTCATTACGTCACTAGTTGGGTTTAAAACATATTGATTATTTACATAACCAACACGCGCCGCCCCAAAAGGTCCACTGCATGGTAATCCAGAGAGCGCTAATGCAGACGAAACCCCAATCATTGCCACAACATCTGGATTAACTTGTGGATTAATAGAAACTACAGTCGCAATCACTTGTACTTCATTAAAAAATCTTTCTGGAAAAAGTGGTCGAATAGGTCGATCAATTAAGCGCGAAGTAAGCATTTCATTTTCATTTGGACGCCCCTCACGCCGAAAAAAGCTACCTGGAATCCTACCAGCAGAATACGTACGTTCCTGATAGTTCACAGTCAAAGGAAAGAAATTTTGACTTGATTTTGCTGTTTTATGGGCCACTACAGTTACAAAAACTGTCGTATCGTCCATACTAATCATAACAGCTGCCGTGGCTTGACGCGCTATTATCCCAGTTTCAATTGAAATCATATGCTGGCCATACTGGAATTTATGTACAATCGGGGTGAGCAAAATTAGTTCCTTAATGTTAAACCTGGGAGATGTTTACTGTTTTATTAAACATGTTTGAATTCCTCATAATATCTATTCTTTTTTTTGAGAATAACGCATCTAAATTATTACCTCATAAATCTCAGCCCCTAAATTTACCATCTCGCGTACCTTTAACACTAATAACTATATTCAACAGTGACAATGTGGATGATTATGGTACATAATTCTATGGATTTTTTTCTAAAGTATGCTTATCCCTCTGATGTAGATCAATGAAAACTATCCATGCAACAATTACACTATAACGCATCACAATAATATCTCTTACTAGCGGCGTAAACCCAATCTGTCAATTAAATTAGTATAACGTGCCATCTTTTTATGCTTAAGATAATCTAATAGTTTACGACGTTGTGATACCATACGCAGTAGACCACGTCGACTGTGATGGTCTTTTGTGTGTATAGAGAAATGACCTTGTAAATCATTAATTTGTGCAGTTAAAAGAGCTACCTGAACTTCTGTTAACCCACTATCATTCGAATGACGACCAAAATCAGAAATAATTTGTGCTTTTGTTGTATTATTTAAAGACATTACATAACTCCCATTTTTCAGATCATTCATTTACAGATGCGTGTTAATGATATGGACACTTCACAGTGCAGTAAATTACCTCAAAATAGATGATAATTAGTTAGAATGGATAATCTATGAGATTACACTATAATATTAAATTTGTAACATTGCAGTATGACAGTTCTTTTGATACACCTATCTTATTCATATCCCTAACTATTCATTGATTTCTATAAATTCAGATTTATTTGTACAAAACGAGACATTCTCTATGCATATTCTCATTTATTGTTCATACGTGTTCGTATATTCGTAATTACTGCTAAATAGTAAAACAAACAAAGGTGATTAAATCTATTAAAACCCATCAATTGTATATCTAACGTACTTATAGTTTTCATTGTTTTACAATGATTAATTACAAATACAATCTCTCAGAAAAAACTAAATAACCACCCTTTTTGGTTTTAACAATCCATTATCAGTCACTTCTGCTATGCCAATAAACTTACTATCTTCACCTTCGGTTACACGCACGAGCCCACTCACTGATCCACCAGCTAATCGTAATGGTCGACCTTGTTTAAAGTACTTAGCGAACATATTCTGCAAATTAACTGAAGGGTATCCAGATACCGGGCTATCTATAGGCATCAGCAGTGAATCAATATAAGTATATGGCATCACCCCAAGGTCTTTTTCCTGATTAGCAAGCGCTAGAAGAGACTCTAAAGTAATCATTTTTTCTCTTGGATAGTCAGACACCTGTAACCGGCGTAAACAAATCACATGAGCGCCACAGCCTAATTTTTCACCCAGATCATCCACAATTGTACGAACATATGTCCCCTTGGAAACACGCATCTCTAATTCTAGTTCATTTCCCTCATATCGTATACATCGTAACGTATACACCACCACTCTCCGAGATTCACGCGGTACATGCACGCCTTCTCGTGCATATTCGTACATCTTCCTTCCCTGATATTTAATAGCTGAATACATTGATGGAATTTGCTGTATTTCCCCACGAAAACTTTCTAAGACTGCCTCTAGTTTCTTAATTGAGAATTTTACTAAACGTGTACTCAGTAATATACCGCCTGCATCTGATGTATTTGTTCTCTGACCAAGGCGAGCAATTACGTGATATTCCTTATCAGAATTCAAAATATACTGTGAAAATTTCGTTGCTTCCCCAAAACAAATAGGCAACATGCCTGTGGCTAGTGGATCTAAGGTGCCAGTATGACCTGCACGATTAGCTCGATATAAATATTTCACTTTCTGTACTGCCTGATGAGAAGAATAGCCAAGAGCCTTGTCAAGCAATAACACGCCATGAACACTTCTCCAACGATGAGTCATGATTTTCATAAACGTACAAAATATAATTTTTGTTGTTCCTTGTGCCATAATACGATGTTTATTGATCACTTTTAATAATATTCGTAACTAATCGAGAAATGCGCATCCCTTCTAAGAAAGAGTTATCATGATAAAACCTAAGCTTTGGTGTAATACGCAAACGCATTGTCTGACTCAGTAAAGTTCGTATATAGCCAGCTGCGCTAGACAAAATACGTAAGCTCTCAATTCTCGCCATCTCATCCTGATCATTGAGAAATGTAACAAATACTTTTGCGTAAGACAAATCCCGAGAAAGCATGATACTCGACACAGTGACTATCTTATCTAAACGCGGATCATGCATCTCGGATTGTACAATGATTGCTATCTCTTTTTTCATCACCTGTGAAATACGTTGTAGGCGATTACATGCTTTTGCCATAAAATGGTTATCTCCATATAATAATTTAGACGGTCAAAAGCAACCTTTTGCTATGTATTATTGAAGTTAAAAATTGCACTAACTGCCTGTAGTCTACTACTGTAGATTCAAAAACCCACCACAGTAAATAACACATCAACTAATTACCCCAAGAAATATATGCTAATTATGTATATTAAGATGTTAAGCAAGCGTACGCTGAATCTCATGAACTTCAAATACCTCAATGATATCGCCTATACGGACATCATTATAATTTTTAACACCAATACCACATTCTAAACCATTACGCACTTCACTAACATCTTCTTTAAACCGACGAAGAGACTCTAGCGCACCTTCATAAATGACTATATTCTCACGCAATACTCGGATTGGATTATGACGCTTAATAGTACCTTCGATTACCATACAACCAGCAATAGCGCTAAATCGAGGAGATTTAAATACATCACGTACTTCTGCTAATCCTATGATCTGTTGTCTATATTCAGGAACAAGCATACCATTCATAGCTAATTTAACTTCATCAATCAAATGATAAATTACAGAATAATAACGTAGATCTAAATTTTCTGTATCGATAATACGTCTTGCTGAAGAATCAGCGCGTACGTTAAAACCAACTAAAATAGCGTTTGATGCTGCTGCTAACGTAGCATCAGTTTCAGTGATACCACCTACACCGGAACCAACCATTTTCACTTGTAATGCCTTACTAGATAGTTTAATCAATGCTTCTGAAATAGCTTCCACTGAACCTTGGACATCAGCCTTGAGCACAATATTCATCTCGGAAACTTTACCTTCCATGATATTATCAAACATTTTTTCTAATTTTACTTTCTGCTGTCTGGCTAATTTTACCTCACGACATTTACCCTGGCGATATAGAGCCACTTCACGTGCTTTTTTTTCGTCACGTACTACTGTTACTGTATCACCAGCAATCGGTATACCAGACATTCCAAGAATTGCAACAGGGATCGACGGTCCTGCAGTACAGACTTCTCGACCAGATTCATCGCGCATTGCTCGAATTCGACCATACTCGAAACCACATAACACAATATCGCCTTTTTTAAGCATACCTTCACGTACTAGAACAGTGGCTACTGGACCTCGCCCTTTATCTAAAAACGATTCAATAACTACCCCGCCTGCCATGCCATGACGTACTGCAGTAAGCTCTAATACTTCTGCTTGTAATAAAATAGCTTTTAGAAGCTCGTCAATCCCACTACCAATCTTAGCAGAAACATTAATAAATATGTTCTCCCCCCCCCATTCCTCTGGAATAATTCCATATTGCATTAATTCTTTTTTCACACGTTCTGGATTAGCTTCTGGCTTATCACATTTATTTACTGCGACTAACACAGGCACATTGGCTGCTTTAGCATGTTGAATAGCTTCGATAGTCTGGGGCATCACACCATCATCTGCAGCTACTACTAAGATTACAATATCAGTGACTTCTGCACCGCGGGCGCGCATAGCAGTAAATGCAGCATGGCCTGGTGTATCTAAAAAGGTTATCATACCATTGACAGTTTCTACATGATACGCACCGATATGTTGAGTAATTCCGCCTGCCTCGCCACGTGCTACCTTTGTAGATCGAATGTAGTCTAATAATGATGTTTTTCCATGATCTACATGACCCATAATGGTGACAACTGGTGCGCGAGATTCTAAAATTAAGTCCGTATCACGATCACGCATCAATTCTGCTTCGAGCGCATTCTCATGACGTAACGTCACCTTGTGACCCATATCTTCTGCTACCAATTGGGCAGTGTCCTGGTCAATAATCTGATTAATCGTTGCCATGGCACCTAACTTCATCATAGCTTTAATGACTTGTGAACCCTTGACGGCCATCTTATTCGCTAATTCTGATACAGTAATAGTTTCACCAATTACTACGTCTCGATTAATCACTTGAATTGGTTTGTTAAAGCTCTGGTGCAAAGAACTTGGTCTGCGTTTTCCACTCTTGCCACCACGTACCTGTGCACGTGCTTCTTCACGATCAGTTTTCGCTTCAGAGTGTTTATTACCTTTTTTGCGTACCTGAACTTTAGTAATACGTATGGCACGATTACGACGATCGCTCTCAACCTGAGCATCATTTTCATCTTCTGCGGCGCGTGCATGGGTTGAAGTGGTAATATGATAGTCATTAGGATCTTCCACATCTTTCACGACTTCCGTCCATTCAGCGCCTTTTTCTTCCGCCATCTGACGTGCAGCTTCCGCTACGCGCTTGGCTTCTTTTTCAATCTTGCGACATATTTCTTCTTCAGATTTGCGTTTTAATTCAGCTGATTTCGCTATTCGACGGGCTTTGTCTGACTGCGAGGTTCGTAATATCTCCTCCGCGGCCTTCTGACTCATGCTGTCTTTTTTCACCACTTTAGCATGAACTATTTGCTCTTTCTCAGATTTGATCATGCTTGCAGGTGGCTGTTTTATATTCTGATGAACTCTATTCTGAATATTATCCTCAGTCTTATGAGAAGATAACCCTGTCACTATATGCGTTTCCTGCTCTACTACTTTTCCCTCTGCAGAACCAGATACTATATCTGCATGCACGGAGTCAGATAGAATCCCTTTAATATATGTACGTTTTTTACGTACTTCAATTTGCACCGATTTACTTTTTCCTCCGGTACCAAGAATACTAAGAGTACTACGTGTCTTACGTTGTAACGTTAACTTACTAGATCTGCTACCCCGATCACGGTTCAAGTAGGCTAGTAAAATCTCTTTTTCATTCTGACTCACCACGTCTGTCGCAGACTTACGTATGCCTGCAGCAGCAAATTGCTGTACTAGGCGCTCCGTTGGTATCTCAATTTCTGTGGCCAACGATTTTATAGTTACATCTTTTATCATGCTGTTCCTTCCTGCTACCATTGATTACGCGTCGGAACCGAACCAACATATATTGCGTGCGGCCATAATTAACTCGCCAGCCCGCAACTCATCGGTTAATCCATCAATATCTGATAGATCGTCCACACCTTGCTCGGCAAGATCTTCTAAGTTACACACTCCTTTTTCTGCTAATTTAAAGGCTGTCTCCCTATCTAATCCAACTAAGTTCAATAAGTCTTCAGAAGGTTTATTGGTATTGCAACCCCCTGTGCTAGAAAGTGCTAAGTTAGTTAATGCTATATTGGCTTGGTTACGCAACTTTTCTGCTTTTTCTGTATCCATACCACGGATGGATAGTATCTCATGGATTGGTACGTACGCCAACTCTTCTAAGGAAGAGAAACCCTCGTCTACCAGAGTAGCGGCTAAGCTTTTATCAACGTCGAGATATTTAGTAAATATATTAATAGCAGCGTATAATTCCGCCTTATTCTTAGCCTGCAAGTCTTCAATCTTCATAACATTTAGACCCCATCCACTGAGCTGAGACGCAAGACGTACGTTTTGTCCATTACGGCCGATAGCCTGGGCTAAATTACCAGCTTCTACAGCAATATCCATCGTATGACTATCCTCATCTACAATGATCGAAGAAACATCTGCAGGCGCCATAGCATTAATAACAAATTGTGCAGGATTATCATCCCAAAGTATGATGTCAATACGCTCGCCACATAATTCACTAGATACTGCTTGAACGCGCGCACCTCGCATGCCTACACAAGCACCAACTGGATCAATGCGTTTGTCGTTTGTTTTTACAGCAATCTTAGCGCGTGATCCTGGATCACGGACAGCAACTTTAATTTCCAGTACCTCTTCAGCAATTTCTGGTACCTCAATACGAAAGAGTTCGATAAGCATTTCAGGTCGAGAGCGACTAACAAATAACTGCGCACCGCGTGCTTCAGGACGAATAGCGTATAAAACGCCTCGTATGCGATCACCTACACGAAAATTTTCCCTGGGGAGCATATCTTCACGAAGTACTACTGCTTCCGCAACAACATTAGAGTCGTTGTTTAAACGCACCTCAAGTGTAATATTATCACGAGTCACTTTTTTCACTATACTAGTAATAATCTTACCTTCTTGTTCACGAAATTGAGCAATCATCATAGCACGCTCTGCTTCACGTACTTTCTGTACTATCACCTGTTTTGCGGTCTGAGTCGTAATGCGATCAAAAGTCACAGATGCTATTTGATCCTCCACAAACTCACCTACAGATACAGAGCTATTATCATATCGTGCTGCGGCCAGCGTAATTTCACAGGTAGGCTGAGTTACGTTTTCCACAATTAACCAACGACGAAATGTCTTACAAGAACCGCTTTTACGATCAATGCTGACGCGTACATCAATTTCCTGTTCATGTTTTTTCTTGGTGGCCGTAGCCAGCGCGCTCTCTAACGCTTCGAAAATCTTCTCACGTGGAAGTGATTTCTCATTTGAAACCGCCTCGACAACCGCTAAGATTTCTTTATTCATGCTAGCATGCCTCAATCTGTACTTTTAAAAGTGGGGAACCACGTTTTCTTTCTAGATGTTACTTAATGCGCATACTTTATGGTTACTCTTCACAAAAATAATCGTAATATTACTGTTAAGTAACTGCTTGTTGCCTTGCTGTTACTTGGAATTTGAGATCGCTATAAAAAACACTGGTCAGATTTACATTCATTAACGCATATATAATTCCAGATGCAAGATAAGGAGCTACAAGCTGCCATAAAGAACCGCATCCATTACAAACGCAGATCATTGCATACTCCTGTGTTACCACCATGCTCTTGATTTTTATTTTAAATACAATCTGGATAAACCAGACATGCATATGCTCATCTCACGCTCAAAATAACATTTCAATTTTAAATTCACACTTAAACGTAATAACAAATAAAATAACTGGTACTAAGAATAACTATGCCCGCAATGTTATATACTGTTTTAAAATCATCATACGAATACTTTTAAATCTCAAGATATAAAAAAAAGGGCTTCTAGCCCAATCATCCTGCTATTTTAATAACAAAAAACCCCGAAATCTTTCGAGGTTTATTTCATATGAACGCTTGTAACCCGTGAACAGTAATTCCGCGCCGCTGAAAAGTCCTTTTACAACTGTGTTTTATACATTCTGTGTACAAAAACTATTTTTTAAATGGCTGTTATATCATCTATGGTGGTTGCGGGAGTCGGATTTGAACCAACGACCTTCGGGTTATGAGCCCGACGAGCTACCAAACTGCTCCATCCCGCTTTTTTATTATACGCATTACCTGTACGAATTAGCAAGTAAAAAGCAAGTAAAACTTTAATTTGGTACCGAGGACGGGACTTGAACCCGCAAGCCCATGATGGGCACTACCACCTCAAGGTAGCGTGTCTACCAATTCCACCACCACGGCAATCAAAAAATCACTCACTTCTGACATTTACTTACATACAAATAAAATTTATATCGTTTTTTGTCAAATCAGCAACATGTAGATACAATCTACCAAAACGTATTTTCATTCTTTAAGAGCGTACATTATTTGGAACATGGACCGATGGCACATCCACTCGATGAAGTTCCTGCACCTTTTCTCTTGAAGTTTTATGACTATTAAGGTTACCTATTATTAGACTTAATAGAAAAAACAAAATTGATAACAGTGGAATCATGCGAAGAGTAACAAAATTATTTGCTCCATACGAACCGAATAGTGTGCTAGACGCACCAGAACTAAATGACGCCCCCATAATCGATCCTTTGCCTTGCTGTAGTAAAATAATACTAATTAAACTTGTAGCTACAATTAAAAAAACTATTAAAACGGTAGTGTACATTCTTGCCCATCTTTTTGATGCCCTTCAGTTTTATACAGCGTATACTGAATAATTTTATATACTGCGAAAAATATATACATTTGCTTTCGTATGAATCATCACTTAATTTTAAACTATTTTAAACTATTTTAAACTCATCTTTTTTCTTTCGCATAAATGGTATCACACATTTTAAGAAACTGCAATCCTATTCTACGTAAGCATAAGTATTATATTCATAATATTAGACACTATTTATAGTACTGAGAAGATGATAGGATCTGCTCATTCTGCATGTACATTATGCACTCTTTGAGACTCTGATCTGATACTTTTAATAAAACATCCTTATTATGACATACCTCTCTAAGTATACTGCGCAAATTTTTATAGGTACAATACGATTGTTATGTTCATGACAATATTATGTATCCAATGATGCTTTGGCATATAGCATCTAAATTCCAATCATAGCTATCAGCGCTACGCTAACAATATTTTATTATGTCTCATAAAATCCATATCAATAGCTACATGAATAATAATACTACCAATATGCATAGACAAACCCTACAATAAATACAGATTGCATCTTTATTAGATGCCATGCATAAAAATGAACAGATTAGCCAGAAATGTTCTCTTGCATGCAGTATTGGGCTATCTATAAATGATCATTGATACATTGTTTTACCACCTCCGTAATATAGTAAGATAAAATACTGATCTGATGCTCGTCTTCTCCTTCCACCATAATACGTATGAGTGGTTCAGTTCCAGATTGTCGTAATAATACACGTCCTGTGCTTTTCAACTCTGCTTCAGCTTCAGCTATTACCCTTTTTACTCTAGGGTCGGCTAAGGGATTCTGGACACCAGAAAACCTAATATTGACTAATCTTTGTGGAAATAATGTGATATCTTTGCATAAATCATGAAGACTACGGCGAGTAAATAGCATCGCGGTAAGCACCTGTAAACCAGCAATTATGCCATCCCCCGTAGTAGTTTTATCTAATAAAATAATATGTCCAGAGCTCTCTGCTCCAATCCTCCACCCTTTTTTTATCAACGTATTTAACACATAACGATCGCCAACCATAGAGCGCACAAATGGAATACCGAGACCCATAAAAGCCAATTCTACCCCTCTATTTGTCATTAGAGTCCCGACCACACCTCCTCTAAGCGATTCCTGACGCCACTGTTCACGTGCAATCAGATATGACATTTGATCCCCGTCAACTTTATGACCCAGATGATCGACCATAATAATACGATCTCCATCACCATCATAGGCTAACCCGACATCTGCATTTTCCTCTAATACACGTGCCTGCAAGAGACGCAGATCAGTTGTACCACAATTTTTATTGATGTTCATACCATTAGGTTGCACACCTATAGGAATCACAGTGGCACCTAATTCTTCCAGAACATTAGGTGCGATATGATAAGTCGCACCATGGGCGCAATCCACTACGATTTTTAATGTATTAAGCGTAAGTTGGCTAGGAAATGTGCCTTTGCAAAATTCAATATATCTCCCCGCAGCATCCACAATGCGGCTAGCACGCCCTAATGAGGCAGATGCTACACAAATTAATGCTTTTTCCATTGTGTCTTCAATGGCTTTTTCCACTTCATCAGGCAACTTACTACCCTCTGTCGAAAAAAATTTGATGCCATTATCATAAAATGGGTTGTGTGAAGCAGAAATGACAATTCCAGCTTCCGCACGAAAAGTGCGTGTGAGATACGCTACTGCCGGTGTCGGCATAGGTCCAGTAAATGCTGCGGATAGCCCTGCAGCTGAAAGACCAGCTTCCAACGCGGATTCTAACATGTAACCAGAAATACGTGTATCTTTGCCAATAATGATTTTCCGAGAACCATGTTGCGACAACACCTTACCTGCAGCAAAACCCAACTTTAAAACAAAATCTGGAGTAATGAATGATTCACCTACCTTTCCACGAATACCATCTGTACCAAAATACTTACGCACTCTCATTATTCTCTATGCTCCCTTGCGGATTTCACCTCTGCCACAACACGCAATGCCTCTACTGTTTCTCCCACATCATGCACACGTAAAATATGAGCACCCTGTATTGCAGCAATTATAGCGCACGAAAGACTACCTACTAAGCATTTAGAAGGCGCTAAATTTAGAAGTTGACCAATCATGCTTTTACGAGACAAACCCACCAACAACGGCAACTGAAAATAATGCAAATCTGCTAGATATGCTAACAATTGATAATTATGAGAAATTCTTTTCCCAAAACCAAACCCTGGATCCAATAACAATCGTGATTTTTTGATCCCGTAGGCTTGACAACAAGCGATACGCTGAACAAAAAAAGTTTTAACATCATATAAAACATCCTGATAATAAGGCGAATCTTGCATAGTATTCGGTTCACCTTGCATGTGGGTAAGACAAATAGGTAAATCTAGCGTGGCAGCTACACTTAATGCTCCGGACATCTGCAAAGAACGTATATCATTAATCATATGTACACCTGCGCAAGCCGCTTCTTTCATTACTTCCGGCTTAGATGTATTTACTGATACCCACACGTCAAAACGTTGTACAATAGATTCAATAATTGGTATGACGCGCTCTAACTCCATTTCTGTGCTCACCACCATAGAGTTTGGACGACTGGATTCGCCGCCAATGTCAATCATTGTTGCGCCAGCATGGATCATCTCCTTTGCATGAGTTAATGCTTGAGTTAATCCATTATATTTACCGCCATCAAAAAATGAATCAGGAGTGATATTCAAAATACCCATTACATGAGAATGTGATAAATCAAGAACTAAATCTTTGGCATATAATTTCACAATCACTCACCTCTTCGGGTGATTAACAGTATATCGAAAACACTACCGTGTTTACTCATCAAGGGGCACTCACAATCAATTACGAGAGATTACTGATCCACAAAAAGCGAACTTTTGAGTGTGGAATTATTATGAGCGTCATGAGAAGCATTAATATTTTCCTCCCATCCTTCTGGCAGGCGTACTACACGTCGTGACATTAAATCATCAATTTGTTGCGCATCAATCGTTTCATATTTCATCAATGCCTCCTTCATTGCATGAAGGATATCAATATTTTGATGCAGAAGCATATGCGCGCGTTTATAATTAACCTCAACTAAAGATTTGACTTCCTGATCTATAATACGCGATGTTTCATCAGACATATGCTGAGTTTTTGCCACAGAACGACCAAGAAAGATCTCACCTTCCTCCTCCACATATAAAAGCGGTCCAAGTTTTTCTGAAAACCCCCACTGTGTAACCATATTACGGGCAATAGATGTAGCTATCTTTATATCATTAGAGGCACCAGTGGAAACATTTTTAACACCATATATGATTTCTTCCGCCAGACGACCACCGTATAGAGTAGAGATCTGACTTTCTAATTTTTGCCGACTAGCACTAAATGTGTCGCCTTCAGGTAAAAAGAAAGTCACACCTAACGCACGCCCACGTGGAATAATCGTAACCTTATGAACAGGATCATGCTCCGGAACTAAGCGACCAATAATTGCATGCCCAGCTTCGTGATATGCAGTAGCCTCTTTCTGCTTTTCAGTCATGACCATAGATCGCCGCTCTGCTCCCATCATAATTTTATCTTTCGCTTTTTCAAACTCTATCATCGATACTTTTTGCTTATCATTACGCGCAGCGAAAAGCGCTGCTTCATTCACTAAATTAGCTAAGTCTGCACCGGAAAATCCAGGCGTTCCTCGAGCAATAATAGTCGTATCAACATCAGTAGCTAGTGGCACACAACGCATATGTACTTTTAAAATCTGCTCACGCCCGCGTACATCTGGCAACCCCACTACTACTTGACGATCAAAGCGCCCTGGGCGTAGCAAAGCAGGATCCAGTACATCAGGACGATTCGTGGCAGCAATTACAATAATACCTTCGTTTCCTTCAAAACCATCCATTTCTACCAGCATCTGATTCAGTGTTTGTTCACGTTCATCATGGCCGCCACCTAACCCTGCCCCCCGTTGTCTTCCAACCGCATCAATTTCATCTATAAAAATAATACATGGCGAAGCTTTTTTAGCTTGCTCAAACATATCCCTAACGCGAGAAGCGCCTACTCCGACAAACATTTCTACAAAATCAGAACCAGAAATTGTAAAAAATGGCACTTTTGCCTCACCGGCAATCGCTTTTGCTAATAGAGTTTTTCCAGTTCCTGGAGGACCAACCATCAGCAAGCCTTTTGGAATTTTACCGCCAAGTTTCTGAAATCGGCTGGGTTCGCGTAGATACTCTACCAGTTCACTAACTTCTTCCTTTGCTTCATCACATCCAGCAATATCAGAAAATGTAGTTTTTATTTGGTCTTCTATTAACATACGAGCTTTGCTTTTGCCAAAAGACATTGCACCCTTACCGCCACCAACTTGCATTTGACGCATAAAGAAGATCCAAACTCCGATCAGTAATAACATTGGAAACCATGAGATAAAAATAGATACTAATAGACTAGGTTCATAAGGAGGCTCTCCGCTCACCTTAACGTTTTTAGTCAAGAGATTATCTAATAATCTAGGATCATGCATAGGTATGTAGGTTTTATACCTATAACTATTTCTTTTTATTACATTAATTTCATGCCCATTAATACGTACCTCACGAACTTTATCCTGATTTACTTCCGACAAAAAAGTTGAATAATCCACTCTGCGACCACTTGACTCACTCAGTCCAAAGCTCTGAAATATAGACATTAGTACAACTGCAATAACTAACCAGAGAATTAGATTTTTTGCCATATCACTCAAGTGCTTAACCTCATATTACAACAGTATTAACGAATAGCATTAAGGTGCTGACTACCACTGTATATCCTTCATATGCGAAACAACCGTAGAATTAACGGATATTCCCATTACTCTGGTTATAGCTTTCGACCTGTAGCTACAATGTACACTTCACGTGAACGAGAGCGCGAAGAATCTGGTTTACGAATCTTTACCTTCGTGAATTGAGCTCTCAGTTTTTGTAGATATTCCTCGAAACCCTCTCCATGAAAAACTTTAACTAAAAAGTTCCCACCAGGTTCTAATACCCTGCAACACATCTCTAATGCAAGCTCACATAAGTGCATAGATCGTGGCATATCCACTACAGCATTACCTGTTATCTTAGGAGACATATCAGATACGATCACCTGCACCTTATAACCACCTATGCATTTTAGTATTTTTTGTATAACTGACTCCTCACGAAAATCACCTTGCAAAAAATTCACACCACAAATAGGCCGCATAAATACCCTGTCACACGCAATTATATGACTGGTAGACCCTATTTTCATAGCCATATATTGTGACCAACCTCCCGGAGCTGCTCCTAAATCAATAACGGTTATCCCATGTTTAAGTAACTTATCTTTTTTTTGTATCTCATCTAGCTTAAACCAAGAGCGTGATCGAAAGCCTTTTTGCTGTGCTTGACGAACATACTGATCATCATGATGTTCTCTTAACCATCGTTGAGAAGCAGCAACACCCTTTTTACTAATCATACGATTTTTCCAGTTATCATTCAGTTGAATGTTGAATGTAGAGATGAACTAACTATTAAAATAAACACTACATATCAATATAAACACTAGATATTAATCTATATTATATATCCATCACGTCTGTATTGTGATAAACGTTCGTATCATTTGTAACAAATATTTATATATTTATATTATGAGCTATATACGCTATATTCTACCTGCATTAAAACACAATAACCTGCATCCTATCGCTATCAATTGGTGAGTGAGAACTATGACTCATTAAAATACCGTGTAACCGAAAGATACTAGGGAGTATTATGCAAAATGAGTTATGTAGCATGCATTTCAGAAACGAGTAACCAAAATATATTTCTAGAAATAATTGGTTGATCTAATCCAGATTAGTATTGGCAATACTTACATCTTACTAACGAAAACTTCACACATAAAATCTCACCCAAGCTTCTAAAGATACCAAGCACACTTTCTCCGCCCTAAAGTCAGTTGTAAACTGCAGACATAGTTAATCATAAGCGGTATTGCTATAATACAAAGTTAATCATAAGTCTTTATGGCTATAAATAAATAGTATACCTAAGCACGATTAGAGATTGCATGATATTAAAACTGCAGCTTCTAACACCAGAAATGGCATAATCTTAAAGATTATTTTTAATTCCACTATTATCCCTGCCACTCTAACCTCTCTAATATAAACGAGAAAATTCATAGATGATTAGTGAATGCAAACATAGTATATATCTGTATAATCTTAAAAAACATGATCATACCTCCCTATATGTAAGGTATTAAGAGGCAATTATACTGATATCTATTGAATCTCTCAATCTAGAGATTGATTGATACCAGTTATCTATAACTCGCCTCATGGGTATATGCATTATTAATATTACTCCCTCATGTATGCAATGCTATCTAAAAATTATATCGATTAAAGATATTCAACTTTGATAACTTGATACTCGGCCTCACCCCCAGGCGCTTGTATGACAGTGAAATCATTGGCTATTTTACCTATTAATCCACGAGCCATAGGGGAATTAATAGAAATTAAATTATTTTTAAAATCTGCCTCATCATCTCCAACAATACAATACGTATACTCTTCATCGGTTTCTAGACTACGTACCCTCACAGTTGATCCAAATACTACTCGTCCATTAGCCCTATTAGATATTTTAGTGATATCAATTACTTGCGCATGTGATAACTTAGATTCTAGTTCCTTGATACGACCTTCGCAAAAACTTTGCTCTTCGCGAGCAGCATGATATTCTGCGTTTTCTTTTAAATCTCCGTGCTCTCGTGCATTAGAAATAGCAGAAATCATCATAGGTCGTTTAATAGTTTTTAGTTCTTCTAATTCTTTTCGTAGTTTTTCCGCACCCTTTAACGTCATCGGAATCTGATGCATTTTTATACCTCACAAAATCGGCCCTCTTTCTATCTATCTGTATTCTTTTTATTCTTTATGCTACGTTATAAAAATTCTACATGTTCTCTAAGTGATTCATCAAAATTAAACTACCCCTGTACACTATAAAGCATCATCTACAAAACGTAACATGCATAGACTACAAAATACTACACTATTAGTGTAATCTACTATTATTTCTATACTACTTACGTTATTCAGGTTTTGAAAAAACCATAATCTGTGATGGGTATTATGTGTTGATTACGTTATTTATATTAAATCCATTACTAAAAAATAATATTGCATCATCTATACCGCACACAAAAAAAATACCTATACCTATACCTATCTAAATACTATACTAATCATTCCATTCTTGAAATGTGAAAATAGAAGTGCAATGCATTTACTAATTATTATTTAGAATTTATTAAAAACGATGACTTCTAAATGTATTAAGATTTATGTATACTTTAGCACACTAATTTTCACACCCTCAATCTCTAATATGACACTAGAGTAAACTATAAAACAAGTGACTATTCTCATAAAACTCTAGTATATATTCTAGAGTCATATCAGCAATCTTTCTCTATCCTGCTAACACGCTATCTATTTTCCGATACAAAAACTAGAAAAAATACTATCCAATAACTGCTGAGAACTAAATTCCCCTGTTATCTCGTTTAAAGCTAACTGCGCCAGACGCAAATCTTCTGCTAATAATTCTTTAGCAGATTCAGATACAATGTTATTTTTTCCATTTTCAAGATATGTAGCAGCTAATTCAAGAGCCTGCACATGACGACGACGTGCCAAAAATCCATCCTCTATCTCGCTGTAATCACTTACAACAGCTCTTAAGTGTGCCATTAAATTTTCAAAACCTTCTCCAGTGCGTGCTGATAGCGAGATGACCACACTCTCTTTTGTTTTTGTGATGTCATGTGCTTCATGAGTGATATCAGATTTATTACGTAAAATGGTAAAAGGGGGTATATCTTTTAATTCATCGATAAAATCTGGTAAAATCTCAGACAGAGTTATAGACCTTGTCGTAGCACCATCCACTACAAAAAGGATATGATCAGCTTTTTTAATTTCTTGGAAGGCTAGTGCGATTCCCATGTTCTCGATGTGCTCACTGCTTTTACGTATCCCTGCTGTGTCAATGACATGCAATGGTAAACCATCAATATAAATACGTTCATGTAATACATCGCGTGTCGTTCCTGCAAGCGCAGTCACTAGAGCAGCTTTACGCCCACATAACCTATTAAACAAACTAGACTTTCCAGCATTAGATTTACCTGCAATCACCACCCTTCTGCCCTCGTGAAGCAAACTACCTAGGTGTGCTTCATTGCGTACTATATCTAGAATAGATGCAATATTATTTAACTGAGATACTATATTGTTATTAGATCTGCTGCTTACCTCCTCATCTGGAAAATCTAGCATAGCTTCTATATGCATTCGCAGGTCAATGATGCTTGCTACCAAAGTCTTGATGCGTACAGAAAAAACTCCTTGTAAAGAGCAAACCGCTGCACGTACTGCTTTCTCTGAACTCGCATTGATTAAATCAGCAATTGCTTCTGCTTGCGTCAAATCTAACTTCTCATTTAAAAAAGCACGCTCGGAAAATTCGCCTGGATGAGCCATACGTAATCCTGGTACTAATAGAATACGTCTTAAAAGAAGATCAAGGACAACAGGACCACCATGACCCTGTAACTCCAACACATCTTCACCAGTAAAAGAATGTGGCGCAGGAAACCATAGCGCAATCCCTTTATCGAGCATACAACCATTCTCATCTAAAAATAGAAGATAATTGGCATAACGCGGTCTAGGAATTTTACCTAATACTTGCCTTGCAACTTCTACAGCACAATCCCCAGAAATACGCAAAATCCCTATGCTACCATGTCCAGATGGAGTAGCTGGGGCTACAATAGTATCGCTATGGCTCATATGATATTACTCTTATCGTGAGTGAAATACATTCAAGTAAATGGATAACCTGGATGATTATCATAACCACTAAATTTTTCCTAAGACAACAAACATATATGCTAGAATTCATCATTCCTCGTTAAGATATATCTCTAAAGACACATCTCTAGATATATATTATCTATATATCCCGTATACTGCATCCAGCATCATGAGTACAATATTCCATTGACAAAAATATATGCTGCTATGCGTATAGTGATCATCTTGTTGCAATGATAATGTGAATTTTGGATTAGATCCGAACATAACTTACAGAATAGACAATATCTCAATTTTACTGATATATGAAATATAGGTTACACGCATTCCTCAAGTCTCACACAATCTTACTGCTATGATTAAGAGCTATACAATGTCACTATATTATATTATACACAAAAAGCATGCTTATCCTAATAAGATAGCAATCTTATATTATACATTAAGAAGCATGCCAACCGGGGGGGTATTGTCCATTACAGTGTGCGTAAGCACTAAGAAGCAGATAGTGTTCTTTTGAGTTTGTAGATAAGATTTTCTTAATAGTAATAATTTTATTATGATAAAATCAGACACATTGTCCTTCAAGACAAGTATTAATGATGTTAATATAGAGACTATTTTCACGTTAGACTGACATGCATGTCTCGTTATTTTGCTCTACAAGAATGATGCATTATGATGATAATATCATGTTTCCTGTTAAAATAAATATAATTTATGGAATCCAACATATGATCCGCACCCTTTTAGTTACCTCATCATACAGTCTCAATCTACAACCGCTATCTAGCACAATATATACGTCTGTAACGTACAACAGACGAGCGGACACAACTTAAAAAATATGATCTGTTATCAAGCGAGAATGTATCTATCCGTGGATTACTTTTCAGGTATATCAGGCGGTAATCATATCACTTCAGTATCCTAAAAGCCAGATGATCATTCGCTAAATACAATAAACATACTATTCTTTATCATTGGCTGATGGCACTGAAAGACTGCAGGATCATTCATATTTGCACTTAGCAGTCAAGAATGTTATACATATAGTCTATTAACAATCATTTTTTGGCTAATCCGACACTCTGAAAATCATCATAGCGCAAAATATTTTTAATTTAAGATTATTATTCGTTCTGTACATCAGTATGAAATGCGCTAGATAATAGTATTCAACAAACTATCTATAAAATATTAACACCTCCTGATACTGCTTAAGATCAGGTCATTCCCTCTACAATATATAGCAACAGACTATAATGTAATTTTTTGATATCATCATAAAATGTGCATAGCTTGATCTCAAGATATCAAAAAAAAGATCTAAACGCAAAATTGTAGAATATTGTCTTGTCTCATGAATAATTTACATGCACAGTGCTATTTTAATTTTATGCCTGATAGATATCAGTAGATTTAGTAATCGGATTGAGAATAAAAAAAATTAAACATAAAATTCCTATTCTGATCATAATGTAAACTCTATACATATATACTTACAAAGTAACATACAATGATAATGTTGAGAAAAATTCTAATGCTGTCATATTATATGTGTGGTTGATATGGATTGTTATCCACATCAGACACCTCTACAAATTCATCATATATTGAAAGCATACAAAAAATCTACACAAGTAGCACCGAAACAACATAGACATATCATCGAATTATTTTATAGATCTGTGCACAAAATATATTAACACTATAAACAATTTACACTAAATACAGATTTTTTAAATCTTAATTTAGTTTTTATGACTTATTTAAAAATGAGAACGAAAAGAAATGTTCACTCGTAATATGAATATTGCAGACTATGACCCTATCTTATGGCATGCTATGGAACAGGAAAAAACGCGTCAAGAAGAGCATATTGAACTAATCGCTTCAGAAAACTACACTAGCCCTCGTGTGATGCAAGCACAAGGTTCCTATCTAACTAACAAGTATGCAGAAGGATATCCGGGTAAACGATACTATGGTGGCTGTAAATACGTAGATATCATTGAGCAGCTAGCGATTGATCGCGCCAAAAAACTATTTGGAGCTGACTATGCTAACGTACAACCACATTCTGGTTCTCAGGCTAACTTTGCTGTGTATACGGCATTACTACAACATGGAGACACTGTGTTAAGTATGCGATTAACACATGGTGGCCATCTGAGCCATGGCTCTCCAGTCAATCTATCTGGTAAATTGTATAATATTATTTCGTATCATACCGATAAAACCGGCCATATAAATTATGAGGAGATCCAGAATCTTTCTATCAAGCATCGACCAAAAATGATCATTGGTGGTTTTTCTGCCTATTCAGGACTGTGCGATTGGAAAAAAATGCGTGCAATTGCTGATGGTATCGGAGCATATCTAATTGTTGATATGGCACATGTAGCGGGTTTAATTGCCGCTGATATGTACCCCAATCCAATACCACACGCTCATATTGTCACCTCTACCACTCATAAAACACTATCTGGTCCTCGTGGAGGAATTATTTTAGCAGCCGGTGGAGATGAAAACTTATATCGTAAGATCAATGCCTCTGTCTTTCCTGGTGGACAAGGTGGGCCTCTCTTACATGTCATTGCAGCTAAAGCAGTCGCCTTCAAGGAAGCAATGGAGCCTGAATTTAAAATTTACCAAAGAAATGTACTCCAAAATTCCAAACTGATGGTAGAAGTATTTCTGCAACGTGGATATAATGTCGTGTCCGGTGCTACTCACAACCATCTCTTCCTACTCAACCTGCTTGGCACAAAACTTACAGGCAAACAAGCAGAAAATACACTAGGTCACTCTAACATCACTCTGAATAAAAATAGTATACCTAACGATCCTCAAAGTCCATTTATAACATCTGGTATACGTATTGGCTCTGCCGCAGTCACGCGCCGCGGTTTTCAAAAAAATGAAGTACACCTAGTAGCACAATGGATCAGTGATATTCTAGATGATCCTAATAACAAATCGGTCACACATCGCGTTAAAAAACAAGTTCTAGAGCTTTGTGCTAGTTTTCCTGTGTATGAGGAGAATAAAATTGTTTACTACACAGATAGTAGTATAGATTAAATGCATATATTCATACTCTATATTTTCATTGCATTCATCTAACACCAGATTATCAGTACAGTACTCTATAGACATATAAAACGCGGTGTGTGACTAAAAAGCATTAACACATACAAAATAAAAAATATATAAACTATGCTAGTGTGCACATAACTAATTAAAAATGTGTATATCGCAGTATCCTGGTACATGCAAAAAATTACAATACCAATCCAGACTATTATGGCTCAAAAATTATAGAGATATTTTTACATACTAATAACTTTGTATGATTGCAATAATGTTCAGATGGTATAATGTAGAATAATATCTACTCGTTATTAAGACTGCATAAATTCAAAAATAAACATCTATATGCTATACCACGGATAAAAAAATGATATCCAGCATCAATCATTCTTCTAGCAATAAACGTGTTTTGTGACGAATAGAGCGTAGCATAGCCCAAAGACCATGCACACGCGACGGTGTTAATTGCTGTGAAAACGCTAAACCTGAAAACCATGGACGTGAATCAAAACACAACACATTATGTGGCGTCATGTTTTTATAACAACTAAATACAATAGCTATCAACCCCTTTACGAGCGCTGCATCACTATCTCCCTCCAGAACAACCAATCCTTTTTTATCAACACCTACTGATATCCACACCTGACTCTGACAACCAGAAATAATATTTTTTTTAGCGTATAGCGCGCTAGAAAATGATGGGAGTTTGGATCCTAGTTCTATGATATACAGATATTTTTCTTCCTGGTTAGCACATCGATGAAAATTAAATACTAGTGTATCTCTATCCGGGAGAGTGGACATTTTTCCTCACTTGAATAATGATATTGATCCTTCTCTATTACAATCTGTAGACATGAATAAAATTTATACCTATCACGAGAGGAATACATCGCACTATAGCCCATGATTTTAGAGTACACAATTGAGCTCAGAACTATAATATCCTCAGTAATCCAGGTGACATTTTCTGATGTATCCTTACTGACACTATTAACCCCTAGATAAAAAGCATACATTAAGACACACAGATCAGGTGTTCTCTTATAAAGACATTTAATGTTCCTAATGTTCTCTATTTTTAACCACACCTATTGCAAGCTATCATAGATACATTTTGATAGTATTGATTGGATCAATCTTATTGTTTTTAAATAAAGGTATGAGTAAATCACTATGATCATCTTTACACATATTTTGACTCAAAGACCTCATAACTCTCATACTTACAAAATTAGCTGCTCAAAAAAACAAACACTTCTCTAATGAGAACATTAAATATAATGTTCTTAACAGCCCCTTGAGCCTAGCAAAGTACGAATACGCATTAAACCATGCACTAAACGATCTACTTCTTCTTCATTGTTGTATATAACGAAAGAGGCACGACACATCGCTGACACGGCATAATACTGCATTAATGGCATTGCACAATGATGACCAGTGCGAATAGCTATACCATAGTGATCCAAAAAACTACCAACATCAAATGCATGCTGAGCAACTAAATTAAAAGCAATGACCCCAACAGGTTGGGACGGACTATAAATAACAATATCTGGTATAGATGATAGCCTCTCCAAAGCATAGCCCATCAACTCTTTTTCCCGATCAATAATAACATCCATTCCTACATTAACAATCCATTTTAATGCAGCACCTAGACCAATAATTGACCCAATATTAGGAGATCCAGCCTCAAAAATCCACGGAACAGGGGCATAAGTTGTGCCCTTACTTAAACTCACTGTAGAGATCATAGACCCACCACCCTCCCATGGAGGCATTAAATCTAGAATAGATTTACGACCATATAAGATACCAATACCAGATGGTCCATATATTTTATGACCAGAAAATACGTAAAAATCACAATCTAAATCCTGAACGTCGACGATATCATGCATAACACCCTGAGCACCATCGATTAAAGTGACCACCCCAGATAACTTAGCTTGATAGATTATTTCTTTTATTGGATTTTTTGTACCTAGTACATTTGACACATGCGTGACTGCTAAAAGTCGAGTACGGCAATCCATTAGCAATGATAGCTGTGTTGTATCTAGTGTTCCAGAGACAGTTAAAGGAATAAAACGCAATTCAGCGCTCATTCTCTTAGCTAGCATTTGCCAAGGTACAATATTGGAGTGATGCTCCATTTCTGTAATAATAATATTGTCCCCAGGATGTATCTGGCTGTTCCCCCAGCTATTAGCTACCAGATTAATCGCTTCTGTGGCCCCCTTCACAAAAACTATCTCTTCAGAATGCGCCGCATTTAAAAAATGAGCAACCTGTGCTCGAATAGTTTCCATCTGAGTGGTAGCTTCAGCACTTAAAGTATGAATACCACGATGTACCGCTGCATATCCATTTTTATAAAACTCACTCTCAGCATCAATCACTACCTGTGGTTTTTGTGCACTAGCTGCGCTATCTAAATAGACCAATCGATGCCCATTGACTTCTCTAGATAATAATGGAAACTCTGCCTGAATGCGTGCTACGTTCAAATGCATCATACGCCTCCTAAAAAACGATTATTAATGCGTTGTATTATCGTATTTTTTAAAATAACGTCTGGTATTAGTTCAGTCAGTTCAGCAAGAAATGCGTTGATAATAATACGCCGGGCAATATTGTTATGAACACCGCGTGACCGTAAGTAAAAAATCTGCTCTTCGTTAAGACACTCAACAGTCGCTTCGTGTCCACATTTTACATCATCATTATAAATTTCCAATTGAGGTTGAGAATCTACTGCTGCATAAGAGCCCAATAATAAGTTTCTATTATTCATCTGTCCGTAAGTTTTATTAGCATCCTTACGTACTTTAATCATTCCATTAAAAATAGCTCTAGCATGGTCGCATACAATCGTTTTATGCAATTGATGGCTATGACATAAACCTTTTATATGGTCTACCCAAGTACGATTTTCACACACTTCAGTACCTATTGGAAACATGAGACTATTAACCATCAAATTAGATCCTTCCCCTTGACACTGACTACTAGTCTGATGAAAAGTAACACCTGCTCCTAATAAAAAACTGTGACTTTCTGCTCGAGCACAAGCTCCAAGGTTAAAATCATTATGAGAGACATGATAACTACTGTGGTTTTCAAAGGCTAAATAATAATGCTTCAACGTTGAAGCATTATTAATATCTGCGGTAAAGCGTGCAGCAGTAAAATGTGGTAAGTTATTTAAAGTAATATAGTGCTCGATCACCGTAACTTCACTTGCAGTATCTTGTTGTAAATGATGACGATAACCTGCAGTGTATAGTTTGTCAGATGCACCGCCAGTAGTGATATGTAATAGATATAGTGGACGTATTGCCTTTTGTTCACGAGAAATATGAATAAATGTAATCTCTCCCGCTAAGCTCTCAGTAAGATGCACAAACACATCAGGGTGTACTGGAGCACGCCAGCGTATTTGCGAAGATTCTGGAGAGAGAATATGGATGCTAAATGGATCATATTTTTGATCACTTAACTCAGGTGAAAATAATCCATCTACAAATACAAGGCGAACCGCATCAATACGGAACGCCCTCTCTTGCACAATATCAACACTTAACTTTACAGACAGAGGCGTAGCAAAATTATGATCTAATATCCGATCTAATGGCGTGCATCGCCATTCTGATTGCTTAGTAGTTGGTAGCCCTAAACGTAATACCTCCATCCAGCTTTCATTATCTTGGATATTGCGTTTTTTGTTTCTATGTTGTACTATATATTTCCATTTCTGAAGTATATATTCACTTTTTGTTAATAATCCAACCATACCCGTATTCCTCCAGCTGCGCCACCAACCCAAAACCGCCTGATTTTATGATACAGCCTTCATGCAATACATGTACAAAAGAGGGTTTGATATAATCCAAAATACGCTGATAATGTGTAATAATGATAAAGGAGCGCTTTCCGTTGCACAAATTATTCACACCTCGAGATACAATTCTTAGTGCATCTATATCTAAACCAGAGTCAGTTTCATCCAAAATACATAAATCCGGTTCTAAAATAGACATCTGTAAGATATCATTGCGCTTTTTCTCGCCCCCAGAGAAACCAACATTAATAGAACGAGTCAGTAGATCTTCTGGCATGTTTAACAGGTGAGCTTTATCTTTTATTAAACCCTGAAAATCAAAGCGATCTAAAACATCCTGCTGACGATAAGTGCGCACAGCGTTCAGTGCTGTATGTAGAAATGTATGATTACTAACACCAAGGATTTCAACTGGATACTGAAAAGCGATAAAAATACCCTCTCCCGCACGTTCCTCCGGAGCTAAATGCAGCAAATCTTTACCTTTAAATACCACAGTGCCATGATCGACTATATAATCCTTGCGACCTGCTAAGGTAGCAGCGAGAGTGCTTTTGCCTGAACCATTCGGACCCATGATAGCATGTATCTCGCCTGGTTTTATATCAAGATTTAAACCGCGTAGAATACTTTTATTATCAACACTCACATGTAAATCTTGAATTTGTAACATAGAGGTCCTTATGAACTATTCTTTTGCATTCATCATCATCTATTACCCCACGCTATGCTCCAGACTAATAGCTAGCAATTTTTGTGCCTCTACTGCAAATTCTAGAGGAAGTTCCGAAAAAACATCTTTACAAAAACCATTAACAATCATTGAAATCGCGTTATCAGGGCTAATCCCACGTTGTAAACAATAAAATAACTGATCTTCTCCAATACGTGACGTGGTAGCCTCATGCTCAAGATGAGCAGTGTTGTTTCTTACTTCGAGAGAAGGAAATGTATGCGCGCCACACTTAGAACCAATGAGCATAGAGTCACATTGTGTGTAATTGCGCGCATTAGTAGCGCTTGACGTAACCTTCACTAAACCACGATAAGTATTTTGACTATTCGCAGCTGATATCCCCTTTGAAATAATCGTTGAGTGTGTATTTTGACCCATATGGATCATCTTAGTCCCAGTATCGGCCTGCTGATAACCGTTTGTTAATGCTACTGAAAAAAATTCACCAGTGGAGTTATCGCCACGTAGAATAACACTAGGATATTTCCAAGTAATTGCTGAACCGGTTTCTAGCTGCGTCCAAGACATCTTACTCCCTTCTCCCTCACATACCGCACGTTTAGTGACAAAATTTAAAATGCCACCCTTGTTTCCTCTGCCAGAAAACCAATTTTGTACTGTAGAGTATTTTACTCTAGCATTTTTATGCACAATTACCTCAACCACTGCTGCATGCAGCTGACGGGTATCTCGTATAGGCGCAGAACAGCCCTCAATATAACTAACCGAACTTCCTGTATCGGCAATCAGGATTGTACGTTCGAACTGACCTGTTTTTTCTGCATTAATACGAAAGTATGTCGAGAGCTCCATAGGACAACAGACGCCCTTAGAAACATAAACAAATGTCCCATCTGAAGCCACAGCTGCATTGAGTGCAGCAAAAAAATTATCATTACTTGGTACTACACTACCAAGATATTGCTGAACTAAATCAGGATAATTGAGGATTGCCTCGCTCAGTGCACAAAATATAACGCCTTCTTTCTTTAACTTATCACGATAAGTTGTCGCGACAGATACAGAATCAAAAATCGCGTCAACTGCTACCTCTTTTCCTTCTCGTACAGGCACCCCCAATTTATTAAAAGCCCCTTCTACTTCTTGCGTCAGATATTTATCTCTATACACATCTGAAGGGTGTAGTGGATCTTCATTGAAACTCTGTAAGTCGTTGCAATCTTGACAAGATGGCGCAGAGTAATAGCTATAATTTTGATAATCGAGACTTGTATAATGAGCTTTTAGCCAATGTGGTTCCTCCATATGCACCCAAGAACGATAGGCTTTTAGACGAAATTTAAGCATCCAATCAGGTTCATTGCGTTTAGCGGAAATAGCACGTACAACCTCTTCATTAATACCATACGCCAACTCTTCGGTATTTAATTGAGTAAAAAATCCTTCTGTATATGTTTGATGTCTACTGTCTGTGACTTCGGTCAATTCCACTGTATCAGAGTGATTATTATCATGTACCATAGCATTTACTCAACTCCAAAGCTCTCACCACAACCACAGGCATGTTGAGCACGGGGGTTATTAAATTTAAAAATCTGATTCAGACCTACATACACATAATCTACTTCTGTACCATCTATATAAGGCATAGCATGCAGTGGTACAAATACACATGCGCCATGGTGACTAAAACTTAAATCATCTTGTGATTTTGTCGTGACTAAATTCATGCTATAGCTAAGCCCAGCACATCCAGAGGGTTTTACATCTATCTGTAGGCCTTTGATATTAGGGTCCCTAGCAGCGAGGTGTTGAATATATTCCGCCGCTCGATTCGTTAATGTCACTCCTTTCCATATAGCTCCATCTGAAGGTAAAGTAGTTGATTTTTCTAATGGCATAATGGACCTCTTCATACAATGGCTATTGTATGCTATAATTTTCTATATCAATTTTCTAGACAAGCAATCTATAACTGCTATTGTGAATATAAATGAAATACATACTTAAAAGTACATACTAGAAATACTGGCAATCATTATTTACAACTACTACTTTTGTTTATACTTATTTCTCAGTATAACTGATCACAACATACAACCAGAACATGGAAACTGATCGGCAGATTCTAATGATCTATTTAATATATGTAATCTCATCTGCTCACATCTAAAATCTAAACTAGATATCTATGTTATAATAAACATATGTATAAATCTATACTATACGTTGAACCACTCACTATGAGTGTACAGTAAGTCTTTTTTGAGATATGGTATACCTATTATCTATAGAAATGCTATCATGTCATACAAGATTACCTAAACAGATATATGCAATAAAAAATTTTTATAAAACCGAGAGCTCTAGATGCTTATACCATCTATTGACGACTGAGAACCTGTGCGGGTTGGAGGCGGATAGCCTGTCTAGCTGGATACCAAGTGGCAACTAAGCTTAGTGCTACAGATGCCATGAAGACCATCAGAACATCAAACCACTGTAATTCTGCAGGTAAAAAATCAATAAAATAGATCTCACCTGAAAGAACGCGACAACCTGTTAAGTGTTCTAGAACATGCATAATAGAGGTTATTTTTAAAGATAGCAGCACACCCATACTAATGCCAATTATACTACCAACCACTCCGCCTAATAAAACTCCATACCACATAAAAATAGCTCGAATTAAACCATCACCAGCTCCTAAAGTACGTAGGATCGCAATCTCAAAACACTTATCTTTCACTGCCATCATCAGTGTAGACACAATATTAAAACAAGCGACACCAATCACTAAAACTATTGCTAAATAGATAATAGTACGGATCCTCTGTACATCATGATACATATAGCCATAAGTGCTTATCCAGCTACGTAAAAAAACAGAAGCATCAATCCTATCCCCCACCTGACGTGCAAGGGATTCTGCCTCAAAAGGTTGATGAGCTTTTATTGCGATACCTGTAATATTATTGCCAATTTTTAACAATTTTTGAGCATCTATAATAGGAATATATGCCAAACTATAATCTCGTATGCCGCCGAAATTTAGAATACCTGTTACTTGTAGCCGTACGTACTTCGGTTTTGATAATTTATGCTCCATGTTCTGGTAAGGCACAATCATTGTGATCCAATCCCCAAGATTTACATGTAAACGCTCAGTAACTCCTTTTCCTAATAAGACTTGACTTTGCCCTGGTAAAAATTTTTCCCAATCACTCCCTTGGAGATATGATGATAGTGAACTAATTCGCCTTTCTAAGCATGTATCGACTCCTTTCACCTGTAGTGCTGCTAATTTATGACTATCACTTTCAAGTAAACCAGTAAAAGTAATATAAGGTGCTGCTGCTGCTACACCAGGAACCATTTCTATAATTTGTAGCGCGGTCTTCCATTGTAGCCAATTCTGATCTACTGGTTCAATTTCACAATGAGGCACCACTGCAAGCACGCGCTGATTCAGCTCGCGTTCAAATCCGTTCATCGCACTCAAACTAATTATTAATACAGCAATGCTGATAGCAATGCCAAGAGTAGAGATCACCGCAATAAGAGATAGCATTCCTCTACGAGACCGCCCATAACTAAAACGAAAACCAATAAAACAAGAAAGTGAAAGAGTCATGGCACCTTACCTGAACACATATCGTTATCAATGATACAACCATCCTTCATTTCTACCATTCTGTGCAGGTTACTTGCTAAATACAAATCATGTGTTACAATTAAAAAAGCTGTACCGTATGTTTTGTTAATCTTACTTAATAACTCTAATATAGAATCAGTATTACGTGCATCAAGATTGCCTGTGGGCTCATCAGCTAAGACTAACTGAGGAATATTAACTAAAGCGCGTGCAATGGCCACTCGCTGTCTTTCGCCACCAGAAAGCTGATACGGAAGATAGTGTACCCTTTTTTCTAAGCCAAGCAATGCAAGAACCTCAATGGCTCGATCCTTGGCGTGCGTTATAGAATTTTTCGCGATGAGAAGTGGTATAGTGACATTTTCCAATGCACTAAAATCTGCTAAAAGATGATGAAACTGATATATAAAACCTAAATCCCGATTACGTAATATAGCTTTTTCTACAGACGACATTCTCTGCAGAGATTGCCCCTTGAATTGTATGTCACCAGAAGTAGGTGACTCCAAACCACCTAACAAATGTAGTAGCGTACTTTTACCTGATCCAGAACTACCAACAACTGCTATCATATCATTTGAGTGCACTATCAATGAGGTGTTATGTAAAACATTAGTGTGTATACCACCTTCATAATAGCTTTTACACAAATTTTCACATTGCAACAAAACCTGCTTATTCATAACGAAGTGCCTCAGCAGGTTGTCTGGTAGCAGCGTAATACGATGGGTATAATACTGATATAAATGCCACAATAGTAGCTATGACAGCAATCAGCATAACTTGCGATATTGAGATTACTACGGGGAACACCACTCCTTCATTACACAGACCTACTTTTATCATTAAGACACCAATATGGCCAGATAGTAAGATGCCTAGACAAACTCCAAATATCGACCCCACTACGCCAACTAGTGTTCCCTGTAGCATAAACATCAACATAATCTGTCCATGCCTTAACCCCTGGGTTTTTAAAATTGCTACTTCCCCTTTCTTATCCATAATAAGAAGACACAAGGAAGTAACAATATTAAAAAAAGCTATCATAATAATTAAGCTGATTAATAGACCCATGATATTTTTTTCTATCTTAACAGCCTGAAATAAGGCTCCTTTACTCTCGCGCCAATCATGCCAAGCTAACCAGTTTGGTAAAATTTTTTTATTGATAGAAGAAACTTCCAATGGCTTCTCTAACCACAGACGCCAACCAGTAATATGCCCCCGAGGATAACGCATGAGACGTGATGCATCCTGTTGATTCACAAGAACCTGACAACTATCAACATCACTATCAGTAGAAAAAGTATCTATTACATTAAACACTCTCTGGCTTGGCATACGTCCTAAAGGCGTCCAAAAACTACTTGTTGGCACTAGTAAACGTACTGTAGAATGGGGTTTTAAGTGGAGATGATCAGCCAACTGAGCCCCTATTATTACATTATATTCACCAGCTTTTAACTTCTTTTTTTGATCCTGTACGAAGTACGATACAAGAGAGTTATCATCATTGGTATTAATTCCTAATAATAAACCAACAGCCATACCAGTAGTACTCTGTAACACTACCTCACTGGTAGCAAGAGATTGAATATAATTCACACCTTTCAGATGAAACAAACTCTCAGGAAGTTTGTTCGGATCAATAGAACCAGTCTTACTCGTGATTAATACATGGGGTATAAAACCTAGTGATTTTTCTTCTAATTGTTGTTCTAAACCGTTCATAACTGATAAAACAATTACGAGTACCATAACCCCTATAGCCAGACCCATCACTGACAGCCAGGATATAAAATATCCAAAACCATGCGATCTAGATCCTAGACCTTGCATATAACGCAAGCTAATAAATAATATGAGAGATCGATACATAAAATTCATCATAAATTAATGGAATTCGGCACTAATGAAAAATCATTCAGAGTATTATGGTGTTAGAAATAATGAAATCTAAGCTACAATACCTTCAATGCACCATAGTATGACTCTATTTTTTGAGTTGTGTGACATACAACACGCCTACTATCCTAGTATAGTCTTCACTAGGCAAATTGTGAATAAATATATAGTACATGCGCTCTGCCAACATAATTATACACTACTATGCACTGTAATTTATATAACTTTAATCAGTATTCATCAAACTCACTATATTCATGGCATTTTCTTGATTTTAGAGTATTGCAAAAGATCTAAAAAACCTGCTTCATATATCTTTTGTATATCATTTTCAAAAAGCTTCTTGTATGAACCTCAAAACTACTGGTTAAGCATATTAGTGCTATGAACATCATATCATATATGGCGCAGTGCGTCTTCAAGCATATTTTGTAATTTTATTCTATCAATTGACGTTGTATCCCTTTTGAGTGTCTTTTTATGTTGGTTATTGCTTTATATTCGCTATATACGCACGTTAATGACTATCAGAAGCTCATAAGAAAAATTCTTTAGCATGCAAAACATGGATGTTCAAGTATATTCATTGTCGTGATACTATATACCGCATATCTGATAAAGATTAATTACAAATCAATAATTAGCATCTACACATAATTAAGAAACACTCACAGACTCAACCAACGCAAGATTAGAACTAAAGATTACTATCATAAATACTACCTCCTAAACCATACATATGACATCATTCCATTAATTATATAGAACCACCTGGAATACTTGAAGATGCCTTAAGAATATAGTTTTAGAAACCCTAATTGACTTATATGTAAATACTTATATGCTTCAGAGGTATAGGCATCAGCAATAGCATTGCCTAAATATTTTTTCGGGCTCGTCAAGCCCATAATAATCCCTGGGATCTTTATGGACATCTTCTACGTTGGAAGCTAGTAATATTACAACACTTCAAAATGAAGTGTAGCCAAATACATAGACATCTAGAATAATTATGTTTAATACATTGCTGTTCAGCACAAATTATGCATTAATATAATTTCATGTAATACGAGATCATTGCTCCTTGTGAAAAATGACTTGCGATTCATGACTGGATATGTGATAAATATCCTAGTAAAAACGAGATACAGCTCTGTTTATGAGTGGCATCTTCAGTAAAGAAGATCTAAGTAAAGACGTTGACGTTGCATACCGCTTCCTTGCCGAGCTTTAATTAATGCCTCATGCAGTAATGTTTCTGGTTTTTCTGAACGTCAAGCCTACGGGCGAATCATCTCTTTAAGGAATATGTAAAATGGCAAAGATTAAAGGTCAGGTTAAGTGGTTTAACGAATCTAAAGGTTTTGGTTTTATTACTCCTGCAGACGGGAGCAAAGATGTATTTGTGCATTTCTCTGCGATTCAAGGTAATGGATTCAAAACACTTGCTGAAGGTCAAAACGTGGAGTTCGAAATCCAGGATGGACAGAAAGGTCCCGCTGCAGTGAATGTCAGCGCGATCTAAATCGTACCAAACTTGTCATGAATGTTCTTCTCGTAATCCAGACTAAAATCTGAATACTACATATAGCTCCGTCAGAAATGACGGGGCAACTATTTCTGTACATGTCATGATGACATCATAATTGTTTTAAAGCTATGGATCAAAACTCACTAATCTAGTATTAGAGTGGTTAAACACAGTCATAGTTAAAATATGAGCTGTCTTTAAAACTTTTTTGACGCGTGCTCACCCTAAATTTGGAATCTATGGCTAGCTATCTAGTCACCATCATAACTCTTAAGCGCTCGCATAAATTTAGTCATGCTATTGCTGATGCCTATACCTCTGAAGCATATAAGTATTTACATATAAGTCAATTAGGGTTTCTAAAACTATATTCTTAAGGCATCTTCAAGTATTCCAGGTGGTTCTGTGTAATAGCATTACATAATGTATTATGCAGAGGCTTAACAAGCCAAAATGCTACATTTTATCTGGACTATAATATATCATTATACTTTTAAAATATATTAAGGCATTCTTATTCTATAAGCAATAGATCAACGCAGATATTGAAATGCTATTCAACAGGGTCAGCGACCCTATTGTTTAATATCATTAAAATGATATCATCTATAATTTGGATACTAATCCAAAACTACCATCACTTCACTGACCTTGTGATGATAACAAAACTCTTGTGTCTAATTAATACTAATGTTATGATTTTATAATTTTATTTAACTATCACCACATCAATCACCATAAAAAATATCGTAAAATCTAATTGAGTATGCTGCTCGTATGAGTTATGATATTAAAATTTCTTACAATATTGGATGCTGCTTCCTTTGTGAATATATAATCATGTATTATATGTGATCAGTTCACAAATTTTAAAACACAATCATCCATAAGATCCATATAAAATGGATGAAATTGGATTGCATTAGCATATTTTACGATAGCAAGCAAGACCCTTCACACAGCACGAACACCTATCTTTTAAATAAAGATGCGAGTGAAGAACATTAACATCTATTATAATATATAATAGCCATATGATGCCTTCTGCGACACCATAAAAAACACCTCTTCTTCATTGAAGAAGGTGATAAGTTGAAGGTATGCAATTTCTCAGTCAAATACATGCTCTAAAAACCTTGTGTTAACACTAATGGTATTAAAGATACGTTTTAGCGTACTTCACGTTAAACTACAGCGTGGTAGTTAAAGCTATATTTTTTAATCTTACCTCCATGCTAGATCTGCATTCCAAGATATATTATATAGATGTCAAGCCATTTTTCACCTCTGTCAAGCTTGTAGTTGTAGTTTATAGCCACGTGATGAAAATAATATGATGACTATTTTATATCATATACAACACAAAAACTGCTCAGAATGAATTTATGGTATTTTTACATTTGAAATATATTGTGAGTTTAAAAGTTTTTAATTTATATCAGCCTGAGATCGACATATTTTAATATTGATATTGTCTATTGTTAAACAAACATAAGATAGATCACACAACTACGAAAATATTCTCAAGCTCCATCGTCGTAACCGTGATGTTGCATATCAGCTGCTATCTATTAATGTTATAAAAGGTGCATATCTTGAATACTCATTTAAATAAAACATTCAAGCAACAATACTCGCCATAACTCCTTAATACACTAATCATACCACTATCAACCCTCAAAATAAGAAAGAAGAAAATGTTGATGCTGGGCCTTCTTAGAAAAATCAGAAAAAACATATCGTGTCTAAATTAATATAGTCACTATATTTAAAAATAAGATACACAGTGGGTTGCATAAACTTTCTAAGCTTCCTACAAAAAGTACATCTGGAGTATAATACAAATAGATTATTATATCTTAAAAATAGTACTTCTCTGGTATAAAATTCTTAACAACTGAGTGAAAAACTCTATCATCTCAAAAATATATAACCGTCATGTGCTGACAACCAGCGCATTTAGTGAAGCGATAATGCATATCAGAAGGGATGTCGTTGAATGTAAAAACATTTCCTCATAATATATTATAAATCTATCTCATTCAGCCTTGATGATGCTACCTCAGAGGACTACGCCTACACTCTACTACTAGAAAGCACGAAAGAAATATCCATCCCAAAAATAAGAATTAAAAATCATCCAAATAATTATAAATTATACATACTGCCAAAGAAAAATCATAAATAAAGAGACAGATTCAAGATAACTGATTAGACTCATGCACCCTCATCTTAAAACCATCATAGAAAAAATATAGTGTGCGCAAATATCGTAATGAGCTCGTATTAGCGTAATCGATTTATTTACAAACACCAGGAATAATATATTCGCATATACGGATATACTCTACCCAATATCTATTTTACTCTTATGTACCAACAGAAGCATGAGACTTCTCTCATATCATGAGTGGCTAGACTATAGGTGCTATTAAAAAATTTTAGTCTATAATAAAATATTAGACAATCAATCTACTATAAAAACTCCAAATCATGCAAATTTACAGTCATAATATTATAAATATTGTATAAATATTGACTAACTGTCAAATAACCGAATCACAACGATTAAAAACATCATTTTCTTATAGAACCTTGTCTTCAACATAGAAGATACAGAACCGCACTCATATGATGGTCATCACCGATGATAAGTTAGCGGGTCCTTTGGTCGCACTGGAGTTATAAGAAGGCGGTCTCTATAAATTAAATATTAAGAACAAAATAAAAAATCACATGAGCCCTAGATGCAACATCTTATTTATGTTATACTAGATAATATAATTTTTACACTACGTAATATAATATTGTTAATTTTTTTTAGAGTATTATTTTTGATAAAGCTATTCTAATTAAATGTTCATAATTAAATGCATTTAATCAATAAAGATTAGAGATCAATTCTTTTCCTCACTGACTAAAACAATGCTGGATGATCAGAGAGTACTACAAAATAAAAAATTCCGTATTGATGTCAGATATCTTTAATTGCACAACAGACACGAATATAATGCATCATTAAATGCATTATCCATAAAATCATATTGTATAATATTTCCAACCACGAGAAATCTCCTACGTATTGCTTCTTGGATTCTACTCCAGAATCACGCTTTCGGAGTATGGTTAAAAGTGGTAGCGCATTTAAGAAAAGTGATCTCATAATTATGAAAAAAGAACATAGTCGATATATTCCACATAGCCTCGTAACACAAATTATACTCAGTCTTGTCCTTGGAATTTCCCTTTCTTACGTATCACACAGTTATGCGATAGCAGTGGGTATTCTTGGAGATTTATTTGTTAATGCATTAAAAGCCATTGCCCCTCTCTTGGTACTGATGCTAATACTAACATCTATTTCCAGCTATGATAACGGACAAAAAAATAATATTCGACGTATCATTGTGCTTTACCTGCTAAGTACATTTAGCGCTTCCATACTCGCATTAATTGCAAGTTATCTAAATCCACAACATCTAACACTACAGACATCTCTCCACAAGATTACAATCTCGCCATCTAATATCATAGAAGTACTCCATAGTTTTCTAATGAGCATGGTAACTAATCCTATTGAAGCATTAATGCATGCTAACTATATCAGTATTCTCATTTGGGGCATAGGCTTAGGTTTTGCATTTCGAACTAGTAGTGAATCTACACATGTAGTGCTAAATGATATCTCTAATGCAATCACGAAATTGGTCCACATTGTGATGAAATGCGCACCGATTGGCATTTTTGGCTTAGTTTCTTCTACTATAGCATCCGCTGGCTTTGATGTATTATGGCAATATGCACAGCTTCTTAGCTTACTTCTCTGCTGCATGCTTCTGATACTATTGCTCTTTAATCCTCTATTAGTATGGTGGTACATTCGTCGCAATCCATATCCGCTAGTATTTACTTGTCTACGTGAAAGCGGAATAACCGCTTTCTTTACCCGTAGTTCCGCCGCTAATATTCCAGTAAATATGGCTTTAGCAAAAAAACTAGGTTTAAACCCTCGCACTTATACCATATCAATTCCAATTGGGGCTAATATTAGTATGGCAGGAGCATCTATTACCATTACAGCGCTTACTTTAGCTACAATGCACACCTTAAGTATGACTGTGGATGTTTCCACGGCAATATTACTAAGCATCATTGCCTCTATCTGCGCTTGCGGAGCGTCTGGTATAGCCGGAGGCTCACTATTGCTAATGCCAGTAGTCTGTCATATATTTGGTATTCCAGAGGAAGTTGCTATGCAGGTAGTTGGGATAGGGTTTATTATTAGCATCTTACAAGATGCTGCTGAAACTGCACTGAACTCATCGACGGACATTTTATTTACTGCCGCAGTATGCATGTCTACTAAATATTCACCTAAAGAAAAAAAAGAACATAATAATAAAGATATACCGAGTTTTATGGAACAAATTATTGATAAACAGAATGTGGATCAAGAAATATATTGATTCGATTAGTATGAGATTAGACGATAGAAATACACAGACGATGTACTACACATACACTATTCATTGGATGTTCTGCCGTATATCATAATATAAGATGTACTGTGTCTTTTTTTGTACTATATTCTCTATATCAATCTCACATGCTGTAATTTTTCATTTTTTATGTTTTTGAACTAATGGAGACATCTATCCCAGCAAGTAGTTGCAAGCGATACATCTGCCAATAACGCCCTTTGGCTGCTAGTAATGCCTGGTGACTACCTCTTTCGACTACTTGACCTCGATGCAATACAAGAATGCTATCCGCCTCAGTAATTGTGGATAATCGATGTGCAATCACGACCAAGGTCGTGCGCTGCCTTAAAAGACGTAAAGCTTGCTGAATAGCTTGTTCTGTCCCAGAATCAATATTAGCTGTAGCCTCATCTAAAATTAATACCTGGGGTGTGATGGCCAGAACACGTGCAATGGCTAATAATTGCTTTTGCCCAACAGAAAGAAAATTTCCTTGTTCTCCTAATTGAGTATAAATACCTTGAGGCATAGATTGTGCTAGACCTGCCAACTGCACTGCACCTAAGACATCCCACACAACTTTCTCGCTTAAATCTCTGCCAAGCGTAACATTAGCAAAAAAAGTATCAGCTAATACTACTGGGTCCTGTTGAACCATTGCTACACTCTGTCGTAACACAGCATGACTCAGTGAAGAAAGCGGTCTAGAATCCAGAAAGATTTCACCTTCGTCTAGAGGGTAATATCCCATTAAGAGATTTGCTAGTGTGCTTTTACCACTGCCAGTGTGTCCTACTAATGCAACAAAATGACGCGCTGGAATTGATATATTGATATTTTTTAATACCGGAAAACCAGATTGGTAGGTGAAAGTTAAATTCTTAATATCAATTTGACCACTATTTAATGTCTGTATATCATCTCCATAAGGCTGACATGGCGCATCCATTAACTCAAAAATACGTTCACCGGCTACAACAGCCTGCTGTAAAATTGACTGTTGAGTCGTAATTTCAATCAGCGGTTCATTCAGGCGAGCAAGATAGTTGATGAAAGCATAAAGAACCCCCACTTCTATCGTTTCTGTTGAAGACAATCCATATAATATCATGAGTCCACATAATATTAGTCCTGAAAACAGACTCAATAGTGGTCTTAATAAAAAACCTTCTAAACGCAGAGTTTCCATACGTGCTAGATAGTGCATAGCACTGGCTGTCCCCATCCGTTGACCAAACCGTTCTTGTTGGCGAAATTGCTGAATAATACTCATACCATTAATAATTTCATTAAAACTATTATTAATATCAGCTAAGCAACTACGCAGCCTCCGAACAATGGGCGTGCTGCAACGTTGATATATTAACATTACAATTAAAACTGCTGGGAAAATCGTTATAGCTACTAAAGCCATACGCCAATTTAAACTAAACATTGCAACTAGCATGGCTCCGACTAGCGCAAGGCTACGGAGTGCAGTTGACACTACAGTTACATACAGATCACGAACTACTTCGGTGTCATTAGTAACGCGTGAAATAATTTGCCCTACTGGCTGTCTATCAAACGCACTTAAAGGTTGTCGTAACGCAGCATCCATAACACTAGTACGCAAATGTTGCACGACTCCAACAGCAACCTGATTAAACCATAATGCCTGCCAATAGTATAATAGCGCCGCCAATATTTGTAACAGAAGATAGCCGAATATAATTAGTCCAGAAAAAATGTTAAAAGGAATATGATGCTGATCAATCTGATCGATAAAACAACTAATTAGAACTGACCCAACTACTTCTGCTGCAGCAGCAATCCATAACATGATAACTGCCAAGATAAGTGATTTTTTCCATGGGGTACCATAAGATAAAAGACGTTTAATAGTTGGCCATAGTCGTACGGCATCATCCATTAGAAGCTCCGCTTTTTGCCTCGTCTTCATTAAAGACTTCTTCTAACTGTTGATATCGATACATCTCCCGATACCATCCTTTACTAGCAAGTAAGGTTTCATGATCTCCTCTTTGAACTACTACACCATTTTGTAAAACTAGAATCTCACTGGCTTCAGATAATACAGATAAACGATGGGCTGTAATAATCACGGTCCGTTTTTCGCCCCAATTCCGCAAATTATGCATAATTTGGTGTTCTGTCCGACCATCTACCGCAGAAAGAGCATCATCTAAAACGAGAATTTCAGCATTTAATAATAAGGCTCGTGCAATAGCAATTCTCTGTTTTTGTCCACCAGACAACATGATACCGCGTTCGCCAACCTCTGTTTGATATCCATGCGGTAGGCGCAAGATATCGTCATGCACATGAGCTAGTCTAGCTACGCCCTCAATCTCACATTGCGTAGCATTAGGACGGCCTAATGCAATATTTTTTGCTACACTATCAGAAAAAAGAAAGGGAGTTTGACTAGCAACTGCTAACCTACTACGCCAAATATCTAAACGTAATTGAGATAATGGAATGTCATGGAAGAGAATCTCTCCGTCGTCAATATCAAAATGACGCTGAACTAAACTTAATAAAGTACTTTTTCCTGATCCAGTCGGACCACACAAACCTAACATCTGCCCTGGTTTTACACTAACATCTAAGTTAGATAATGCGCTATTCTGAGAGCCAGGATAACAAAATCTGCTTATAGATATTTTTAATAAACCGCGCTCTACCGGTAATATTTGAGTGCCATCAGGAACCACAGGGGCTTCAGATAATAGCATGCAAATACGACTCCAAGCTGCACTACCGCGCTCTACGATATTAAACATCCAAGCGAATGCTAACATTGGCCAGATCATCAAGCCTAGATACATAACAAAACTAGTTAACTGCCCTAAAGTCATAGACCCATGCCACACCATCCAACTACCTCCAACAATTGCTAAGAGATTGGATAGCGCCACAAAAACATAAATTGTAGGATCAAAACGTGCATCAATGCGTGCTACACGTAAATTTTCTAACCCTGTACTTTGAGCGATAGCAGCAAACTTTTCTGACTGATGCCCCTCTAGACCAAATGCTTTAATCATACGGATGCTGCTTAAGCTTTCTTGAGTTTGATCATTTAACGATGAAAAAGCAGCCTGTACCTTTTTAAATCGACGATGTAATTGATGTCCATAACATTTAATTACTAAAGCCATGACTGGCATAGGAAATAGCGCTACTATAGTTAGAATGACACTAATTTGCTTACTCATAACTACTAGAACCGTTATTCCCATTACAATGGAATCCACCAAAGTCAGAAACCCTTCTCCCGCAGCAAAAACCACGCGATCTACATCGTTAGTTGCCCGCGCAATTAAATCGCCCGTACGATGGCGCAAGTAAAACTCAGGATTCTGCCGACTCAGCTTTTTATACAAACCGGCACGTAGCTCTACTGCAAGATAATAGGATGCTCCAAATAATAATATTCGCCATATGTAATGTAAAAAATACACAATGATTGCTGTCAAAAACATTGCGCCAATCCACATCAGCAACTGACTGTTACTAATACAACCCTGACTAACACCATCTACAATTCTGCCAACAATATATGGCGGAAAAAGTTTAAGAATAGCAATTATCAGTAAAAGTAATACTGCACCGAAATAACGGCGCCATTCGCGTAAAAAATACCAGCTTAATTGACTAAAAAGTTGCACGAGAAAACATCCTGATTATCATCTGAATCAGTAATTTACGATCTCCGCTGAAGGAGAAACCGGCAAAGCTGTAGTATACTTTATCTCTTCCATAGCAAAACTAGAAGTGACATCAAGCAATAGAGGAACACTATTGAGTAGTTTTTTATAAAAACAATCATAACTTTTCATATCAGCTACCTGTACCTGCAGAAGATAATCATGCTCTCCGGTTGTACGGTAAAAACTCATTACTTCTGGCATGACTTGTACTGCACTTACGAACTGATTAAACCAATCTAAGCTATGTTGATGTGTTTTAATTAACACAAAAGCGGTTAAGTTCAATCCGAGCTTTTCACTATTTAATAAAGCTACCCTAGCCCGAATATACCCTTCATCCTCTAACCGCTTTAGGCGCTTCCAGCAAGGAGTTGTTGTCAGACAAACAGTTTCTGATAGCGCCTGTAAGGATAGACTACAATCCTGTTGTAAATAGCTTAATAATAAACGATCTTTTTTATCGAGTGTTTCTGGTAGCAAAGTATTCTCCTTTTACTCATCTTAAAAATAACATTTTAGCAACCTTTTCTCCCAACATCTCGTTAATCTGATCTATATACTTAAACACTGCTTATTCAAGCGGAGATACAATGCACAAAAAAATTTATCGTCATTTTTTAATCATAGGTTTATTTACTGCTGTCTCTCTTACCTGGGGTACAACCTGGATGGCGATGAAAATCGCAGTATCTACGATTCCACCTGTTTTTGCGACTGGACTACGTTTCCTTTGTGCTGCTCCTTTCTTATTATTACTAGCACATTACAAAAAAGTTCCACTATTATTCCCGTCTGGCCAATGGAGCTTTCAAATATATGTCACACTATTCTACTTCGCTCTCCCATTTACGTTAATGATTTATGCGGAACGTTATACACCTTCTAGTTTAGCATCTATCATTTTTGCCACAATGCCTGCTATAGTACTACTATTGTCTCTTCTGCTTCTACGGGAACGCACATCTATTCAGCAAATACTAGGCTTAGTCATTAGCATTAGTACATTAAGCATTATTTTGTGGAACGAAATAAATACTACTGGAACGAATCAACTACGTGGTATGCTCGCACTCCTGGTAGCCGTGCTTATGCACGCGATTATGTATGTCCAGTGCAGGAAACGCTGCGTAGGAATTTCTGTTCTTAGTTATAATGCTTTGCCTTCCTTAGGCGCCGGAGCTCTTCTTACATTAGCTGGTTTATATGAATCTCCCAATTTACAGAATTTTACTCTGCAAGCACTTTTGGCAATAGTCTATCTTGGTGTTATAGCGGGTGTTGGTGGCGTGCTTGCTTACTTTTCTTTACAACAGATTACCAAACCATTTCAGGCTTCTATGGTTTTTATGGTCTTTCCACTTATCGCAATCATACTAGAACACCTTATCAATGGTAGTTGTGTTATGAGTGATTACTCTTTAACATTGTTAGCGCCTTTCCTGTTTGGTATTGTATTAATACTCTATCGTTTTCCCGAATACCTCTATAGAAAACCCAAAAAGAATAGTGTACAGAACAGTGTTAAAACATGATTCCATCATAATCAAGGACATTATTCTAAATATATCTAAATGTGACATTTTATAACATACATCATGTTTTCAATGGACCATTGACATACGGTATGAGAATATCATCAAAACAAGAGTGCTAGACACAATTTTATGTTCTTTATTCTCAGAATACATTATATTATTTTCAGAATACATTATATTTTTAAACGTAATTCTCACTATCTAGTATAAGCATATTTTGTGTGCATTGAAATCAATGATTGATAAATTTATTGATGTATTATCAGATTTATGAATTTATTCAATGAATAATGGAACCACAGTCATAACCACCATAGCTATACATCACATATCGCTTATCTTGATTATTCCATGTTATGAATTATTACCTAGGAATCATAATATAACACTTACTATATATTATACATTATTCTTCTCATACCAACGCAATTACAACACACTACAACATACGTATGATCTGCATATTATCTGACACTGTCATTAATCTTTCTAAGATCTCACCATTATGTAACAATGTAACAATCTAATCATCTGCATCGAATGCATTATCTATATAACAAATATCACAACTACAAAGAATGTAAGACCTATACTATTAATTTCTAAAATATATGTTTAATATATATCAAGGTACTACTACCTCAGTATAGTGGTGTGTGTTACACCCATGATCTATCAACTCAATACCCATTGATCAGCATAAATCCTCTGTCGTACAACACACGAGCTATTTTCTCTCTGACTCTCCAATATATGCGGAATCATAGTAATGCGTTTAATATAATACTATATCTATATTTTCAAATCATTAGATCTATGAACGATGCTTATTAAATACTTAATGAGTAGCTATACGATCATACACACCTAAAACCACCAGCATCAGTATTACAGGTAGTACCCATTCTAAACCCTGCTCAGAAAGCGGTAGTTGATATAGAATATATTCCGGAATAAACACCGGAATATGCATATTTTTGATTGCATCCACTACACCAAAAATTACGCTTACCAACATTACTGGCAAGATTATTCTATTACTTTTTTTCCACCATTTAAGAGTAAAGCTCAAGAATATTAATACAATACATGGTGGGTAGATAACCATGAGTATAGGAGTAAATACTTTAATGAGATTATTCAAACCAAGATTAGAAAAAAGCATGGAGAGAAAACCTATAAGACAAACAACTTTACGATAACTTAGAGGAATATATCTTGTGAAAAATTCAGCGCAAGAACAAGTCAAACCTACAGCTGTCACAATACATGCAATACCTATAAGTACGGACAGAAAAAGGACACCTATCCTACCGTAGATATGCTGAATATATGAATGTAAAATTGTAGCACCATTTGCGTTCTGCTGAACAATATGCAAACTATTAGCACCAATCTTTATCAGCGCTATATAAATGATTATTAGGCCAATACTAGCAATAACACCAGAAATAATAGTATAACGTGTTAGTAATTGGACTGTTTTGATGCCTTGTGCACGCACTGCGTTGATAATCACCATACTAAATACTAAAGCACCTAAAGTATCCATCGTGAGGTATCCACTTACCAAACCATGAGCAAAAGCTTCACTTTTATACTCTGTATTAGGAGGAGCAGAGGTCACAATATCATCAACCGACCAATATACTGCAGTTAAAGATAGCAAACTGAGGGCTATGATTTTTAATGGAGCTAAAATATATCCTAGCATCGCTAATACCTTACCAGGATTCAGGGACATAAAAATAACTACACAAAAATAAATAACACTATAAATGAAAAGAGGAAACGGACCACTACCTATAAATGGTGACAATCCTATCTCAAATGAGACCATCGAGGTCCGGGGTATAGCAAAAAGAGGCCCAACAATCAAATAACAGACTATTGCTAATATCACTCCTGCCGACTTACCAATAGGTGCACTGACATTCTCAATACTTCCCCCAACACGCGCTAATGCAATTAATGCTATGAATGGCAGACCAACAGCGGTAATCAGAAATCCTAAAGCTGCATACCAAATATATGCACCAGACTGAAGACCTACCATTGGCGGAAAGATTATATTCCCAGCACCTACAAACAAAGCGAAAATCATACCACTTAACATCAATAGATTTTTTACAGTTCCAGGATGAATTATCAAAATCATATTTCCTAATGCGTAATACTCATTTTCTACGAATCCGTAGCATGAACTCTATATTCATCTAAGAACCATAATTCCACTACATTCAAAAATCAAGATGAAAATTTAGAAAATTTAAAAGAAGACATCTTACGCAAACAATACATAAATTATTCCATAATTTGTAGCATGCTTTCCACACATTTAACCTCGGATCGCGTCATACCTAACTTCACTGTTAGACTTCTATAATCATCCGTAATCTTCAAAAATACACCTTCATACTCATGTAAGTAAGAATGTATACAGAAGATATAAAACGGATAGCGTGATTAAAAAAGTACGTTCGACTGGCATCAGCGTGAATGTGCATACTATTGATAATTAAGGTGATATCAACTTACACCATAACACACTCATCATCACGTAATAGTCAAAATGATCTCTATTTTCCGAAACATCTTGCCTTTTGATAATGAAAATATTTCACAGATGATATGCATTTGAGTAACACATTAATTATCCTTATGCTTAATGAACAAACAGTGCATATCTGAATAAATTAATTACCTTAGTTTTTAAGTTGCATCACTAGAATTTTACAGCCATATTACTAGTAAAAAAATATTATTATGATTATAATCCAAATGATTAAATTACTTTTGGTACAATCTTAATTCTCTAAAAAATTTAAAAAGCTATAATGTACATAACGATCAAACTTAGATAAATATAGTTTAGACATTGATCTGCTGATGATCAGCATCATAGCTCATACAGGAGATCTAAAGTGATGATTTATGTCTGCGATCACGCATAGCACTATGCATGAACGCTCTTTTTTTCAATATGCTTGCATATCATGTCATACACATTATAAAACTCTGCAACGCTGTAAAATTCTAAATCACTATACACACATAATAATACAGCTCTCGATATCATCACGTATTTTATGTATTAATAATTTTTAGAAGCAATAAAATCACTATTACATAAATTACATGGACTCAGATAGCATGTCTTTTTCACAATTATTTCGAGAACACATTTAAATCAATCATAATGCATGCACAGTGCATAACACATATGATGAAAATATTAAACATGCTGGTATTTTTTGTATTTTTTACGCATTCGTAGCGCAGTAAAACTAGAGAGTAAGCAGGTTATAATCGCTTTTTAGCTCTGATCTATAGCTTCTTTAAATTTAATAAAAATTACAAGTAATGTAATGTATTATGATACTTAATCAATACATTTCAGAACCGCTTCACGGTTCACTCCCCTAAATACTAGATCAGAAATAAAAGTTTTAGTAATATACCTATGCACCATCTGATACCTTACCAGCAAGATAGAATCTTGCTGAACACGATACTACATCCCCTGGTCATATAAGGTGATTAAATGAAAATCAGTTCAAGAAAAATGATCAAGCTTATTTCATTGATCATAATCATATTAGTATGCAGTGGTTGTGATAATGCATTACTAAATCCAAAAGGACAGATCGCAATAGAACAACGTACGTTAATTTTAACAGCATTTGGCCTTATGATGATTGTTGTTCTGCCTGCTATTTTTATGACTATCTTCTTTGCTTATAGATACCGAGAATCTAACACAAAGGCAACATATAGCCCAAACTGGGATCATTCAAACAAAATAGAAGCCGTAGTGTGGACTATACCAATCTTAATCATTATCTTTCTGGGCATGCTTACATGGAAATCCACTCACACCTTAGAACCAAGCAACCCATTAAAATCACCTATGCGTCCTATCCCCATCGAAGTAATAGCACTTGACTGGAAGTGGTTATTTATTTACCCTGAACAAGGAATTGCGACTATTAACCAAATAGCTTTTCCAGCACGATACCCTATACACTTCAAGATCACCTCACAAACTGTGATGAACTCTTTTTTTATTCCTACTCTTGGTAGCCAAATGTATGCCATGGCAGGGATGCAAACGCAATTAAATTTAATCGCCAATCAAGAAGGGACGTTTCATGGTATTTCTTCTAATTATAGTGGACATGGATTTTCTCACATGAAATTTCAAGTAGTTGCTACTCATGATATGGCAGAATTTACTAAGTGGGTTACACAGGCAAAAAAATCTCCTAACACTTTACTAACGATGGATGATTTTTATCATCTAACTGACTGTAAGAATAATTACTCACCAGTATTCTTCTCTCATGTTAAACCAGCACTTTTTCAGGATATCATTAACCAATTCAAAATGCAGCATAATGTAACCATGCAAACATCTCAGAACACAAATTATCCTAATATAGACACACATAAAGGACAGATTAAAAGAGGATAGAGCCCTTCCTCATCATTTCAAGACTATTAATTTGAGCAGAGACTATTACAGAATAACCTAACCTACGCGAACTTATGCTAGAAAGGAGACAAGATATAATGTTAGGAAAGCTAAGCCTAGATGCCATCCCTGTACATGAACCTATTATTATGGTTACAGTTGCTGCGATTATTTTCAGCGCCCTCAGTGTTTCTGTGATAATCAGTTATCTTGGAAAATGGAAATACCTTTGGTATGAATGGTTCACTTCAGTTGATCATAAAAAAATTGGTATTATGTATATCATTATGGCCTTTGTGATGTTATTCAGAGGTTTTGCTGATGCAATTATGATGCGTAGCCAACAAGTACTTGCCTCTGCGGGAGAAAATGGTTTCTTACCAGCACACCATTACGATCAAATTTTTACTGCTCATGGTGTAATTATGATTTTCTTCGTCGCCATGCCATTTGTGGTAGGTTTAATGAATATAGCCATCCCTTTACAAATTGGTGCGCGAGATGTTGCGTTCCCGTTTCTTAACAATTTAAGTTTTTGGTTAACCATAGTAGGCGTCTTATTAATTAATTTATCACTAGGTATTGGTGAATTCGCACAAACGGGTTGGCTCGCTTATCCACCCCTATCTGGACCGGAGTATAGCCCAGGTGTCGGTGTTGATTACTGGATATGGAGTCTACAGATATCTGGAATAGGGACTACCCTAACAGGTATTAACTTTATTGTTACCATCTTAAAAATGCGCGCGATTGGAATGACTATGTTTAAAATGCCAGTATTTACCTGGACATCTTTATGTACTAGCGTTCTAATTTTAGCCTCATTTCCGGTATTAACAGCTACATTAGCATTACTAACTCTAGATCGTTATCTAGGTTTTCATTTTTTTAGTAATGACATGGGTGGAAACATGATGATGTATGTGAACTTAATTTGGATTTGGGGTCATCCAGAAGTATATATTCTTGTGCTACCGGTATTTGGTGTATTCTCAGAAGTAGTCGCTACCTTTTCACATAAACGCTTATTTGGTTATACTTCATTAGTTTTGGCCACTGTAGTGATTACTATTCTCTCTTTTATTGTGTGGCTACACCACTTCTTTACGATGGGAGCTGGCGCAGACGTTAATGCTTTCTTTGGAATCATGACTATGATTATTGCTATACCCACTGGTGTAAAAATCTTTAACTGGTTATTTACAATGTATCAAGGGCGTATTCAGCTCCACTCCGCCATGCTATGGACTATTGGGTTTTTGATCACTTTTTCTGTTGGCGGTATGACGGGTGTTTTACTATCTATACCAGGAGCAGATTTCGTACTACATAATAGCTTATTTTTAGTAGCTCACTTCCACAATGTTATTATTGGTGGTGTTGTGTTTGGTTGTTTTGCCGGCATTACTTACTGGTTTCCAAAAGCCTGTGGTTTTATATTGAACGAAAAATGGGGCATTCGAGCATTCTGGTTTTGGATACTTGGTTTCTTTACTTCCTTTTTACCATTATACGTATTAGGATTTATGGGGATGACGCGTCGCCTCAGTCAGGATATTGATCCACAATTCCATCCCTTGCTTGTCATTGCTGCAAGTGGTGCTGCATTAATTACTTGTGGAGTCATTTGCCAAATTATTCAGTTTTATGTAACTATTCGTGATCGCATGCAGAATCATGATTCAACTGGTGATCCATGGGGAGGGCGCACTCTAGAGTGGTCCACTTCATCACCGGCACCATTCTATAACTTTGCTATCCTACCTCAAGTAAGTACGCGTGATGCATTTTGGGACATGAAAGAAAAAAATCAGGTCTTACAACAACCCTTGCAATATATTGATATTCATATGCCTAAAAACAGCTGCGCTGGTATAATAATCGCGTGTTTTAGTCTTATCTTTGGTTTTACTGTCATCTGGCATATTTGGTGGATAGCTGTTCCATCATTTCTCAGTATTTTGCTATCTTGGGGAGCAAAAAGCTTCGATCAAGACATTGATTACTATATTCCAGCTACAGAGATTGCAGCCATTGAAAAGCATCGCTTTGATGAAATAAAAAACAGCAGGATTCAAAATGTCAACTAAAACTCTCCATCCCTGCCAAGATTCAAGCAGCAATACCATATTTGGATTCTGGCTATACCTAATGAGTGACTGCATTATTTTTGCAACACTATTTGCCACATATGGTGTCATGGTTAACAATATTGCCAGTGGCCCTGCAGGACGTGATTTCTTTAGCCTCCCCTTTGTTCTCTTAGAAACTATCTTGCTTTTATCTAGCTCCATGACTCATGGGTTAGCCTTGATTCAAACGCACACAGGACATAAAAATGCAGTCATTGGTTATCTTGGACTGACATTTTTGTTTGGTTTGGGGTTCATTGGAATGGAAATTTATGAATTCCTACATCTTATATCTCGAGGGATTAATCCTACAGTAAGTGGTTTTATTTCTGGATTTTTTACTCTAGTTGGAACACATGGTTTGCATGTGATAGCTGGTATGATCTGGATGCTCGTGCTTATGCTACAAATCGTCATCAGAGGTCTAACAGTAATTAATCGTACACGCCTTATGTGCCTTAGTCTCTTTTGGCATTTTCTAGATGTGATATGGATCTGTGTGTTTACTATTGTTTATCTAATCGGGGAAATCTAATGAGCCATCCTGTCAACAAACATGATTCTATTCCTAGAAATATCCAGCCTTATCTGATAGGTTTTATTTTCTCCATTATTTTAACCGTAATCCCTTTTTGGATGGTGATGCATGCCTTAGGATCTAAGGCTGCTCTTCTCTCTCTGGTCCTGATTTGTGCAATTATTCAAATTATTATACATTTAGTATACTTTCTTCACTTAGACCGCAAATCAGAAGGAGGCTGGAATTTAATCGCTATATTATTTGCAACACTGATTATTCTCATTATTATTATCGGTTCATTATGGATAATGTGGAATCTGAATTCCAATATGGGACTCTCTTAAATGAAGACATTAAGATGATTAAGCGATATATACAGATCACCAAACCAGGCATCATTTGTGGAAATGTCATATCTGTAATTGGAGGTTTTTTATTAGCCTCTCAAGGAGATATTCAGTATTTGCTACTTCTCTCTACAATTATTGGGGTTGCATTCATAATTGCATCTAGCTGCGTATATAATAACTATATTGATCGTGATATTGATCAAAAAACTGAAAGGACTAAGAACCGTGTCTTGGTACGAGGTCTAATTTCTGCGCAACACAGCCTGTTTTACGCTGCTATATTAGGCTTTACTGGTGCAGCCATTTTATATTTTTCTGTTAATTTACTAGCCATGTCATTAGCTGTACTGGGATTTTGTATTTATGTAGGGCTCTATAGCCTATACATGAAACGAAATTCCATCTATGGTACGCTAGTTGGAAGTTTATCTGGAGCCATGCCTCCAAGTATCGGATATGTTGCGGTTTCTGGACATTTAGAACCTATTGTATTTATCCTACTACTTATATTCAGCCTATGGCAGATACCGCACTCCTATGCCATCGCTATTTTTCGATTCAAAGATTATCAAAAAGCCAATATTCCTGTTTTACCGGTAGTTCTAGGTATTTTAAAAACCAAAAACCATATTATTGGGTACATGATTGCATTTATTTTCGCTACGTTACTGCTGACTCTTCTTGGGTATGCTGGATATAAATATCTTGTAATAGTTTCTGCAGTAAATATGTGGTGGTTAAGCATAGCTTTATCTGGCTATAATACTCAAAATAATGAGGTATGGGCACGCAAATTATTCTTTGTTTCCATTGTGGTGATCACTACTATTAGTGTTATGATTTCTATTGACGGGGTACCTATTCCTATCCCAACCTGTTATCTATCGTAATATTCAACACCTAACAAGATTTTAATGACTATGTAATTTATAACAAACTTTAGTAGATGATATGATATTGTAATGTTCTACGATTGTAGTGTGATATCGTGCACGTGGCGGTTGTGCTTGTTTCTTTTCTAACTTAAAAACCTGATTACATTCCATAACAATAAACTCCAGAAAGGGATTTGAAGAACTATGTCTGATCATAAAATGACTCCAGTCGAGTTATATGCTAGCTGGGGCCTTGGAATAGTGTTCGCACTTCGCATGCTAGGTATGTTTATGGTCTTGCCCATTCTGACTACTTATGGAATAGAATTAAAGGGTGCTACTGAAACATTAACAGGCATAGCTATTGGTATATACGGAATCTCACAAGCTATATTTCAGATTCCTATTGGGTTTCTTTCCGATCGCTTTGGACGAAAACCATTAATTATTAGCGGGTTGTGCCTGTTCATTATTGGTAGTGTGGTTGCTGCACTCACACAATCTATCTGGGGTGTTATTCTCGGGCGCGCCTTACAAGGGACAGGAGCAATAGCAGCTGCAGTAATGGCTCTGTTGTCTGACCTCACACGTGAACAGAACTACACTAAAGCCATGACTTTTATCGGTATAAGTTTTGGGCTTACCTTCTCTATAGCTATAGTGCTTGGCCCAGTAATTACTCACATGTTCGGTCTACAAGAACTTTTCTGGATAATTGCTTTTCTTGCTGTATTAGCAATTTTAGTTACACTCTTTATTGTTCCATCAGCCTCAACTCACGTCCTAAATCGTGAGTCTGAACTCATCAAAAGTGATTTACGCCACGTCATCACTGATGGTAATCTTATTAAACTGAATCTCAGTGTGCTCTGCCTACACATTTTACTAATATCTAGTTTTATTACTATACCAACGCAATTGATACAAATAGGATTTCTCGCTCACGAGCACTGGAAAGTGTACTTATGCACCATGTTAATTGCTCTAGCCATTGCTACACCATTGCTGATCTACGCTGAAATCAAACGTCAAATGAAAAATATTTTCATATCATGTGTAGGCTTAATGCTAGGCACTGAAATACTGTTTTTGGCGACAAATAATTCTATGTGGATACTTTTAACAGGCTTAGAACTCTTTCTGATAGGTTTTAATCTAATGGAAGCCATGTTACCATCACTGGTGAGCAAAGCATCTAATGTCGGTTATAAGGGGACTGCAATGGGTGTATATACTACTAGTCAGTGTATTGGTGTCGCTATTGGAGGTGGCGCAAGCGGGTGGATACTGGGGCATATAGGTCCTCATGGCGTATTTGCATTTAATATTTCGATCACATTAGCTTGGTTTTGGATGAGTTTTCGTCTTCATGAACCTATGTATCTGAGTAGTTTACGCTTTACCCTAAAAAGCGCCACCATAAACTCCCCCCTAGCAGCCTATCTCAAAAAAAAAGAAGGTATATTTGATGTTCTCATCTTCCCAGAAGAACACAGCATGTATATTAAAGTGGATCCTAAAGTAATAGGCCGATCTGAGATAGAGAAGTTACTATCTAGTAAAATATGTCGTGATTGACTGAACTGTTAATTATTTGTATTAAAAAATATGCGAGCAACGGATCAAAATTTTTATTACTCTATGAAATAAAATGTGGTCATCCCTAACGCACACCAATTACCTGCGGACATCAATCCCACTAACTTAATTGTAAAAACAAAGAAACATAAAAGTCAATACACATTAAAGCGTGTACAAATATCTATCGATCATAGACAATAAAGATCATTCTTGAATTCAGAATATATTTGATATATTATCTGATGTGATAGCACATGATACTATAATTTCACCATACCTAGCTCGCGAATGATTCGTACCGTATAAATATACATGCATACATTATCTCTATCAGCAAACAACCCTCGCGATCATGCCAGTGTGACTATAGATCCTATGATACACAAAACACTCAAGTACACACCACGTTGTCTTGCTATCTACATGATATTAGTCTCACTGGGTTCATATACTTCACCATTAAAGATAAATTCAGGAGTGTTAGATGAAAATTACCATCCTTGGTGCAGCAGGCGGTATTGGGCAAGCCTTGTCTTTACTGCTTAAACTTCAGTTACCAAGAGGCAGTAAACTATCTCTATACGATGTCTCATCTTTTACCCCAGGAATTGCCGTTGATTTAAGTCATATACCCACTTCTGTGGAAATCAATGGGTTTAGTGAACAAAACGCTGCATTGGCACTTAAAGATGCTGATATAGTATGTGTCTCAGCTGGCTTTGCCAGAAAGCCAGGTATGACTCGTTCTGACTTATTTGAGCTCAACGCAAGTATTATTTGCGAATTAATTGAGCAAGTAGCAATCACTAGCCCACAGGCCCTAATAGCAATCATTACTAACCCTGTTAACACAACCGTTCCAATTGCTGCCGAAATTCTAAAAAAAGCGAAAGTATATAATAAAAATAAACTGTTTGGGGTAACAACCTTAGATATAATCCGCGCTAATACTTTTGTGGCCTCATTGATCAATCGAGCTCCAGAAGACTTAAATATACCAGTGATTGGAGGTCATTCAGGTAGTACCATACTTCCTCTATTATCTCACATTAAAGGTGAAGCTCAGCTAAATAAAACACAAATTCATCATATAACAGCTGATATTCAAACTGCAGGGACAAAAGTTCTAGAAGCTAAGTCTGGCGGTGGATCTGCTACGCTTTCGATGGCATATGCAGCAGCACGTTTTTGTCTTTCTCTAGTACATGCGTTACAAGGTAAAAATAATATTATAGAATATGCGTATGTAGAAGGTCACGGAGAATACGCTCGTTTCTTCTCGCAACCTCTACTACTAGGTCAGAACGGAATCACCACATATCTCCCGATTGGCGCCATCAGTGAATTTGAAATGTATATGCTAGCAAATATGTTAGATCAACTCAAAAATGATATAATACTAGGAGAGGAATTTGTTAAATAAATCATCAGTGACTCACACCAACTCTAAAATGCACACATCAAAAATATTTCAGTTACAAATTACTATAAATCGCTAGCTAAGACCTCTCTTTCCTCACAGGATGCGGGTGATATTTTCCCGTATCCTGTTACTCTAATATGCAGCGTTGTGATTATATAGTATCATTGTCTAATATAATACTCTAGTAATCTCATACTAATGAGCGGGTAAAAACAATGCATCCCTTGCTTCTAGACCTTATAGTTTGCCCTATCTGTCATAAATCCTTACTGCTCTCTCATACTCAAACAAATTGGCAACTTATCTGCCAATTTGATATGATGTCATATCCCATTCGAGAAGGCATACCAATTCTGCTTACTGATAAAGCTAGCGCGATCCCAAAAACATAAGGATTTTTATGCAGTTTATTGTAATTATTCCAGCCCGTTTTTCTTCTCAAAGAATGCCAGGAAAACCCTTATCGTATTTACATGGTAAGCCAATGATTTTACATGTTGCAGAAAAGGCTTTTAAGTCTGGTGCTCAGAAAGTCATTGTGGCAACCGATCATGCTGATATAGCACATGTTATGAATGCCTATAACATAGAAGTCTGTATGACACGACAGGATCATCAATCTGGAACTGAACGCTTGGCGGAAGTGATTGATATATATCAGTATGCTGACGATACAATTATTGTAAATGTACAAGGTGATGAACCCATGGTGCCTCCAGTCATCATACGCCAGGCGGCAGAAAATCTTTCTATATACAACGTCAATGTGGCTACATTAGCGACACCAATAATCTCTGCACAAGCATTACAAAACCATAATATAGTCAAAGTAATACGCAATATACAGGGGTATGCTATTTATTTTTCTCGTGCGATGATTCCATGGATTTACGACAAAAATCCTATAAATATGTCTGGCGAAGATAATCCATCTCTACGCCATATTGGTATATATAGTTATTATGCTGGATTTATTCGTCGCTATGCTAAGTGGAAGACAAGTTGTTTAGAACAATATGAACGTCTAGAGCAATTACGAATATTATGGTATGGAGAAAAAATACATGTTGATATTGCGAAAGTGTGCCCTGAGGTATCTGTGGATACAATAGAAGATCTCACTTATCTTAATAAGCAATGTAAGAAATAAACACTTGCGATAATAAATATTATTTATATAAATAAACATATTATTGATCGTATTACAATTCAATATATAGAATATTTTTCATCTACAAAGCGGAATGATATTGATACATGCATCTATCGCTTACCATGCTCCCAACAACACGTTACAAGCAGGAAAATAAAAAATAAACTTTATGAACAGACTTTATCTCTATCATTTCCTATTTTTATGTACTAGTAAGCAACATTGCTTGGTATAAGTATACAGACATTATATGTTCCTCAGAAAGCATCAGGCTTAATATTTACCTTATTTTACAACAGGATAACTCTCATATATCCATAATGATTAATATTGACAATACCGTGTTACATCCTGTCCTTTCTCATAATATACAGAGTATTAAGAAAATTCCTTAAAACGAACACCTCCTTGTGATAAATCCTCCAACTATCATTAGAATCACACTATATAGACATATTTCTACTTATTTTGGATGTGTATAGATATAACTATTGGTATTGCCGACCTAATCTTTGCTTCATTTCTCTCTGGTATTTATTGTAATCATCTCCACATTCTGCTGAGCAGAATGCAGTATCTACTACAATTGCCTCCTCCTTACACCAAATGCATTTCCCATTAGGGCTTTGTAGGCTTTTTTCTCGGGAGGATAGCGCTGCTTTGATAATATCCTGCTCGCGCTTTTGAGCTAAATCTGCTTCATCCATTATCAACTCCTATATCAATTTACGTATTAGGATTGTCGTTTGTTCCTACAACATTCCTGAGATGCACGGTATTATAACCTAATATGCACAAAACATATTCTGTGTACATGAAATAAGGTTAAGTGTTTTTCGTTAACGTAAGAAAATACAGTAGATAATCCTCTACATAAAATCAGGTGAAATATTTAACTACATTAGGATTTGAAAACATAAATACACTGAATTAAAATCATGGTATAAAGGAGTGATCATACAACAAAACCTAACCTCATTCTCTGTATGATAATTTAAAATATGTATCTAATCAGATAGCTTAGTCCCTACAACTTATAAACAGCTGTGCTAGGTAAAGACAACTAACTCTAGTAAACCTTAGACATATTACGACATCACCTGTAGAGATGCCAATGAGACTCGCTACTATATAAAATATTTCTATCTTTTAGGAAGGCTTCGCCATATAACAAACTTTTACACAAGATAAAACTAGAAATACATACGAAATATTGACTAAAGTGTCTTGTTATACTACATACTATTTGTATTTGTACACAATTCATGCATTATTTATATTAGGATGGATAAATAGGTTATCAATTTTATACTAATACATAACCCCTTGAAGATACAGACTACCATCACTTACACTGATTGCTTTTTTAATATTGATTGAGATCATATCATCTATGCACCCAATGCTCAATATTGCCATCCGTGCTGTACGCCAAGCCGGAAATATTATGACGAAATACTACGAAAAAATAGATTCAATTGAGTGTCAGCAGAAAGATTATCACGATCTTGCTGCGTATGTTGAACAAGAAACAAGATACCAGATGATTGCAATCATCTTAAAGTCTTACCCACAACATACCATTCTTACAGAAGACAATTACACGATACATACCGGGGATAAGCATGTACAATGGATTATAAATGCTTTAGATGGCAGCCTCAATTACATTAAACGTTTACCGCATTTTAGCATTTCTATTGCAATAAGAATTAAAGGACGCAGTGAGATTGCAGTAGTATATGACCCAATGCGTAATGAACTTTTTCGTGCTTGGCGTGGTCATGGCACTCAATTAAATGGTTATCGCCTACGTGGAGGAGTGGTTCGTGATCTAGAGAAAGCAGTGCTAGCGACTAGCTTCTCTTTTAAAATTCATCCACATACTACACCTAATCTTAAAATAATTGAAAAACTTTTTTCTCAATGCGCTGATTTTAGACGTAGTGGATCAGTAGCGCTGGATCTTGCCTACATAGCTTCTGGTCGAATAGATGGATATCTTGCAATTAACCTGAAACCATGTGATTTTGCTGCCGGCGAGCTGTTGATTCGAGAAGCTGGTGGGCTAGTAACTGACTTAACTGGTTCGCATGAATATTTTTGTTCTGGAAGTTTTGTCTCTGGTAATGCACGCATTGTAAAAGCGCTCTTAACACACATACGTTTTCGATAATTAAAATATATATACTACTGTTGGGGTGAACCTTTCTATATCATTGTATTTTTTATCCATTCATTGTTTTAAAAAAGATACGCATTCTATGCAAAAGAAACTGTAAGCTCAATCACTCTGGTGATTAGATGAGAAGCTTTATTAGAACTTTATAGATGATGACAAAATCAAGAGGTCTTTGCAATACACTCTAAATCAGAAAAGTTATAATATTCAACCCATAAAAACCACTCGTATGATTGATGCTACTATATATATTTAATATGCTGCTGCTTTTCTCATACACCTCTTTGATTACAAAATCACGTCTATAAATATACTATATCAACCCATCATCTTAGCGTACCTTGTACATCTAACATATATGTATCCAGCCAGAGCGTGTTATTATATTTTTTCTATTTCTTTGAGTAATACGAAAAAATAAAGCAAAATGGGATTTTTCTTAACTTCCATCCAATATTGCAGTATAATACATGAATCCATTATTCAATCAATCTATCAGAGATAGATATAGCATTTTTATGCTAATGTAAAATTGTTGTCTTTATCATTACAAAAAAAAATAAATTTTTGTACAGTGCTTCCATGATACACTCTATAATATATTTTGTTTAGTATATAATGTTTTTTGCACAATACTTTTATTACTCAAATATTCCCTAAGCCCTCTATTACGCAAATGACAGGCATTACAACTCCTACACCCATAACTCTTAATCCCATTATAACAGGTCATAGTTTCCTCAATGACAAATTCTAGCATACCGAACATGTCTGCTAATGCCCAAATTTCAGCTTTAGTTAACCGCATCAATGGAGTTTTTAAAATTAATGTCGTTTCCATTCCTAGTGATATAGCTTGGTTCATAGCTATTATAAACTCCTTACGACAATCTGGATATCCTGAAAAATCTGTTTCACATACCCCTGTAATCACTGTTTTTGCCTGTAACTGATAAGCATATATTGAAGCTAGTGTTAAAAATAATATATTGCGACCAGGTACAAAAGTAATAGGTATACGAATATCTGATAGCGCACCAGATGCAGGAACTGCTATATTTTCTCTAGTCAAACAAGAAGCAGAAAGATCATTTAACATCGAGAGATTAATAATTTTGTGTGAATGAACTCCTAATTTTTTCACAATATCTCGCGCTATGTCTATCTCATAACTATGTCGTTGCCCATAATCAAAAGTAATACAATGAACAAATTCATATTCTTGGATAGCCTGTATAAGGCATATTGTTGAATCTTGTCCACCACTAAAAACCACTACAGTGGCTTGCATCATGCGTACATCCTTAATGAATAATCTTTATTATGACAGATAGTAGCAAAACTTTTCATCTTGAAAAAAAATTACATATGTGACTATTTTAGGTGCAGCTCGTGTCTAATTTGAATATTTTATACTAAGTTTACGACTAGACGTAGACACTAACTAACACTGACTAATAAAAATACTGTAATCTATCACTATACTTATCTGAAGTAATACAACGTGTAGAGAGTCTAATTTATAAGATTGAAAGTATAAGTAATATATTATCCATAAATCTTTCTCTATATGTAATATATTCTGTCTTGTCTACAAAAAAATATGGTTATAGGCATTCTATAAAAGTCGCGATACAACTTGTTAAAACTTAATAATACAAAAGTGGTTTACTCATGTAATACACTAACATGTTTCAGATTTCTATATGAAAATTTTTAACATGAGCATGTATATGAATAAAACATATCCCAAAAAAATCCTGTACAATATCTATTGTATGATCATTGATCAAAAAAATAATATTTTTAAATGATTCATATGCAATATATACCTATTATTCTACGTAAGATGAGTTTTCTTATATGAGGAGCTGTCGTAACTTACACTAGCTGCATATCCAAAGGTATATGACAAATAATGCCATCGATCATTTAAAATTCTAAAAAAATTACATTAACATACTAGGAAAAATTTAATTTAGGTAAGATCTACATCAAAAACTCTATAACTCACGGAAACCATATCGATATACTCAATATCAACATGTGGTAAAAACATTAACTATAACTACAGCTATTTATAGCTCACATTCACGAAAAAAACCTATTTATTGTAATCTAAAGGAGATACATATCACATACAGCGCCGCTATAAGTATAATGTGAATATGCATTAACATGTTAGAAATTCACTCAACATTAACATAAAACATCTTCATGTTCTGCTATTCAATAAATAAATTGAATGATTCTGAATGACACATTTAGTTTTCTCATCGCTTCACCAATATCACCATATTTATATATTGATGGAAATAAAATCCCGATATATCTAGCTTATTTTTAACACATAACGCTATCACTACTTTATAAAATCACTAGAGAAGCACCTTAATGAAAAGAAATATTTTACTATTTAACGCATTAGCACTTAGTTTAAGTTTTAACCTAGCACTTCCTTCCTTGTCCTTCGCTTCTTCTGAAGAACCATATCGTCCTTTGAGCTCATCGCAACTTACTAGTCTAGCACCTATGCTAGAAACAGTAATGCCATCAGTAGTGAGTATTAATGTTGAAGGCTTAGTCCCGCACAGAATAGAACAATTTCCACAATTTCCACCATTTTTTAGCCAATCCCCATTGTGTCAAGAAGGCTCTCCCTTCCTGGGATCACCATTATGTCAAGGCAATGGATCTAATGATAATTATGGAATAGAAAACCCACAGCAAAAATTCCGTGCTCTAGGTTCAGGTGTAATTATTGATGCCATCAAAGGCTATGTAGTCACGAATAATCATGTGGTAGATAATGCAACTAAAATTCAAGTACAACTAAGTGACGGAGGAAAATATGATGCTAAAATCATTGGTAAAGACCCCCGTTCTGATATTGCTTTAATTCAGATATTAGAAGCTAACAATTTAATAGCCATTAAAATAGCAGACTCCGAAAATCTTCGCGTTGGTGATTATACTGTAGCTATTGGAAATCCTTACGGTCTTGGTGAAACTGTTACTTCAGGAATTATTTCTGCGTTAGGACGTAGTGGACTCAATATCGAAAACTATGAAAATTTCATACAAACTGATGCAGCAATAAATCGCGGAAATTCAGGTGGAGCGTTAGTTAACCTACATGGAGAATTAATTGGAATTAACACTGCAATTTTAGCACCAGATGGAGGAAATATTGGTATTGGATTTGCTATTCCCTCCAACATGGTAAAAAATTTATGTTATCAGATGATTTCTTATGGTCAAGTCAAACGGGGGGAATTAGGGATTATTGGCACTGAACTAAATTCTGAGCTTGCTAAAGCAATAAAAGTTAATGTACAAAGAGGTGCTTTTGTAAGTCAGGTATTGCCTCAGTCTTCAGCAGCGCGAGCAGGAATTCATGCAGGAGATGTAATTATATCAATCAACAATAAACTAATTGCTAGCTTCTCAGCTCTGCGCGCTCAGATTAGCTCTCTTCCCGTAGGAACGAAAATGACGCTTGGATTAATCCGAGATGGAAAACCCATGGACATACATCTAGCATTACAACAAAGTAATACAGAAAAAGTAGATTCCGGTAGTATTTATAGTGGCATTGAAGGTGCAGATCTTAAGAATTATGACGCTCATGGTATTAAAGGCGTTAAAGTAGAAAACCTTAAATCAGGTTCAGCAGCAGCACGAATTGGGCTAAAAAAAGATGATGTTATTATTGGAGTAAATCAACAGCCCATTACACATTTAGGTGAGCTACGAAAAGTCCTTGAAAATAAACCCGTAGTATTAGCGCTGAATATTAAACGTGGTGATAACTCTATTTATCTGCTGATGCAATAATCATAGGATTGCAAACTATCGAGACATATATAGTTTTCATCCCAGTTGTACGTACTAACAATTATATTTAAGATACCACAATCTATGTATCTACAACTCTAGCATGACTTTAAAATGTAAAATACAACATAGAAGACACTATACTGTAATATATATGCACTCGCATAGTGAAATTAGATTATACAAACCGTGAGCATGTTAATTTCTTTTCATAATAAAGTTAATTTTCTAGGTAATAATAATGATTATTGTTACAGGTGGAGCTGGTTTTATTGGAAGTAATATCATCCATTCTTTAAACCAAGCAGGTCATACTGATATTATCGTAGTAGATAATCTAACTAATGGAGTTAAATTTTCTAATATTGCAGATCTCAAGATTGCCGATTATATAGATAAAATCGATTTTAGAACATCGATTTTAGAAAACACACATTATTTATCTAATACAGCAGCCGTATTTCATCAAGGCGCATGTTCTGATACCACCCAATGGAATGGTAAATACATGATGGATAATAATTATCAATACTCTAAAGAATTGCTCACCTGGTGCTTGAAACAGAAAATTCCATTTTTCTATGCGTCTTCTGCTGCAATATATGGTCGTCGTAATGATAACTTTATTGAAGAATACCAGTATGAAAAACCGCTCAATCTATATGGATACTCTAAGATGCTTTTTGACCACTATGTCCGCTGTAGATTACCACACGCACAGTCACCAATATGCGGTTTACGTTACTTTAACGTATACGGAGCACGTGAAAATCATAAGGGAAAGATGGCTAGCGTCATATTTCACCTACATCAACAACTGGAAAATGGCAAAAATCCGCATTTATTTATTGGAAGTCAAAAATTTAAACGCGATTTCACTTACATAAAAGATATAACATCGGTTAACCTATGGTGTTTTAACAATGCTGTCTCAGGTATTTTTAATTGTGGATCCGGTCACGCCACTTCATTCCAAGAAGTTGCGACTATTGTGCTGCACTATTACAAAAAAAACACACTAGAATATATGCCCTTTCCACATCATTTGAAAGGATTTTATCAAGAATTTACACAAGCCAACCTCACGAAATTACGATCTGTGGGGTATAATCAGCCATTTAAAACGATTTCTGAAGGCATTATAGAGTATATAGGATGGCTAAACCATAAAACATCAATCAGCGCTAATTTCTAAAATGAAGATTCTCATTATCGGACCCTCTTGGATTGGTGACATGATGATGTCACACAGTCTCTATCGTACCCTGAAGATGCAAAACCCTGACAGCGTTATTGATGTTCTCGCCCCTGCTTGGTCACATCCATTACTTTTACGTATGCCAGAGGTTAATGCAGCATTATTGATGCCACTAGGACATGGAGTAATAAAATTCATGGAACGCTGGTATTTAAGTCAAAAACTACGCATAAAAAATTATGACCAAGCCTTTGTGCTGCCTGGCTCGTTTAAATCTTCTCTTATTCCTTTCTTAGCGGCCATTCCACATCGTACTGGCTGGAGAGGAGAGATGCGTTACGGACTTTTAAATGATATACGGATATTAAAGAAGTCTGCCTTTCCACTAATGGTGCAACGCTATGTGGCGTTAAGTTGTCAAAAATCATGCATTCATAATACTAGCGATCTTCCGCATCCCCTGCTTATGCCAAAACTTCAAGTTCATGAGAAAGAAAAACACATGACCTTGCGTACTTTTGGATTATTAAATCAATCACGACCTATGATCGGGTTTTGTCCTGGCACAGCACTGAGTCTTTCTAAACAATGGCCATACTATCATTATGCCGCACTAGCGAGAACCTTAATTAACAAAGGCTATCGAATTCTCGTATTTGGTTCCGTACACGATAAAAATACCGGGGAGAAAATTCTCCTTAAAATCCCTAGTGAAATGCGTCAATATTATCATAATCTTACCGGGAAGACTCACCTCGAAGAAGCAGTTGTTATGCTTTCCTGCTGTCATACTGTGATCAGTAATGATTCTGGACTCATGCATATAACGGCTGCACTCGATCGTCCACTGATTGGATTATATGGGCTAAGCAATCCACAGTTTACCCCTCCTCTATCAACAAAAGCTCGAATTATATGTGACACTAACAAATATCCTCCACTGAGAAATACTAGGACTTCTATAGGTTATCACCAGAGCCTCATTAATATAAACCCAGACCGAGTTATGAATGAGATAGACAAACTCCACGATACCATAGAGGATTAAATGCGAGTTTTAATGGTAAAAACATCCTCGATGGGAGATATACTACACTCTTTACCTGCACTTACTGATGCTATATTGGCTTTTCCTAACATTTGCGTTGAATGGGTAATAGAAGAAGAGTTTATTGAAATTCCCTCCTGGCATCCAGCAGTTAATCGAGTTGTTCCAGTAGCCATACGTCGCTGGCGTAAAAATTGGTTTAGTAGTCTAGTTCGAAAAGAATATATAAAATTTAAAAATTCCATTCAATTATATCCATATGATGCAATTATTGACGCTCAGGGGTTACTCAAGAGCGCCACTTTAATCAGTCGTTTAGCTAAAGGTATAAAGCACGGAGCTGATATTTATAGTACGAGAGAACCCTTAGCAAGTTTATGGTATGATAAACGTTATTCTATCCCAAAAACCAAACATGCTTTAGAGCGCACGCGTATACTTTTTGCAAAAAGTCTAAATTATGACTTACCAACAATCACAGGCGATTATGCAATTGAACAGCGTTTTAGAAAAAATCTACCCCTTAATACTGGTAAGTATACGGTTTGCATACATGCAACTACACGATGGGATAAAGAATGGCCAGAGATCGAGTGGAGAAAATTGATTAGCTTTATACAAAATACTGGTCTGTATGTTAAACTACCGTGGGGTAATGATCATGAGCGTTTACGTGCACAAAGATTGGCACAAGGTTTTAGTCATGTGGAGGTGTTACCTAAACTAACATTAGAAGAAATCGCATATATACTAGCTGGTGCACGCGCAGTCGTTTCTGTAGATACAGGATTGAGCCATTTAGCTGCTGCGCTTAACTGCCCTAATATTACTCTCTATGGGCCTACTAACGTTACCCTAATTAGGACGTATGGTAAAAACCAAATAGCGCTTTTTTCATTAGAAAAAAACATGGCAACGCTTACCGCTAACAAAGTTCAACCTTTCTTGAGAAACCTTTTATATGAAACAGCTTCATGTGATTAATTTAGAAAAGATGGGTGGAGTTGAGCGTCTTTTTCTACAACACATACATACCCCTTCTGATGATAAACATGTGATCATGTGTTTTAGCGATAAAATCGGTACTGAAATTCAAGATCAGATGCCTTGTCATTATCATAGAATACAGTTCGCTAATAGATTATTTACACACATACCTCTACGTTGTCCAAAATTTTTACGAAAATACTGGATATTCTGGAAAATCTCTCGCATATCATCTGATATTATAATTATCTGGAATTTTATGGTAGAGCTGCCCGCAAAACCAAAAAAAACCACACTTCTCTATTATGATCACGGCTCATCATGGCGTTTTACTACAAAAAAGAAAGTAACTCGATTCTTTTCTATGCTAGATGGGGTGATTGCAGCATCATTTGCATCAAAACGAATGATGGAATTACGTTTTAATCTACCGTGTCACCATCTAGTAGTTCTAAATCGTATTCAAACTCCACCAGGAATAAACAAAATACAAAAATCACTTCATAAACCTGTACGCCTAGGCACTGCATCACGCTTAGTTGACATAAAAGGAATTACTGTATCATTACTAACAGTGCATGAATTAATTCTTCGTGGTCATCACGTCACAATAGAGATTGCTGGAAAGGGACGATATAAAAAACAGCTAGAAATATTGACAAAAAAACTCAAATTAGGCGATCGTGTAATATTTAGCGGTTTTCAGAAGGAAACATCTAGTTTTTTTAATCGTATTGATATTTACATGAGCACCCCTCTCACTGAACCATTTGGATTATCTTGTCTGGAAGCGTTATACTATGGGATTCCCATTATTTTCCCGCTTATTGATGGACAACCAGAAGTGATCAGTAACGGTATATCTGGAATAGGGCTACACCCAAAAGTGTCCATAAAAAACCATGAAAATCTTATAGGTATGAGTATTGATTTTCCTCATGATGTCTATGATCCTATCACTGATACCTTAGTACCACCAAAATTTCTCTCACATATTGAATGTGCTAATACAGTAGAAACATTGACAATCCCCAGTATCTATAATCAGTTTAGCTATAATGCAAAAAAATATACGCTAACTCAATTAAATTATAATGTATTTCAAGAAAACTTTAAAAAAACACTATTATTTTTTAAAAAAAATCATGACACTACTCTATAAAAATGACACAAACGAAACAATTTTAACTTAATGAGCATACTTCTGTATCAAGAATATAAAAAACGCATCATTACATTTGATCATATTTATTGCAATAGAGATCATAATCAAAAAAAATCTCAGAAGAACACATCGCTACTAACTATTAGTGTTTATTTTGAAAGAGTGAGAATACAACATCTATTAATTAATAACTCATCCCTGCTGTAAGGACATTATTCATATCATCTTGCTTTATTTTTAAACAACTTAAAATATGTATGTCTTTCACCGTCTGTGAATCCATGTCCATAATGTGCATTACATATTTAGTTAGTACCATGAGTTAATCTCAGATTAATTCATTTAATAAGCGTATATATTTCACAATAGCCATACTAAATTTCTGTCAGTAAGGAAGGAAATAGAACACTTTTAGTGTATACGCTCATACATAGGATATAACAATAGAACCATTCTATAATAGATAGCCATATAATATTGATGTAAATTTTATTATAGCAAGAATAGATTATGAGATATTGCACCTAGTAACTACGAGGCATAATAGTTTTTGTATAGAAACTAAATGTTCTATTATCCAATAATCATTGTAGTTGTACTAGCAACCTTACAATCTATAGCTACTACAGGTACTAAACTTTTAGTTTTAGCAGTAAGTAGAATTTTTAACAATAGAACTTAATTTTCTCTATTCCTCATAGAATAGCTTTATCCTATACCAATGACACTGCAAACATACAAAAATGAATTTTATACCTTAGGGTATCAATATGAAAATATAATCTGTTTGATAAAAATCAATACTATTTCTTGCATATGAAAGCACAATACTTAAAAGTAATAATGCTAGCACTCTGTACATCCTATAGTAGCGCCTACTCTGTGAACACAAAGCATGGATTATTTTATGTACGTCTCTTCTGAGAGATACACGGGCACTGCGTATATCAACTTCGAGAAGTTAAAAATTTACCAATCCATAACGATAACTAGTAACAGTCCTATGCAAAAACATATGCACATCAAAAATTAAGACTACCTGTCTATCTCGCTACATATAGCACATATTTATACGTACTATAATTGCGATATTTTATACTTTCGTAGACGTATATTTTTTAAAAAAATAATTGATGGGTCGTGCAGGATTCGAACCTGCGACCAATTGATTAAAAGTCAACTGCTCTACCAACTGAGCTAACGACCCAATATGGTGGGTAATGACGGGCTCGAACCGCCGACCCCCTCCGTGTAAAGGAGGTGCTCTTCCAACTGAGCTAATCACCCTATTATAATAATGTTCATTATTTTAATTATATATAAAACTTATGCTTTAAGTCAAGATTTAGCATGTAAATATATTTATAGTTTGAGATCATTTGCTAACACCTCTAATTGTAAGAGGCGTTTTATATTATGACCCTCCATTATAAGTAGTTACTAAGTCTGAGTCCATCAACTGCTCTCTACTACACCTCTGCAAGCAGATTATCAGCAGATGATCTGTCTCATAAAATCGTAAATATTATAAAAAAATCCGATTTTATCATATTTCGTAAGTAGCGCTATATCAATATAAAAGAATTATAGTAAAATTGTACGATTACCATGTATAAATATACGCTGTGTTAAAACTTGGTGCAAAGCACGACTAAGTACATTCTTCTCTACATGACGACCCGCTCTTATCATATCTGCTACCGTATAGCTATGATCAATATGAATAACATCCTGCATAATAATAGGCCCCGCATCTAACTTATGACTAACGTAATGCGCAGTAGCACCAATAATTTTAACACCTCTCTCGTACGCCTGATGATACGGTTGCGCACCAATAAATGCGGGCAACAACGAGTGATGAATATTGATAATTTTATTCTGGTAGCGATATACAAACTCGGGAGTTAAAATGCGCATATATTTTGCTAAAACTATATAATCAGGTTGATACAAATCTATGCTATCAGCAATATTACGATCTTGATCTAATCGTGTAACACCTTGATGACTCAAGAAAATAAATGGTATTTCAAAACGCTCTGCTAAGCTACGTAGCTTCTCGTGATTGCCAATTACTGCTGCAATATCAACATCTAATTCACCATAAGCACTTTTTATTAACAAATCGCCAAGACAGTGGGCTTCCTGACTCACTAATATCACAATCTTATGCCGTCCTACAAAATGTAATTCGCACCTAGAGTTTTCTGGTAAAACAACATCGAGGTCCTTAAGAAAGCAATTCTCATCAAATACACCCTCCAGATCAGTGCGCATAAAAAATAAAGAAGAAGCGTGGTCCACAAATTCTGTATTTTCTAAAATATTAAGTTCATGATTATGAAATATATTAGTAATTTTTGACAGTAATCCTGTGCTATCTGTACAAATAGTTTTTAAGATTTTTCGTTGCTGTAAGGCTACTTGCATGCTGTAAAAAATCCTTTATATACAGTAAAAATTTTTTTAATACTCACCATAGCATTACTCATTCCTACCATCTCTCGTTTAAGACAAATAAGAAAATACCATCATAACTTCATCCTACTTTAAGGTAGCGTATATAATATATAAATATGGTGCTCCGTTAAATGTATAGAGTGATTTTTATCCATTAAAACAAAATCTAAGGATATAAAGATATTCATCTCATATACAATATAATTTTTATTATGTAATAAATACGTTCTAGTAACATACAGTATTTATTATATCAAAATCGAATAAATAGTTATATTGCATACTAAAAATATTTCTGCTAAATGTATGTGGGTATTCTAATACAGCGCCCAGTATTTTATAAAATACATATTCATCACAATGTGTTATTGTATAATAACTTTGTAATTTTGAATTTTAATACTTGCTATCAATGGCAATGCAATAACTCTAATACTGACTATTATAACTACTGACTCTCAGCAACATCCTAATATAAAATATACTACATGAACTCTCGATTCAAAAAATCCATTAGATGCTCGATACCATGTGCATCACTGCTATAATATACATCAGACATAGTTTTAGAATCTTTCACTGTTACCAACAATCCATAATCATGTGGTCATATTGAAGATGCATTAGTAGGATTCTGTTTTTTGATGGAAAAATGTTATAATTTTTAGTGATAATTTCTGCGATATATTTTAAAAAATTTAAAAAGTTACATGATGCACTCATATAAATTAATATGATATAACGAAATAGCAATCACTTCAAACAGTATAAACACCTATAGATTAACAAATCCTTACCGAGAATCTTTCAGAGGTCACAAAATGCCGTAAAAAGCATGGTCGCGCTATGCGACTGCAAACGTGAAGCGTGATTGAGATCTGCGCATAGTTCAGCGAAGATATCTAGAGTATACACAATTTACTATTGAAATATACTATTGAAATATCACGATGCTAGTGTAGTCCAAGGCTATATTGTAAGAATACATACTGCTATACTAGTGCACATCTTTCAACACACTAATTCTGCTTATATACGATTCTTAATACCGATATATACATTGATTACAGCATACTTAAATAATCTATACTACCTATAATATAGGTATTGTGACTATATTTATAAGACAGCGCAGTTGCGAGCAAGATTTTATCAATATAAAAACATATGACTCTAATAGTCATTACATACCATCACCATCTTATTTCCATAAAAAATCAATTGGTGGAGCTGGCGGGATTTGAACCCGCGTCCAGAATTGCTCTGCCTGTCAGCACTACATGCTTAGTCCGGTTATTTCAGTCATAATTTAGGCGCGAACGGACACGCTACTAAAGAATTAGCTTGATTGAATTTAACACTTGAGCTCCAAGCATAGCTTATGTGCGATCTCTTATAAATTTGACCTCTCTAGTCTCTCATTCTAAGAGAAAAAACCAAGAAGAGAGGGCACCTTCAGTGTATTAAACTGATTAGGCTGCTAATGCAGCAGGTGCAAAGTTTTCGTCGTTTGCATCTATTTTTTGCGGCTTTTCACGAGGCCAACCGCCCCTCGGCATGCTCCTAAAGCTTTACATATCCTGTCGAATCCATAATCAGCCCCATATACTATGTGGTAGTATACCTAATAAATCACTAATACACCAGCAAATAATTTATTTGTTCTTGAGGATGCGCGCTTGAGCTAACTTCCATTCTTGATCTTTCATAGATCTGCGTTTATCGTATTGTTTTTTGCCCTTGCCAACACCAACTTTCAGTTTTACCCAAGCACGTTGCCAAAATAATGATAATGCAATAGCACTATATCCATGCTGATGCACTGTACTGCATAGTTCATTGATTTCATTTTTTTTTAAAAGTAATTTACGACTACGGGCAGTCTCACATGCCACACATGATGATGCAACCCTCAGCGCCTGAAATTTTGAACCAAACAAAAAAGCTTCATTATTACGTAAAATGATATAACTATCACTAATATTCACTTGACCGGCACGAAGAGACTTAACCTCCCATCCTTGCAGCAATAATCCAGCATTAAACTCTTTCTCTATAAAGTATGAGTAGTAAGCATATTTATTAGTTGTAATGATAGTAGATACAGAATTATTGACTTTTTTAATCATGTCGCAAGCACCACTATTACACTTAAAATCAAAATTTCATCAGCTATTTTCAAGACGTATCCAATAATTTATGACTCCAGAAAAACCTTTCGAAAGACTCTATATGATCATGCAATTAAATTGACAAGAATTTCGTATACTGGTTATCAGTATACTAAATTTCAACACTAAACGATATGCCTATAAAAACTCCTGACAGTATTTGTATAAACCTGTAACGCTGAAAGACGCAACAACTTCAATACATGAAAATACTCTATGCTCAAAAGCACCATGCCTTACGTTTAAAAAAACATAAGAAAGTAGAAAATATTATCGACCACCATTTTCTCCATACTCTATGTCATCTAATGATGTATTGATAAAATCAATACTAAAAGACTATAGCATGATTCCAATTGAGCATCCAAAGATTATCTTAATTCATACATTTGTATCATCTCGGTACAGTAAAACACAGAAAAGAGCATCCCACTTATTACACAGTAAGTAATTCATCATAGACAGAGTTGCTTGAGCACATATTATATATTATAATTTTCCATGCTAGTTCCTGAAACACACCACTTATACAAAAACCCAATCTATAGGTATTAGTATGTACACAATTAACCTCATACCAGCATGAGAGTTAGGCTTAATATAGAGAATATAAAAATTCTCAATATCCTATAATATAACTACAAACACTCGCTCTAGGTTAGTCAAAATGGTTATTAAAGATCACTGGAATCAATATGTATCACATTAGTCATGCGATACTAGTACCATTTAGTACTGAAAAAATGTATCGCTTAGTAAATGACATTAATAGCTATCCGCAATTCTTATCTGGATGCATTGCTAGTCAAGTGCTTGATGCAAACTATTTTTATATGACTGCTTCCCTGGAGATTGTTATAGCAGGAATTATACATCAAACATTTGTCACCCGTAACACCCTAGTTCATAACCATAGTATTAACATACACTTACTTGAAGGGCCCTTTAGACAACTAAGTGGTATGTGGCGCTTTATCACGAAAAAAAAAGAAATATGTCAGGTACAACTGCATTTAAGTGTAGAATTTAGCAATATATTCATGGAGGTAGCACTTAAAACACAGCTAAATAAACTAAATGTTAGTTTACTAAAAGAATTTAACAAACGTGCAAGAGAGGTTTATACTGAATAATATGTTAGTAGATGTAGTATATGCCCTCCCATACAAACAATATCTTATTCATGTTGAACTTGCCACAGGCAGCACTGTAAAACAAGCTATTATTACTTCTGATATTCTCTATCTTCGCCCAGAGCTCAACCTTATAAAGAATAAAGTTGGCATTTTTGGTACATTCGTCACCCTAGATGACACCGTGTATCACGGTGATCGCATTGAGATATACCGCCCTATTGTAGCAAAACCTAAAGATCTTCTTCAACGTCGAGAATACAAGGGAATTAAGAATGTAAAATAAGTGAGAGCGCACATATAATATAAACCACCGACAATAGTTCTTCCTTTTTGTTTCTTGTAGATTCTCATCTTTTTTTAGAAAAGAGGGCTTGGTCTACTAATACTGATAAAATACAATCTACTATTTAACAAAAATCTTCATTAATAACCGTCATATCAGTCGATAACTTTTAACTTATGGATGGAATTCAAATACCATGTAATATATCTATAAGTGATATAGCTTATTTAGAGTGAAATATAGTTAATTTAGTTTATTTTGTGAATCACATTGTTAACAAATACATCAAAATAGATGAGATCGAAAAAAGACGCAATCATTAAGTGCGGTGACTGATTCATAAAGTAGAATTTTATATGTAAAATATAAGAAACATCGATGAATTACCAGTGTTGATTCTTTTCTAAAAAGGTAATACCGCACGAAAATGCTTAATATGGTGCATACTGTGTTATAGACCGTAGAAAAAACCGCACGATACCAAAACCTATCCTCTCTTATCTCATCTACACGATATGATTACTACATAACATCCAACTATGAATGATTTAAGCAATCTATAATCAGATAAACATCACTCTGAATGCTTGGAAAAACCTTAAAAGCCTTTACTCAAAACCGCACCCTATTATATCTATAATTTTTCTATCTTCAGTATAATATTGCTATAGATATAGGCGCTCTACCACTCACATAACACGTAGCAATAAGCTATTTCTTAATCACTTGTATCTATTACTCTCATACCAAGATAATTAAATACAGCAAGTATCGTTGAGCATTCTTAAGATTCAGAGACAATCATAACCTACACACACTACCATATCACTATCCAAATATATACACATCATGTGTAGAAATGAGAGTCGCGCATAAACACTACAACATATTATGAAAAAATCTACACAATCATGATTCAAAAATATTCACACTACTCACATAAACATATCTTAATATTGCTTTCTATCAACCTATATCGATGTTGCTTGAAACGAAACAAAGCACCTGCTGTGCGAGTACATATGAAGTGTAACTTAGTCATCAATAAATCGCATGATTATAATACATATCTGCACTTCCTTGTAAAAAACTACACGATCGTTCTGCAACAGCATTCCGCGAATGTATAGCTGCCCTTGCAAGATTTTCACAGACTTATTTATTCATATCTGATGTCCTCTTACGACACTTTCATAAATAAAATCATCTAGCAAACCTCTTCACAGGAAGCTGCCTGATATTAGTCATCGTATTAATTATGCAGATGATACAATGAAATAACATGTACCACTAAAAAATTTTATACTAGATAATTTCAAGAATCAATGCTTGTATTAAACTCATGCTAACAACATGATATACTTATGTATATCTTCTCAAAATTATTATAAAGATCGTGATTGGTTCTTTATTTTGAGTTTTTAAACTCCAAAGCCCAAGTTACTTCTGTATTATTACTATATTACGTAGAGAGAGGTATATACACCTTGATAGTGATATTACGTCCTCCCTCGCAATTCATGTCATCCTCTTAGTTTAATAATTTATGCTAAAATATCATATAAATCTGTAGGTGGTGATCAAACTTGCTTACTAACAAGCACAAAAAATATTTTGGAGCATCATATACATGCAAGATGACGTCATCTTGCATAAGTATACATAATAGTGCATCTATCTAATGTTCTCTAGTTTTTAAAAATAAAATTTCCGGGTATCGCTCCTGAGCGATACCCATTTTAACCATTGTGGTCGCTAGATAAGTGAGATTTTTCCCACCATCCAAAGCTAAATTTAACTCATTATAACGTTGGAATTGCGCAAGTTTTTTAATGTCATTGCATACTACCCACCGCGCTGTTACAACATTAACATCTTCATACACTGCATTCACATGATATTCACTATGTAGGCGTGAAGCTACCACATCAAATTGCAAAAGACCTATTGCCCCTACAATTAAATCATTATTAGATAGTGGGCGAAATATTTGCACAGCACCCTCTTCGGATAACTGGACTAAGCCCTTGAGCAGTTGTTTTTGCTTTAATGGATCTCGAAGTCGAATACGGCGAAATAATTCTGGTGCAAAATTAGGAATACCAATAAACCGTATTTTCTCTCCTTGTGTAAAGGTATCACCAATCTGAATAGTGCCGTGATTGTGTAGTCCAATGATATCGCCTGGATACGCTTCGGCGATATGTGAACGATCACCTGCCATAAATGTTAAAGCATAAGTAATCAGCATATCCTTGTTAGTCCTTACCTGATGCATCTTCATACCTGGCTTATATTTTCCAGATACTACACGCATAAAGGCTACTCGATCGCGATGTCTCGGATCCATGTTTGCTTGAATTTTAAAAATAAAACCACTAAACTGTTCATCAGTGGCAGTTACAATGCGTACATCAGAGCCTCGTGACATTGGCGATGGCGCCCATTCTATTATCCCTTCAAGAACATGATCAATACCAAAATTACCTAATGCAGTACCAAAAAATACAGGAGTTGCCTCACCATTAAGAAATTCGTTACGATTAAATGTATGTGAAGCACCATGAATTAATGCTAAATCATCTCGTAACTGATACGCATAATCATCGCCAATAGTAAGATCAAGCTCATGGTTAGATAACCCTTGAATTGTATGCATTTTTTGAATGATATGACCTTTACCAGATTGATAAAGGTATACTATGTCTTTATATAGATGATAAACACCCTTAAATGATTTACCACATCCAATAGGCCAAGTAATTGGCACACAGGTTATTTTAAGCTTGCTTTCTACTTCATCCAATATATCTATAGGATCGCGGATGTTACGATCTACTTTGTTCATAAATGTTAGAATTGGTGTCTTACGTAACCGAGTGACATCCATTAACTGTTTGGTTCTATCTTCGACACCTTTGGCGGAATCAATCAACATCAAACAACAATCTACAGCCGTTAAGGTACGATACGTGTCTTCGGAGAAATCTTCGTGCCCAGGAGTATCAAGTAAATTAAGCAACTTTCCACAATAAGGAAACTGCATTACAGATGTAGTAATAGAGATCCCACGATTTTTCTCAATTTCCATCCAATCAGATTTACGATATTGGCTAGAGCGCGTACCCTTAGACCTTGAAGCCACTTGCAATACTTTCCCGAATAATAATAGCTTCTCAGTTATAGTAGTTTTACCTGCATCTGGATGCGAAATAATAGCAAAAGTGCGTCGACGTAACACTTCTTGCAGATAAGATAAGTTTGACATAAACATTCTTCTAATGTTCTAGATCTATAGATAATTATAATAAATAATACATCTGCTTATAAGCAGATGTATTATGCCACATTCTTTAAGTACTAATTATAATAATGCTCATCTTTAACCCGAAAAATATTTCGCTGCATTAGTAATCAGCGATCACTAAAGTATATGTAATAAGCGATATTTACACCAACATACATTAAAAATTTTTATAAAAATTAGTATACAATACACTTAAATAAAATTCTTTGGTCTCCACTGTTAATAACAGTGGTCCTGAGCTTAGCTGAAAATCATAATCTCTCGATACACTCGTCTACACTCCAAGCCACTGATAAGTGAAAAGATTTATATATGACGCTTAAAGTGTTATTATAAATGCATGTGTAGTGGTTTGGAATATAATAACGTACACCAATCTATTATCAAATCAATGTTGCATAGCGTTATATCTTTTTGGAATTCGTATGCTGATAATATCAATATATTAAAAGATACAACTATATAAGTGCCTTGTCATAAAGGGTTATAAAGTACACTATCAAAATGAAGCGCTGAATAGTATTTATTTGTTAAAGATAGACTAATAGTCTATCTGATCTCTTATGATTTAAAAACTGTGAATCATTGACGACATCCGACAATCACGATATAGATCGAACAAAAACGTATTCTCGTTGTCAAATATACGTAATAGTTTACGACACCCTTATCTCTTTCTAGATTAGTGATAGATAGCATTTATGTATTTATGTAGTACTTTCCTTGCATGGTCACTACTACTGACAAAAACTACTAAGAATAACTTGTTCACGCATGCAAAATGCTATCTATATATAGATAATTCACGTCGATATAAGCATAGATATTCATATGATGCTGACATGCATACGGCGGAGATGTGGTATCTTATATTAATTATAATGCCCCAAATCGTATCGTCTCTGTTTGACGAATTATGCTATTGTTCTACTTCTAAAAAAATACAGAATGCTGTTTCTTTACTTGCCTCTCTAATATTACTGAGATGATAAAATCATTTATAGCATCGTGCCATTATCTCTGTTAAATTCACAATGAACACATAGTATGTATTCGACAACATCACATATATTTCATGTTTAATACTCAGGATTCACATCATCGCTGTAATTCTAGTGTTGTATATACAATATTAGTCATTGACCACCCATATGATGCAATAGTGATATCTACTATATTTTCTCAGCCCACATAGGCAATTCACACTACAACTTATAAAGTATGATATGATCATAAATCAGACAAAAAAGAAAGAAAATACTCATAGCCATACTCACAATAACTATACTTCCACCACATAATAAATCTATGAACTAGTTAACTGTTTACATATATAGGTGATATGTCACACGACATCTTATCTGTTCCAGCAATAATCAACAGGTTTTTGGTACTGAAAGTACCTACTATTAAATTTATAAAATACAGCATGCATCTTTTACATATATTCCATGAACTATAGTTCATAACTACTATGATGTTGTTAGATGCAATAACTTTCATCGTTTAAAATTATTAAATTTTCTAAATAATTAAGTGTGTATTTTATGGAAAATCACCTTACTCATTATGATGGTTTTGCCATATAAAAAATCACGTATCATACCTAAAGATACCGCAGGATATCTCATGCATAAAAGCACTATAGAAATTCGTCAAGCATTTCTTGATTTTTTTAAAAGCAAGGGACATGAAGTCATAGCGAGCAGCTCTCTGGTCCCAACAAATGATACAACAATATTGTTCACTAATGCAGGCATGAATCAATTTAAAAATATTTTCCTTGGCCAGGAAAAAAGAAAATATAGTCGCGCAACTAGTGCGCAACGTTGTGTTAGAGCTGGAGGCAAACATAATGACCTAGAAAAAGTTGGGTATACTGCGCGTCATCATACATTTTTTGAGATGCTTGGAAACTTTAGCTTTGGTGATTATTTTAAAAAAGAAGCGATCACATTTGCTTGGGAATTATTGACAAGTCCACAATGGTTTAATTTACCACAAGAGCGATTGTTGGTCACCGTATATTCAACGGACCATGAAAGTTTTGATATTTGGGAAAAAGACATCGGTATACCGTCCATACGTATTATTCGGATCGGGGATAATAAAGGTGGCCCTTATGCATCAGATAATTTTTGGCAAATGAGTGAAACAGGTCCATGCGGCCCATGTTCTGAAATCTTCTTTGATCATGGCGAACATATTGCAGGTGGTCCGCCAGGCAGCCTGTCAGCCGATGGCGACCGTTATGTTGAAATATGGAATCTGGTATTTATGCAATTTAATCGTCAATCTAATGGAAATCTGCTCCTTCTTCCAGAACCTTCTGTAGACACCGGCATGGGACTAGAACGTATTACAGCAGTTTTACAAAATGTTCACTCTAACTATAACATTGACATCTTTACACAACTAATTCAATCGGTAGCTCAGGTGGTCGGTATCACTGACTTTAAAAACATATCCTTACACGTTATTGCTGATCATATCCGGTCTTGTGCGTTCCTTATTGCAGATGGTGTACTTCCGTCCAACGAAAACCGCTCCTATGTCTTACGTCGTTTAATTCGAAGAGCAGTACGTCATGCCTATAATTTAGGCGTAAGACAAGGATTTCTTTTTAAGCTAGTGGGTCCATTAATTCAGATTATGGGTGCAGTTAGTCATGAGATTCAGCGTCAACAAAACAAAGTAGAGCTTACTCTCAAAACAGAAGAAGAACAGTGCATAAAAATCTTAGAAAGAGGACTGAGTATTTTAGAAGGAGAACTCAATCAACTATCAGACGATACCATGCCTGGTGAGGTCTTATTCCGTCTATATGACACCTTTGGATTTCCGATGGAGTTAGCTGAAGATATATGCTATCAACGTAATCTAAAAATTGACAAATCCGGATTTATGCACGCAATGCAGATACAACGTCAGAAAGCACGTAATGCAAATACTTTTCACACTGAGTTTATCGAAAGATTTTATCTCACTGAAACTTCTGAATTTCAAGGATATCAGTTCTTAATGCTACGCGCAGTCATTATTCTTATAATAATAAACGGAAAAAATGTTGACACTATCCATACAGGTCAAAATGGAGTCATTGTACTCGGAACTACCCCTTTCTACCCCGAAGGGGGTGGACAAATTGGGGATAATGGCACATTAGAAAGTTGCCATAATGCTAATTTTATTGTTAGCGATACAAAAAGATATAGTCAAGCCATTGGTCATCATGGTCTGTTAACTAACGGCACCCTACATGTAGGAGAGGAGATAGTAGCACGGGTCTGCGAAGAACGACGAAAATGTATTTGTATTAATCATTCAGCGACACATCTACTACAAGCTGCTTTACGACTACTTTTAGGGCAACATGTACAGCAGAAAGGGTCGTTGATAAATGAAAAAATTTTGCGCTTTGATTTCTCGCATGATAAAGCCATTACACAAAAAGAAATTCATCAAGTGGAAATGATTGTTAATCAACAAATTCGTCGCAATTTACTCATTAAAACAGATACAATGGAGTTAGAAGAAGCTATATCTCGTGGTGCTATGGCTTTATTTAGTGAAACATACGGTCAATATGTAAGAGTCCTGGAAATGGGGGATTTTTCCATAGAATTATGCGGAGGAACACATGTTGAGCGCACTGGTAATATTGGTCTATTTTGTATCCTCTCTGAATCAGGCACTGCAGCGGGGGTACGCAGAATTGAAGCGATAACAGGAGAAGAAGCATTACTTCACATATATAACCAAAAGAAAAAACTCTCAGAGATATGCCAACTAGTAAAAACTAATCCATCTCAGATACAGAAAAAAATAACCACTCTAATTCAACATACTGATACTTTAGAAAAGAACATCAAAAAACTGCATAATCAACAAGCTATACACGAAAGTAGATTATTAATCCCGCAAGCCATAACGATAAAAGGCGTGACATTATTAGTAAAAAATGTAAAAAATATAGAGCCAAAAGTACTACATATCATGATTGATCATCTCAAAAATCATTGTAACTCTGCTATTATTGTCTTAGGCACTATTGCAAATAGTAGAGTATCACTTATTATTAGCGTTTCTACAGATCTCACTAACCGTATTAAAGCAACTGACCTGGTGCAATATCTTGCACACCAAGTTAGTGGAAAAGGTGGTGGCTCCCCGTCTCTAGCACACGTAGGCGGTATTAATTTTACAGCTTTGCCCATGGCATTATCGAATATAAAATTATGGTTGTCTGATCAGCTAAGATAGCATACCTAATCATGTCTGCATTGTCACATACATATCGGCTCCTCTTAATATGAGAGTTTACATATCACCCTATTACAATCTATACACAAGAGAACGAGTATGCTAATTACGATTTATATAATTATGTAGTACAACACACCTACCTGAAAACGGCAAAAGGGATGTCGAAATAGATGTACAGTTACGCTATATTCTAGCACATATCGCAAACAATAACGTCGTATATAACAATCAAAGCTCTAAAATAGATACCGTTTTGTATAAAAACACTAGTATCAAAACGCTCCGTCTATAGTCAACAATCAAACAAGCGCAGCATACACTATGAATGTAATCTAAAATAATATTAACCAATTACCCCGAGTATATACTCAATATGTGCTCCCTCATCTAGTATATAGCATAATATGCTAATACATCACTAGCACTCTGAGAGAGAATATGCCACACTAACTTAATCTGTTTAGGAGATCAAAATGCTTATTTTAACTCGTCGAGTAGGTGAAACTCTCATGATTGGCGATCAGGTTACTGTTACTGTGCTAGGAGTAAAAGGCAATCAGATACGCATTGGTGTCAACGCACCTCAAAATATTTCGGTGCATCGTGAAGAAATTTATCAGCGTATACAATCAGAAAAAATACAATACAATCCGTGAATCATGCCTCATACATATATGAACATTCTCCATTACACAAATTTATTCATAAAGACTACGCCGCATATATTCTATATAAAAAATGGATACATACTATAAACACTGCAGTGTCATAAATAAACACTCAGGCTTGGCTTTCTCTGATAAGCAAGGTAAAAACCTTGAAATGATATGAATAAGTCTAAGCATCATCTATCTACTGTAGTCACACGATGGAAAAACAACTATAGCACAAACAAAATACACACTGGAATACTATCATTGGTCACTGCATCAGTTGCAGGCTATTGAAGTTATGACCACCATCCCAAAAAAACAATATTTTTATACTTGTTAAAAACATACTACAATAATTCCTCTCAATCTCAGAATAAGTGCTCAAAAAGTCAAGATTATTAAAAACATAGATGTTTCTAGAGCATTTACTCTAAACATTTTATGCTCTTGAGATAACTCAATCTAACAATCTACATGGTTCATAAATTTTACCATGCCATAATATAATTAAATAAACTTGTGTCTACATCCATAGACACTAGCGTTTTAAAATAAAATAGCTCAAAATACTATGACACTTCTCATACATCATACTATACTTGCAATATTTATTGAATATAACCCAGAAATATTGTCTTGTAATCCTACTACACATAGAGATATACACTCTCGCTCAATATGTAACAAGAATGCTCATGGAACTGAATCCAACAATTGATTGCAAAACAAACTTCTTTTCAAAAGAATAATGAAAGTGATATTTAGTCTCATTATTGGAAACATATTTAGTATTAATAACACAGTGTGTGTTGTTGAAGCTCAATTCACAAACGAAAAATTATAAAACTTCAATATCAGTCATAATAATCTAGTAGATGATTATGAAATTATCACTTCTATCTACATATAGCATCCACTATATAGGTCGACCATCATTAAATATAAAAGATACTATGATCATACATGTTGAATACACTTAATAATATTGTGCGTTTCTAAATATTATAGATGATATGCTCTCCTAGCATGCACATAGATATATTATCATATTCACTCAATCGCAATTATAGTTTTAGGATTCATAATGTCCTGCATAAAAACATTTTAGCTCGCACAATGCATGATGATGAGGATCGATGATGCTAAAAAAATACCGCAGAATGCGTATACACAGTGAAACGAAATTTTATCCTAAAAAACTCCAGTTGTTATAAGTATAATTAGTATGATTATTATTAGATATCTCGTGTTGGCGACACTAAAAAACCAAATAGCTATCTTATTTGTCCTGCTATCAGTCTTCTTTTGTCAAAAGTTAGTGAAGATACTCGGGGCAACGGTAGAAGGTGATATTCCCATCAATATAGTGCTAACAATATTAGGTCTGAGTATACCACTGATGGCGCAGCTTATCCTGCCTTTAAGCTTGTTCTTAGCTATTTTAATCACATTTGGACGATTATATACTAATAGTGAAATTATAGCCATGCACGCTTGCGGCTTAGGTAAAAGTATACTGATTAAATCTTCTATGATATTAATACTTGTCACCGCGCTATTAGCAACATTGAACAATGGCTGGATAGGGCCCTGGTCTGCGCAATATCAAAATAAAATTATACAGCATGCCAAAGAAAGATTCAGTATTACATCACTAATGGCAGGAAAATTTCACAAATCACCAGATGGACGTATAGTGTTGTTTATTGAAAAAATAAACCCACAAACCTTCACAAATATTTTTCTTGCTCAATCAAAAAACAAAGGAAATATGCAACCATATATAGTTATTGCAGATAAAGGTTATATAGGACAAAGACATGATGGTGCACAAATAGTAACTTTGGATACTGGCTTTCGCTTTGAAGGAACTCCATTTCTACATGATTTCCGTATCACAAATTTTAAAACGTATCAAGCGATCATTCATCCTCCTGAAATTACACAAAGTTTTAATAATGCTGAACAAATGAGTTTGCCTGCCCTCTGGGTTATTAACACTTATGCTCCCAATTATCGTAGTGAATTACATTGGCGTTTAACATTAGTATTTGCAGTGTTAGTAATGGGGTTAATAGTAATACCATTAAGTACGATTAATCCTCGTCATGGACGCATATTCTCTATATTGCCGGCAATGCTTCTTTATCTAATCTTTTTTTTACTGCAGAGCTTAATGCAGTCTGGTGGTAGAAAGGGACAGATTAACCCTGCTATCTCAATGTGGATCATCAATATTGTTTATCTAGGAATTGCAATAATATTAAATTTATGGGACACCACCTTATTTCGCAAATTCAGAGAATGGTGTGTTCGTAGGAGTTAATCTAAACATGTTGAATATTTTTGACAAATATATTGGTAAAACCATCGCAAACCAAATACTTTCTACGCTATTGATGCTTGTATCGCTATCGAGTGCGATTAAATTTGTAGATCAATTACGAAAAACAGGACAAGGTGAATACAACTTACTCAGTGCAATACTATATACTATTCTTAGTATACCTAAAGACATAGAGATATTCTTTCCAATGGGGGCGCTACTTGGTGCTTTAATAGGACTAGGACTATTAACTCAGAATAAAGAGCTTATTGCGATGGAAGCGGCTGGCTTTACACGTATGCAAATTATAGGATCAGTAATGAAAATCACTTTCCCTCTGATCGTAATAATGATGCTCATCGGTGAATTTATTACTCCACTAGGAGTGGACATTGCACGTAACTATCGAATCAAAAAGTTAATGCATACAGCAGTGTACTCTACTACAGGGAGCGTCTGGATACGGGAACATACAAATTTTATTTTTATTGAAAAGATACATACAAATAATCAAATTACTGGTATTAGTATATATAAATTTAGTAACAATAAAAACCTATATACTGTACAATATGCAAAATCTGGTAAATATAATGCACATAAAAAACTATGGGATTTATCAGAGGTCTATCAGTCTAATCTCAATCAGATAACACAGATTTGCAATACGTACACTGTGCATAACGAGTGGAACACCTCGATTACACCTAATAAATTACGAATACTCACTCTTAATCCAGAAACACTATCCATTCGGGGATTGTATCACTATTTAAAATATTTAGACCAAAGTGGTCAACAAGGCACGCGTTATCAACTCAGTATGTGGGGGAAAATATGTCAACCACTATCTCTGATAGTAATGATGCTGATGTCATTATCATTAATCTTTGGGCCCTTGCGAAGAACGTCTATGGGTGTAAAAATTGTTACGGGAATTAGTTTTGGATTCCTATTTTACATCCTCAATCAAATTTTTGGCCTATTAAGTTTAGTTTGTCATGCTTCTCCGATATTAGGAGCTCTTCTACCAAGTATAGTGTTTGTTGTCATTAGCATTACAATACTTATCGTATGTAAAAAATAAAGAGTGTAAGTAATCTACAGCTGACATCTTTTTTAAAAACTTTCCACTACAATAAACGGGTTTTGTCATATTCAATGATGTGAAGTCTAAGAAATGATTGTTATCTGCAATACTTGAACAGCCATTTTACCGCTATACATTTTTAGATTTTATTGCTTGTCTAAAGTTCCACATTCTATAATAAATGAGATATAAAAAATCAATAAACTGTGATCCCATTGTTCTTTGTATACAGCAAAACTCTGCCTTCTGTGAGCGAATATAAAGATAATACAATTTATGCCTCTTAATACTTCTACTCTCTCAATGCTAGTATAGTTTTCATATGATTTATCGGAGAAACTCATGAAAAACTTTTACTTTTGCATAAGTTCTACAAAAACAGCCTATTAATTGTAGCCACATACTATGATCGCAATATTCCTCTACCTAACAAAAACATTCGTATCACAGATACGATGATCTTGAGTAAGATACATCAAATATTAATAATATTAATTCACATTAATATACAGATCTCTAATAATACTCATTTTTTGTGTACTCTTGATCACGCTAGATTAACTGTATTAAATGTATATCCTGCAAAAAATAGTTACCATTCCACCTCTTTGACGCTTCCATAATAATCAAAACGAGACAAATAGCATCGCCCATATAATTTATAACATATCATTATCATATTGCGTATTAAAATCACATAAAGATAACGTGATAAATGTATTCATCTATGCTAGGAAATCCAACGGGTTGTGAATGCATATACCCCTAAACTGCTGTTATCTATTGACTGTAAGTTTCCCTTAACAGTTTTAACACTCGAGCAGCTTTAGTCAAAATGCTCACCGTATCACACACTCACAGGAACCTCAGTATACATACAATCAATAATACTATTATCCTAGCAGTTAAATTGTCAACACACAAAATGATCACTAGATCATGATAGGAATGAAGAATAATAGTGATATTATCTAGAAAAACTCTATACGATTCAAGAGGTTAAGAAAATGTGAAATATATCATAATACAGTCTTCTCACAATCGGTTAAGATCAGTACACTCACAGTGTAAAATACTATCGATGTATTCATGCCATAATAAAAATAAATTCTTAATTCATAGAATGGTATAATCCGTATATCATTTGATTCACTACCATACTAAAATTACTCGTTATGTACTACCTATGAAATAATAAATGATACGGAATGATTATATCCTATTCTGAAATACTGAGATTCGCAAATATGTACTCATGCTTTATTAGACGTACGTTTTGCATAGCACGCCTAACATCCATCAGCAATGATATATATATCTATTATGACATCTCTTTTTCTTCTAAAGCGTCAAACAGTCTATCTATGTTTTTAGAATACTGTAACCAAGCTCCTATCATAGCTTATAAAAAAAATCTTTTATCTCGCTGACATTTACTCGATAGGTGACCACAATCCAATACATCACCGGTATTCATATTAAATACATAATATAATATTTTTTCTTGAAAAGATCACACATGTGTCTTTGTCATATATCAAATACTTCTGTAATACTATTTTCTTAAACGATATGTCAAATATAACTTTACTCAAAAGTAAATGCTATTTTTTTAGTGCGCGCTCCCAACGTAAAAGTTGTTCTGTTAATAATAATTCAGAGTTTACGCCTTCTATCGTTAATAATCTTTTATAACATCTGGTCCAAGTATCGAGACTCTCATGCAGCATAGGGCTCGATAACAATCTTACAATTTTTATGATTAATGGTAGATTATCAAGATTACTCACAAACTCTCCTGCACCCTTACGATATTTTTCTGCGTCAATCAATAGAGAACATAGCCAGTTAATACGCTTTATCGCATTATTATCATTAAGCACAGGTAGTAAACTCAAAAGATCACCATGTAATGCTTCAGACAACCTAGAACATACCAATAAACGCTGTTTCCATGATGATCCTGTTAATAACTCGAGTGCCTCTAAAGGTGCACCAGAAGATAAACGTAAAGCTGTGTGACATCCATTATGCTCAGATGAGTGCTGCTGTTTTATCCAGTGTAAACTAAACGCCTCATCGGGTATGGGTAGTTTTAATAATAGACAACGACTACGTAGTGTCATTAAAAGATATGAAGGATCGTGTACTGTAAGAAAAAACCAGGTATTAGAAGAAGGTTCCTCCAAGGTTTTTAGCAGTGCATGAGCCGCAGATTCTGTGAGCTTATAAGCGTCTAGCAACAATACTATTTTTGCCCCACCTAAATGGGAATGCTGATAAAGTTTTGCTATAACACCACGTGCTATATCAATTCCAATCGTATTAGTGTTTTTTTGTATCTCTATCTTATGCATGTCAGGATGGGTTCCAGACAGCATGAGCCCACAAGAGTGACACTGCCCACAGCTTTTTACGCCTTGTCGGTCATAGCACATCAACCATCGTGCTACTTCTCTAATTAAAATCTCTACTCCCATACCTGGTAGAGCCTGAATTAGCAACGCATGATGACCACGGTGTGCTATGTGCTGCGTAATAATTGTATGGTAGCTGCTATTCAACCATGGATACCATCGCATTATAATGCTATCACTATCGATAAGTTTAGAGTTGTGATAATAGATATATAGATTCTACACATGGCTTCTATTTTGCACTCAAAATGTATTATTTAATTTTAGCCTCTTTATACAATACGTAACGACGCACTACTGGGTCAAATTTTCTCAGTTCTAATTTCTCAATCTTGTTGCGCTTGTTCTTAGTCGTGGTATAGAAATGACCTGTACCGGCAGACGAAAGCATCTTAATTTTTTCACGTACACCTTTAGCCATATTGTATTTCCTTGTGTGTTGGATCATTAGCTCTACGTGTTCGTAATGTTGCCAACACTAGTTCAATACCATTTTTATCAATAATACGAATGCCTTGAGCAGACAGCCGTAGTTTAATAAAACGTTTTTCACTTGCTACCCAAAAACGATGAGAATGTAAATTTGGTAGAAAGCGGCGCTTTGTGGCATTCATAGCATGCGAACGGTTGTTCCCGGTAATGGGGCGTTTGCCTGTGACCTGGCAGATTCGTGACATTGCTCTTTCCCCGAAAAGTTTTAAATGAACTGAATATCCTATCATAGAATAGCTAATTATTTATACATGCAGATTAATCATACTTCAACATAAGTCTCTCGGATCTACCTCGTATTAGAGATAGCGCATGACTAGTAGTCTACTTCTGAGTCTATAACACTACGGAGACCTTATTCCTAAAATCATCAGATCAAGCTCTTAGTAATCATTCATTTGTGAAAGAAATTAGTTGTGACGTCTAATGATGCTTCTGAATCTCTTGTACACAGCAAACTATTTTTAGTACAGCACAAAGTGGCATGTAAAGCTATCAAGTTTAATATTGTAACTTGCTAATAATTTGTAATGAGATTCGTTATAGGTTTTTATTGTTAGACACAGATATCAATTGTTAAGCACATCATACTAGTATAAAAATATATATCTACCTTATATAATATTTCTGACTTACAGTTTTTTAATAAAAACATCTACATAAATTCAGATAGATGTGTCAGTATATTTTAACAAATAATTTATACCCTACTCATTATGTTATTTATTTGCTCAATAATATATTTATTTTTTCTTTTATAAGATTGGTAATTGCATATTATATTAGAACAAAAATTATATGTATAACTAGTGTTGTAGCATCAAAGAAATCGATCATATCATAGTATGAATCACTCTTTAATATTTAAATGCAATCTTTGTCAGATGTCATAACATCATGTATTTATTTTAAAAACATATGATACAATATAATTATTCATTATAGAAATTATTATTACAATATATTATATTCATGCAATCTGAAAGATTGCATGAATATCACTGAGCATGCAGTATAATAAAAACTATATCATACGACTTAGTGATATCATCACATATTGTTCTAAATTCTATATGTTATTTTAACTACAATATCTAAAAACTAACTTTACATTAATTCAAATGAATTATATGCGCATTAAAAATACAGTTATCTAGAATCGATTTCTCATAATTCACAATTGCAAAATCATCTTTTATACATATTTATATCCAAATAAAAAGAAATAGCACAGTATTACTGATATTGAAGAGTTTTTTATTAAGAAAAAACTTGCATGGCAAAAATTCATACACTCTTTCTCACTGAGCATTGATTGTTAATCTATGCACATTTGTAAAATATATAAAATATCTATACTGTGTTATATCTATAGGTCGCCTGCAAATAAATATTATAATATGTTCACTCTCTCATAAAAATAAAAACTGTTGAAATCAATGTAATGGGACATTCGATGCATGCAAAATATATTCAGAACTAAAGATTGAATCATAGACAAAATATATATTTCTTCAAATCCTACAATTTAAGCAGAAGACTAACATTGTAAAATGCCATATCGATGAGTCACCTTAGGAGGTAAGCAATCATCTAATATTCAATAAATAAACCAAGAGCATCATAAACTTTGTGTAATGTTTTTTGAGCGCCCATACGTGCTTTTGTTGAACCCTGATGGATTACATTACAAAGAAAGCTTTCGTCATGACGATAAACATGATACATTGTATTCAATTTATTAACCATCTCAGATACTGCCTCCGCTGTGTCATCTTTCAGATGACCATATAACTTACCAGAAAATTCCTCTTCCAGTACACTTATCGATACACCTCGTATAGCCGATAAGATTACTAACAAATTTGAAATACCAGGTTTTTCCTTTGGAGCATAACGAATCACTGGGGGGTTTTCACTATCTGTGACAGCCCTTTTTATTTTATTTCGAACTGACTGCGTACTTTCTAGAAGGCTAATAAAATTATTATGGTTACGGTCACTTTTAGACATCTTTGTGGTGGGATTGAGCAACGACATAACGCGGCCACCGCACTGCGGAAATAATGGTTCAGGTATTATAAATATATCACCATATAACTGATTAAAACGTAAGGCTATATTACGACTCAGTTCTAAATGCTGCCTTTGATCTGCACCTACAGGCACGATGGCTGCCTGATGTAAGAGAATATCAGATGCCATTAACACTGGATAATTGAATAAACCGGAATGCATATTCTCCGCATAGTTCGATAATTTATTTTTAAATTGAGTCATACGGTTTAATTCACCAAGATACGTATAACAATTTAAAACCCAGCTCAACTGAGTATGTTCAGGTATTTGTGACTGCAGAAAAATCATACTTTTTTGAGGATCTACTCCACAGGCTAAATACATTGCTATTGTATCTAACGTAGCCTGGCGTAAAGCTCTTGGATCTTGTCGTCCCGTAAGAGCATGCAAATCAGCAATACAATATATACAGCGGTACTCATCCTGAATTTTTATCCACTGATGAAGTGCACCAATATAATTCCCGATAGTTAATTCACCTGACGGTTGTACCCCGCTAAATACAATTGGTTTACTCATAATGACTACCTAAATAATTAACACTGAATCAATCATCACTTATACTTGACAATCTCGCTGAATCATTTTAAAAGAAAAGTATACACTGCTATCAATATATCTGTCTCCATATCTTCACTGAAGATTATCTCAGCACGTAATATTCACGACAAAAATATTTTATATAATATCACTACGCGTTGTTACAATGCAGCATTTTTATTTTTCGCTGCACACCTATTGTGATTGCTATTTATACTCACTATACACATGCATTGTTATCTCTTCTATATCGACTACAATAAAAAACGATGGCTAAACTAGGCCGAACACATATGGTCCTTCTGGTGCAGAGTTTTAATATTATATTGTTGCAACATATAGCTAATAACACACATGCATATTTGTATAAAAATTTTTAACAAGCTTAAATGATACGTTACTTTTCCGATAAAAACATGTTATATACACTGGATCTACAATCAAATTGGTTATGCTACAATCACTTCAAGCATTTTAATACCACGACAATTTTTCTTGTCTTTTCTACAACGTGTTTTTATTTAGATACACACTTAACAAAAAGTTCTCTGCTACATATATTGTGGTGTTAGGACGACCGTAATTGATAGTTGAATTCTCTTTGATGCCCATATAACCACATACACACTATACAGTTATATGCCTCTATATTATTTTTACACCAAATCTTCCGCGTATAAATCTTATAATCAATATACTCTAAAAGATGATATTCTTTTTACCAAGCTCCACCTACTAGTAGTCATGGTTATTGCCTCTATCTCCTGATTCAGAATTTTTCTAGCAGTATCTATCTCTATACATCAATTTAATTATGAGGGAGTGTCGAACATGCATAGAAAATGCACGATCCCATCGCACAATAATATAATCTAAATACATCTTACAACTTCTCTAAGAATATCATTCTTGAATACAAAATAATAAAAGTACTCTAGATTGTTCTATACCGGCCATTCATTTCCAATATATCAAGCCTCGTATGTAAACTCAGGAGTGAAACGCTCAAAAGCTAACCTAGAATAATATCTATCATCGCCCCATAATGCACTTGCTATGCTTAAGATACAAGAAAATATCTATTTTAATACACGACAGTGTTTACGCAGCAATACATTATCAGTTATGATAAGATTTTATATTTGTATTATCAATCAAGGTATACTTAATTTGACTATGTCTACAGTTGAAAAAAAAATATTAGTAACATGTGCTCTGCCATATGCAAACGGCTCTATCCATCTTGGTCATATGCTAGAACATATCCAAGCAGACATCTGGGTACGTTACCAAAAAATATGCGGCAATCAGGTGTACTTTATATGTGCTGATGATACACATGGAACGCCTGTAATGCTACAAGCAAAGAAATTAGGAATCTCTCCTGAACAATTAATTGCACAAAGTAGTCAAGAACACCAAGATGATTTTGCAAAATTTAATATTAGCTACGACAACTATTATTCTACTCATAGTCAAGAAAATCGTGATTTGTCTGAACTAATTTATACACGATTAAAAAACAATGGTTTTATTAAAAAACGTATGGTCACTCAACTATATGATGTAGATATAGGAATATTTCTTCCAGACCGCTTTGTACAAGGCATCTGCCCGCACTGTAAATCACCAGATCAATACGGCGATAGCTGCACAATCTGCTCTGCAATCTATAATCCTTCTGAACTTCTTGAAGCTACATCTGTTTTATCTGGCACTACCCCTGTTTTACGTAGTTCTGAACACTTTTTTTTTGATTTACCACAGTTCACTTCATTTCTCAAAACATGGATTGACTCTGGTATGTTGCAAGCACAAATCGTTCATAAACTCTACGAATGGTTTAATATCGGCCTACAACAATGGGATATTTCACGTGATGCACCGTACTTTGGTTTTGAAATCCCTGATGCACCAGGTAAATATTTTTACGTCTGGCTAGATGCTCCTATTGGTTATATAGCAGCCTTTAAAAACTTATGTCAGAAACGTAAAAACATTGACTTTGCATCTTTTTGGAAAAAAGATTCTGACACCGAGCTCTATCACTTTATTGGTAAAGATATTATATATTTTCATAGCTTATTCTGGCCTGCAATTTTAAATGGGAGTCAACTGCGGACCCCCACAAACCTTTTTGTTCACGGCCATCTCACAGTAAATGGAACTAAGATGTCAAAATCACGCGGAACTTTTATTAAAGCGAAAACGTGGCTTCAATATCTTGATTCCGATAGTTTACGATACTACTACGCATCTAAACTTTCATCGCATATTGAAGACATTGACTTAAATCTTGAAGATTTTTTACATCGTGTAAATAGTGATATCGTTAATAAAATTGTTAACCTAGCTGCACGTACAGCCTCTTTTATTAATAAAAGGTTTGCTGGTCAATTATCTCATACCATTGATGATAAAAAACTACATAACACCTTCATTGAATCTTCTACTACCATTGGTAATTTCTGGAATAATCGTGAATTTAATCATGCAATACGCGAAATCATGAAACTGGCTGATATTGCTAATCGCTATATTGATCAAAAAGCACCATGGCTGATAGCAAAACAAACAGGGCGCGAGACTGAACTACAAGAAATCTGCTCAATGGGTATTAATCTATTCTATATATTAATAAACTGGCTTCAACCAGTTGTTCCATCACTTACTCAAAGATCTGAAAAGTTTTTAAATCATAAAATTCTCTGGAAAAATATTGAACATCCATTGCTAAATCATAAGATAAACGAGTTTAAAACTTTATATCATCGTATTGACACAAAACAAATTAATCATCTAATGGAATCTGCAAAAGAAGAAAACTTATAAACTATATAGACACACACCGCTAGATCAAAAAAATGTTACTTTTTGTACCAAAATAAACTTTTTAAGTACATTAAACACAGAAAAAAGCAAAAGAACTAAGATTTATTATCCCCAGATATTCACTTGAGATATTAAGTATACAACCACGTCTGTAGACGTTCACAAACAGAAGCAATCACTCATTAATACTACATTATTGAAAATATACAAACACTTAAAAATAAAACATCTAAATTACTCAGAATATATAGAACACATATTTGAAATCAAATAAAATTATAGAAGGAAATTCTATAATAAACAGATTACAAAGACTATGAATAACCGCGATTACCATCTGTTTCAGACATGTATAATGATATCAATCGTATGTATTTTTTAAATATTTCTATTTCTTGTATTTATAAACTATAAACATCACTCTGTGTGTTACTATAAATATTGATAGAGACCCAAAAACACAAAAATCAAAGAATTATTTTCACATTGAGTTATTCAATAAAAATGAAGTAATCATGTATATTATTCTGTACCCATGCATACTCATATACAAAAAAAGCACTGACAATCGTCTGTATAAAACATTGAGCATAAATGTTATGGCTTGGCATATCTGCTGTATATTTTCATTAGAAAGCTCATACTCGCACTATACATTTTCGCTTACAAAATAATACAAATTATGTATTTTCTTTCCCAATCTCGATGATAAGAAAGCGAAACTCGTGGGAATCGCACATCCTCACATAGTACTTATGTAATGCCTTTCTTTAAAAACACTCTACGCTAGATATATACAATATTGTGTATTTACACTCTTTAAAAACATATGGTGTGCATTACCACTACTATTTTCCAATAAAATCTTACTATTATTTATGATGCCTGAGTTCTATGGTCTGAACGGCATTCGATCAAACTAATTTTGATGCTTATATACTTGCTGTATCTCTCTGATTCAATCCAGATCTAGTACACTGAACGCTAAATCGTCATGGTTAGCGTGTCATGGTATATGATATCCTAGTAATATCACTAAAGAATACAGCTCCGTAATACCGCATTACTATTACACCATACACCTAGTATTTAAAAAAATATTGTCGCAATGTGTTAAATGCTGCAGAATTTTCTCCATACCTGCCGCGGGTCTATTGTTATAAAAGTCTTAACTGATTAAAAATTAAAAACTTATAATCCGGATTGCCTACCTTCATACATCATGCTATACACTTACATCCACAAAAATTACATATAATCAACTTTAATAACTCTTTACCATAAAAAAGAGCAGATATGTCTTTAAGCATACTATTAGCAGTAATTTACTGTCTTTGTTTCTTGAATCACATTATCTTTGTATAAAAACTTGCTAAATACGCAGTGCGTGCCCATCATGCTTCTAGTCCACATCATGATAATCATCATATGTTATTAGCTTATAGTTATCAAGCTTGAGAAAAGGTATTTTAATGACAAAATAGTGTCTCACTGTAACATTTACTCACTATACTATATAAAATATACATGAATATTATTCATCTTGACTGTATCCCTCATGCTAGTAATGACCAGCAATGCACTTTTTCGAAAACACAACATCGCATTCATTATATCGCTCAAGAATTTCAAATAATAAATTATACTTATGATATGTATTCCTACAATAACATGCGCTAAAAACCTCTTGCCAGTGAGTTCGATCATAGTATGGAAAATAAGTATCTCCTGCAATTACTGTCTTAATATGTGTTAGATATAATCGTTTAGCGCTTGAGATAAACTGCTGATACACATCGCCTCCACCAATCACCATGATCTCTGGAGCTGTGCCGGAAACCCTAAAAACATCTTCAATGGTCGTCACCCACTTCACCATTTTAGTGCTCTTATTTGGAACACGACTCAAGATAATGTTCATACGCCCTGACAAAGGTAATGGTAGAGTTTCCCACGTACAGCGTCCCATCACGATGGGTTTGTGCAATGTGTTTTTTTTAAACCAATCTAGATCAATTGGTAAAAACCAAGGTATAGTATTATTTCTTCCAATTACATGATTGGTGGTCAAAGCCGCTATTAAACTAATAATCATATTCTCAACATTGAAAGTATAAAATCACCCATCAAAGACTTAGCCCGCGATGTTAGAGATGGAACTAATTGCCTATGGAAAACATACTTTATATTAACCACATCACAGCGTGAGTGCATGAAAAAATACATCCACTGTGTTCCCGTTGTATTATATACTTGCCTTACATACACATATGTTAATTCTTTGTATTAAACTCACTACTACAGAGTGCTCTGTGCATGCACAATAGACAACGCAAAAATACAAAGATCACACAAGAAAATCACAAAGCATTCAGGATTTTATATAATTCATCTATAATGATTACCATTAATATTCCCTGAATACTCTTATTTTCAATTAAAATAGAAATCACTACACCACACCCAACCAAGTGGGCGCCAAGCTTTTTAAATAAAATTAAAAAATTTCCATGAGCAGTGCGCATATAAGATATATTTACCCCTTTTGAAGGAGCTAATCAAAATAATCTATTGATCTCGCATGATCCATAGACTAAATAAATTCTCTCTGCTTTCATCGCGCAGTGATATGTTAATTACAACACACTAGTCGATTAGAGATGCATCACTAGCATTAGTTATACCTGACGAATTCGTTTACTCAGTACCTCAGCACACTTAGGTCATCAAATTTTAGGTTCAGTGTGGATAATGAGTTTTCTAACATGTTTCATCTTCTTCGCAATCTTGAGACGTAATATTTTACAAACATACTCAGAGAACTCATCCTATAAAAGATATTCACTTGTAGAAAACCAAAAACAATAAAAACAAACATATAACATCGTAATTATAATATATACGATATATATTCTATATATGACTATATTGTTGTATGATATACGGCATCTATATTCCTATATTGGTACAATAAAAAAACGGGGCAAGGTGTACTGTAACAATCACACCATCAGCAATATAACCTTGTTGTGAATATAAATAATAGATAACAAAAAAAATAAAAATATAGTCTGTCATACCTGTACATAGTGCGTCTCATATCAGGTTATTTTCATCCTGACATTATAAAAGAGAAATAATATATAAAATATATGGTAACATACCTACTAGTTATTTTGAATATCGTAAAATGCAATCTAATATCAATATCCACAATATGAATACTCTCTTTATACTATATGATTGCAAGATAATATCTTGGTCGTATGCCGCTAAAAGCTATGGGGGTATAGCTCAGCTGGAAGAGCGCTTGCATGGCATGCAAGAGGTCGGCGGTTCGAACCCGCTTACCTCCACCATATTTGACACGCTATCTCAGATAGATCTAATCTATCTACAAAAAAAATACGCATAAAATCAGTACAAAATTGCTCTGATCACAAAAACATATGCAGAATCAAAGCATGATCATTACATATACTATAGATTGTGTACAAATTTTCCTAAATAGTGAATTTAACCTAGAGATATCACAATCAGGACATTGTTGGTTCAACCTTTCTCCCTGCTATCCCAATATATCAAACCTAATGACATCATATCTTAAGATTCTTAAATATACTTCAACTAGATTTTTTCTATCTATATACAAGCTATAAGAGATTTAGTAATCAAAAGTATTTTTACGCTCTGCACTATTGCACGCCCAATATAATCCGTAGTACACCACTTCACTCTTTTTGTCATCATCACTGCATTCGTAGACTGCAATTACCCCATCTGACAAAATAATTAGAGTACCATATGCAAATAGAAAATTTTTACGATAAAAGCAAAACATATAATACGAAATACTATTCATAAACATTTAGAAATAAATATGTCACGTAAGGCCGCACAAAAACACATACCAAAAAAAAACAAAATATACTTTATCAGCGTATTTCTATATTCTTAGCCTAGTATCACACCGAGACATATGGTGCAACTTATGCGCTATCGTATGTGTTATACATATAAAATCATTATATATAGTTATAATAGGAGCAGATTAAAAAACAGTACTTGTCTCTTATTAATACTTCCCGTGAAGTCAGGAATCAATAGTATTATTGAGTAATATAGTGAAATACATAGATTTCTCATGATGTATAACGATATTTTTGTTGTACATATAACTATTTATACAATTGAAAACTTATCTATAATCACAGTATTCTGATACCTATGCTTGCTCATCTAAGGATCAAGCAAGGATTTTTCAAGAAAATATTATGCGCTGTATTTTTCAATTCATAAAGTGTCCATCATGCAAACTCCATATAATATCAATATATTTGTATACTCACACCCTAACAAATACTAATCGTTGTATCACAGAAAGATAGAAATTAAATCATGGCTATGTAGACTTGACCTGTCTAATATAGATAAATATAAATCAAGATAGCTAAACATAGTTACGACCTATTGAATACGTTATCCGACTAAACATTACCGCAAAATTATTACTATTTATATAATCAATGACACACCGGCTAACAAAATATTTTTCATATTGTTAGACGACTGTGAATCACAATATATTTTACTATGTACTGATAGTATAATACTGATATTTATTTCCACAATTCAATGGTGATCATTAATCTAACTAAAAATCATATACTGCTTACCAAGATCATACTCGAACTCTGATTATTTAATCCACCACCATGAATCTTCTTCATAAAAAATAAAAATCTTCTCATATGGTAATATTTAGTGCATTCTGAATTATGGATATATGTATAGCTAAAACTATAAAACACTCTTTCTTTCTATCACACACTTACGATCATAGATACTCTGAAGCATATTCGTATTTCTTTATATTTTAAAAATATTTCTTCATACATACGGTTAAGCTTTCTTCATTATATCTCTCTAGTCTAATAGCAAAATTTTGAACAACCTCATTCCTTGAGTTATACCAAGACATCACCCTCTATAAAAGATACTTGATGATATCCATTGTTGTAAAAAAACTTTCTTCTGAAGTATATTCTTAAAGAAAGCACCTCAAACCTCATGCAATCCTTGTATCTTTCATATAGACTTAATTCTGTCGATTATAGAGAATGATGCTCATAGAACACCTGAAATACTAAGAAAATATTTAAGTAAATTCTCATTGAGCAGCGTAAAATCATAATATATATTAGAATAATAGATACACATTATATGTGATCAAGGCCCTTGATAACTTCTTTGATAACTTATTGATATGTAACTTTACAACCCCTATGAACATAATATTGAGATCGATCATGATAATTGCAATTATAGAGGCCTCACATATGCTGAGAATTTTATTCGTCTTCATGTAAGATCACAATCCAACAAGCGACTACTGTGTTAGAATAATCATAGGTGTGATCTGTCTTCATTATTTTGATAAATATTAGAATTGATACTCTATCACAGCGATTTCTTGATCATCGTAGAGCTGAAACCAAACAAAAAATATTTTTCAATAATTCTTGGGCGTCGTTGCCAGATAGTGCGACCTCTACAGGTAGATACCACCAATTTTTCTTAGCAAAATGACGAACTTTAACTGCATCTTTTTCTGTCATAAGCAGCGTTTGCCCACTGGTTGTTAATGTAGTCAAGCCTTTTAAGCGATATCTCTTATGATCAAGAAAGGATATGGTTTTTAATGGCCTGACCCCCTCTGTATATAAAGTCTTAAAAAAACGCTGCGGGCACCCGATCCCTGCCATAGCCACTACATTTTGGAGTTCTGTTACAGGCCTCTTTTCTCCCGAGGAGATATTCACTGCAAATCCTGGCAGTAACTTCATAGATAACTCACCTGGTAAAGCTACTCCACCATTAGTTATAATTGCCGTTACGCTTCGCAGGCGACTCTGCAGTTCGCGCATCGGGCCAACTGGTAACCACCATCCATTGCCAAAACGACGCTCACCATCAATGACTACGATTTCAATATCACGAGCTAATGCATGATGCTGTAATCCATCATCAGTAATAATGATATCTACCACTGAGCACCTAAGAATTTCTTCTACTGCCTTTTTTCTGATTGGTGCTACGCCTACTATGGCATGCGTTCTCTGATAAATCAGTATGGGCTCATCGCCGGCTTGATGAGCGGTAGTATGTTGTCCTACTATGAATGGATAATGTCTGGCTTTTCCCCCGTAACCACGTGAAACTACTCCAACACGTAGCCCATGACTTTGTAGCATCCCTACAAGCCAAATTACCAAAGGAGTTTTACCGTTCCCACCTATAGTCAGGTTACCAACCATCACAATTGGAACAGGCGCGCGCCATGTCTTTCGCCATCCTAAAAGATAGCTAATGCGCAATAAATTACTTATGCCACCATACACAAGACATAACGGAAATAATAAATAACGTACAGGACTTGTACTCCAAAAATGATGAATCATTGTGAAAATTGCATTTTATAAAGCTGTGCGTAACTACCATTTTCAGCTAATAACCGTCTATGCGTGCCGCTTTCTATAATTTTCCCGCCTTCAACAACAATGATTTTATCAGCATTCTCAATACTCGATAAACGATGAGAAATTACCAAGGAGGTTCTATTTTTCTGCAGCTCCTCTAAGGCTATCTGTATAGAACGCTCAGATTTAGCATCTAGAGCTGACGTTGCCTCATCTAAAATTAAAATGGGGCAGTTACGTAACATTGCACGCGCAATCGCAATACGCTGACGTTGACCTCCAGACAGTAAGATGCCATTTTCACCAATAACAGTATCTAGCCCATCATCCATGGTACTAATAAAATCCATAACCTGAGCAATTATAGCTACTCTCTCAATATCTTCGCGGCTATATTTCTCATGACAACCATAAGCAATATTATTTGCAACGGTATCATTAAATAAATGAACATCCTGTGATACTAAGGCTACTTGTTTTCGTAATGAACTCAGTTTGTATTCACGTAAATCATAACCATCTAACAGGATATTGCCATATTGAATATCATAAAACCGAGTGAGCAAACTAGCAATTGTTGATTTACCTGAACCAGATCGCCCTACTAAAGCCACAGTTTGTCCAGCCGCAATGTTTAAGTTAATATTTTTTAAAGCAGGATAATCACGACCGGGGTAATTGAAAGTTACATTGCGAAATTCAATCTCTCCAAGAGAGCGTTGCACATTATATTTTCCACTATCCACCTCCTGAGCTCTGTCTAGAATAGAAAAAATTGTCTGACATGTTGCCATACCTCGTTGAAACTGTGCATTAACGTTCGTTAAAGATTTTAACGGTCGTAGAAGCCCTATCATGGATGAAAAAACTACTGTCATAGTACCAGCAGTAAGCGTTGCCATCACACTGGGAAAACTAGCCACAAACAAAACAAATGCTAATGCCAATGATGCGATCAGTTGAATAATCGGGTCAGCAATCGATGAAGCAGATACCATTTTCATTCCTTGTTGCCGCATGCAATTACTTACACGATCAAAATATTCATTTTCAACCTTTTGTCCTCCAAAAATTAAAATTTCTTTGTGTCCTTTTAGCATCTGCTCAGCACTAGTAGTCACCTGTCCCATTGTATTTTGCATATTTTTACTAATAGCACGGAAACGTTTAGAAACAGTACGAATAGACAATGAAACTAAAGGAGCTAAGACCATTAAAATTAAAGATAATTGCCAGCTATAATATAGCATGAGCATAAAAAGACCAATAATAGACGCACCTTCACGTACCATAGTTACTAAAGCACCTGACGAAGAAGAAGCAACATACTCCACATCATAAGCAATACGAGATAATAATGTCCCAGTAGACTGTTGATCAAAAAAGGATACAGGCATGCCCATGATATGGTTAAATAAATGCCTACGTATGTGCATCACCACGTTGCCAGAAACCCATGAAATACAATAACTAGATACGTAACTAGTCAGACCCCGCAAAAGCATCAAAACAATAATCACTAGAGGCATCCAAAGTAAAACTGAATTGCCCGATTTGTTAAAACCATCATCCAACAAAGGTTTCAGAAGCGATAGCAGCAAGGTATCACCGATCGCATTTAGGATGAGTGAGATAGCAGCTATAATTAATCCTATTTGATACGGTCTGATTATTGGCCAAAGTCGATGAAATGTTTTTGAAGTAGAAATGTCTGGATCTAGATACATGGTTTTCACCAGTTTTAGTTGAAATGTCACCATTTATTCTAGCCGGTATCACGCAGTATATAAAAGCACTGAGGACGCCAGTCGTATGTGATAAATTTTTACTTAAAAAAGCCATGAGGACATTAAATGAATGATTGGAAACCATTTCTTGCCTTAAAATCAGCATCTCAAAAAGAAAATCCCAAAAATGCAACGTTATTAAAATAATTTCTCGATAAATTATCCATCATGTATAATACATACTCTCTAAAATCTTGATCATACATCACTAATACCACACACAAGAAAGCTATTATGTAATGCGATACTTCTCCACAATACATATCGCATATTAATTTTATGCATAAAATATAAAAATTTTTATCACCTCCCGGGCATAAAAATATAGATAATATAAAATAGATAGACCATATCTGTTTTTATATATACTATGATTATATACTAAGCTATTGGTATATATGGAATTTTATATAATTCTCTACTACCAGTAGTCTCTGTAGTATAAGGACCTACAAGCTGAAACGTTGATACAATCCTCAAATAGAAATCGTCTATTCAAGTAATAATGTTTGAGTTTCCAAATAAGATAAGAGATATATGCAAATATTAGCGTTAGACACGACTATGAGATTTTGCTCTGTGGCATTATCGAAGAAGAAGCAAGAACTCTCGTATGTTCAAAAATGCTCTCGTGAACATACGCAATACGTTCTTCCATTAATACAAGATATATTACAAAAAGGTAACGTTTCCTTACAGGAACTAGACATCCTAGCCTTTGCTCGTGGTCCTGGTGGTTTTTCTGGTGTGCGCATATGTCTTGCTATTGCACAAGGCTTAGCATTAGGCGCAAACATTCCATTAACAGGCATTTCCACTCTTAAAAGCATGGCCCAAGCAGCTTGGAGATATCAGCATGCACAACGAGTACTAGTAGCAACGGATGCTCACATGGGTGAGATATATTGGGCTGAGTATCAACGTGATAATTATGGGAATTGGCATGGCGAAGAAACTGAATCACTACGTCACCCCACGGATATAATAAAACGAATGACTTTATTAAAAGATCAGTGGGTCTGTATTGGCACAGGATGGAAAATGTATCCGCAACTACTCAAAGTCAGCCATCTCGATCTCATCATTACCGAAATAGAAACATCCAATGCAGTAGATATTATACCCCTAGCACAAAAAACTCTTGCATTAGGATATGAAATTTTACCTCGCAATGCGGCACCAACGTATTTGCGTAATAAAGTTTGCTAACTGTTCACTCTAGTGATATACATTATTCGATTGAGCCTAACTGGCAGGTGCCAAAAAACTGATCATAAATGCAAATATGAAATAACAATCACTCCGTTGATCTATCGAAAAGAACTGCTCCGAATACATCTAGGTGCAATACATAACAAGCTTGTATCTTATACACACTTTAGCCATATGAATAATTGGTCATTCTTGACTGAAAAAGTTTCTTCTACACTCACTAAGAACAAAAAATCTGCCTTAATTTATACCAAGTCATTCTTTAAAACACTCATTCCAATGAAATAAAACAATTAGCTTCTTTGTCGTGGCAGGGACGGAGAGACTCGAACTCTCAACACCCGGTTTTGGAGACCGGTGCTCTACCAATTGAACTACATCCCTAAAACAACTACATAATACTTAATATAATAATAGACATGTCTATCTATATTCTTAAATATTTTATATATGCTGATTCCACTTTGCAGAAATACAATTTATCTATACACGCCATTCTAAAAAAGAAGTGGCAATACACTATATATATTAAGAATGAAGGTACTGAACACCTTATCTCTGATATCACTATTCTCCTACAATCATACAATATACTACACTGATATAATTTTATATTTTATGAATTTTATTCAGCGACATATATGATCATTTTATAGCAATAATCTCTTATTTTTGACTACAATGTAGTCTACCTCTAAAACGATAATATCTATTGTTACAATGTGTTACTATACTCCCTAATACAGACCACGGATTATCAATAACTCTAGTTGTGTAACTAATTATTAATATATATTATGAATTAGATTGACAAAAGTCTGAAGGATGGATACTGCTATCTATTATTAATAAATAAGATACTTGTAACCATTAACAGAAAAACCTATCTCTATATAGAGTAGAGATCCTAACACGTGCTTTTTAACACCATTTCTATAATGGTGTCCCCAAGGGGATTTGAACCCCTGTTACTGCCGTGAAAGGGCAGTGTCCTAGACCTCTAGACGATGGGGACTTGAGCTTTATCTTTTACCATGAAACGATATCTATCTAATATACTGGTCTTGGCTGATCCTCTAGAATACTTTTATACTCGTAAAATACTACAGAATACTGATATAGTATATTATAAAAACCAAAATTTATATATCTTCGGATACCCTAATATAGGTAATCATCTATGCTATATTACTCTGATTTATATAGAATACATATACGATTTTCTGACGCAAAACACTCTAAAATATATACTCACTAACATAGCATATAGTGCATAATGGCACTACTATAACTTATAATTTATCCTTACATACATTTACATAAAAAAATTCTCATGTTCTGCAGTCTATCTTCCCTTTTAAAATACTCCATAATCTAAACAGATTTGGCTAAAAATACTTTTCAATATGAAGGTACTCCTATTATATCCATTCTGATATAGAGCACAAGAGTGAAACAGAAAACTTTTTTAAAATATCTACTACGTTCCACCATATATTTACAATTTAAGCTGCTCTAATCTCCTAAATCCATAATATTTTAGGATAGGGATTAATTCTTTTGCTTGCTGCGTCAAATCCATGCACAACGCCATGTTCTGTGCAACAGGAATTTCTGTATGTAATGGGTGCCCTAAAACAGACACTACACGTCTAGCTATCGCGGCCCCTGAATCAATGAACTGTGTGCCTGCAGGTAATACCTGTGTCAACTCATCGCGAATTAATGGAAAATGTGTACACCCTAATATAATTGTGTCAGGAGGTTGGGACATATTTAACCACGGCTGTAATATAGCTCTCACTATTCTAATCGATACTAAATGACCACGCAATTTTCTTTCAGCTAACTCAACCAACTCCTTGGAGCCCAATAGAGTTATTTTACATGGTTTAGCAAATCGAGCAATAAGATCATGTGTGTAAGATCTTTGAAGTGTTCCGCGAGTAGCCAATAAACCTATGACACCATTACGTGTTAAATAAGTAGCAGGTTTTATTGCTGGGACCACCCCTACTACTGGAAAGATAAAACGCGCTCGTAGTGCAGGCAAACTCACAATACTGGCTGAATTACATGCAATCACCACTAGTGCAAGTGCGTGAAGGCGCGTCACTGCTGAAATAATCGATACGACTCTTTGCGTAGTAATCTCTGCGGATTTTTCGCCATAAGGAAAGACAATATTATCAAATACATATAAGTAATGAAGATTTGGTAATAATTTACATATTTCATTGTAGACGGACAAACCGCCAACACCAGAGTCAAATACTAACACTGTAGAACACATAATATATCATCTATCTGCATGCGAATATCTAATACCATATCCATATGTCAAGACTGGACCGCTAATTATATCAGATCCCTATCAATTTGAATTAATGAGTATCTCTTTTCAAATATTTTTGAACAGTGTACTAATTAAGAGCGCACAGTAAGCAAAGTATAAAACTGCTTAAAATATGAACATGAGAACGAAGGTGTATTGGCGTCGGATCCTCTTCTCGTACGAATTAGATGCTGTTCTATGCCTCTAGAGTGTGTATTCTTTTTAGAATATCCAATATCTTCTTTATGTATGCTTATCATTGCAATGGTTAAAAACCACTAAAGACTTGATTATATTTTATGCATACTTAATACGGAAAACCTTGATATAATGACCTTCACATCGGAAAAAATTAAAAATACTATGCGATCTCAATTTCCTTAATACAAACATATACACGATGCTTATATAACTTTCATTCAATCTTTTTATACTCTAATACACAACCGGTACCAAGAGTTAAAGATGATTCTGTTAGCGCTATAAACGTGATGCTATACATGAAAGCGTTAAGGTTAGATTAATTGATCACACAATCTACATATACTAAGTATTCTACTTATTGTTATGGTATTTTTCATAAATATATAAAATATTCTAATAGTATATTCAAAAAACACATACAGCCATTACACATTAGCTTTTGCTATTTATGCACATAATACTATACTATATGTTATAATTTTAGGTAGAATCCTAAAATTGACTATTTGACTATATATATCATAGTCCACTATTATAAATATGGTGCATCCAGGAGGATTCGAACCTCCGACCGCTCGGTTCGTAGCCGAGTACTCTATCCAACTGAGCTATGGATGCGTAATGGCGGTGAGACGGGGATTCGAACCCCGGATGCAGATTGCACCACATACTCCCTTAGCAGGGGAGCGCCTTCAACCTCTCGGCCATCTCACCACTAAAAATTCCTTATTTTTAAATATCGCATGCTAAAATAAATCGTCAGTATTCTTACTAATATCAATGCGTAACTTATTATTTACTTTTTCGTTATTTCAAGTCAACTTATTTTTCTATCAGATGTCATCTATTTTCAATATTTTATAGATGCAGAAACAGATTCTGCAAGCTCCATTCACGGTTTGTTATCGATCATACAAAAATACTTATACTTCACCTAATAATGTGCGTGAAGAAAACAACATACATCCCTGTAGTTTATATTTTATATTTCGTTATCTTTCCATACGTAAACAACAAAATAATAGACTATAGTCTAAATTTGATAATCGTGAAAATACAGACTTACTTAGTAAAATTTTACAATATACCTACATACTTGATGAACATTTAACTACCATTGAGTGTATTGTACACACTAAACATCAATCTGATAGTTGGCATGGCTGTTTAAGAAATCCGTCATTTTTACATATCATATTATAATCACAGATATTTTTTATCCTATAGTTTCTTTTAACGATAGAAATTTTAATGTATCACAGGTGAACGTTTTTCTTCTAGTGCGGTAAGCTGTTGTTTCACCTTTGTGATTTTTTTCTCAGTATTAATATGATGTGTTTTTACAAGTTCCTGGGCTTCTTCTAAATTTGAAGCGATAGGGTCAGTACCGCGCAAAGGTAAGTTGGCCGTTTCTCGCATCATGATCCCGGTCAATAACCCAACACCTCCTACTATCATTAGATAGTATGCTGGTACATACAAGTTATGAGTGATTTCCACTAACCACGCAGAAATTGTTGGGGTAAAACTAGCAATCAATACTGAAATATTAAACCAAACAGCTAATGCACTATATCGCATGCGAGTTGGAAACAAAACCGGTAATACTGATGCCATCACACCAGTAAAGCTATTGAGAATGAAGGATAATATTAGTAAACCACAGTAAATAAGCTCAATCATACCACTATTAATTAACATAAAACAAGGCATGGCGCAACATAACAACATACTGCTGCCGATAATGAATAATGGGCGACGACCGAACTTATCACTCATTAAACCCATTATTGGTTGTAATAATAACATACCAAGCATAATGGTTATCATTATCCTGATCCCCTGCTCTTCAGAATAATGCAAGTTATGCGATAAATAACTGGGTAGATAAGTCAGCAACATATAGTATGTAACATTAGTCGTAATAACCAAGCCTATACAAGTGAGACCACTCCTCCAATAGCTAGCGAGAATCTCTCTCAAAGACACTTGCCAACGAGTCGCTCTTATGCCAGTAGACAACTCACAACTACCTTTTTTTTTTGAATGTGTAACATGCTTCTGAAAGACAGGTGTCTCTTCTATTTTCCGGCGCAAATGCAACCCCATTAAACCAAGAGGTAATGCCATTAAAAACAGAATACGCCAACCCCATTGGCGAAAATGATCCGGCCCAGTCATAAAGGAAATCAGGACTACCAATCCAGCTCCTAGTAAAAAACCAGCAATAGAGCTAAAATCTAACCAACTACTCATAAAACCACGTTTACGATCTGGCGAATATTCAGCCACAAAGATAGCAGCCCCAATATATTCACCCCCTACTGCAAATCCTTGAACAATTTTACAGAGAATTAGACAGATAGGGGACCATATTCCTATAGAATGGTAGGATGGAATTATGCTTATACAAGCAGTACTTAATGACATGATAATGATAGTTAGTGAAAGTATTTTTTGGCGACCATACTTATCTCCTAACGCTCCAAAAAACAAACCGCCTAATGGTCGAACTAAAAACGGCACAGAAAAAGTTGCCAATACTGCCATTCGTTGTATGCCAAGCTCGCTGGAAGGAAAAAAAACCTCTCCTAATGCGTAAGCTATAAACCCATATATACTGACATCAAACCACTCAATAGTATTACCTAATGCGGCTGCTTTAATAGCTTGATATAATCTACCATTATCAATAATCATGACGTCTGTTAATCCAATAATATTGTCATGCTGTTTTTTAAATGTCATATGTCGTACCCTATATGATCTTTTTAAACTTTTATTAAAATGGAATAGTTAGGGGAGGTTATTACTAAACATACTCATAAAGTCATATACTATAAGCGTAATAATGTGAGAGCCTTCCCTTCCAAAAAATATCTTCTGCTCGGTATGTTGTGGCCCTGAAGGTAAATCTACTAATCTCTTTTAGTCCTTACTATCAAGTCGATATGTTCCTCTAAAACCTCTAAGCTATTTATCTATCTCACCTATTAATTACATTATATCTATGGTGTCGTAGTAAAAGTTAAAACGGATTTGCAAGATACTAAACATAGTATAAACTAATACTCGGTATTAATGGTTTCAAAAAAAACAGGAGGTATTGTTTCATATATTTAACATCAAAAGCAGAAGCAATACTCTTTTTTAAAATACATGCTTGATTTTTACAATAAAAATACATAAAAGCTTCAAAAAACTATATTTTTTCAATACATATATAACACACATATACCTGAGAAAAATAACGCACAAGAAACCATCAGACTCCAACAGTTTCACTACAGAGCGAAAACATACACTTCATAATAAATACAAAGCGGATAATGACAGCACTCTAACTATTGCACACCTGAAACCATCGATCTCTATGTAATGATACATGCTTATAAACCACGATAAATACAGTATTAAGTGCATAATGCGCTTTAAAATTGTACAATAAAAATTTATTTTGCCCTTTATCGATCTACTTTAATTGTATTGGATGATACTTATCATTCATTAATAAATATATGTTAAATACACAATTACACACCTCCATGACCTAATATTATCAGATACAAGATGCATCGAATGCCACAGAGATCACATTTCAAAAAAAAGACACAATCTCACGAAAATTTCTACATGAATTTGAACACATGCACTGTCTTTTTTGACATACTTGCATCTAAATACCAAAAACTAACTGCAAGATAGTAAAGTCTCATGTTTTTATAAAGCAAAACCTTTAACTTAACATATACGTACAATACTATTATTATTGAAAGAATTTTATTTAAATAAAATACGATGCACTGCGTGCATACACTGATTACTCTACATACCTAATAATCATTTCTATGATGGCATACTGTCACTCATGAACATAAAACGAGTCATCCATTGACATAGTGTAATTTGTAAAAACCAACTTATCATATCAGGACTCGTGATCATATTGTGTAAGTATGTATTCTTACAATTACTAACATATATACACAGCCATGGGAGTTATTTGTCTAAATCATATAAAATTAAGGTAGCTCGACATATCGGATTATTACAGCGATGAAAATCAATCTTAAGTTAATCTATAGAACCCGCTCTTCAATGCAATCTTCAGCTAGATGTTTGATCCTGTAATATACTTACTAGGTCAAAGCAAGCATGCGTATGAAAGCTATAACTGCAATCTCACTGCTTAATATATCTACGACAACATTGCCCATCCATCTAAAATAAAAAAATAATTTTTTATAAACTAAACTTTTTAAAAAAAACAAGAGCTTATGTACATATCATCTTCTCTCTTGTGTAATATATCTCACACGAGTCATAATATTTAGTATAGTAATAGGCTAGCTTAGACTGCTCATATATCTACTAAATTTCAGATCAGCAGTGAAAACTATACCTTGGAGGCGGTGTTAAAATAGCAATATGTATATCCTAACATCATGTAGTGATATTTGTTCTGTGCTAGAAGTAGCGTCCACAAAGTTTTCCAATTGTGTACATTGATAGCATTCCTAGAAATATATAGCTATCCTCATAATCAAGAGGGTATAATGAACGCTTACTTATCTTATAAAAATTGCAAGGAAGATACTTCATGAAAAAAAACATTCATCCTCACTATACTAGTATAATTGCTAAATGCTCTTGCGGAAATGAAATTAAAACTTGTTCGACAGCCCCCAATAATCTCACTCTAGATGTATGTAGTAACTGCCACCCATTTTATACCGGTAAACAACGTGATGTAGCTAGTGGTGGTCGTGTAGATCGTTTTAACAAACGTTTTGGTATTGCAAATAAATAAGCTATACGCGCTAGTAGCACTTATTTATCACTAAAATAGAAACGCGACTAATGTCAATGACAATAATAAAAAATCTCTAAATAAACCGTATTCTTTTACATACAACTATTTTTTAAAAATTATGTAACACAAGATATTACTAATAATACTTAATTGAGTAACCACCGCAACATATGCGTATTCTACGCGTTCTTCACGCGTATAAATATAATACATACGATATATGTCTTATCTCTACTCGCGCGCTTCAAGGTCAAAACAATCGTATTAGGTATACTATACTGCATTAAAATAAAGATAGCATCGTAACATGGCGCATGATAATAGAGATGGATAGTGTATAATACATGATCAACAGATAATGCTTATTATGCCGCTATCCTAATAAAAGACTCAAAAGCGCTATACATTGTATGTCTATGCATGACATACCAATCAATCTAATAATTCAAGGCTCTCTGAACATAAAAAACTAACACCTCTCTACCATCATAGTTAGACAAATAGCAAGAAATGCGCCTTGGTTGACTGTATGCGCTGTTTACTTATTGCGAATAGACAGATAGTTTTGCAGAAAGATTATAAATCTTCTACTTTCTTCAAAAATATGCTTAAAATTTTGCAACGTATTATAATTAAAGAGAAAAATATATTACAGTAATTAATTACATGTATTGCTTTACAAAAATCACAGACCTTTCTGTATAAAATATATATTAGAGAGATACATTGAATACTACACTCACCTTCAGCGCTATCACAGGTCTATCTAGTATGATACTAAGTTGGACATATTCTATATGGCGCTTAAAGCAAAAAACAAAAAAAATAGCTGTTGAAAAACATCTACTAATGCAATCAGCTACATTGGCACATAATGAAATCCACGATTTAAAAAAAGAACGAGACACCCTCAATCTAAAAATACTTCACCACGAAAAAACACATCAACATCTATGTAATTCACTTATGATCGCTGAAGAAAAGCTACATAATCTAGAACACTGGCGCAATGAAAATGAACAATTAACAAAAGAAAAACATGCACAAATCAAAATTAATCACGCTCAAACTATAGAAATACACGAAATGCGGATTCGTTTAGAAGAAACGCGTCTCGCTGCAGAAGAACGACAAAGGCTATTAGAACATAATGAAAACTACCTCAGTGCAAAATTTGAAAATCTAGCACATCGTATCTTAGAAAACCAGAGACACAGCCTTGGTGAACAAAACCAACAAAACTTACATAGTTTTATCACCCCATTACGTAAACAATTAGAAGGATTTCGGAACCAGATCCAAGAAGGGTTGAGTCAAGAAGCTCGTGAACATCATACGCTGATCCATGAAATTCACAATCTACAGAAACTCAATTCAAAAATGGCTCAAGAAACCATAAATCTAACACAAGCCTTAAAGGGAGGAAATAAAATACAAGGACAATGGGGAGAGCTGATTCTTGAAAAAGTATTAGAGTCTGCTGGGCTACGCAAAGGGCATGAGTACCTCACACAAGTGAGTATACCGCTAGAAACACATGGATATTCGCAACCAGATATTATTGTGCGATTACCACAGGGTAAGGATGTGATTATTGACTCCAAGATGACTTTACTGGCCTATGAAAAATATTTTAATTCCACTGATAATATACAGCGCTCAGCGGCTCTTAAAGAACATATTACTGCCATTCGCGGACATCTTCGACAATTGCATAAAAAAGATTATCATAAATTACCAAATATGCGATCTCTAGACTATATTTTAATGTTTATTCCAGTAGAATCCGCTTTTCTTCTTGCTATCGATCAACAACCTGAACTCATTAACGACGCTTTTAAGCAAAATATCATGATCGTAAGCCCCTCCACACTGTTAGTCGCATTACGTACAATTAAGAATCTCTGGCATTATGAAAATCAAAATCGTTATACACAGAAAATTGCTGACCACGCTACTCGCTTGTATGATAAAATACGCTTATTTGTAGATGATATGAGTCATATTGGGCATAGCTTAAATAAAGCACAATATAGTTACCAACAGGCCATGAAAAAACTTTCAGAAGGACGAGGTAATTTAATTTCACAAGCGGAAGAGTTTCGAAAGATGGGCGTACAAATTACAAGACCCATTAATCCACAATTAGCGCAATCATCAACTCTACAGGAACATGATATCACACAGAATAACACTCAGCCTATCTGCAATTCACACCATTCTGAACATACTTCACAGTACATTGAATCTAGTATACACCCTAGCACTCATGAGATACATCAATAAATTTCACCTTATAAGATCAGGCTTTCTCTACAAGAGATATCTAATGATCGAGAGTATATAAACACTAGTTTGGATCTCGAAAAAGATGATTGATGTTTCTCATACAAAACATGGTTGCTTACTAAGTAAGTAGTATCGTTTCTTCTGAAAAAACAAACGTACTCAATATATCAATATCACAAAACTGACAAGATACCACCCTACGCTAAATCCTTCAATCTGAAAAATAGTAGTGTAAACAACACATGTCTTGATATTGCTTCCTTTTCTCCTAACTTTAGAAGCTTATGTTAAGCATTTTCAATGCACTACCATGCTATATCCATTAGACTAGTTATATACACTCTATACGTATCTATATTGCAGTGCAAACCGCACCGCAATATCAGCACCACACAAAATTGTCAATGAGCCAACGCGCCTAAATATCTCATAGTGCTTCATATGTAGAGGTAGCAAATATTTATTGAATCTCTGTACAACACACACGATGTGGCATGCATTTACATCAACTAAATATAGTGTAATAATATACACGGCTTTTATGACTACACAAAATCGTTGTGTCATATACATATATAGAACACTATTTTTAATAATTTTATACTTTATAGCGCAATATTCTTATGGATCATCATTTTATAAAAATCAACAATATTTTTATGGTATAATTATTAGCAATAAAGCGATTAGTATAATCACAATAGCAAATACTGCATCCACAATATACATAATTTATAACCAATACTAATCGACACTAATGTATAATCAGATTGATGTTATACAATTATATTCGCATGCCAAATAATATTAAAACCTACACCCACATACAAAAACCTAACATGTTAACTCGCATAAAACTATCTATAACCAAACGAAACTTAGTGCATGATATTCAAAAAAACACTAATAATTTCGTGCAAATTTAAAAACATTAAACTTATCAGACATATAGATTATTATAAGACCGAGATCAATATGTATCTATGATGAAAATCCCAAAATACGCAGCCCATAAAATATAAGGGCTATTTAAAAAATATTTATCTAAACAAAAGACACAAGAATATTTACATAACATACTCTTAAAAATCAATGACACAAGGAACACCATAAAATCAAAAGTATTATGCTAGGTAACAGTACCTTATATCATGATCATACTCATCAGTATAACATTGAGTGGAATACACCTATTATAGAATACACCCCATTATATCAATATATCATAGTGCTATTATAACAGATCATAAACGTAAGCGCATTTCAACATAATCATCTAAAAATTACATGACACCACACTACAATTAAGCAGCATACATTGCCGTAGCAATGCAAAAATCTGAAAAAACAAAAGATATCGAAGGAAAATACTAGATGACAAAAACCGTAAAGGATACTACTCTCTTTGGTTATCGAACTGTGTTAAAAAAAGAAAAGCAACATCTTGTTTCTCAAGTATTTAGTTCAGTAGCGTCTAAATATGATCTTATGAATGATCTTATGTCATTTGGTGTTCACCGTATTTGGAAACGTTGGGTTATTGAATATAGTGGTGTTAAACCTGGTCAATATGTTTTGGATTTAGCAGGTGGCACAGGCGACCTTACAGAAAAATTTTCATTCGTAGTAGGGGATACCGGGTTAGTTGTTCTTGCTGACATTAATAGCTCTATGCTTAAAATAGGTAGAGATAAATTACGCAACAAAGGTATTATCAATAATGTCATATACATACAGGCCAACGCAGAAACCTTACCATTTCCGGAAAATATTTTTGATTGTGTAAGTATTGGATTTGGGTTACGTAATGTTACTGACATGACTAAAGCATTAACATCTATTTTGAGAGTCCTAAAAATCGGAGGACGTCTACTTGTATTAGAATTCTCAAAACCGCAATGCGCATTCTTAAGTACATTATTTGATATTTACTCTTTTCAAATCCTACCGCACCTAGGATCTCTTATTGTACAAGACGCAAGTAGCTATCGTTATCTTGCAGAATCCATCCGTATGCATCCTGATCAAGATACTCTGGAAAGAGCCATGATAAATGTAGGTTTTTGCCATACCACATATCAAAATTTTACAGGTGGGATTGTGGCGTTACACCGTGGTTTTAAATTTTAAAAAAATATCCATAAGATTACCTAGCATATTTACAAATATTTTAAAAAAGTGTAATTAATCGTATGCTTTGTAAAAAATAAGTAAAAGATAAGTTTGTATATCTATATCATCGCAGCTTAAAAAATAGTGATGAGAAAGTTTAATCTGCTCATACTATTCTTTTGTGATAACAATTTTTACATATTTTAAATAACAAGCCTGATAAAATATCAGATTTGACCATTACTACTAATTTTATCACACTATTGACACTATATAATCATCGACAACTAAAATAACTCATAGAGAATCGGATTCTACAGATAGTGTCATTCACATCTCACATAACACTTAATTGGACACACAAAAATTGAACATCAAAGATTGGCTGTCTATATCAATGGGAGATATTCTGACCCAGAAAATATGGCAGCACGTCCACTGTCATTATGACCTTGTAAATCGCAATATAAAAAATAAAAAAAAATACCTGTCTGACGCTTTCACTGAAGAGTGGAACCTCATGCCTAGCTCTAATGAGCTAGCGTGTTTTATAAGAGAGGTAGATGTTTTAATACATACATTAAATGTACTTGATCATCGTATTCAAAGTTTGGAGAAAAAATGACTTGTGGTGACCTGTCTCGTCTCTATCACATTCTCACTGTATTTATTAGTTATCACTTAGATGACTTACTACCTCATACAGGTATGTCACGCTTATTCAAAGTTTGCCGAAAATGTCTCTTTTGGGTTCCAAAAAAACATATTCATGAATCTATCGGCACACGCTTACGTTTTGCCCTAGAACACCTAGGACCAGTATGGATTAAATTTGGCCAAATGATTTCTACACGTGGTGATATATTTCCGATTCAGATTACAACACAATTAGAGCTTCTTCAAAACCATGTTACTCCTTTTGATGGGAAAGAAGCCATTGCATTAATTGAGCGCTCATGCCAAATAGTCATTACAGACCAATTTGATGACTTTAATGCGATTCCATTAGCAACAGCATCGATTGCTCAAGTGCATACCGCTATATTAAAAGAAAATGGACGTGAGGTGGCGATCAAAGTCATCCGCCCTGCAATTATCTCAGTAATCAAAGCAGATATAAAATTACTTTATAAACTAGCTTCCTGGATACCACGTTTTATCCCTGATGCTAGACGTCTACGTCCTCAAGAAGTGGTTGCATACTACGAACACACTCTAATGAGCGAGCTTAATCTATTACGTGAAGCTGCTAATGCAGTGCAAATGCGTCGTAATTTTGAAAACAGCAGAATCTTATACGTACCAGAAATTTACTCAAAGTATTGTAGCGAACATGTTTTAGTGATGGAACGTGTTTATGGTATCCCAATCTCTAATATTCACATATTAGAAGAACATGGCATAAACATGTCTCTCTTAGCTGAGCGCGGTGTACAAATATTTTTTACACAAGTTTTTCGAGATAGCTTCTTTCACGCAGATATGCACCCCGGTAATATTTTTGTAAGTTACCAACATCCACACGATCCAAAATATATCGGAATTGATTATGGCATAGTAAGCACCTTAAGCAAAAAAGATCAACGGTATTTAGCAGAAAATTTTATCGCTTTCTTTAATCGCGATTACCGTAAGGTCGCAGAACTCCATATAGATTCAGGATGGATACCAAGGGATACAAACATAACAGACTTTGAGTTTGCTATTCGTTGTGTATGTGAACCTATTTTTAAAAAACCTTTAATCGAAATTTCGTTTGGAAATTTACTGATAAACTTATTTAAAACAGCACGTTGTTTCCATATGGAGGTACAGCCACAATTAGTTTTATTACAAAAAACATTGCTTTATGTTGAAGGTATAGGTCGTAAAATTGACCCTCATCTAGATCTATGGAAAACCGCCAAACCCTTCCTTGAAGATTGGATAACAGATCAAGTTAGTATAACAACTCTGGCAAATACTTTAAAAAATAAAATACCAATTTGGATTGAAAGGCTGTCTGAATTACCTGATCTACTCTATGAGAATCTCAAGATCACACATAGTACACCACCGCATGATCATATAAAATCGCTTACTAAAAATATCAACATTCAACATTCTCCGCATTGTCCATCATGTTATTGGTTTAGTTTTGATAAAATGCTCCTCTTAAGCGGAACCATTATTCTTGTCTGGCGACCAAATTTGGATATTCTGGCACTAGGACTTATTACTTTGAGCATGCGTCAATGGATGACAAAAGATCGCAATAACACACCAACGTCAAATCACCACTAATATTAAAATAACACTGGCTAATCCATTGTTTATAATGATAAAGCTAGTCGATCACTAAAAAACGCTACACTACAATATACCACTAAAGCAAAATCTGTAAAGATTGTAATATGATTACATAATCAGTCTATGTGATTTAAGTGCTATTCCTACTACCACCGAACATAAACATTCTTTTCTGCGGGTATGTCTGGTTCTGAATACCCACATATGAGAGCAGTAACAATATTCCAATAACATTCTTCACATACAATCGTGATCTGTGCCATCTCCTAATCTCAGACTCATAGTCATGCCTACCTATTGAATACACTCATAAAACACGACGAGATAGGTTGCTTAACATCTGATCGCTTCAAAAAAAACATTCATATTTCCATACAGCAAAAATCTATTACTCTCCGCATTCAGTGAGCAAAATTTCAAGAAAAATAAAATATCTTATGACTCTAAAGAAAAAATATTAGATTTAGTGATTACCCTAGCATCTTAAACAATCAACTACATATCACACAGCAACATTAGCGATTAGCTGTTACATAGAATCAATTGTCATTTGCAATAATCTATATCTTAACTAACTATGTTAGCACTAATTATTTGTTTACTGCATCGTATCACTGTGTAAAGTACTACCAAATAACATCATTTATATCTTTCTTCAAGTTGTCACAAATAGTATTTGTTTATTAAAAACGTCACAACTTATGAAAGCATATTTTATTCGCTTATCTTAGTAAAAAATAGCAACAAATAAATATGAGTCTATCTTAAGTCATCACACATAAAATTCATAATAATATAATCGCAATATACAAAAAATCCATGATCGAATACAAGTAATATAGAACGATGTGAAACGATATTAAATCCACGATTATCTAATACTCATAATACCTCGAGTCTGGATACAAAAATATATGCAAAACATTAAATCAATTAACTGTATATGCAGACTAAATAACCAGCCTCTAATGTCGAACACACCATATCAATATTATTGCATGAACGTATAAAAAATACGATGAGGATTCTCTTAGCACTGCTTGCTTTATGCCCCTAATCCTATACGAAAAATCAATTATTCCGTATTATTCAGTATGCTATCAAAGTAGGAGCACAAATCATATATCTGCACAGATATATGACAGAAGATCATGCAATACATACCGCATCAATACATAGACTAAAAAACATTGATTACATGTAAAAGAGGTTATAAATACTCAGTGCTATATTGCACCCTTTATAGAAGGGTGCTTTTGATAGCATGATATACAAATGCTGCTATAGTATACTTGTAGCCATGCCTCATTGTGAAGAAACTAAAGAAAAAAGATACATGTATAAGTGCCACCAAATATTGTCAGCTATATATGTTGTATACTATATACATGTAATCATAAAAAACACCTATTAAGAAAGATATATATGATATAGATGTATATATGTATTCATGGTTTGAAACACATATTTTTTACTGCTAATACGTTAAACAATATGCGCTTGATCATTATAAAAGAGACAAGTTGATGCAGTGTGATAAGGGCGCTTGCTTTAACTCACTAAACCAAGGAATAATCCCCAGTAGTGGGCTATGCAATCGAGATGCTATTTCTTGTATGTAATCCTGAGAGCGATGAGTGGACATTTCAGGATGGTTCGCGATCCACCCTGCTAAAAATAAACCAGATTGACGTATGACTACCTCTGTAAGTAATGTATGATTGATGCAACCAAGCTTTATGCCTACCACTAAAATAACTGGTAGTCTCTCAGCAATCACCCAATCAGAATAAAGAGTATCCTGTCCTAAAGGGGTAAACCAACCACCCGCTCCCTCCACGATAACCCAATCTGCGAGAACACCTAAAGATCGTAGACCTGTTGACAACGTATGCACATCAATGCAACTTCCATTATCATCACTAGCTATATGTGGTGCCGTCGATTCAACAAATGAAAATGGGCTAACCTGATCATATTCTACCGCTACATTACTAGTATCCATTAAAGCTAACGCATCAGCATTACGTATTCCGTTACTAGTGACTTCAGATCCTGAAGCCACCGGTTTATACCCTACAGCACGATGTCCCACGCGTATAGCTGCTTGCAATAACGCACAAGAAGCTAGAGTTTTTCCAATATTTGTATCAGTTCCAGTAATAAAAAAATATCTAGTCACATTCATAAATTCCATGCATCTATATTTTAGATGAGATGACTACCTAATATTGATGTGAAAACTACCTATGGAGTTACAATATAATACTTTGTTTGTTGAGGTGAATATTGCATAATGATATTATCTCTTCACCTATATGATTGAATACAAGATGCTGCACACCTCCCTCATGTTATCCATAAAGGATGAGCAAAAAAAATTTTGATTTTATTATTCAGATGACGTGAGACAGAAACATCATCCTATTTTATTCTGAATCACCATATAGCATGCACACTTCAGAAAACATATTTATTTTATAAATGAAATATGTTATCTCTGATCATTGTTATAGACAATATTACTGCGTGCGCAAAAACTAAAATCCTCAGATAACATCATAAATATTATTACAATCATCATAAAGAATTCATGCAAAGCGGCTATTCTATAAAAAATAATAGTGCTAATTCTGAAGTGTAGTGCAAAATGTTCTATCTTTAATTCATGTAACATTTATACACAGTAGGTATATTATGATCACTCTAATAGCAGCGTATTATTAACGATGCCCATAACAGTAATTATACACTACTATTCCTAGTATTAAATTCATATTTTTCTAAAAAGATCATATTGTGTCATTGACCTATGATGAGAAAAACAAACAAAAAAGCGTTTCAGCTGTCACTAGCCATCTATAATAGAAAGTATAATCCTGTAAAATTATTCAGACTCCGGTCAGAATCATACTAAATCATAGAGCTTGTACAAAGCATAGCATATGAAACATGTAAAACTTATATCGTGACAGATCCTAGCGGAAAAGGATCTTTTTTCATCATAGTAATCATTACTAATCTTAAGCACTTGAGCAGCGGACTCCAGTAGATCCAAATTGATACTCAAGCATTTAACACATAACACTAATATGCATCAGAAATACTAATTTTTTAATCCTTAATTATTACAACATATAAAATATTATTACACTATTCTATCCGAGATCCATCACACTCAACACATCATGTATGGTTAAAAATTATGTTCCAGCCACAAAAAAAGCATATCTAGTAGAAGGAGATAGTACTAAAATACTTCAAGATACCTATCCAAAATTTTTCTCATACTAGCATGTATATTACACCTAAATTGTCTATACTCTTAATAATCAGACTTACATACCGCATTATCAATTTACCCAAGCACGCCATGCTCTGTATCAGATATAACATTTAAGTATGAAAAATACAAAAATAATTATCTCACACAATACCCCGATATTCACTTACCTGTCTTTAAGACTCTGCTTCCCAAGCCTGTAGAAAACAGCAAACTGTGTCACTATTATGCACCAACCTCAAGAGAATTCACACGCGTGCTATTTATCAAATATTACTATAGTATATCCGCCAGAAGGAAACCTCTCAGAGCAAAGATCGCAAAATATCCTCATGAAATAAGTAACATTTTAGTAAAATTCACAGAACCTTATGCTACATCACTTTTTTATATGACATGAAAAACCAAGAAGGACATCGTACATTCGTTTCTTCTGCTCACCATACAATGCAATAAAAGACAAAAGAGATTTTAAGCATCTCTGGACATAGCATTCCGGTAACGCCATTATTAAAATAATGCACAACACATAGAAATCTCAGGTTCTTATTCTGACACATGCATATTAGTCTATATACTAATTGTTTCTAATATGAATTAAATATGATTTATGATATATGATGTATTCTGAAACTTAAGATGATTTAATCACAAAATTCATCAATATTTCATAAAACACCTTACATACACTCGCTTCAATTACCGTTTTGAGCACAATACAATCAATAAAAATGAATTATATACAAAGGTTAACAGTAAAATACTATGATTTGTTTTTTAGTCACAACAAAGATCTAGAGATGATTAAGCTGCTATTTTAGTTACAATATAAATTGTTCAACTTAAAATTATGCACTCCACATACTAAAAAATATTTGCTTATGCTCTTTTTACACTATAAAAATCTCTAATCATTCTATATCTTACTCATAATCACAACCATGCACTATGCGATGCTAGCTGTGTAAATATGATGTAACTCATATCCCTCAGTGATAATCTTTTAGATTGTATTTACAACAATGTACTCCTGCATATGAATTTAACAAACCGTACATTATACTTCAGAACTACTTTACACAGGTCGATTATTTCAAAGAATCAGTTGACATGCTATACAAAAAAACAAAAGCAGGTCATTTTTCTCATATATTAGGCATATAACTTCTATCACTCTCCCCTGTCTCAATATAGACAGTGCTTGGCGAACAAACATTAAAATGTTCCTGCTACACTTGCTAACCACTTCCAACTTTTAAAACCTTCATTATTTTTAGTCATGGTCTTGAAGACAGATAACGATAGATTGTTATTAAATGTGTATATCACACCAGTTTTTAATATACGAATCATAGGTGGTATGTTGCCATAGCTGTTATTGAGAAATTGACCACTTATATCAGCCTTAGAGAGAAATGAATTCCACTGTAACATATGTTCTATTTTCACTCCTGACACTAATATGACCGGTTTTAAAATAGATATTCGTATATCAGCCCCTGCATCTCCCCTAATATTGCTATAATTAATCTTTCTATACGATACTACAGGAAAATTCATGGTTCGTGCTTCCAGGTACGCATCGCGAGAGATTGCATTATAACCTATACTTGTATGCCAAAAACATGCAATATTTTTACTCAAAATCGAGTGACCACCCCCCCACTCTAAAGAAGAACTTAATCCATTAAACTCCGTATTACCTTCTCCCGCTGCAGTATGTAACAGCGCAGCACGCTTAATGTCTATTTTAGACTGATTAAATGACACAGCTGGACGCAAATAGAAGTCACCAAATTTCTGCAAAGCATGCCAATCAGCATACAATCCCACACCAAGGTTATTACCATTAATTTTATGGCTCTTTGGAAGAGAAGAAGGCAAAAATCGCGTTACCACACCTCCAAAAGAAAATGCCTCTGTCAGCCCATATCCAACATTAACTACTGGTAATACATCCTTGTCAACAAAAGTCGCAGGATTAACATGTATTAACCAACACATATTCTTACTATTAGCGATACACCCTTGTTGTAAATTAGTGAGCGCACGTTGCTGCGCGGTCATTAATGAAAAAGTATCTATTGCCACTTGATTCATAGTCGAAATAGCATCAGATAAGTCGAACATGGACGGCTTACTTCTAGAAGATGAATCAACAGATGAAGTTGCTTCTTGAGATGCTGCCGATTCTGCGGAAGAGCCGTCAGCAGATAGATCAGTGATATATTTAGGTAGGTAGATAAAAAATGGCCTTTTGTGTACACTCTTTCCCATAGATACACCTATAGCCATTTTCCCATCAGGTGAGAACGCTAAAATATCAGATCTCCCAGCAAAATCAGGTTCTAATGCTCCTACATCTAACCAATGAGACCATTTTTCACCATACCAAATAGTTGGATGACCTGCAAAATCTTTTTCAGGAATGTGTGAAGAACTTCCAGCTGCTAGCTTCCCATCATTGGATAGAGCATAGATCTTAGAAGATATCGCACCACTCTTACTTGATTCATCGAGATTAACTTTATGCTCCCATTTATCGCCATACCAAATAGTGGCATGAGGATTCCGATCTTCACCAGCGTAGTATCCACCTGCTACCTTGCCATCACCAGAAATAACATTAACTTCAGATGATTGAAAAAACATAGCCTCCTTTCCGGATGAATCATCTACATGCGTCTGTGTCTGCCAATTTTCACCAGACCAAATAACTCCGTGCTGATCATGTGTGGCAACACTAAAGTCACCACCTGCTACTTTTCCATCAGCAGAAAGCGTTAAGACTTCAGAAGATACAGGCTGCTTAGCGCCTATAATACCTATGTCAGTCTTAGTGCCCCAATTTTCACCAGACCAGATTGTAGCATGATTCTTCTGGTACCTATTAAGAGTCGAAGATCCTCCAGCTATTTTCCCATCTGCAGATAAACTGTTGACCACGGAAACACTGGTATGCTCCGGTGTCCAGTGCTCTAAATTTGTTACTTTTCCCCAATTGGGACCAGACCAAATCACTGCATGACGTACATCTGTCTCAACAGGCGCATAACCTCCTGCTATCGTCCCATCGGCAGACAAACTATGTACCAGCGAAAAACTAGAATAATCATCGTCTGCAGTTGGGGTAGGTAGAGGCAAGATCTTTGCAGTACCCCAATTTTGTCCGGACCATATTGTCGCCCGCATCTCATCTTCATTCCTATAGCTCTGCCCTCCAGCAACCTTTCCGTTCAAGACTATACTAAATATGCTGCTATACGCTGGTGGGTCTGGAGTCGGTGTAGTTATATGTGTTGTATCATCTGTAGCATGATTTAAGGCAGACGGCTCTGTACCAGCGGCACTTACTGTCTGCGTACCGCCAATCAAAAGAGATAACACACAACATACAAAATGTATTCTTCTGTGATATATACATATCATTTTATTATTAACGAACTTCATACTACTAGTTCTCCCCTGAGTAGAGGAATGGAGGCTTAGTTTTACACATAGATAAATTTACTGCCTAGCTTAATTGTGATTAGCATATCTCTATATCTCTAATAATATTATATAGTTCTCACCGTAGCTGTTATTCAACACATTCGACCACCAACCTAAATGATTAATAATCAATCAACTTGCAATGTGATCAACCAAGAATACAGACATCCATATACCTAAGTTTATAAACACATTACAATATATTTCTACCAATGTATACTTGAACGTAAATTAAGGTAAAAATAGAAAATGGCTAAACATTTATTTACATCTGAATCCGTCTCAGAGGGGCATCCGGATAAAATCGCTGATCAAATTTCCGATGCAATCTTAGATGCAATTCTTACACAGGACCCACAAGCCCACGTAGCCTGTGAAACATATGTAAAAACCGGAATGGTTATGGTAGGTGGTGAAATCTCTACTAGCGCCTGGGTCGATATCGAAGAAATTGCTCGTCAAAGTCTACGAGATATTGGTTATATCCATTCTGACATGGGTTTTGATGCTAACTCATGCGCTGTACTGAATGCGATTGGCAAACAATCACCAGACATTAATCAAGGTGTGTATCACCAAAACCCGCCAGAACAAGGAGCTGGAGATCAAGGTTTAATGTTTGGATATGCAACAAATGAAACTGATGTTTTAATGCCAGCCCCCATAACCTACGCGCACCGACTTGTCCAGCGACAATCTGAAGTACGAAAAAATGGTTTATTACCGTGGCTGCGTCCAGATGCGAAAAGTCAAATTACCTTTCAATACGAAAATAACAAAATTGTAGGCATTGATACAGTGGTGCTATCTACACAACATTCAGAAGATATATCACAACCAGAGCTAAAAGAGGCGGTGCTAGAGGAAATTATTAAACCCGTACTGCCCGCTGAATGGATTCACACAGGCATTACATACCACATTAACCCTACTGGTCGTTTTGTCATTGGTGGCCCCATGGGCGACTGCGGTCTTACAGGTCGCAAAATAATAGTTGATACCTATGGGGGCATGTCTCGCCATGGTGGCGGAGCTTTTTCAGGGAAAGACCCCTCCAAAGTTGATCGCTCCGCTTCTTATGCGGCACGGTATGTTGCAAAAAACATTATTGCTTCCGGATTAGCTGAACGATGTGAAATACAAATTTCTTATGCTATCGGTATAGCAGAACCGACCTCCATAATGATAGAAACATTTGGCACAGGAGCTGTAGATACCGCAATGCTATACCAGCTAGTCCGCGAGTTCTTCGACCTCAGGCCCTATGGTATCATCAAAATGCTAGATCTTCTGCGCCCAATCTATCGTCAAACAGCAACTTATGGTCACTTTGGTCGTGAACACTTTCCGTGGGAAAAAACAGATAAAGCACTTCAACTCCGTGAAGCGGCAGGCTTAAAACCAGGTCGTTAAGACGATACTTGTGTCCAAACATAGTATAAAGTATACAATGCTGCTTTAATTCAATATATATATGTGTGCTCTATTATAATCAGATCTGGATATTACCCTCAAAAAATATGTGCACTATCTATATTATGATAGCAACATAGACTCGAGATACTTATATTAGGATGCACATAGTTGTACTAAACAATTCTGATAAAGAAGCATTGTTATTAAATCTACTAGAATTACTCATACATCATAAGTTTACTTTCAAAAATACTTAATCAAATCACTCTCAATATTTTTAGTTTTTAATATTCAGGAGAATACATGAAGTTTAGTGTAAAAATTTATAATTTAGAAAAACAGAGTACCACCTGTATTATTGTAGGCATATTTGAGTCTCGGCGCCTCTCTCTAGCTGCTGAACAGTTGGACGCAATAAGTCATGGATATATTCGTTCGATACTCAATTACAGAACCATACAAGGCAACATCGGTCAAACGTTACTGTTGCACGATGTCCCTAATATTCGCTCTAAATGCCTTTTGCTCATTGGTTGCGGTAAAAGTAGCGAGATCAACCTAAAGCAGTACAAAATAATTATTGATAGGGCAATAAACACATTAAATAATACAGGTATAGCGGAAGCTGTATGCTTTTTAACTGAGCTCAACCTTCATCTCAAAGGATCTAGCACCTACTGGAATATACGCAAAACCATAGAAGTTTCTCACGAGGCGCTTTATAGATTTAATCATCTAAAAAGCAAGAAAAAGATACCGCCTCTCGCGTTACGTAAAATAGCATTACATCTGGCTACTCGCCGTGAAATAAACATTGGAACTCATGCTATGCATCATAGCTTAGCTATTGTAGCGGGTATAAAAATAGCCAAAGATCTAAGCAACATGCCTCCCAATATTTGTAATGCCCATTATCTGGCTCTACAGGCTCAGAAACTTGCTGACCTATATAGTAGCACCATTACTACTTATTCAATTGGAGAGAAGCAAATGACTGAGTTAGGGATGCACGCCTATCTTTCTGTAGGTCGCGCTTCACAAAATGAATCCCTGATGTCTATCATTGAGTACAAAGGAAAAACAACTAAAAATACACGTCCTATTATTTTCATTGGTAAAGGCGTTACCTTTGATTCTGGTGGAATCTCACTTAAACCAGGAGAAGGGATGGATGAAATGAAATATGATATGTGTGGCGCAGCATCAGTATGTGGTGTCATGAAAGTTGTTGCTGAGCTTAATCTACCACTTAATGTCATTGGTGTTATGGCTGGATGCGAAAATATGCCTGGAGGCCATGCCTATCGCCCAGGAGATGTAATCACTACTATGTCCGGTCAAACTGTAGAAGTGTTGAATACTGACGCAGAAGGCCGCTTGATACTTTGTGATACCTTAACCTATGTTGAACGTTTTAACCCAGACGTAGTGATTGATATTGCAACGCTTACGGGTGCATGTGTTGTTGCGCTGGGGCATCATCATAGCGGCTTACTATCAAATTATAATCCATTGGCCAAAGAACTAATGGCGGCTGCAGAACAATCTGGAGATCATGTGTGGCGTCTTCCAATCACAGAAGAACATCAAAAACAACTAGACTCTAATATTGCTGACATGGCAAATATTGGTGGAAGGTATGCTGGTGCAATTACTGCTGCCTGCTTCCTTGAGCGTTTCGCTCGTAAGTATCATTGGGCGCACCTAGATATAGCAGGGACAGCATGGAAGTTCGACCAAAATAAAGGAGCCACTGGGCGTCCGGTATCTCTATTATCTCAGTTTTTAATCAATCGATCTGGTTTAAATACAGAAATCGAATACACTACATAAGCATGTGTAATATATAAATATAGAATATATAACCATGGTACATCGATAATCGATATAAGTGCTAGATGTACGTGCTAAAATATCTCTCTGTTTAATTTTAATATTGTGTTATAAAAAAGAAAAAGAATCTAGGCATACTCCATACGAGATTACATTGTGAGATACTTTTATAAAACATTTCTATGAAAAAAGCCACTTTTTATCTTTTATGGTCTAATCCACCATCAGAGGAGATAGATGATCAGGAAAAATGGATTTGTGGTTTAATACATGCAAAATGGCGTAGCTCCAGAAAACGTATTATTATTGCATGTATTAACAAAACACAAGCCATTCGATTAGACGAAGCACTATGGAGATGGTCACCTTATACCTTTTTACCACACAACCTAATAGGCGAAGGACCAATGCATGGAGCACCAGTCGAACTGGTATGGCCAAAAAAAAATCTAAATACCTCGTATGATATATTGATTAATCTCTTACCTGAGTGTATAGATTATGCAAGCTCTTTTTCTGAAATAATAGACTTTGTACCATCTGAAGAATCATGTAAAAAATTAGCACGCATCCGATATAAAAAATATCGCAACCTTGGTTTTACGTTATTTACACGACCATTATCTGATATATGATTTTCATCAAGTTTAAAACTAACTACAGATCACCGTTATAAACTCCTACACCTGATATTGATAAAGGGGTATGAAAAATCTAGCAAGTACTTGAATCACTACATTCATTACAACCATTTTGTTGTAAAATATGTTATCAGTGTCTATCGAACGCATTTTAAATCTCGATCAGAATAGCATTATTATAATCGAGTATTTTTTATCATGATGATACCTAAATTTGACCAGGATGAGCCTAACATATTAGGCATGCAACCTTCCTCAAAGTAAGGCCTAATCCCCCCTGACAAATACTACTAGTCGAGAGCTCAATAATGCAATACCCTATCAATTCAATCTTCCAAACCTTACAGGGGGAGGGTGTTTATACTGGTGTACCAGCAATCTTTATTCGATTACAAGGATGCACCATAGGCTGCAATTGGTGTGATACTAAATACACTTGGAATAAAAGAACTACTCGAGAAATACCATGGCAAGAAGTTCTACTAAAAACAGAAGAAAGTGACCACTGGGGAACCAGTGATGAGACTACGGTACTGCGTACTATTACCCGTTGCGGGTGGACGGCTAAACACATTGTTATTACCGGCGGTGAACCGTGTTTGCATGACCTCAGACCCCTAACAATAGCACTGCAATCCGCTGGTTTTACCTGTCAAATTGAAACTAGCGGCACTTCCATCGTTCTTTGTACAGCAGAAACATGGGTGACGGTATCGCCAAAAATTAATATGCGGAGCAAATATAGCGTCTTACCACAGGCTTTAACAAGAGCGGATGAAATTAAACATCCAGTCTCATGTCAACGAGACATTGACATGTTAATTTCTTGTCTGAATACTCTGGATGACCCAAAGAAACGCGTGATTGCGCTCCAACCAATTAATCACATAAGTCACGCTATACAACTCTGTATTAAAAATTGCATTGCTAGAAACTGGCGTTTATCCCTCCAGACGCACAAGTATTTAAATACTAAATAAAAATATTAAGTACCATCAGAAAAATGACGCATGAATTTTGTAGTAACTTTCCCAAAAAAGCATTTTCACTCAATAAGTCATGTGTGATATTTCTCAGCCTACAATCCTATACTTAGGTAAGTATTTCAGTATACTGATAGCGCTTCAAACCTTTTTCACAGATACATAGAATATGGTTCTTTTCAAAAAACCTAAATATAGGGTTTTTCGATAATACAATAAATAAATAGTATATAATCCGCATGGATAAAAATCACCGGTCCCACCATTCCACTTTTAGAAAGTGAAAATCAATAAACCTATGGTGTGATGTCCAATATGAAAATACTATCTTAAAGAGTATTGTAGTACTAAACTTTTTTGATAGCTTAACTTTAGATAGCAATCTATCTACCTGTTTTCTATTTCCAGTAATATACTTTCAAGCTCGATACACACATCCAGAACTACACGTTTCTTGTACAATTACAGCACTTAATATCGCAAGCTCTGGCTTAACTTTGTTCCAAATCCACGCCGCTAATACTTCGCTAGTTGGATTTTCCAGCCCTGCAATAGTGTTCAAACAAGAATGGTCTACCTGATCGTAAATTGGTTGAAATGCCTGCTTAATCTTAGAAAAATCAATAATCCATCCAGTGTCAGGATTCACAATACCCGTCACCTCTAAACGCACTATAAAAGAATGGCCATGAAGATTAGCACACTTGTGACCCTCTGGTGCATGTGGTAAATAATGCGCGGCTTCAAATGTAAACTCTTTAAATAAAGTAATTGCCATAACCTAGTCTTATATAATTAAAACTTTTCTGGAATAGTTTCAATCCCGGAAATAGTCTATAATTCCTGCATCAGGATGTCGTTATCATTCCATGATTAAGATACCATCACAAATACTTGCTACCGCAATTAAGGAAGATTGTGTATTTATTATTGCTTTATTATTAGCGATGAAAATTGCATTATGCGTATACTCTAAAATAATGACTAATCAATAACAAAGTATAACTTAAAAAGTACAATATAAAATATTACTGCATATTACGCAAGTCTTCATGGCATATTATACACATATAATATATTAAAAAACAGATCCTGGATACTCCACTAACCTCAACTTATTCTGCTGTGTGATAAAAATCAAGTAATCGCATTAGAAGAGCGTGCCTAACTACTATAAATATACGAGTGATTATGTTATATAAAATTTATCTTATGATTGTATTATGAACCCTATTATAGAGCCATTATAGCTTATATAATCATTATGACCATTCATCGAAATATCAATCATAGCATGTACTCACTCACTTACATTCGCTGAACAGACTGAGTAGAAGTTTATAAAATCATCTTAAATTGACAGATACAAAATCATTAATGATACACTCGTCGTCTGTTTCTTAAAGATTTTTTAGTTATTTTTGTTATGAATTAGCACCAACCCGTCTTTCAAGGTTTGCGTACTTACCTTACCCTATGCATATTAATTTTCTCACTCTGGAACTTTTAATGCAATGACTATTCAAGTACCAATTAAGAATGTATTACCACTTAATACACAACAGATGGATCACATTAAAGCAGTGATAGATGAATGCTCTACCTCTCAGCTGATATGGCTAGCTGGCTATTTCTGGGGGTTAAGTAATCAAGAAAAAAATCTGAATGGTAATGTTAGTCAGTCAGAAGCAATCGACATTCCAACTATTACGATAATATCCGCCTCCCAAAATGGGAATGCTCGGGGGCTTGCAGAAAAGCTGCACTCATCTATAATAGACGCTAAATTAAAAGCCAATCTAATACACGCTCGTGATTATAAATTTAAAAATATTGGTCAAGAACTATTTTTCATTTTAATTACCTGCACCCAAGGGAATGGTGAACCACCGGAAGAAGCAATAGCGCTATATCGCTTTTTGATGTCCAAAAAAGCACCTGATATGCACTCAAGTTCATATGCAGTATTTGGGCTAGGCGATACTTCCTACGAATTCTTTAATCAAGCTGGCAAAGAATTTGATCAAAGACTATCTGAGCTAGGTGCTCAACGCCTGTTAGACAGAGTAGATGCAGATGTAGAATATTCTGAACTAGCTCATGTTTGGCGCATAAAACTGATAGAAATACTCAAACAAAAAATTCGATTATCTTCTACTGACAAACTCCCTCCTTCAATAGATAATGCACATACGGTTCAACACACAGTTTATGATAAATATCACCCACTGCATGCACGCTTGTTAATTAATCAAAAAATTACTGGCAGAGGGTCAGACAAAGATATCAGACATCTTGAAATTGATCTGATGCAATCTAATCTACAATACCAACCAGGGGATGCACTGGGAGTGTGGTTTGAAAATGATCCAGCATTAGTACAAGAATTATTAAAATTACTTTCACTCACAGGCGAGGAGATCGTTATAGTAAAAGGGTGTTCTATACCGATAGAACAAGCATTGCGACAACATTATGAACTAACTGTCAATACCGCTCGCATAGTTGAACATTATGCGCAGATTTCACAAAACCCGCTCTTAATAGAAAAAATTAACCATAGCTGTACACTACAAGTGTATGCAAAAAAAACCCCCATTGTTGATATGGTCCGACATGCTCCAAGCAAGCTAGATGCAGAAAAACTTATAAGCATCCTACGCCCATGTACACCCAGATTATATTCTATTGCTTCGTCACAAGATGAAAATAAAAACGAAGTACATATCGCGGTCAATGCCGTGCGTTTTTATGTCGAAGGACGCGCTAGAACTGGCGGCGCGTCTGGATATTTAGCAGATCGTCTACATGAAGAGGATGAGATACGTATTTTTATTGAACCTAATAATAATTTCAGATTACCAAAGAATCCTTGCACACCAATCATCATGATTGGTCCTGGCACTGGTATTGCGCCATTTCGAGCATTCATGCAGCAACGCGACTATGATCGAGCTACCGGTAAAAATTGGTTGTTTTTTGGTAACCCGCACTTTACAGAAGACTTTTTGTATCAAGTTGAGTGGCAAAAATACGTTAGAGATGGCTTGCTTACTCGTATAGATTTGGCTTGGTCACGCGATCAAAAAAACAAAATTTATGTCCAAGATAAAATTCATGATAATGGCAACGACATATGGAACTGGATTCAAGAAGATGCACATATCTATGTCTGTGGTAATGCAAACCATATGGCTAAAGATGTCGAACAAGCATTATTACAAGTTATTTCAACATTTGGCGCTATGGAGATTACAGATGCAGATGAATTTTTAAGTAATCTACGCACTCAAGGCCGCTACCAGAGAGACGTATACTAATGAGTAATACAAAATATATTGCCCCCTTAGTGGTTGAAGGAAAACCCACTGATGCTGAACGCATCAAGGCACATAGTAATTATCTTCGTGGTAGTATTGTTCAAGATCTCAAAGATAACTTAACCGGCGGATTTAACGGCGACAACTTCTCCCTTATTCGCTTCCATGGAATGTATCAGCAAGACGACCGTGATCTGCGTGCTGAACGCGCAGAACAAAAGCTAGACGCGCGACATGCAGTGATGTTGCGTTGCAGGTTACCAGGAGGTGTTATAACACCCAAGCAGTGGCTAGCAATAGACCAATTTGCTGCTGAAAAAACCTTATATGGAAGCATTCGTTTAACTAATCGCCAAACTTTTCAGTTTCATGGTATTTTAAAGAAACACCTTAAAGCTGTACATCGAATGCTAAATAATGTTGGCTTGGATTCAGTAGGTACTGCTAATGATGTGAATCGTAATGTATTATGCAGCTCTAATCCCATGGAATCTGTCATACATCAAGAAGCTTATGAATGGGCTCACAAAATATCTGCACATCTGTTACCACACACTAGGGCTTATGCTGAAATCTGGCTTAATACAGAAAAGATAAAAACTATTGATTCTGAACCAATTCTTGGCGCCACATATTTACCTCGTAAATTTAAAACTACAATTGTCGTCCCACCGCATAACGAAGTAGATCTACACGCGAATGATATGAATTTTATCGCGATTACTAGGGCGGGATCCCTGATTGGTTTTAACTTATTAATCGGTGGCGGTCTTTCCATTGAGCATAATAATAAAAAAACATATCCGCGTACCGCAAGTGAATTCGGTTACTTTCCAGTTCATAAAACTCTTGATGTCGCAGAAGCAGTAGTGTCAATACAGCGGGATTGGGGCAATCGTACTAATCGTACTAATGCTAAAACTAAATATACCCTAGATCGTGTTGGTCTCGATACTTTTAAGACTGAAATAGAGCGCCGCTCTGGTGTGAATTTTGAACCAATACGTCCTTATCAATTCACAACTCGCGGAGATCGGTTTGGATGGATAAAAGGCATTGATCATACATGGAATCTAACTGTATTTGTTGAAAATGGCCGTCTATTAGATTATCCTAATCGTCCATTAAAAACCGGAGTGGCGGAAATAGCTAAAGCTCATGAAGGCAACTTTCGCTTAACCGCAAATCAGAACTTAATGATTGCTGGAGTAACAGAATTAGAAAAAAACAAAATTGAACACCTAGCACATTCATATGGCCTGATTGACAATATCAGTCATCAACGCAAAAACTCTATGGCTTGTGTTTCTTTTCCAACCTGTCCGCTAGCCATGGCTGAAGCAGAACGCATTCTGCCAAAATTCGTAACCGAGGTAGAGAAAATTATGGAAGGATGCGGATTAAAAGATGACTATATTGTTCTGCGTATCAGCGGTTGTCCAAACGGGTGCGCTCGTGCACTACTATCTGAAATTGGCTTAATAGGAAAAGCCCCTGGGAGATATAATTTATACCTAGGAGGTAATCGTATTGGTACGAGAATTCCTCGCATATACCACGAAAACATTAGTTTACAAGACAGTCTGGGACTCCTAAATAACTTAATTGGGGAATGGGCAAAAAATCGCAAAAAACACGAAGGGTTTGGTGATTTTGTAATCCGTAGTGGTTTTGTGAAACCAATACTGGACCCAGCGCATGATTTTTGGAATTGATGGAAGGATAGAGGACCATGGTGACACTAACAGAGCTCCAGAGCACATCAAAAACAGAATGTGATTCGGTACTAGATAATATTAACAAAAACCTATCTCGGTTGTCTGCTGAAGAGCGCGTGCGTTGGGGGTTAGCCAACCTACCAGCTCAAGCAATCTTGACCTCTAGTTTTGGTATACAAGCAGCAGTCAGTTTGCATCTCGTAACACAACAAAAAAAAAATATACCAGTTATTCTTACTGATACCGGCTACCTTTTTCCAGAAACATATCAATTTATTGATCAGTTAACTGAAAAAATGAGTCTAAACTTACAAGTCTTTCGTAATATAAACAGCCCAGCGTGGCAAGAAGCGCGATACGGTAAATTATGGGAACAGGGAATAACAGGGATTGAAAAATATAACCACCTGAATAAAGTAGAACCCCTACAGCAAGCGATTAAAACACTCAAAGCACAGACTTGGTTCGCAGGTTTACGTCGCGATCAATCTCATAGTCGCTCACGCCTTCCTTTTCTTGCTATTCAGAAAGGTATTTTTAAGCTTCTACCCATTGTGGACTGGAACAACCAGAAAATATTTAACTATTTAAAAAAACATAATCTACAGTATCACCCTCTATGGGAACAAGGTTATGTGTCAGTTGGAGATATTCATACTACCAAGAAATGGACGCCAGGCATGACACATGAAGAGACACGTTTTTTTAGCCTCAAACGAGAATGCGGTCTCCACGAAGAAACATAAAAGCATAGGACGCAAGAAGTTGCGCCTCAACTACCAGAGAATTGACGCAATGCTGATCTCACAGTAACCCCGATCATTTCCTTTAAGCAAAACAATGCCCCTTAAAGCGAAGCGCTCTATGATTTCAGATCAATGCGAATCCATAAAATGTTAGGTCACTATTTAAGTATATTCTGAACTGCTTCACACACAATGGTACTAGCCACACAATAGATTCCATTCAATTTTAAGAGAATGCTGTCAACAATGGTCAACAATGAAAGAACATAATTATACACTACCTACCAATGTAACTAAAAAACTAACAAAAGGGCATTGAGCTGATCAATGTTACTGGCAGCCTCGTACGTTGAGAAAATATAGTACTTATATGGATTGCTGTATTGCGTTACTCAGTCATTACTTACCATACATAGTACTTGTATTATAATAGAAACTAACATAATAAGCTTATGTTGCCATGAGGGTGCATGTGAATTATCTTCCTCTTTTTGCGGATCTAAGAAAAAAACCAGTACTAGTAGTTGGCGGTGGTCATGTAGCTGCACGTAAAATTCAGTTGTTAATGCAAGCTGGAGCACGTGTACAAATAGTGTCTGGTTGCTTATGCAAACAATTAGAAACTATGGCAGAGCAAAAAACAATTGAATGGTTGGCTAAAAACTATCATGCTAAGCAATTAGAGAAAGTATTTCTAGTTATTGCAGCCACAAATAATGCTCAGCTCAATAGCCAGATTTATCAAGATGCTACTAATCGATATCTTCTTGCAAATGTAGTTGATAACAAACCATTTTGCTCATTTATTTTTCCGTCTATTATTGATAGAACACCTATCATAATAGCTATCTCATCCAGCGGCACTGCTCCTGTTTTAGTGCGGCTTTTACGTGAAAAAATAGAAGCACTACTACCATCTCACCTAGGAAAGATGGCAAACATAGCTTATAAGTGGCGAAAAAAAGTGCAAGAACGTTTCTCTAACGTATCTAATCGTCGTCATTTCTGGGATACAGCTTTTAACGGTCTGTTCTCTAGTCAAGTTGCTGTAGGCAATATAAACGAAGCTCAACGTACACTAGATCGCCAATTATCTGATATTAATATTAGACTTGGTGAGATTATCCTTGTAGGGGCGGGTCCAGGTGATAGCGGTTTACTTACTTTACGTGGATTACAGGTCATGCAATTAGCTGATGTGGTATTATATGACTATTTAGTAAGTGATGAAATACTTAATTTAAGTCGACGTGATGCTGACCGTATCTGTGTAGGCAAGCATGCACATACTCATAGTATTACTCAAACAGAGATTAATGACATGCTAGTCACACTAGCCAAGAAAGGTAAACGAGTAGTACGCTTAAAAGGTGGAGATCCCTTCATATTTGGACGGGGGGGCGAAGAGCTAACAGCAGCAGTCGAAGCTGGAATTCCCTTCCAAGTTGTACCGGGTGTAACAGCTGCCATTGGTGCTGCTGCTTATGCAGGTATTCCGTTAACACATCGAGATTACGCCCATAGTGTATTATTGGTAACTGGCCACCATTGCAGCAAAGATACTAACCTAGATTGGGCAGTATTGGCACGCATTAACCAAACACTAGTAATTTATATGGGTTCTGTAGCAGCTGCCGATATTACACATCAATTAACTCAACATGGTCGCGATCCTAATACGCCTGTAGCCGTCATTAGTCGGGGTACATGCAAAGATCAAAAAGTTCTCGTTGGCACACTAAAACATCTACCAGAACTAGCGCTTCATACCCCTCCGCCAGCATTATTTGTGATAGGTGCAGTGGTCAATTTGCATGACCACCTCGCCTGGTATCAGATTCGTGGAAAAAGATATGAACAGTAACTTTCTTTATTGCACCTTTGAATGTACATTTTTAAGGATATATTATGGATTCTAACAAACTGACTCATTTGCGTCAATTGGAGGCAGAAAGTATTTATATTATCCGTGAAGTTGCGGCAGAGTTCGCTAATCCGGTTATGATGTACTCTATTGGAAAGGACTCCTCAGTCATGTTGCACTTAGCGCAAAAAGCCTTCTATCCAGGTATCATATCATTCCCCCTGCTACATGTAGACACCGGTTGGAAATTTCATGCAATGTATGAATTTCGTGATCGTATTGTAAAAAAAATGAATGCAGAACTATTAGTTCACTGTAATCCTATCGGGAAAGAGATGGATATAAATCCATTCATACATAATAGCGCTAGATACACAGATATGATGAAAACAGAAGCACTTAAACAAGCACTAGATAAACATGGCTTTGACGCAGCTTTTGGAGGCGCCCGGCGTGATGAAGAAAAATCCCGTGCTAAAGAACGAATATATTCTTTCCGCGATCGATTTCATCGCTGGGACCCTAAAAATCAACGTCCAGAATTATGGAGTAATTATAATGGCAGAATTAACCAAGGCGAAAGCATACGTGTATTTCCTCTTTCTAATTGGACGGAGATAGATATCTGGGAATATATTTTCCTAGAAAAAATAGAGATCGTACCTCTCTACCTAGCCGCTATGCGTCCTATTTTGGAACGTAATGGCATGCTAATTATGATTGATGATCATCGTATTAATCTGCAACCTAACGAAAAAATTGAAGAACGCATGGTAAGATTTCGAACGCTGGGATGTTGGCCACTGACCGGAGCCATTGCATCAACCGCAAATACAGTATCTTCTATTATTGCAGAGATGCTTCTTTCCACGACCAGTGAGCGTACAGGCCGTATGATTGATCGCGATCAAACCAGCTCTATGGAACTTAAAAAACGTCAAGGTTATTTCTAAGGAGTCTGAATGACTACGATCACAAAAAAAGATATTGTCGACCAGACAATTACAGAAGCATGGATCAATAAACAAAAAAATAAACAACTATTGCGTTTTCTGACTTGCGGAAGTGTTGATGATGGTAAAAGTACACTGATTGGTCGGTTATTACATGATACAAAACAGGTTTATGAAGACCAACTAGTGTCATTACAAAGTGATAGCAAGCGTCATGGCTCACAAGGAGAGAGGCTCGATCTAGCATTTCTAGTTGATGGTTTACAAGCTGAGCGTGAGCAAGGAATCACTATTGATGTTGCGTATCGCTATTTCTCTACTGATCGTCGTAAATTTATTATCGCTGATACACCGGGGCATGAACAGTATACGCGTAACATGGCGACTGGAGCCTCCACATGCGATCTCGCCATACTATTGATTGATGCACGTAAAGGCGTACTCAATCAAACTCGTCGTCATAGTTTGATTTCTACTCTCTTAGGGATTAAATATTTAATTGTAGCCATTAATAAAATGGATCTAGTGGATTATAGCCAGGATAAATTTCACGAAATACAGAAAGATTATCTTCATTTTTCTACACAGCTACCTCATGATATTCATATACATTGTGTACCTATATCAGCCCTAGAAGGCACTAATGTAGCTGGACCCAGCGGTCAGATACCTTGGTATACAGGTTCTACGCTTCTAGAGATGCTAGAGACCATTGAAATAAATCGTGAGATAGATACGCAATCAATGCGATTTCCAGTGCAATATGTGAATCGTCCAAGTTTAGATTTTCGTGGTTATTCTGGTATGCTATCTTCTGGTAAATTGAGAATAGGACAGCTCGTAACAGTTCTTCCTAGCGGGATACAATCTACTGTTGCACGTATAACAACGTTTGATGGAGACCTACATCACGCCGTACCAGGAGAAGCTATTACAGTGGTTTTAAAAGACGAGATTGATGTCAGCCGTGGAGATCTCTTAATAGATTCAAAAGAAACATTAATACCAGTTAGAGCAGTCAGTATAGATGTAGTCTGGATGTCAGAAACACCACTCATTACAGGAAATAGTTATGATATAAAACTGGCTCATAAAACAACTTCTATACGGATTATAAATATTGAACATCAGATTGATATCAATAACTTAACAAAACACTCTAGTACAGAGCTTTCACTCAACGCAATTGGTCGTATAGATATCATATTTGATGAACTGCTCCCAGCAGAACCCTATGCAAAAAATAAAATCACTGGTTCAATGATCATAATAGATCGCATCAATAATGCGACAGTGGGTGCCGGCATGATTCATAAAATATTATCAGATCCACTGACCGCGAAAAGTACCAACCAGGTCTCTTTTGAGATAGAGTTACATGCTCTTATACGGCGCTATTTTCCACATTGGGGGGTTTGCACCCTAAATAATAGGTAGCAAGATGGTCGATGATAATCAAAATGTAGTATGGCATTCTCATTTTATCACTCGAGAATTACGTGAGAGACTACATGCACATAAAGGTATTGTATTATGGTTTACGGGTTTGTCTGGTTCTGGTAAATCTACTATAGCAGGTGCGGTAGAACAAGAACTATATCAGATGGGCGTGAGCAGCTATTTACTAGATGGTGATAATGTCAGGCAAGGTTTGTGCAAAGATCTTGGTTTTACTTATCCTGATCGCAAAGAAAACATCCGTCGAGTGAGCGAAGTGGTAAAACTCATGGTAGATGCAGGAATACTAGTCCTCACTGCGTTCATTTCTCCTTATCGTGCCGAACGCCAGCTAGTACGTGAAATGTTACCAACAGAATGCTTTTTAGAGGTTTTTGTTGACACACCCCTTGTCACATGTGAATTACGTGATCCTAAGGGTCTATATAAAAAAGCTCGGAGTGGAGAGTTACATGATTTCACTGGCATTCATGCAGAATACCAAGCTCCATTACAACCTGATATTCGAATAAATGGCAGCCATGAGTTACCATGTTTAACTCGTCAAATATTAAATCTTTTGCGCTTAAAAAAGATCATTACATTCTAAATTATATTATGCTAGTGATATTTTTATTAAAAAGCACCGCAGGGGAGGCGTCTGTATGTTTTATAAAATTCTGTATAATACTATATTATGCTGTATTGATGCGTGAATTTATACAAATCTGTATAAAAACATTTGCCACTATGCAATATCTAATTATTTAATAGATGATAAACTGATTATATAGAAAAATTCCTATAAAGAGGCCATGTGGTCAAATTAACACTATTATTGCTGGTGATTTTAATCTGGCTCCAATACTCACTCTGGCTAGGAAAAAACGGACTACATAATTTGGCTTATATCAAGAAAGATCTTATATTTCAGCAAAAACGTAATTCTATTCTAAAAATACGCAATGAACAACTATACATAAAGCTTAACGATTTACATCATCAATGTCAGAACGTTAAAGAAGGAGTATTAGAAAACGCACAAATCATTCCAACTCAGAAAACTAGATATAGTATTATGGAATGCAAACCATCAATGCAATATACAATGAGAAGATAAGCACAATTATACACACACTATAACACTAGATTCTCTTCTAAGAGACAAAACTTTTGTGAGAGTATTCAATAAATAATAAAAATTCTATAAATAGACACACAGACTATTATGATAGTAATATGAAATTCATGGATTTAATAGCTATAGTACCTGCTGCAGGAAAAGGTTGTCGCATGAAATCACAGTTTCCTAAACAGTATCTGACTATTTGTGGAAAAACTATTCTAGAACATAGTGTGAATGTGTTATTACAGAATCCAAAAATAAACAGAGTAATAGTTGCGCTACACCCCTTAGATATACATTTTAAGCATCTTTCAATAGCCCGTGATGGCCGTATTACTACTATATCGGGCGGGAAAAAACGGACCGATTCAGTATTAGCAGCTCTGCGAGCCTCCCCTCCTGCTAAATGGGTGTTAATTCATGATGCAGCTCGCCCTTGTTTACGCCCTGAAGACCTAAATCGACTCCTTGCACTTACTCTGAGTAGTCATATAGGTGGTATTCTAGCGATTCCAGTGCGAGATACAATCAAGCGTGCTATAACAGGGCGCAATCATATTCACCATACTATTAAACGAGAGTCTCTATGGCATGCATTAACACCACAATTATTTCCGCTATCATTACTTAGAAATTGTTTAGAAAAAGTACTCAGTAATGGTCAATCGGTTACTGATGAAGCATCAGCGCTAGAGTACTGTGGGTATTATCCTGAATTAATTCATGGGCGTAGTGATAACCTAAAAATTACTCACCCAGAAGATTTAGCATTGGCACACTTTTACCTTAAAACATCCAAAAATTTATAAGGAAGCAAGATGCGTATTGGTCACGGTTTTGATATACATGCTTTTGGGGGGATGAAGAAATTAATACTTTGTGGGGTTCCTATTCCACATACACGGGGACTCCTAGCGCATTCTGATGGTGATGTGTGTGTGCATGCGTTGACTGACGCACTGCTTGGAGCAGCTGCACTAGGAGACATAGGTCAACTATTTCCGGATACTGATCCTGTTTATAAAGACGTTAGTAGTCGCATTCTGCTTCGTAAGGTAGTACAAATGATTTTAGAAAAAAACTATTCTGTTAACAATGTTGATATGACCATTATTGCTCAAACCCCAAAAATTCTACCCTATATAATACAAATGCGTACACATCTTGCCAAAGATTTAGGTGTAAAAATAGACAGCGTAAATGTAAAATCCACCACTACAGATCATCTAGGCTTTATTGGGCATAACGAAGGCATTGCATGTGAAGCTATTGCATTATTAATGAAACACGAATAGAAAACATGTTGGTATTTCGGTAATAAATACCATCAAACACCATAAAGAAGAAGGTTGTTTATGTAACATGCCATCTAACAAAAATAGCAAGATTAGTCTCACTGGTCACTATTTTTTACATGTATAAAATAAGTGTGCCAGTCATAAGGCAATGCCCGCTCACACATGTGAACGACTACTTAAATGATAAACTAACTATCCATATATATCACTTCACAAACAGCGTCTCTACTCTAAGCAGCGAAAAAAAAACTCAGACTCTTGCTGGTGTCATTAACATCATACACTTTCTTTACAATCATATGACGAACTGTGAAAGTCTTTTATTTACTATATGTTTGCTGTTTAGTATAATTCTATTATATTCTAAATTGATTGATAATATATAATGCATGGAAACTATAACTCTTATGAACATAGTATGCTTCTGCTTCTAGTGACCAAATCAATGCCATCGATGTTTCTGTTAGTATATATGCTGCTTTATGACCTCTAGGTCATACATGTGTTAAGAGTCAAAGTACACACTAGTTTTATAAAAATATTACGGCAGGTGCATTTTATTAATAAATGAGAAAAAACACATTTACGCACACCATGCATCACACCGTCGTATATGTCAATTGATTCATAGCAATGAAAAAGAAAAACACACAACCATGATTATCAATTTTCCATTCTAACTCATTTTCTCTAATAGACCAGAAAGTCTGTATACTTACTCACGCCTCCAATTCTTATACATAACAATAAATATAACTATATTCTGCATAGAGTCCAATAGATTTTTAATCTCTCTAAGAGTAGCAATATCTGCTATAGCAGTACATGATTTCTATATAAATAAACTATTATATGTATGATAGGATTACTAAACTCGACGGATTACCAATCAGGCACTATAACACTCTCAAATAGCTACTCAAAATATCACTATTCCTGCTAGGCAATCTAACAATTGATATTGTTATGACTGATCGTGCGCTCATGCAACCATCACACATATATAGAATATACAGATACTATGACACCCTAAAAGACCTTCCGTTCTGTGACACAACTGATCGTGTCAGTATAGCATATATATGCTATATTTTATCTATCTTCTGGCAATATAAATCACAACAGCATGATCCTGCTCGTTTCTAAGGTAGAATTTGTATGTAAGCCGCAGCTCGCTCATCCTCTATCCACTCTTCAAGCGCGACAGAAAATTTACGATTTAATAATAAATGATAAGCTTCATTTTTGTAAAACTCATCGGTACGATCTACAATATGAGTATCTATAATATACATTATATGCCACCCTAAAGAAGAGTGTACTGGAGTGCTAATTTGACCTTTTTTAAGTTTTTGCAGAGCGACATAAAACTCTGGATCAAACCTGTAAAGAGACATCCACCCTAAATCACCACCTTGATATGCAGCTCCAACATCCTTGAATAGTAATTGAGATACGTGATTAAATGATGTCCCAGATTTAATAGCTTTTGAGGCCCAAAAAATTTTTTCCTTGGCTCGTTGAGCAGAAAGATCTGATGATGATTTGAGTATAATATGTCTAGCATTTAACTCAGTGACTAAGTGCTTCTGTCTGTCACCACGCATATCGTTTACTTGTAATACATGCCACCCAATACTAGATTGGATAGGACCAATCAAACTGCCTTTATGTGACTGTAAAAGATCAGAGATAAACAAAAATGGTAGTTCTTGTACCCCTCTCCACCCCATTTCTTTTGTCGGTATTACCCTACAACCCGAAAAGTAAGGAATTTTAACTTGATGAAAATTAAAACCCTCTTTGACTTTTTGAATAAACTGATTGGCTATGTTTTTTTGCTCATTCAATTTCTCAAATGTGAGATCCGCTGGTAAGGGGAACATAGCACTGCTTAGATTCAACTCCAAATTAGAACGCCGTTGTAACTTGAGCTGCTCTGCTAGTCCATCAACTTCTTCAGGAAACATTGTAATACCACGAAGAATCTCCCGATTACGCAATAACATAAGCAACACATCATGGCGAATCTGCTCACGATAGTCAGAATAGTTTAACCCCTGATCAGCCACAGCCTTGTATAGTTGATCTACACTGATTTGATGTTGTTTTGCAATTTTCTGAATGACCTGTTCTAATTGAAAATCATTGACTCTCAATCCAAGTTGTTCTGTTTTTTGCACAAAAAGAGTGTCTATTACTAATTTATCAATAATTTTGAAACGTAATTCTTTTTCATCCGGTAGACTCTGATTCAGCTGTTGAGCCTGGTTTTGTATAGATTTCATTATCCGATTAACGTCACTATCTAAAACAATGCTGTTATTAACTACAGCAGCGACTTTATCTAGCACTTGTTCTTGTGAACATGCCATGCTAGGTATTAAAACTACAGCAAAGAGTAATATTTTCCAGTTAATCATACCTGTTCCGTTCTGGTATCCCAGACTGTATGGGTTAGTAGTGATGTATACAATAATACATTAAAAAATCTTTTGATAAGGCAGCATGCCTTGACGCAACATCTGGCTCGTATCTAGATCATGACCTGGATTTAAACCACGCAATTCAATATTAAAGGAAATTTGATTATCATATTTGCTCTGATTTTGCTCCCAACCGTTAATTTTACGCTCATAACCAAAGCGTAGTGCATAGCAACAAGAGCTATACTGCATACCTACTAACTGGTCCGCTATCATCTTAGTCTTAAGATCATAGTAAAAAGCGCCAACAACTGACCACGTATTACATGTACTAAGAATCGGCAAATTCGCAATCGCGCCTACCTGTGAGATCCCTTGACGATATTGATGTTGATCATTCTCCTCCTCTAACGTTTTTTTCATATAGTCTGCGCTCGTATAACGATAACTACATTGTATCATATGACTTGAATGATAACGCCATTCTAATATCGTGTTGCATTGTGTAATGCTATCTATGTATGCATCATATTGCACGCCGCCATGCAGCATTAAGTAATTAGTAATCCTCCAAGAACTATCACCTGCTAATACTAAACTCCCTCTAGACTTATCATTCGATTTACCCACAACACTATGTTCAGAATTAAACAAATAAATCTGACCAATAGACAGCTTAAAGCGCTCAAGGAACTTAGCGTTTAAAACACGCATTGTAACACCAGTAGCTGCCTGATTAGCAGACGTGATACGATCTAATCCACTATATGTGGTTTCTCTGAACAACCCATCATAATCTCTACCTAATAAAGTGGAATCATAAGTACGTATCCATCGCTGATCGCGATACGGCACATACAGATACTGCGCGCGAGGTTCTAATGTTTGTCTATAGCCCGATAGCCATCGCATATCCCGACTAAATAACATCATTCCGTCGAATGTTAATTGTGGTAGAATACGATTAAAGGAACTTTTTAACTGATTAACCGGCCGCACTTGTGTGTTGTAATATTGAATGTTATTTTGTTCATAGTGCGTTATAAGTAGTTTAGCGACACTGTTGAATGTATTCCATTTATTTTCTAGAGCACACCTTAGAGTTGGTTCAAGATGTAGACGTGTAGCACTTGGCATGCGTGTATCCATGTTAACAAATCTTACAGCCTGTGCGTATAAGTGACCTTCAAAGGGCTTTAAATAACGATAATGATAGTTCAAATCGATTTGTGGTTCGGGATAATAAATATCTTTGTTATCCTTGAGAGATAACACCTGAAATCTTTTAGTTGAGAACACCACATCCCAATTACGATCTGAATATCCCAAAATAAACTTCTGAATAGAATAATCATCACTAGTAGTACCATAAGATGACTTTAGATCAGTAAAGTAATATGGATCGCTGACTTTTGTATACTCAGAGTTAAAACGCCAGTGCTCCAAATAGATTCCAGTATGTTCCCAATGAGCCAACCATCTGGTTGCAGAACGACCTATATTCCTATGATCATCCTGATAAAGACGATCAGAATTAAGGTAATCAATTTCCATGAGGCCACTACCGCCTATCCGATATCGCAACTCATTTTGCCACTGCATGCCTCGTTTGCTAATGTAGTGTGCCACTAAAGTTGCATCAGCCTCTGATGATATATTCCAATAATATGGCAATAAAAATTGTGCACCACTAATCTTATTATAATAAGTATGAGGCATTAAAAAACCAGAACGGCGTCTATTACCAACTGGTATGTTCAGATAAGGACTATAAAAGATTGGCACGCCGCCTAATTGAAAACGTGCATTCCAAATCTTTGTCACTTGTGCATCAAGATCATATACAAATTTAGACCCTTTCAGAGTCCAACTATCTTGGCCTATCGGACATGAAGTAAAAGTGCCATTTTCAAGAATCATATAACGATTATTATTACGCAACTTGATTTTAGTAGCAAAGCCACGTCCCTGACGATCTACCATCTGATAATCACTATGCCAAACATTTGTGTCTTTAGTATTTAAATTAGACCACGCCTTCAGACCATTTAAGATAATCTGTTTATCATCATAACATACATTTCCTGACGCGACGATAGTGTGCGTTGGATTCTGATCTCCTTTTAGTACTCTACGATCTACTCGAATATGCTCTGATGTAATATGTCTCTGTCCTTGTTGAATCTCAACATGACCAGTAAACATAGCTTGATCTGGGTAAGTAGCGCGAGCTGTGTCTGCATTGATAATTACAGGTAACTGATTCATCTCTTTACTCTGTATTATTGGAACATGACCATCATTATCCTGACTTATACGTAATAGAATGGAATTATCTGCTACTACGTGTTTGCTAACACATACCAAGCTCATAAGCACACCAAACAACAAAGGTAGTCTTATATTCATACGCGATCTTCATATTTCCAAAAAACTTATCTAACTTCTAATTAAGGACAAGAAAATGATACTACAATAAGCAATTATTACCGTAATCCCAACGTCTGAAAAGACGTAATAACACATTATGGATTCATATAAAACGCCTTGATGATTTAATCAGTAAATACTGATATATCGTGTATCTACTAGACTGACTACATATCGCCACTATTATATAATTTCACATATACCATTCTGAATATATCTACTGTCAATATCAATATCACTAAATTAAGTATGTTGATTATAAAAATTGATAGAATGCTGAAGAGGTAAAGATGATGAGGATATACGGCAACCCATATGTAGATAAGAGCATGTTATTCTTAAAAAGAATTAGATTACTAAAGAGCTTAGTGTTAAAGATAGTATAAAAAACGTAATACATTTCATCCATTAATTATCTGATATCTACATTATTAATGTCATCTCACGATATTAGTACCTTCAAAAATAGGATAACTAATGATATGATCTTTACGAGAGACCTTCTGTTTTTTCAGAAAAACACTAGAACTTACTCGAACTCAGATAATTGATCCTTAGTGAGAGATCGTCATGCTACCTAATACTCTATCTGTTATGAAAAATGGGCCATAGTATAGTACTGGTATATGTATGACATCTAAGAGATAGATTGTTAATTAATAATCTAACGATACAAATTATACAAAAGCAAGCATGGATACGTTAAGAACGAATCTATACATACTATATACCTTCATAATTATATCCTAAATGCAAACATACTGTAATCTATAATATCACGTATCCTGCAATTAATTATTACTCGAGTGTACACAACAGCTATAGCGCCACTGAACTATGATAACTATGCACCAAGGAATACCATTCTAATCTGTAAAATTAATATTTGAAATATTTAGATATACATGTAGCATCCATGCTGTCTGTGATCGGAATCATATCCATCAGGTATTTCTGAAAAACTTCTTCCTGCATGTAAGATTCTATCACAGCCTAAATCATTTCGTACAAAAAGAACCTCCAAATTTTAGTATACTAAAGTTCAAGCATAAATGATTGGATAACATTATGTTCTCCTCAGAAAAACTAACTCTAATGGAATTTGGTTCTATAGACCTTTATTTTTTTTCAAGCTCAGAACGTAAGATCACATATAGAATCACATGAGTAGCCTAAGGTTTTTAAAGTAAAACTTTATAACACATTATATCATAGTCACTAATCACAAAAATTATTAATAGTATTTAAATACACGACCATATCCACTAAGTGGTATAGAAATATATCATATATTTAGCTAATATTAATCATGACATTGACTAAACCACGACTGCTGTAAAAATAGCTATAACTATATTAATGTTCGACTATTACGGCACATACGATTTTCTCAGTAATAAAGAGCCGATACTTTCTTCTGCGTCTAACAAAATAAAAGTATATAGTCTTCTTGTATTTGCTTCTAAAATCGCTGCGCAAAAGATGTAAAAAGTGGGTAACTATAAGAAAAAATCTCAATGCGTGAATACACTATGTCATACATCTTAATATATCAAAATACCTCCCATGCCAAAGAGATAAGCATGACGATTTTTAATTGAAATTATAAACATAACGGCCTAAATGAGGAGTTTATGCACTATTGGGGCAGAGTATTAGGACTAATTTGGGGATTACTATCCGGTTTAGGATTTTGGGGTATATTCATAGGTTTGTTAACAGGGTATCTGTTTGATAAAAATCGCCTATCTACTCAACAAAATAATACCTCTGATCAACACAAACGTCAGTCATTATTTTTTCGAACGACTTTTCAAGTATTAGGGCACCTAACAAAATCTAAAGGACGAGTCACAGATACCGATATTCAGGTGGCATCCACACTCATGGATCGTATGCGATTACATGGAGATAGCCGTACAGCAGCACAATGCGCATTCCGTGAAGGTAAAGAAGTAGACTACCCAATGCGCGAAAAACTGCGCGAACTACGAATAGCCTGCACGAATCGTTTAGATCTTCTCCGGATGTTTCTAGAAATTCAAATTCAAGCAGCATTTGCGGATGGTTTATTGCATCCAAATGAACGCAAGATATTATATATTATCGCAGAAGAATTAGGGATCTCGTGTACACAGTTTTCTCAATTTTTACGGATGATGGAAAGTGGACAGCAATTTAGTAGTAACTACCACTATTCTGATGGAGCTACACATACTAACAATAATGCACAGAAAAGTGCGGGACCTACACTAGAAGACGCTTGTACTATGATCGGAGTATCTAGTGATGACGATATAACCACAATCAAACGAGCTTACCGAAAAAGAATGGGTGAAAATCATCCAGATAAACTAGTAGCTAAAGGTCTGCCTCCGGAAATGATGGAAATGGCAAAACAAAAAACACAAGCATTACAGGCAGCTTACAATCTTATTAAGCGAGAAAAAGGATTTAAGTAACCACTCACCATATGCGCTGATGCAAGAGATCAATCCAAACATAACGCCTTCACCGCTCATGAACGTCACACAATCTATTTTTAATCCAATAGATAATTTCTTCTTTATCATGATGAAATAAACCAAAGATTGATGTTGAATTAGTATTAAGTACGTCAATTTAAGACAAGCAGACGTTTATTGCAGAAAACGACTGATGTTTTATCGTGACATGGGTTAATTGTTATGTTAATTCCCATATGAAACTCTATTATTTATGACCAAGATTTATAATCTATAATAGCAGGATGGTATTTTACTGCTTGTACCAGACCATTCTAGTAATTTATATTATATATATGATTCTATAAAATAAAAACATCAAGTAAAAGTTACATATGAAAGTTATACTGAATCTTCTGCAGATATTTTATCACAAGATCATACAAAATTTTCCTATGTCTTATAGGTTTGCCAAACACAAGTATCCAATAGTATATATGAGAATTATGCAATGGAGTAGTATGCAAGTCTGCTAATGAATAATAGGTATTGGAGGTTAATACACTTCAAAAATATTATACATGATGGAATGGCATGCATTTTCAATTGCACTTGAATTCTATTGAATGTCAAGGGCTGTTATCCTATCGAATAGGACATCGCATCTACATTGAGAGCAACAACGATTAACACACACATTCACAATGAACTTTTACCTTCTGTATTAATATCTCTAAAAACTAAATTTTGTATCTGGCTTCATAAAAAACTACTTATCCTGTTGATACTACCCCACACCACATCGTATGCAAAAACACAGTTTTTACTCTAAACAGCGACTATATATACTATATTTCTATACATTGTTAAGCTCAGATGGTGTATGCAGATCTAGAGCAGCACTTAGAGGTAACTAACTGCTCTGTGTACTCACTCATGTGCATACTATGATTTCAATCATTACTCAAGTGATGATTGGTCTTAAACAGGGTTATCAATATCAACAAATCTAACATCAAGATTGTATTTGTTCGCAATCCATTCACCTAATGCCTTTACCCCGCCCCGCTCAGTAGCATGATGCCCTGCAGCAAACAAATGTAATCCTTGTTCTCGTGCGCTATGTATTGTCTGTTCAGACACCTCACCACTAAGAAACGCATCTACTCCAAACGAAGCTGCTGCATCAATAAAAACCTGACCGCTGCCACTACACCAAGCTATAGATTTAATCAAAGAAGGGGCGTTAGCTGCACCGCAATGCAAGGGTTTACGCCCTAGTATCATACTAATCCTGTTCTTGAAACTATCGACACTTAATGACTGTCTTAGCTCTCCCCAGAGAACAAGAGGTTTTACTACCTCACCTTTAATTTCAATACCTAATAGCTCTGACAATTGAACGTTATTTCCTAATACTGGATGTACATCAAGCGGCACATGCCAGGCAAAAAGATTTATATTATTCTCTAGAAGTATTTTCAATCTCTTTTGCTTCATACCTGTAATCATCGCACATTCTTTTTTCCAAAAATAACCATGATGAACTATCACCGCATCTGCATGGACGCGATAAGCTTCATGTAATAAATCATAACAAGCAGTGACGCCCGTAATAACTTTTTGAATATCCTTTCGCCCTTCAATCTGAAGACCATTTGGCATATTATCACTATAACAAGCACTCTTTAAAAGCTGATTCACCCGAAGTTCTAGTTCAAAATTACATATCATGAATATATGACCCTATCATTTTTAAATTTTTTATCATCATTTCACTCATACGTTCTATAAATTTGTATCTCGTGATACATCCCAATCATCATTGGGTTTTAATATGTTGTTAAAAATCTAAAGTCATACTTATACAATCTGTTTAATTACGAAACACTACAATCATACTTCTTAACATAATTATTTATGAATATTCTATCATTCTATTATGCATATTAATTCATCAGAATTGATCATCTTCAAGTCTGTATCAGTACGATGTATTGTGCAATTTTTCAAAAATATTGGTAACAATTCCATAACTCATGGCATCCGAAATAAATTCATACTCATTGGAGGTTCTTGATTCTCCCTAGTGATAGGATGATTAATTATATAAATCTGAATACTATCTTTTCTAGTTTGAAACTTAGTGATTGGATTTTAATCCAAAAACATTAACCATTTTTATGCAATACCATTATGTAAAATCCACCGATATACTCAGCGCAAATGTGTAAAAAATTACAATACCATTCACATGTGCTTATCTGAGATAATTACGGCTAATATAAAATTTTAAAATAAATATCTGTTAGTTGCTCATCTCAATATAAATATATGCTGTGTGCCAGTGACTATCGTCAAATAAACTATGATGATTATGCTATAAGCGCTTTAAGATACTAGAAACACAGTCTATTGCTTTGGCATGATAGTATCGTAAGTGCTACATGTAGATAAGTTGCTGTTATCACATCCTACTGTCACTATTGATGTATGTTAATATTCACTAGACAATCTTGTATTATAATTGACGTTATTCAGTTATAAAAAGCTAATAGTATTGATGATCAATAATTATCTTGCAAAATACACCGTTTTTATCTTTTATAATACTATATACGTTGCAAGCTGGACTATCTTTGTGCACACCAATAATATTATATACTCATGTATATTGATTATGTATATCATCGGCAACAAAAATAATTATTGGTATCGCGATACATAAAATGGATATACCTCTATTGCAGCTATAATTTGAAAATCAATTAATACCATTAATAATAATTATCCTTTGATGGATACACCGTACAATATTTAGTGTACTAAATAACAATTACCATTATTACTATAATAAGAGTGTGCAAGAATCAAAGCATATTTCTCGATGTGGTATATTATAAACCCCTATGTAGAAAATTAATATATCGTAATACATATATATAAATGTCAAATATAGTACTAAGTAGAACTTTTGCATCCATAAATAATAATCCCTCTGCACACCTATGCCCACTCAATACATATGGTGCTGATCAGTGAGTAATTCTATTCAGGAACCGCACACATAATATCGTCATTGTCTAGTACATAATTAAATACATAACCTTTCTGATATGATATTTATCAATATTAAAGAGATGGCTATTAAAATATAATTTTTAATTGACACCGCATGATGTTTACAATACATGCACTGATAATGTATTCGTAGTACCACTTTTCACTAATGCGCCGGAAACCATAATTATCACGTCACCTGCCTGAGCATACCCGCTGTCTGCGGCAGCTTCTTTACCGAGTTTATAAAAATCATCGGTAGAAGAAATTTTTTCAACTAATAATGTAACAATACCTTTACTGAGCAAAAGTTGTCGGGCAGTTTTTGGATTTGTAGTGAGGGCCAAAATTGTAGCACGTGGAAAGTACTTCCGTACAGACTTAGCAGATTTTCCACCTTCAGTAGCTACAATAATCAACGGAGATTCTAATTTTTCAGAAATGGCTACAGCACTACGACAAACGGCTTCAGTAACACGCATTTTGCTATTATCTTTCTGTAGTACAGTACAACTTTGCATCACAAGATCAGTGCGCTGGCAAATATTTGACATAATACTTACAGACTCAAGCGGGTATTTCCCTTTTGCGCTTTCACCAGATAACATAACAGCGTCCGTTCCATCTAATATAGCATTAGCTACATCTCCAGCTTCCGCACGAGTTGGGCGTGGATTGTTTATCATAGAATCAAGCATTTGGGTGGCAGTGATGATCACCTTACGTTCATGATTGCATCTTTTAATCATCATCTTCTGAGCAAAAATCACTTCTTCCACTGGAATCTCTACACCGAGATCACCGCGTGCTACCATAATACCGTCAGACATGGTAAGAATTTTTTCAAAATTATAAAGCCCTTCTTGATTTTCAATTTTAGAAATAACTTGAATCTTCTCACCGCCATAAGAACGTAGATGATCACGAATCTCGATCACATCCGCAGGCCTCCGAATAAATGAAGCAGCAATAAAATCAACATCCTGTTCACATCCAAAAATCAGATCTAATTTATCTTGTTCTGCTAAGGCTGGTAATTGAATAGATACACCTGGCAAATTAATACCTTTATGAGCACCTAACCTACCATTATTTAGGACTCGGCACATAACTTGATTATTGATAATAGATATTACTTTCATACCAATCAAACCATCATCAACTAAAATAGTATTACCAACTTTTAAGTCTGTAGAAAACCCTGGATAGGTTACTGCTACAATGTCAGCATTACCTATCACGCTCTGATCTGTCGTAAAAATAAAACACTGCCCAGATTTAAGGCAAACATCCTGATCTCCGTGTAATGCCATAGTACGGATTTCAGGGCCTTTTGTATCCAGAAGGATCGCCGCGCGACACCCACTTTTTCTCATAGCATTACGCAAATTCGTAATACGTTGACCGTGTTCCTGGTAATTGCCATGAGAGAAATTTAAACGCATTACATTCATTCCTGCATATAGCAGCTTTGTCAGCATTTCTTCAGATTCAGAATTAGGACCAATTGTACAAACAATTTTCGTTTTTTTCATTGTTATTCATCTTTAATGTAATAAAGTAAGAAGCTATGCGTTAGAATACATTTATCAATTATATTTCCTGACCTCTTGATGATGAATACTACGATATCTTATACATCAACTACTTTCATGCTGTGATTAGCATATCTTTACCACTGATTCTATCAAAATCGTTTGACAAAATTGTAGAGCAGAAACACTCTGCATCTATCAGGATGAAAAAATAGACAACGAATCATTTCAGTGTTGCGTTTGATGTGGAGTAAACGAAAGATGTGCGTATATCAATAATAGTAAGTATACCTAAATATTTAGATCATCTAACTATTGTATACACATCTTGAGATGCTAGATGATACACAAGAGGTAAGTTTCTTGCTCTACCTGATAACGAAGAAAAATATGGACAACATATCATTGTAAAAGTACTATATTGTATAGTAAAAAAATACCATCTTTGTCTAAAAATAAGTCCTACAGCGTAAAACAACAGCGCTCTTACATGTCAGTTACCCCAATTATACAAAATCAAATTTTTGATTTTGGATCAAACATTAAATATCGACTAGAGCGGATCGCAAAATATAATTTTCATATTGAAGAATAAAAAAATTTTGCGTTCATGTTCATTAAAGAAAAGTCATCTCTGTACTTATAAACCAGAGACATCATTGTAATTAGAAATAGATGTTAGTTCAATCACCTGACGCAACACATAAAATTTCCTCACTTCCCATGGAATGGTAGCATGTCTCCCAATACATCTTTCAACCTCACTATCGTGTCATCAACAAGATCGACAATATCCTTTGTCAAATATTATACTCACCTACAAACATTAATCACGCAATGTTAAGTAATACCTAGAATCAGATATATAAAGTAATTGTAATTATTCCCATCTATACGTATAACTACACTACGAAGGCGACCACCGATCAGGTCGTATTTCTCGTTCAAAACAGCTACAAGTCTATGCATGTGCTGAACATATTACAATCAACAACAATCATGAGCCATTCATTAACAACCTATCAAAATTATTACAAAATCTATTACTCAATCAGTTATACTGTCGCCTCACTATAATATTAATTATAGAATTAGTAAGAAAATAGTGATTGTACAAATATAGATCTTAGTAATCATTCCTTTCTATGACCCTACAAATAACACGTACTTTAATGGGAAAGCTACCAGGCTATCAGCTTTACTACAGATACTTTTTGTACATTTGCTAAATTATTTATTAAAAATATAAAATAATGAAAAAATATTTATAAACAACACTAATAGACGAAAGGCGTATCTAAATACTTTATCTATATCCTTATTTTATTCAGGATAGGATGTATAGATAGTTATGTTTGATCTGCATGAAATATTATTGTGATCCATATAGAGTTCTCACCTCATATGCTAACAGACTTTATTCAAATCAAACATATTTTTCTATATTCAATATCTAATAGATTAATGAGAACAATAAACATAAAATCATTACTCATCTGAAACACACGATTGCCTCTTAAAAAAATAAAATATTTTCCTGTACGACAATTACCAAAAAAAACTCCATATGCTCTTTTTTAAAAACCATCAATGTAATACTCAATATATTATTGTGGCTACATCTATTTTGAACCCTATAAAATTTTCCATCTACACACCTAGAGAACACACTATTGCTATCTTGAATAACATTAGTACTGGAACAGTGTATTCCCTATACTGTGAGTACAAGAAACAAAATATAGATCGAGATATCTTAGATCATTTAGCATAACTTTTATAAAATATCTGCGAACTATAGTAAATATTTCTATTATTAAAATGGTATACGTGTATAATTTTAGATAGTAGTAATACCTATGAGGCTAACACATCCTTATCATGGCAGTTTTATTTAGAATAGGGAGACAATACTGAGTCATCCTTTTGCATCTAATGTACCTTCGTGAAAATTGAAGGTTTACTATAGCAATAAGTTCCTCAAAAATAATTAATACATAAAAATCAGCAACAGTTTGAACCCTGCAGAAATTTAAAAGATGTATAATATATACCTGCCTTCCAAAAAATATTATTCAAGGATCAACACAGCGGCACATAATTTAAAATTCCAGAACGCAATCATCACTGCTCGTCGTAATACGCTCATACACAACGGAATAATGCTCTTATCAGGTTTTATTTTAAATATTATTAAGTATTTTAATGTCATTATTAAATAATCTATTATTTATCTATGTTCTATATTCTGTTTCTGTAGATACACACCAAGTGAGCATATAAAAAGTATTTGCCCATGAAAAAAATAAAAATCTGGTAAATACATTACATTCTCTTAAAATTCTGTAGGAATTAACCAGCGAGATATGTCGTCTGATATCTACTGTATGGATTTTTTGTGCAGTTAAACTATTGCATTCTTTGTAAGAATGTGCGCATTGCGTTTTAATCACTGATTAAAAATCATCTCTGATAAAAAATAATTCTTATATCACAACTGATACAAGATAAACAATATCGGTATATATACCATACTGTGCTTTGCTCTTACCTGCTCTTTAATGAAAGCTATCGCATAATATATAGCTAGATTAGCGTATTATTTTTAATTCAGTCATACATGCTAGCGCTCATAGCGCGCTATCTATGGTATACAGGGTCGTTTTGCTGCATATATAAAACGTTCTTCGTTACTCATACCGGTTAGTACATGATCAATTAAAATAGCGGAAAGTTCGTCTTTGATAGCTTGGAGTGCAATACACAACTATTTTAAAATTGACTTATCTTACAAACTCTTCACTCAATATTTATGCCAAAAATTAATAGTATGCGGAGTGTTATAGATTTACCTTGTTATAAATAAAATAAAAAAAATACATAAAACCTAAAACATATGTCATATAACACAATACCTAATCATTAATATCTGCGCCTATCCACCCAAGGAAAAATTAAATGAAAAAATATTTAATCGCCCCATCAATTCTTTCTGCAGATTTTGCACGACTGGGTAAAGATATTTCGAAGGCGCTAGCCGCTGGAGGGGATGTAGTACATTTTGATGTTATGGATAATCATTATGTGCCAAATTTAACTATGGGGTCTATGGTAGTTAAAGCACTGCGTGATTATGGAATAACCGCTCCAATCGATGTCCATTTAATGATTAAACCTGTTGAGCGTATAGTGCCTGATTTTGCTCAAGCTGGTGCCAGCTATATTAGCTTTCATCCAGAAGCCTCTGAGCACATTGATCGTACTTTACAACTTATTATCGAAAATGGCTGTGGTGCCGGATTAGTGCTTAATCCAGCAACACCTCTCCACGTTCTTGATTATGTCATGCATAAACTTAATACTATTTTAGTAATGTCAGTCAATCCTGGTTTTAGTAAACAATTGTTTATCCCAAGTACACTGCATAAAATACGCCAAGTACGTTATCTCATTGATAAAAGTGGCTATGATGTCTGTCTAGCAGTTGATGGCGGCATCACAATGAATAATATTAGTGAAATTGCTGCTGCAGGAGCTGATATGATTGTGGTAGGATCCACACTTTTTGGTCAGATGGACTATAAAAAAATCATCGATAATATGCGATGTAAATTAGAAAAACGTGAATATTCATCCTTTCGTTAAATTTTTCATGAGCATATATATTTTCAATGTGCTAATCACACGATTGATACATATGAATGGTTCATAACACTTACTGATCATCCGCACAAGTCAATAAAAGATAAATAATATTTTTTATAAAAATTCAATACATCAGTTGATTATGATCAACAAGCATTGTACTCATCCCACATATCTTCTTTAGAGGAAATTTCTGATTTTCATATTCAAATATCCCATCGCTCATATCTTTCTCAAGATCTATCATACATTATGAGGAAGGTCTCGATCCTAATCGAACAATTTAATATGAGCATCTGTCTATAGATCTCAGTCTAGTATCTTTATGTGTTACGTCGGAAAAAAATCTACGATATAAAGATGCTATCAATACCATATATGTTTCTCCCCCCCTAAGTCTCCTTAAGCTATATAGCATTCCTAGCTCTTAATATTACGCGCACGCATCCCTAGCGCTTTAAGAAACTTCGGATATATATATCATACCTTTAAGCGTGCGATATAAATTCATAATATATGCTATATGTAATTTATTTTTATTCTACTAGTGGTAGTCGTATGATCGTGTGTGTTTGAAGGTTCTACCGCATACATATCCGCATGGACTATGCTACACCTTGATACCTCGCTTAAGCCTATTGCGATTTAAAGAAGGAATAGTCAAATGTATATTTGCTTTATTGCTATCAAACATTGCAATCTTATTACAAGAAACATAATTTTACATCTCAACAATTTCTATGCATGTTTCCATGTCCAACCTTTCTGTAAATAGTATATGTTATACAGTCTTGATTAATAATCTTCAGGAGATTATCCTCTTTCGTCCGTAACCATACTATATGGTGATATAGTTGAAATTCAATTATTCTAACGTAAAACGAAATTTTCTCATATATTGTTATGAAAACAGCATCTGATTCGGATCAGAATAGCGATAAATAAAACCGAATTCTCGGCAAATTTTGCTACCATCAATAATTTTGCCATGATTCTCTATCTTATCTATAGTAAAAGTGGGCGGTGTTAGACCGACTTGCATAGAAGCATGAGGATAGAACTCATTACGCGCTGGATGCTGTAAAGCACTCAGATTGTAAACCCCCCCTTTTTTCGACTCCTTGAGCAATAATATAATAACCGAAATCACATCATCACGATGCACTAAATTCACGCCATGCGATCCATTTTTTAATTCGGTTTTCCCAGAAAGAAAATAACCAGGATGACGCTTTGGTCCGACTAAACCAGATAACCTTAAAATATCTACTACGACACCCTTTATGTGAAGCAACCAATTCTCAACCTCTCGCAAAACTTTTCCATGTGTGCTATTTGGTGAAAGAGGCGTATTCTCACTGATAATCTCTGAATGTTCGCCGTATACTGCAATAGAACTAGTAAAAATTATACGAGAAACACGCAAATCTCTAGCACTTTCTACTAGATTCTGTATGGCACACAAATAGTCCTTATCTTTTTTACTACTAGAAAACATACGAGTTACCGGCAGTGTGATGACTATGACCTCTACATTCAGGAGCGCCTTCAGGTGATTTTTATTACAAATTACATTTGGTGTTAAATGTAGGTAATAACAATCCATTCCATGCATTCTTGCTGTATCTACTCCATCCTGAGTAGTTTTGCTGCCACTGACTCGCCAACCTAAAGCCATTAGTGCACGCCCTAATGGCATACCCAACCAACCCAGTCCAACAATTGCTACTTTTTTCATCCTCGTTATCCTTTATGAAGCTGATTCAGATAGACTCGAATTACTATAATCTGCGTAAAGTGCATACAAAAGACAAAAACTAGTAGTTTGTATAATACTTATGAGGGCTCTATAAAAACTAATATAGCGCTATCGATCTATTTTTTAGATAAATCCTTTATTGATGTGACATCTTAGAAATAATTCACATAAAACTCATACTCTTCATCATTGTTCTGATTTTATCAGCGGTCTAGAAGACTGCTCATGCTACAAAGACAGGTAACAACTTACTAAAAACTAAAATTAATGGACACACATAAATACAATGTCTTATCTCTGTACCAGATGAATATTAAGAGAAATCTATTAAAATATTAAAAGATGTGGTCTTCGACAAGATTTTTCTTGTGATATTATACAATAGTCATATATATAAAATTAATGTTTATATAAAACAAAATCACTGTATCAAAGGTATATCATACATCACAGCTTCAATTCCTAATAGGCATCGAAGATGAATATTAAATAAATATTTAATAATAGTTGATCTTTTGTAAAAAAAAAGATATTAGACAGATTATGCATCAGAAATTTTCATGAATTGAACTCAGCAATTTGTTGTATAAAATAGTATATTCGATCAATCGTATTAAAAATTCTCAAAGTTTTGCTATCATCCGTTCTTTACTGACATATAAAATGTTGAGATATATAATTTCACTGTTTTGAGGTGTCGTCTTCCGTTCATAGCAGACTATATTCCTCTTTTTAAAAATGGCACAATACTTATGTTAGATTTATTTTCGGCTCTAGATTTTCATACTGGCTATTTGTTATTTATAGCTCTATTCTTTATATTATTTTACGAAGCTATTAATGGCTTTCATGATACAGCTAACGCTGTAGCTACTGTTATCTATACTCGTGCTTTAAGCTCTCAGTTAGCAGTAGTCATGTCTGGAATCTTTAATTTCTTTGGTGTGTTACTAGGTGGTTTAAGCGTAGCCTATGCGATTGTTCATCTTCTTCCTACTGATCTTCTGCTGAATATTAGATCCACGCATGGACTAATTATGCTCTGTTCCATGTTACTTGCGGCTATTATCTGGAACCTGAGTACTTGGTATTTTGGATTACCAGCTTCCAGCTCACATACTCTAATTGGTGGAATTATTGGTATAAGTCTGACGCACGCGTGGATCACACATAACTCATTAGTAGAAGCGCTCAATATTCCAAAAATGCTAAATATTTTACTATCTTTAATCATCTCACCACTTTTTGGTTTTATAATTGCTGGTAGCTTGATTTTTGTTCTACGTAAATACTGGAGCGGGAATAAAAAGAGACAGAGAATTCATATGACCCCAGGAGAGAGAGAGCGCTTTGATGGTAAACGCAAACCGCCATTTTGGACCCGCGTGGCCTTAATTCTATCAGCTATAGGTGTAAGTTATTCACATGGTGCTAATGATGGTCAAAAAGGTATCGGTTTAATGATGCTAGTACTGATTGCGGTGGCGCCTGCTGGTTTTGCGGTCAATATGAATGCAAGTGGATATGACATTTTTCGTACCCGTAGTGCAGTGCATCACCTATATCAGTATTATTCTCAACGCCCTGCTATATTTCTTAAAAAGATTCACCAAGTATCTCCGATAACACCAATCACTGATTCAGCATCTCAACCCCAAAATCGCATGAAATCCCGTTGCGACATATCAGATACATTCTTGACAATCATCAAGGCACAAGAGATTCTTGATAATCTAGTGAACTATCACACTATAAATATTGAACAACGCATCTATTTACGACATTTATTAATGTGTATAGCTAATACCGTAGATAAAGTATCGTTACTACCTAATACCCCTCCTATAGATCAAATACTTTTAAGCAAATTAAAAAAAGACTTACTAAATACCATTGAATATGCACCAATCTGGATTATTATGATGGTAGCTATTGCTCTTTCTCTGGGCACAATGACAGGATGGCGTCGCATTGCGACTACCATAGGTGAAAAAGTTGGTAAAAAAGGCATGACATATGCTCAGGGGATGTCTGCACAGCTAACAGCGGCAGTGTCGATTGGGGTAGCTAGTTACACAGGTATCCCGGTGTCTACTACACACATTCTATCTTCGTCCGTTGCAGGCACTATTCTCTTGAGTGGCGGGGGTATTCAACTGCGTACAGTAAAAATTATCCTAATCGCCTGGTTATTAACGTTACCGATCTCTATGTTATTATCTGGTGCGTTATATGCTCTAGCTATAAAAATTATGTAAGGACGTACTAGTAACTCCTTCTCTTTTGTATATACTAATGATTATTATTTATTCATAATAAAGAACCGTAGCAATATCAATATATTATTGACATTGCTATTAGTCTACTAATGAATTCACAAAGAATGATGTATGTAGTTACAGGCATATGACACATATGTATATCTTGTCTGACGAATATCTCTAATTGGTGATCATGAATAAAATACACATTAGATATTATAGAGGATATGCACTGCATGAAAAACGAGATTCAATCATATTGAAGGCAGTTATAGCACACACTACACACACTACACACACTACACACTACACACTAAAAATATAATCTAGTCACATCAGATTCTATATATATTGAAAATAGACTTAAAGCATACGCTAATGTGGTGCATCAAAAAGCTGTTAGTCAGACCTAGATGTATCTCAGACATGAAATATACTCTGTGCCATCCCAAACTCCTGCTTCACATATGTTCTTATCTGATGATAAGCAGATGAGGTTATGCTATCAGCACCATATCAACATATGCTTATATTATGATAAGTTTCTTTATAATGTCTTTTAGTATACCTACAATCACCTATCATGAGTATTTATGCATCTAATATTAGAGTACAAGAAAGTACAGAAAGAAGATGTAAGTAAGTTCGTTAGCGCTTCGAGTATACCACCAGAGTCTTATACTTCTATCTATAAAAGCTAGAGTCTATATTAACTCATATTTCTACTCCATAATGTCAATTGAAATTAAAAAACTATTTGCAAGGGACCATATAATGGTAAAGGTTCAAGCAACTGTGTTAACATACAACAATCGCATGGCTACACTATATATCCATCACAACACCGTATGTGTACAATGCACTATGCTAGCATACCTAAGAAAGAACAGTATTCTCATTATAGATTCAAAACACATACATACTATGAGACTACAAGACACACAAACAGTGCTAGTTAAACAGAATGTTCAATTAGCTATCAGAGAAAGGACGATACTCATCACGGCCTTTCTGGTATATATTACACCATTGATGGGGTTATTTATGTTTGGAGGATTATGCCAAAAATTTTGCCACAGTGAGATTATTATAGTACTAACTGCATTCCTAGGGGGAGCTCTCGGTGTACTTCTTGCGAAGAAAATCGCTTGTACACTTACTGTGTTAGAGTCATTTCAACCCATTATCATATGTTAACTGTAAATATAAAGGTTGCATCCCCTATCTATTTTTGATAGGGCTTCACAGGTTGCAAGATAGTGCTCTACTCAAATTCCTGTTATGTGTCATCATACGACTATCCTGATCATGACACCCATATGATACATATAGCCAATAATATATACGATGCGCATATACTTTGGTTAATCAAGGAAAGAACTAATAAACAAACTCAATACATGAATGTACATATTATATATTTGATAAAAATTACGGTCCTATAGACCAAAAATAATGCAAAAGGATGTAACATCATTCAACCATATGCTAATTTCCAACTAAGAAGAAAATTTATACTCCGTGGCTATTCTATCGCCAATCTCTAGTGAGTTCTTATTTAATATACATCTTGAGAATTAAGTCTTATCTATATTACTATATATGTACTGTGAATACACGTATGATTGGCGCTTACATTCTAATCATCACTTCTTATTAGGTTACCATTCTGATAGAGACTATGTTGAAATTGACAACTACATCTAGCGATTGAGAATGCTTATATTATGTATTATGCGTGATGTAGTGTCATGCATCATACACAACTACAATCCAACCACACCGATATACAATAACTGAAAATACAAAAAATACTTTATTTGCGTGTATATCATTATCTTATGATTATGCCAACTAAGTCATATTCAGATCACATGCATTCAAGGTGCTATAATTTTGGGTATATCATAAATGAACTCTATAACGCACGTACCTAATGTGTACTTGATATAGAAAGAGCATACTCATTATCAGCATGCGCATGCTAAAATGCATAATAGACAACATAAAAACATATAGGATTATTTGACTATGTAAACGAATTATATAAAGATCTTTTAAATCTGATTTACTATTTATGATAGCGCAATTGATCATACACAACTTCAATTATCAATCAGAAAACACGTTCCAGTAAAATTTCAATCATGGTCATACTGAAAAGAGCATCATATACATTAACATGTAATTAGCACCGAATAACAAACCATACTATGTCAAAAGCACTGAGTATTTTTCAGTTTTACGATCGATAATGTAACTATTAAATATACATCAGATTATGAAGCCAAATTCATGTTAAAAGCTTGAAAAAATCTACCTATTGTTAAAAATTTGAGTAATATATTAGTAAAAATATTACAAGCTCCATAAGTATTAAGAAAAAACTCACTGCTCTACTATAGTAGAGAAATAGTAGTTACATGTGTGGCATAAAAAATATAAGTTAGCGAATAACTTGAATGTTAACGTAACAATGATCACTCTCTAAATGTATAAGCATACAAATTGTCTCTGGTTATTGTACCGAAGAATGCACAACAACCTAATACTGTATATATGACATGAGCCATAAGCGATCTCGTGCTACTAATAATGGGCAGTATGTACATACACCATAGCGCTTGCATCTTCTTTATCACTTCTGTTCCAATAAGTGAAATACAGTTATTTTTATAGAACTTCTTGACACTATAAGTAACAAATACAATAGGAGTACATTATTATGAGCATAAATTCAGGAGGTGAAATGTTAAGGGCTGTATGTGACCTGGCTCGTGCAGCTGGTCTTGCTATCACACAAGTATATAATAAAAAAGTCCCAATTAACATCCAACAAAAACCAAATGATTCCATCGTCACTGCTGCAGATATGATCGCGCATGAAATAATTATATCAGGATTACGGGTATTAACTCCTAGCATCCCAATCTTATCAGAAGAGGCGCTGCTATCTTGGGAAATACGCAAAACATGGGAGAAATATTGGTTAGTAGATCCACTAGACGGCACAAAAGAATTTATTAAACGTAATGGTGAATTTACAGTTAACATTGCACTAATCGATCAAGGAAAACCAGTACTCGGTGTAGTATATGCACCAATATTATCAATTATGTACTTTGCAACACAAAAAGATGCATGGAAAGAGGATAAAGGACATCACACAAAAATTTATTCAAAAAAGATTGACCCACCCACAATAGTAGTTAGTCGGTCGCACATGGATAGTGAACTGACCCGTTATCTCACTACTATAGGTACGCATCAAATTCTTACAATTGGTTCATCATTAAAATTTTGTATGGTTGCTGAAGGGAAAGCGCAGCTTTATCTACGCTGTGGCGCTACTAATATTTGGGATACAGGCGCAGGACACGCAATAGCTGTAGCCGCTGGAGCAGCAGTTAGTGATTGGCAAGGTCAAGAACTTGATTATGTACCAAAAAAATCGTATCTCAATCCGGGGTTTCGTGTATCAATTATCTGATACGACAAAAAATATTGATTTTTGTAAAAAGATCATTTTTAATCATCGTGAAATATCTATACGTATGTAAATGTCATTTACAAATCACGCATGACGACGATATATACTGTCCATTATTATAAAAAATCAACATTCTTATGACACGATAAAAATAATACAGTATCTGCGTGAATTTCTAAAAGCATAAGAAGAATCAGAATACTCCAAGCATTACTGACTCTTCTAAAAAATTTTCGCTGTTACCACTGAGAAACTCTCATATAGAATAAAATAGTATTCAACGTTTAATGATATCTATCAATCCAACTAAAGGCGAAAACAGTACTACACGAGTCTTATGTCTTGAAAGTACAAGCATGGTGAATAGTAGAATTATTATATGAGTGGAAGACTTCTATACACTCATCTTCTTTAAACAAATTCTTACAGGCAATCTACCATTTTCACAGCTTCTCCTAAATAATTAGATGGAGTAATTTGCTTTAAACGTGATTTAGCATGGTCTGGAAGAGGAAGACTATTGATAAATACTTGAATATCTTCACAGGATATTGATTTGCCCCGAGTAAGCTCTTTAAGTATTTCATACGCATTAGAAACCCCATACCGACGCATCATAACCTGAATAGGTTCTGCTAAGACCTCCCAATGATTATTAAGATCAGCGAGTAAGTACGCATCATTTACTTCTATTTTTGATAACCCCTGAAGCATGGAATTATAGGCAATTAGCGAATAACCTATACCCATTCCTAAATTACGCAGTACAGTGGAATCGGTCAGATCACGCTGCCAACGAGAAATAGGCAACTTATTTGCCAGATGTTGCAGCATAATATTTGCCATTCCAAGATTTCCCTCAGAATTTTCAAAATTAATTGGATTAATTTTATGAGGCATAATAGAAGAGCCTATTTCTCCAGTAATGGTCTTTTGCTTCACGTAATGCAAAGAAATATAGCCCCACATATCACGGTTAAAATCGATAAGAATCGTATTAAAACGTATTATACAATGAAACATTTCTGCAATAAAATCATGTGGCTCAATCTGAGTCGTGTATGGGTTCCAAGTAATCCCTAGTGACATCACAAATTCCTTACTTATCTGATGCCAATTCACTTTCGGATATACTGCTATCTGCGCATTATAATTCCCAACACTACCATTCATTTTTCCTAAAATATTTACACATTCTAGTTGATCTAATTGACGCTCTAAACGGTATACTACATTAGCCATTTCTTTACCGAATGTTGTTGGGGTAGCTGGTTGGCCATGAGTACGCGAAAGAAGTGGGGTCGCTCGATATTTTTTAGCCAAATCTTTAACTGTAGCAATAATTTTCTTCCAGTAGGGAAAGATCACATCTTTACGAACAGTCTCTAACATTAATGCATGTGATAAATTATTAATATCTTCTGAGGTGCACCCAAAATGCAGAAACTCAGATACAGCATGAAGCGTAGGAATAGATGCAAATTTTTCTTTTAAAAAATACTCCACTGCTTTAACATCATGATGAGTAATTTGTTCGATAGTTTTGATACGAAACGCATCGTGTACGCTAAAATTAGTGCTAACTCTTTCTAAAAAGGCATTCTCAATGACAGAAAAGGGAGGAATTTCACAAATTTCTTGACAAGCAGACAACTTTTTGAGCCAACCTATTTCAATTTGAACACGCAATTTCAAAAAACCATATTCACTAAATATACTCCGCAGTGAGATTAGCTGATTGCTATAACGACCATCTATAGGTGAAATAGCGGTCAACGAGGACAATTCCATAATTATGACTCCGAATCCAGAAAGATCAAACATGACATTTAATCTATATTCTCAAGCTTTAGCGCTAACTTAGACTCATGAATGAAACGCTGACGTAACCACATTAGCTGCCAGTGACGACCGCCAATTTGTTGCCACAATACTGCTGCACGAATACCTGCTAAAAGCATCGCACGGATTTTATTCTGCACTTGTATATTTTTTAATATTTCTCCAGAACCAGTAACCTGAATACGTGAACCCAGCGGACTAATCACTTCAAGATATATCTCTGCCATCAAACCACAAAGTATATCTTGTTCGTTTGCAAGATTAGCATGTTGTTTATTCACTGCATGAATACGATTTGCTAAATCTATCGCTGCCTTCTGAGTCCTCCTGAGCTTCCGCTCTAATACCATTACACTCATGGTATACTTAGTGACTTCCGTTCCTAGTTCTTGATCCCTACCGTTTAATAGTGCTATCAGCGCTACCAATCCAAAATGTAGATTGGATACTTTTTCACCAAATATATTTAGTAGTGAAGATGGGTTTAAATTTAATAGACTGTTTAACGAAATCTTAAGTGCGTCTGTATTGCAGTGTCCATAACGCGCTAATTGTTGTACTAAATATGTTGCCTGACAAATACCTGCGAGCGCCAAAGTGATATTGTAATATTTTTTTGTCACAGTGACTCCTGGAATAGTGAGTTATACATCAGATAAAGGTATACGCTGATCAATAATACCCCCTCCAAGACATCTCTCTCCAAGATAGAATACCCCAGACTGACCTGGTGTTACTGCCGATACAGGCTGATTAAAGTCGACTTGAATAGAATCACTACCAAGCGGCATCACTTTACAAGGTATATCAGGCTGACGATACCGAGTTTTGACTACACAGTTTAAGGAAGAGGTCAAGATGTTACGATCAACCCAGTGTACTTGACTCGCCACTAACCCTGTTGACATGAGGCGAAAATGATTCGACCCTTGTGCAACAATGAGTATATTGTTCAATATATCTTTTTCTACCACATACCAAGGAGATGAAGCGCTCCCTTTCTTGCCTCCAATCCCCAATCCTTTACGCTGCCCTAAAGTGTAATAGATCACACCTTTATGCTGTCCTATTTTATCCCCTTTCACAGAGAGAATGATGCCAGGATTGGCGGGCAAATAAGATGACAGAAACTGAACAAAATTCCGTTTTCCAACAAAACAAAGACCTGTGGAATCTTTTTTATCTGCGGTAATTAAACCTAATTTTTTAGCAATGCCACGCACAATAGGTTTGGCTAAAGACCCCAGAGGAAATAAGATTTGTGTAATTTCTTTATACCCTAACGTATAAAGAAAATAACTTTGATCTTTATTAGAATCCACGCCTCTTAGTAAACGGCTTTTTCCGCATACATCCTGACGACGCGCATAATGACCGGTAGCGATATAATCCGCGCCTAAATCTATAGTGGCAAACTCTAACAAAGATTTAAATTTAATCTCTTGATTGCAGAGAATATCAGGATTTGGCGTACAACCTATTTTATACCCATGCAAGAAATGCACAAAAACGTTATCCCAATATTCAGAGGAAAAGTTAACGGTATGAAGGGTGATACCAATTTGATCACAAACAGTTTCTACATCAGATAAATCTGCTGCTACAGAACAATATCCTGTACGGCTATCTTCCTCCCAATTACGCATAAATAAACCTTCTACATGGTAGCCTTCTTGTTTAAGCAAGAAGGCTGCTACAGAAGAATCTACACCGCCAGACATTCCAACAATAACCTTTTTTTGATTATGTGACATACTCTTACCTAATAGAATAGTATCATATCTCGTAGCTAGATTTTCAGAAAAACACATATTACGCATTGTCAAAACAGTGAATATATGCAATTTAGATAGATAATCTAATTACCTAGTTATATATTATCAATAGTATATATTTTGTATGACATTCTGTCTTTGCAAAAAGATTTGTTTAGAGTACTTTAAGCTCAGATTTAAAAAAATATCTCTGTATAGGATTTAAAGAATTTACATCAACTATCCTATCATACACTGTAAATAACACTGTGATATACACCTTACATTACTGTCTTATGACTATTAAGATATTCTCTTATTAAGAGATACTACTCTCACACACAAGTATTACAAAATATCTCCAAATTTATCTTAAAAAATTTAATAACCTAAAAAGATTAGGGATATCGATACAAACGCATACTAACCACGTTTCCTTATCTCCCAAAAGTTATATAAAATACTCGATCTGCCTTCAATGAATGCGCTCTGTGTTCACCATGATTGTTTAAAAATGATAGTTTTGCGTAACTATTTATTAAAAATATACCGATAGGCGCCTGATTGCGTCCTCAAAAATACAACTACCTCTATTTTGTTGTAATAAAAAATCTATAGATACTCTTCAATATCAGTGAAAAACAAGATGAATACAATCTATTTAATATTTAAGACTTAAAAGATTACCTAATAAAATTAGGTAGATATTGAAGAATAAATAGTTCAGGAATGGAAAAGTGAGAGCAAGGAAACATATAAGCTAAAATAAATGGTCTGTTACTATATGTGCACGACATATAGCTCAACTACAGATGACTATATCTACTTCGCTACAGTTTAATAGCGAGATTGTGATGTCTAAATTTAAGTAAACAATATGAGTAAATATCAACCTAGAATCACAAAAATTTATTGAATCTAAAACTATTAAAATCAACCGGTCTCATCCTAGTAATGGTAAAACTTCTTGCATCGAACGCACTAGCATATCCGCATAACTATAAGTGTTATATAATAAAAAGAGGCGCATAAGGCACCGCTCACCCCTAATGTAGATGATCGAGGTTATGCGCAGTAACACCTTGCATACAATAGAGAGACCTTTGTGTGTCTTAAATCGCTGTTATGTATGCTGGCAATCTTAAAGGCTAATAATCTAAACCCTGAGCTCTATAACTTTAAAAACCTGGTATTTTAGAAACTAAAAGGCATTCAGTTTTTCCGCTAACTCTTAACTCCCATTTTCCGCAGCGCGTTGATCCACTTGACCAAACTACTTTAAGCAGCACTTGTCCCTATGACTCTAGCGATATTCTGTGTGCCAGCTTTACAACATCAGGGCACGAATTGTAATTTAAATCCCGAAAAGTTAACATCGCTCACCATGTGTCTACCACCTTACCAGAGCTCTATTTAACTCAACCGTTCTTCTGCATCATCTAACACTCCAATTCCTATAGTTCCAGAGAACTGGTAAATAAAAAATACATAAAAATCAACATGTAGTTCCAATACATTCATATGGCAATGAGCGATACCTTGTGCGCCATCAATTATCACTACAGAACCACAAGAATGCGCTTGCGTTATAGCGTAAAAGAGATCTGGCAAACACCAGTAATTTTTGACTTCTGTCCTATTGCTAGAAGATGTGTACAATGCAGTTTCAGGAGCTCTGGTAGTTTAATCATATCTCATCACATATCATTTTCTAATAGCAATTTTAAAATTTTACACCAGTATATTTTGCGACTAGCAACCATGGTATTCAACTCACATGATGCTCCGCTGTACTTACTAGCATTGTATCGCCTGGTTACAAACGAGGTCGCAGCCAGCTTTGTGCGATGAAAAATTAATAGACTCGGTGATACTTTGGTTCGTGTGATGTATTGAGAATCTGTAACATGCAATAATGTGGCTACTTGATCGTGAGCATCTTCATAAAGTCAAGTACAGCCTTATCTTGCAGAAAAATTACTGTAGCGTACTGATCGGATATGATGTACGATAAAAATGTATTACTACCTTGATAACCATATTAGTGCACTATCTACATAAATATCTCATTATTGAGAAACGCAACAGCCTGACCACAATATTTTGGATGAAAGAACTAGATACGCATGTCTATATAATATCGATTATATACCGTAAATTGGTTCGTGCATCAATAATGTAATTCATAAAAATATTAATCATTAGATCTATATCTAATGATTGTAATTACGTGTCAAAAACTATCCTACAAAATATAGATCCTACCGCTATATGCATAAGGTGATATTTAAAAATTCTATCTGATTGTTTCACGTCTACATGCTGTGTTCCAATATGTATTAAGTGGACTACTAGATTTACAATCTCAGCACGCTGTGCTGTTAAGATATGTATAGTGTGCAACACTGCATTAATTAGAACATCATCGTCGTATAAACCGCTACATTCTCGCATCCTTATTTGTAGATAATTGCCATACCATGCTAATTAGTTCGTAATAGTTTAAAAAAACAGAAAAGTGCAGTACATCTGCTCTCAACAGAATCTCCAGATATATCCTTATATTACCATCTCAGTGCACAAGATGCTCACTGTGATACATTGCAGTGATTGTGAGCTCTAATACGACTCACTACGATATGCCATGCAGAAAATCTGGAACATCTTGGATTCACTACATAATTAACTAGATCATAAAAAATATCTTCCATGTTAAGCTTTTTATAAAAACTATAGTCCTTGTTATTTTTAAGCTTAAAGTGCTCAACATCAAGTTATTATGCAAGACACGCTCTGCAATCCACCGATACGGCATACACACCCAAAAAAGATCTATGCGAAAATCGAATGCAATACAAAAGAGATAGCTAACATAACTGTTTTTTATGATTGCCTAACACTCTTTCTGCGGTATCGACTAAAATTTGGGTATGTAGATCAATTTCAATATTGACTTGAGAATTAATATCTTTACGGCTAATGGTCGTACGCAATAAAGTTTCTGGAATAAGATGGACACAAAATGTGTCGTGTACTATCTCTCCAATCGTTAAACTAATACCATCAATAGTAATAAAACCCTTATAAAAAATATATTTATTATAGTTCTGTTGCGAAAGTTTCAGCCATATTGTGCAATTATGATAAGTGTCATCATTATAGATTTTACTAATTGTTGCAGTAGTCGTGATGTGGCCAGATACTATATGACCCCCAATTTCATCACTAAACTTTGCAGCACGCTCTACATTAACCTGATCCCCTTCAGAAAGAGAGCCTAAAGTAGTAAGAGCCAGCGTCTCTTCTATTAAATCAAAGCTCACATAAGCATCAGTGATGTCTGTAACAGTTAAACAACAACCGTTATTAGAAACTGAAGCACCTATCTCTATACCTAATAACAAGATTTTCGGCATCCTCATTACGTGTGTTCTACCCTGCTTATTTTCTTGAATCCGACATAGCTCTGCTATACCCTGCACAATACCGGTAAACATCTCTGTACTCCAAAATAAAAAAATTTATTGTTCATCTTCTTTATAGGAATGATTTGATTAAACCAAACTTTTGAATTGCATCCTATAAAGTTACTGCGCCTGTCATATTTTATGATAACCTCTCATACAGAAATCATCCTTTTGGATCTTCTGATCAACAACTCCTACAAAGCATTTTGCGCAACCTGTAAAGCTTTACCAGATACAATGTATAAACCTACAGCACGAGCGGCACTCACGTTCTTCTTCAGACCAGGCTTAACAAATAAAACCAATAGATCTTGTCCGTGTATAATTTTCCTGCTTTTTCCCCTCTATAATTGTTAACAGAACTGTTCATAATCCACACACAATATGAATTTGGCTGTCGCAGTAAAAATGCAGTGTATTATCTTTACGAATGCCGAAACCTCACCATACCTCATCTTCACAACCCATACGATCGGTCTGATGATTCTTGTATTCTTTAGGAAGTACGAGAGGTTTTTACCCAATAGAATTAAAAAACGATATCATTTCTAGCAATATTTCAATTGAGAAAATTACTGTAATAACCAATGCAATAAGTGACGTTAGTGCCAAATGGATGTATGATCGTTACAGACGTTACAGAGACATAAAAGTTATACTAGAGTGCGAAATATATCTTAAAAAAGACAAAATAAGCATAAAAGTCACAGATGAATATTACGAAACAGACTGGAAATTTAAACTCTTGATCTAGGAATGGTATTCACTCTTCAAATATAGCCATTCTATTTTTAAACATCCTCACATATATTTTATATACCACAGTGGTTTCAATTGCAAAGTGATTAGTGGTTATTCATAATATATTCTATCCAATAGATACTATGTACTATAAAGTAAATACCATATACATAATACATATGTATCAGTATCCTCTATATGATCCTCTATATGCGATATCATGCATGATTTACCTAATAGTAAAAAAGCACCTCACCTTCACTTTAAGACAACTTTAAAAATATTTGAACTTAGCCTGCTCTTATCTCAAACAGCTTACAGCATGTAATTCTTTTCTTAATTTTATTGAGTGCGAACATGTTTTATCCATATCTACTCAAACATTTTATCACATATAACCTAGTTAATAGTCAACTGAATCCTTTTATAAAAACGCGTATATCTTTGATCTATCATCAGCACTATTAGGGAGCATGATGCCTTTTCTTATATAGGAAATATATTCCTTGTATCATCGCCTTTAATGGTCAATTGAAATTTATTCCACTAACAATTAAAATTATTTACACACTATGTACGACCGAGTATACTACTATCGATTATCAAGGGTTTAAAAAATTTTAAATACAAATATAAAGCAAGCAACACTCATACGTAATAACAGATAATAATTTACGCAAAATATGTCGTGCGAAAATTAATACAGAGTGTACGTACAACAAGACAACAATATCCTGATGTTGCATCCAATTCACTGATGCGCTGATATAAGCACATATCATGACACAGTAATAGATACAGCAGAAACAATTACATACTCACAGCACATGAGCCACTTGTACTCAACCGTGACCATACAACCATATCGATCTTTTCGATTAAGCCGTTGTACTGACAAAAGAGATAGTACAGTGACTATCTCACTCAAAACACGACATATCTAACAATATATCAAGGGGTGTATGTTCATATATAACCAATTTCCATCCTCACAAGATAGGCGAGAAATATTATTTCTTGCTAAGAATACAGTCACATACACTAAGAAGAGTTATGACGCTAGGAAGATTGTTTATTTTTTCAGCCCCTAGTGGGGCTGGAAAGTCCAGCCTTATTCAAGCATTGTTAAAAACACAGAAACCACACCATGCTCAAATGTCTATCTCTCATACTACCCGTCCAATACGACCAGGGGAAAAACACGGAGAACATTATTACTTTATCACTCATCAGAAATTCCGTAGCATGATTCATCAGAAAAAATTTCTTGAATATGCTCAAGTGTTTGGACATTATTACGGAACATCACGTCAAGCTGTGATACATCAATTGGAAAAAGGCATTGACATATTTCTTGATATAGATTGGCAGGGTGCTAGAAATATTAGAGGAGCCATACCAGATGCACGTAGTATTTTTATCTTACCCCCATCTAAATCTGAGCTACAGCGTCGCTTGCATAAACGAGATCAAGATAGTGCATCTGTAATTACTAGACGTATGACTCAGGCCGTAGCAGAAATTAGCCATTATATAGAATACAACTACTTGATAGTAAATGAGAATTTTGATCATGCGCTCATAGATTTACAAACAATTATCCGCGCTGAAAGTTTTCGAGTTAAAAATCAAATATCTCATCACAAAACACTACTGAATTCATTATTAGTAGACTAACGATAGCTACGAAGAATGACATCCATGCATTTATCACTACAAGTGGAGCGGTGTGCTCATGACCCAAGTCACGGTATACAACGTAATAAAAAATATTGGTAATTGATTTGACCTTGTTCGAATAGCAACACTATATGCATATTCTATAACTAATGGGCGAGAGGGGAGCCATTAGCACCAAAATATCATGAGCAACACGCTATGGTGATTGCACTTCTGGAAATAAAGAAGGTGGTCGCTTAGTATCCTTTATGTATCCTCGATTACAAAAAAGAAGAAGAAAAAGAGAAGTATAATAACTTAATCAATGTCACTGGCACATCTGTAAAGTTGTCTATGATAGGGTTTTAAATAAAAATAAGACATAAGTTCTCTCAACCTGATGCTAGCATAACAACATTTCCTATCCTTACTGATTATTTAACAACTTACTTGTACTGTATACTGAATAGTGTGCAATGAACTAAGTTAATACACATTCTGATGAACATTTAAATGTGCAAAGTAATAAAAATATACTATGACTAATCAGAGATGTCTGTATGGAAGTACCCTGCAGACACGCAATAATTATATTCTGGTACAATCAGATATTTAATGATGATTCTTATTATACTTTACTCTTGTAACATCCTTCCTTATCCAAAACATGCATGAAAGCGTATTAATCATAAACTGTATCACACGCGAAGCAAAAAAGAAGTAACAGCCTCTATATAATACACACATGTTGTGACTCAGCTCTGAGTGTTAGGAATAAATTACATATACGATGGTAAATAGTATAGATGTACTATATAAGTAAGTATAATATGTACTATATCAACAAGCATGAAGTTAAGTTATGATTACTAAACGTAAGTAATGTTGTACGATAGTTAGTACAGATTATCTCTGTCTTAGTAATAACCACAAATGTAGTAATCGATGCCTGCTGTAATCATTAATTTTTTCATTCTGTCGATTCTATACTGTAGGGAAGAATACACGATCTAGTATGTGATTACACTATAACAGACACCATGCCATTTTATGAAAAATAATCAGTAGTAAAAAATTTCGTTTCCCCTTAGAAACCTGTGACAATGACTAAGTGTTGTGTAGAGATCGGATTTTTAAACCTTGCAAATTACACATAAAAAATTGTAGTAGTCGCCGATATTCACATGAATATATTGACAATAATAATGATATACATCCTACTTAAATTATAAAGGAATCACTTATGCCAATAAAAAGCATACAATAATCTTTCTTTAATTCATTAAAACAGTAATAAGCATTTAACATACCACATTGAGCATTTAAATGCCCGGGACGGTAACCGAAACATTAGTTAACAGAATAATTAGGATTACATATGAACGCAGATAACAAAGCAAGCGCAGCAAAGCGCGCTTCAAAAAGACGTTGGTTAAATGCCCAAGACTCTGGTTATCATAAAGCCATGGACAATCGTCACGTACAAATGATTGCTATCGGTGGAGCAATTGGAACAGGCCTTTTTCTTGGTGCTGGCGCACGTCTTCAAATTGCTGGCCCAGCTTTAGCATTAGTGTATTTAGTATGCGGTATCTTTTCGTTCTTTATTTTACGTGCACTAGGGGAGCTAGTATTGCACCGTCCTTCTAGCGGCAGTTTTGTCTCTTATGCTCGTGAATTCTTAGGTGAAAAAGCTTCTTATGTCACGGGATGGATGTATTTTGTCAACTGGGCAATGACTGGTATTGTAGATATTACAGCTGTAGCACTGTATATGCATTATTGGAGCGCTTGCAGCGACATCCCACAATGGGTGTTCGCCCTGGGTGCTTTAGCTATTGTTGGTAGCATGAATATGGTTGGCGTAAAATGGTTTGCTGAAATGGAATTTTGGTTCGCGCTAGTAAAAGTACTCGCTATTGTCGTATTTTTAATTGTTGGTGTTGTTTTCCTCGGTAGTGGTCAAACGCTAGACGGTAATGAAACTGGTTTTTATCTAATTACTGACAATGGTGGTTTTTTCCCAAATGGTCTTTTACCAGCGCTAGTATTGGTTCAGGGAGTGGTATTTGCATTCGCCTCCATTGAGCTTGTAGGGACGGCTGCAGGAGAGTGTAAGGACCCGCAAACTATACTACCGAAAGCTATTAATCGAGTGATATGGCGTATTGGCTTATTTTATGTTGGATCTGTAGTATTACTAGTACTACTGCTTCCTTGGAATGCATACCAAGCAGGACAAAGTCCATTTGTTACTTTTTTTTCTAAACTAGGTTTACCGTACGCAGGCAGCATTATGAATATAGTCGTACTAAGTGCCGCCCTATCCAGCTTAAACTCAGGACTTTATGCTACGGGCCGAATTCTACGTTCGATGTCTATGGGCGGTTCAGCGCCAAAATGCATGTCTAGAATGAGTAAACATCAAGTGCCTTATGTAGGTATCATCATGACTGTTAGTGTGTATATTATTGGCGTATATCTTAACTACATTCTTCCTTCTAGTGTCTTTGAGATTGTTCTGAACTTAGCAACACTTGGGATTATTTCATCCTGGGCATTCATCGTGATATGTCAAATGCGTCTGCGTAAAGCTATTAAGGAAGGCAAAGCAGAAGATATAATATTTAAGCTACCAGGTGCTCCTTTTACCTCATGGTTAACCCTTCTTTTTTTAGTCAGTGTTCTTGTACTGATGGCATTTGACTACCCGAATGGCACTTACACCATTGCATCCATTCCATTTCTTGCCTTAGTCTTAACTCTTGGGTGGTTTCGAGTACGTAAACGGGTACATTCTCTTACAGAAGAAGAAAATACTTCTACAAATGTGATGAAATCTCCCCCAGTAATTAAGCAAAATTTATAAAAGTTCATAATAGAAAGAGATGTTTTGTAATATGAGTATCTATCCAGCGTATTCGACACCTAATATAGATTATAAATATATAGAGGCAAAATTTTTATGATGCTTCATCGCTTAATATTACCTTAAAAACTATTTATATATTTAAATCATGATATAGGCTAATAACCTGTATCATGATCGTATAAGTTATGCAAAAGTGATTTTTAAATCTGCGTAATTAATACAGAAAATACTGATTATGTCCTTCTCAACACACAAGAAACTGAGATATATGTCAAATAAGAATAGTTTATTTATAATAATACATATCATCTGTCCTGCTCACATATACCAAGAATGCTAATTTTTAGAGTCGATCACATAAGATATAATGGGAAATTATTAGGATACACCTTGTTAAATATGACTAGAATACACTTCTATAAAAGAAGAAAATACTTGTCTGGATCATCTAAATTCATACTAATACACGATTTTCTTATAGCACTTTCTTTAACTTGTTTTTATTTCATATCTATACGCACACACCTTTTATTGTTATACATCTTTTAACCTATGTTTTAAATGATAGATGTTTATTAATTAACAAACAGCGACTATGTTAGCACCTACATACCAATTGAATTATGTATCTTTCACAAAAAAAAGAAAATGATTTATCTAATATCCAACAGAGAAAATATAATACAACACGCTACAAACTGAACATTAATGTGTATTTTTTATAAAAAATATAGGATGATAAAAGTCATAAGTATCATTACAACTTTATAATATTATAGAATACCAATTCTACAGTATAGATCTACCACCACAGACGTGTTATACTCTTGATGTGTGTTTTATATACTCCACAATCAACTATATATTGTACTATCAATCATAAAGAAGCAATCCATGGTCACTTGACCCATACACAGCATTTTAAACTAAAAACAATGCTGATATCATTGCGAATGATAACCCATTCGATAGATCCACAATCATTCTACGAATATACCTTTTCTCAATAAAAAACCACTAAGTTCAAAAATTATGATTCTACTACGAATACACGAGATTCTTTTCAGCCTTTATAAAGTTTATCTAATAAACCACTACGACGTAGTACATCCAATCTGACTGCTTTTTGAAAAATTCCTTCATTAGCATAAATGGTGATGTTTTTTTTAGCGCGAGTAATCGCTGTATATATTAATTGACGCGTTATTATGGATGCTTCTTGATTAGGTAAAATAAGTACAACACGATCAAACTCTGACCCTTGAGCTTTATGTACAGTCATCGCAAAAGCTGTGCTATGTAATGGCAAAAAAAAAGGATTGAACCCCTTTATGTCACCATTAGGTCGTAAAAACCAAACCTTTATATGACGAGCATCATCCAATAATGCTATACCAATATCACCATTATATAATTGAAGATATGGATTGTTCCGCATAATTATAATTGGTCGCCCAATATACCATGGATACTGCAAGGCAGAGTGCTCGTATATTAATCCCATCTTATATAATTGTTTTTCAATATTCTCATTTAATCCTGACGTACCAAATAACCCATTACCAATAGTGCATAACACCCGAAAATCCCTAAAAGCCATAATAATCTTCTCATATTGTTCTCCAATTTTCAATAAATTCAAATATATATGATACCCCTTAACACAGTGATCTATTAGCTCATTATAATCTTGCGCAGATTGTAGACAACGATAGGAGACATCACTAAAATTACCATTAAGTATCCTTGTAGATAGTTTTATCTTCCCGGAATTTACTGCTAATGCTAATTGACCAATACCAGATGAATTCTTGAAACGATAACTTATTGGTAATACACATCTCACATCAGATATCGAATGACACACACACCTTTCCTTCCCAATTATTTTATAACCCGTTAAATTGGATAGCTGCTCGGCGCGACGGAGACTATAATGATTATCTAGCCTATAACAAAGATCACCGAAAACTGATCCAGCTTCTACCGAACATAGCTGGTTCTGATCTCCTATTAAAATCACTCGTGTATGACTAGATAACGCCGACACTAAATGCGCCATCATAGATAAATCAATCATAGAGGCTTCATCAATAACTAATATATCTAATGGAAGGTGGTTATCTGCATGAAACCGCACTTTCTGACTACCTGGCATAACCCCTAAAAGACGATGTAGCGTAATTGCTACGCTAGGAAAACCTCTTAATAGCAGGCACGTTTTATCTATACTCTGCAAGGTGATATGTAAAGATTCCGTCAACCTTGCTGCTGCCTTACCAGTTAATGCAACCACTTTAATACGTGGACATACTGGTAATAACTCAATTAAAACACATAGCAACTTAGCTATTATAGTAGTTTTACCAGTGCCTGGCCCCCCAGAGATAATTGTTAACTGAGATGTTATTGCTATAGCAACAGCGATTTTTTGCCAATCGATAATATTAGACTTATCAAAATAATAATCTAAAATTTTACATGTTCTTTTGTCTTCTACCTCCAGAAATAAATTTCTGCTCTGTATAAAATTTGTAACTATTACTTCACTATGCCACATACGATATAAATACAGACAATTATTTTCCAGAACTAGTGGTGTAACTATCTGTCCATCGCTAACTGCCACGCATGCTAACAACATGCTCTCAATATCTTCTGGCATACCAGCAGCATCCCAGATTATTTGTGCTAAATCCCGATGCAGACCAGAAAACAAACCTTTAGGACACATGTTTATTAGAGGTAAACACACATGTCCTGCTCTAACGTCACGACTAAGGAATACAGACGCTAATATTAATACAGGCTGAGAATCTCTTTCAGCAATCATACGAGAAAACTGTATATCGAGAGAATGTATTAAGCCATGATCTTTAGCTAAAGTTAAAGCTTCTTCTAACCGCATTATGTATCTTGTGTTGTATGCGAAAATATGCTAGATTAATTGAAATCGACATAGGACAATAAATCAACTACTTCTGCATATTCAATGTTATATGCATGAATAGGAATCTTATCATATTCTCCAAATAAATCTTTTAGAAAGGTTTTGAAGGTCTTGGTGTGTTCAACAAATTTTATGCTATCCTCTAAAACGAGATAACTGAGCATCTCTTATAGTCGTATATACAACAGTATCTTCTCTATATAATGCTTCCACCTTTGTGGATTTTATTAGCTTTGATGTGTGAACTACAAAAGACATCAATATTATTTTAAACATATAATACATTGCATGCTACGTTCTCTTGTAGAATATAAAATATTATAACACCATTTAACAAGTGAACTCATCAACTAGAACCCAGAAATTTATCTATTATTTAGATAATACCTAAAAATAAATACAAAACAATCAAAAGATACTCAACATACACATCATGTCTACCACTATTACACTAATATTTTGTCATATACATGACTATGGCCTCCTTGTGACTTTTAATAGTATTTTTTGTGAAAGCACATGTGTTTAAAATCAATATTCCTACTGTTATAGAGATCGTTGTGAGCTATAAATATAAAATTACATCAAGAATGTGCGTATCTCTGGATACCTGTTCATGAAAAGAAATAAAAAGTCGCAATTTCCAGCACCTACAAATCTTTAAAAACTCAGGCGATTATATGCAATATGATCTCAATTAGAGCGTAGTTCCATACGATCATATGCCTGATCAGATTCTGTACGGGTATTCACAAAACACTCTGTATGTTTCCAATTATAACTTACAAAAGTATACAATTGCTGAATCAGGCATAACAATATTCTCTTTAGCGGTAAGAGTTAAAATAATGAAGTTCCTAAATCCCAGTGCTCGAAATCTATGTATCATTTTATGCTCATGTATGAACAATAATCTATTTCTATAAAACCTCTGATTTATGAATGAATATAAAGCGCTTTAATAATCAACTACTCTCTAATTATAAATTTTTACCACTAAATTTTAGAAAAAACGACTTCTACTAGAGAAAAACTAATATATATCCAGAAATAGACTTCCTATAGATCTATAATACTCTCTCTATCATAATAAAAAATTATGAAGATAATCTTGATATATTTCCAAAATCAAGAAATACATTCTATATATTTATTATTCGCTAATGCTTATAGTAAGATAAGCTAATCTTAGCTATGTAGTCATATTGCTATCATGCGTGAATACCATTAAATTGATGCTATCGGGGCTAGCCAAAAAATATCTTGTATTATACAGTAAGTGTATCGTATCCGTGGAAACACGCGCTACATGATCATCGTATTACAATCACATATATATCCCAAAATATTGTATGCAATACAGATGGATTCAAAACCTAGAACCTTACTATATCATGCACAACACTACTATATAGCGAGTACAGCCATGAATATGCATTTGTAAATGTTAACCTTATTATATGACTGTTTAGATAACAGAAACTATGTCTAATAGGAGAAAATTCTATTTATTGTATATAATATTATAGATACACTACAAATCTTTGTACTTGCGCTTTACATACAAATGCTGATATTAGAATCATACAGTCTGAGGGGAATATAGGAAACAACGACAATCTAGTTAACGAAGAATATTCACATTTATCTCAAATTTAAAGTTTTTTCTATCCATCTTGAACATCGAAATGGTCATAAACACCATAGAGTAGCTATAATGATCAAAATACGGTTCATTCATAATACTTTGTGTAAAAAAAGTATCGTATAACTCAATAATTATTCAATAACTATTTGTGTTATGATTAAAAATCAGCAGGATATTGACCCCGATAAAATTCTCACTCTTTTTTAGAAGGTATAAAAAGATTCATAGAATAACATCCTGAATTCTGCACAGAAAAGTATATTGCCTCCTTTTTTATTTAAAACATGCATATCGGTTGCTATTTATTTATCTGCATATGTACTCACCTTCTAAAATTATCTTGTTATAATATTTTAGAAGATATGCATAAAAAATATTACTCCATACAAACTAAGAGTTCTTTATTAAGTTCTCTACGTATGCAATAGTCATTCAACGATAACTCGATATATACAGAATAATTATATACCTAAAAATGAAGTGTAAATTTGTTATATAACATATAAAAATTCTTGCATTGCAATTTACAGTGTAATTGTAACGCAACCAATATAGCCAATCATGATATCTCTCACCGATTCTATCGCAGCCACATGCACTCCTCGTAGAAAAAGCAGCATATTTGAAAATAATACGGTTACTGCTGTGTTATCGAGAAGACACTATCTCACTCTATTTATTGCAGCAGACTTATTTTCCTAGCTATTGATAAATATACGATGGTTTTTAATTGCACAGAATAGATTATTTTATTTCTTCTTGATTGATTGTATACATATTGAATCAATATCATTTAACCCACATCAAAAATGTAATTTAAAAAGTTTTTAAATATTCTCCATAAATTCATCAGTGCTCTACTCTAGACTCATCAACACATATATTATTTATCTAGCATAGAGCCATGCTGGAATCTAAGTACAGACTCGTATAGTGCTATAATATTTATAGATCAGCGTATTAGACACATAGCCATAATATTTATAATGTGTTAACATTTGATAAAATAATATTTTATGACCTAATCTTTTATAAAGCTATGCAAATTCTATATTAGATATACAATACCACGTAATAGATATTCGAATATTAACAGTGGAACTGAAATTTTCAGTTCTATTTAAGCAACATTCTTCAATCGTAATACACTATTTATTTTTTTCATCTATTATCATAGATGAAAAAAAGAATATCTAAGCACTGGGAAGAAAAGATATCACATGATATTCATCATATCTATATCAAGAAAATATAAACACTGTTTGTGATGTCAATAAAACCATACTTGATATCACGTACGAAGTGATAACTTAAATGGTCTTCATTAGAATAAATACTAGATTATGTAGCATGACTAAAAAGTCACTTAGACTATCGCAAGTCATAATATCATCACTTTTGTATATTGAATGAAATTAATATACATTGTTCAGCATTTTCCTACTCTGTTCTATAAAAAGTTTATATTGAGTTCTTCCTTGTTCTGAATTTACAGCACTATAAAAGATCTGCCGCTATCTCTCTCGAGAATGACTTTGTCATGATTAAGCTACAGACAAGAATAAATGAAATTTATTACATGATAATACACAAAAAAATACCCGTTCGATTATCGCGACCATTACTTCCTAGAATATCAAAAAATATCATGAACGCAAATTACGTACATTATATTTTAAATGTCACATATAACTTTCTAGCACAAGGATCTAAACATTATGACACGTCTTTCTACCACACATCCCTGTGATTTTCAGAAGAGCGGAAAAATGGTATTACAGATTGTACGTGAGGGACTTCAACAACTTGATCAATACATCAATGAAGATTTTGTACGTGCTTGTGAAATTATTTATCATTGTCGTGGCAAAGTCATCATTATGGGCATGGGTAAGTCTGGCCATATTGGCAAAAAAATTGCTTCTACTTTTGCCAGTACAGGAACACCTTCTTTTTTTATACACCCTGCTGAGGCTAATCATGGTGATCTAGGTATGGTTTGTGCGGATGATATTATTATTGCCATTTCTAACTCTGGAGAATGTATAGAAATTTTAACATTAATTCCTATCTTGAAACGTCGTCAGATTATCTTAATCTGTATGACAAGTCGCTCCAATAGTAGAATGGCATATGCCGCAGAAGTTCATGTATGTATTAAAGTACCACAAGAGGCATGCTCTCTAGGTCTTGTGCCTACAAGTAGTAGCACTGCCGCACTAGTTATGGGCGATGCTTTAGCAATCGCTTTATTAAAAGCCAAGGGATTTACACAAGAAGATTTTGCGTTATCACATCCTGGCGGAGCATTAGGGCGCAAATTATTAATTCGCGTTAATGATATTATGCGAGTTGATCAGGATATTCCCAGCCTTCACCCAGAAGCTTCCCTATACGAAGCTTTGCTAATAATGACCTCGAAAAAACTAGGCGTGATTGTGATTTGCAATATGAATAAAATTATTCAAGGTATCTTTACTGATGGTGATTTACGACGCTTGCTTGATGTCAGGAAGAACATAAATTTACATCATATTTGTATTTCTAGTGTAATGACACCAGTTGGTATACGTATACGACCAGATGCATTAATCATAGAAGCTATGAGCATCATGCAAAATAACAATATTACCTGTATTATGATATCTGAGAACAATCACTTAATAGGATTAGTGCATATTCATGATATTCTTCGCACAAACGCAGTGTGAATTGCGTATTACATATATTTGGATTACGTCAGCATCCAAATATCCTGTATTTCTGATCGCGATGTATATATCCATAAAATATTACACTGAAATATGCATACAACGTATTTCGACTAACACTAACCACAAAACAGTCAAAAATATCTCCGTATAAAGTATATTAAGCTTCCTGCATTTTGCACGGAATAGCTACATCTATAAAGCACATCATTGAATTCAAAATAACATCAATTTTACATATTATGAACTGGCAACATCATAATACCTATGCAAATCATTGTTAAAAAATACAAATAATACTGTCTTACATAATTACGTGGAGCAAAACAATATTTTCTCATATGTCTTATATCTAACAATCATGTGCCATCTGTTATAGAGCTTCCGTTCCTATTCAACAATCATGCTCTGAATCTTTAAAAAAATAGAAATACGCTGTAACAATACGCTGTAACAGAGACTGTAATATACTATATTAAAAAATATGTTGAATATTATCGATAAGGCAAGCGGTACATACAGTATTGGTAATACCAAAAACTGCATATTATAGTAATTCTATATTTCTATTGCGTGACGTTTAGCACATTGCAACTGTTTGTATTTAAACTCTTATCAAGTAGAATTTTCCTACATAAAATTCTATAACATGCTATGTTATCTTAATCAGATCAAATCCAATCCAGAGAAGCCATAAATTATTTTTCCAAAAAACAAAACAGGCATCAAAGTGTAATATTTGTGATTTACTTACTATGTATATAATATTGTATCTGATTATACACAATACTGCAATACCCCGGATCTATCATGCAAATTTACTGGTCTACGTACCACTATAAATAACTATTGCAATTAATAATATTGTTTCATATCCATACCACTTGATAGAATGAACTCTTAAAATCACCTATCTTTATAGATGTTTAAACAAGCATTACATATTAATACAAGGAAAGACTGATGAATCATCAAGAAGAAACATTGACAACCTGCTATGGGCCGGTCAGTCAACAAGTCATGCGTCAAGCACAAAACATACAATTATTAATTTGTGATGCTGATGGCGTAATGTCTAATGGAATCGTTTACCAAGGTAATTCTGGTGAAGAACTAAAAGGTTTCCATGTTCGTGATGGGTATGGTATTAAGTGTTTATTAGCCGCTAAAATAGAGGTAGCAATTATTACTGGACGAGAGTCTCAACTTCTGCAAGATCGTTGTACGACACTAGGTATTAAGCACCTATATCAAGGATGTTCTAATAAAATAAAACCATTCCATCTACTACTAGAACAACTACATCTTACAGCAGATGAAGTAGCATATATCGGTGATGACTTACTAGATTGGCCAGTCATGGCGAAGGTAGGTTTGAAAGTCACTGTATCCAATGCCCATCCGATCTTACTGCCAAAAGTCCACTATGTAACACGGTTAGCTGGCGGGAATGGCGCTGTGCGAGAAATTTGTGATCTCATATTAATCGCCCAAGGTAAACTTGTGCTAGATGATTAGTTTATAGTGCATGTGACTAATATTCAACGCTGTATAACGATGCTAGCGGTGTTGCTTTCAATCATATTAATAGGCTGGTTGTGCAACGAACATAATAATGTTCATGATATTTTACATATAAACCATGCTGCTGCAGAACCCACTTACACAAGCACTGGTTTACGTATGTTGCTCTATAATATGGAAGGAGCTTTATCGAACCAAATTAGTTCGGATCAAGCTGCATATTACTCTGATAAAAAAATAATCTGCTTTGTAAGGCCTACTATAAATATATATGATGATAACCATAGTCCATCATGGATGATACGGGCCAACACAGCTATGCTGGCGCGAGATAAAATGTTGTATTTATATGGAGATGTGCTAATAAATAGCTTAACTCATACAACAGAGATAGAGAAAATTAAGATGCACAATGCACAAATTAGCTTAATTACGCAAGATATTACCTCTGTAGACCATATATTCTTATATGGTCGTACCTTTTATGCTACTAGTATTAAAATGCACGGGAATTTACGACATAAAACCGCTGAATTAATCGATCAAGTACAAACATCTTATGACATACATAATATACATGAAGATAATTAAATGGTTTATAGGTATCTTTTTTCTCATGTGCAGCGCGTCGGTATTATCGCTAACTGCAGATTTCAGTCAGCCCATTCATATTCATGCAGATCATCAGATGATTGATATTATCAAAAACATTGCTACAGCTACTGGAAATGTGCTAGTAACACAAGGTTCCATTAAACTCACAGCCGATAAGATTATTTTGAATCGTCCAGGTGGCGACAACCAAAAAATTTTTATTGATGCTGACGGTAGTCTTACAACATTTTATCAAATGCAGGAAAACGGTAAACCCATTAAAGGTCATGCAAAACAGATTCATTATGAATTAAATACCAATAAAGTTGAACTTAATGGAAATGCCTATCTTGAACAACTAAATAGTAATATCCAGTGTGATCATCTTATTTATAGAATCAAAGAAAACAAAATAGATGCTATTGGTCAGAACGGTCACCGCATAACTAGTACGCTCATACCATCACAACTTAAAAAATAAAAAATCAGAAAAAATCAAAAAACAAACAATTAATATGTCAAATTTGATAATAGATAATTTAGTAAAAAGCTATAAAGGTCGTTTGGTAGTCGCAGGTGTGAGCCTGCATGTGCGATCCGGTGAAGTAGTCGGTCTGCTTGGCCCGAATGGTGCAGGAAAAACAACAACATTTTATATGGTGGTGGGTATTATATCACGCGATTCAGGTAGAATTATAATCAATAAAGAAGACATTAGTCTGCTACCCCTACATGCTAGGGCGCGCCGAGGCATCGGATACTTACCGCAAGAAAGTTCTATCTTCAGAGGTCTGAGTGTTTATGAAAATATAATGTCTGTTTTACAAGTGCACCATGACCTCACCAAACAACAACGTGTCAATCGCGTTAATGAACTACTAGATGAATTTCATATTGGACGGCATTTGCATCATAATATGGGACATACATTATCTGGAGGTGAGCGACGGCGCGTAGAAATAGCACGTATGCTGGCGGCGCAACCAAAATTTATTCTATTAGATGAACCTTTTGCTGGCGTAGACCCTATCTCTGTTACAGATATTAAAAAAATTATTAAACAATTAAGCGAACATGGTTTAGGGGTATTGATTACTGATCATAATGTCCGGGAAACTTTAGCAGTTTGTGAACGTGCTTATATTGTCAATCAAGGGCGCCTTATCTCTTCTGGTACCCCAGAAGTCATCCTTGCAGATACACAAGTACAGCGTGTCTACTTAGGGACAGAATTCAAACTATAATCACGTTTACCTCTCCACACAGTTTTCATCTAATGCGAATTTTCACTTTCAATAGAAAGTACTAATATCCAATATTACTGCATTTTACTATTATTAAATACCATCGCATCACATATGCTCTTTTTCTGCTCTACGCTGTTACGATATCGACACTCAATTACCCTATGTATTGCCACTACCGTACATACGGAATTAAATTCTTAGATCGTCGTCCCTATTTTCTAGGCTAGGATGTGGTCTTTCTATAAAAATCATTAACTACCCGTAATGCACAATCTTTACTAAATAAACTATCATTTTCTACAGATATACACTAACAATACTATATATTGCAACCAACCAACTCTAAGATATTAAAACTATTCTATCAAGCTTTCCGCTGATATAAATCATCACACATAAGAATAATACATGATAAAAATATTCTTATTGTTGCGACGCTTTCATCTAACATATTAGGATCTCTATAGTTCCATCATTATATGCCATACCGCCGTTACCGCAAAAAAAATCATTTTACAATCTTATAGGTAATACATAATCATAAGAATCATCTAATGCTCTGGTGTAAAAAAATGAAAAATACGAATATTAAACGCATAAATGTAAAAACAATCTAATACTGATAGTTAACTTACAATATATTGTAGTAGCTTATACTGATTACCACAACATGCTGTGATACTGTTTTGATAATAAAATAAAAGTTTGACAACCCTATTTCCTCGTAATTACACAGATAGAAAGTAGGATTTGTCACCGAAACGGACGAATTATATATCAGGATGACACTTAATTTTTATTTTTTTCTAAACCATATACAATAAATTATTGATTTATAAACAATATGAATATGTGTAAACCAGTCATAATAGTCATTTTTGTAATTGTGTAGATAAGTACCGAAAATTTTGATTTATTTTCGTAGATATGGATAATTCAATTATATCTCAAACAGAGGCCGCACAACATTCATTATTTTTAATAATGTGAGAGATATATTCCAATTATTTTAGTTGATTATGCTAATAATAGCTAAACGTTGTAGATTTTTATGTCATAAAGTCTAGATAATATCTGTCTACTATAGTTTATAATACAAAGGTTAATTTCACAGATCATTCAAGTATAAAATAAACGGGGCATACTGGTGAAAAAATTAATAAAATGACAGCCAAGACGGCAATCTATCTTCTTATTATAAGTTAAATTTTTTAAAAACCCATAACAGTTATCATGAAGATGTCATATAGAATTTCATTGATCATCCAAGCTCTATTAGTTGCAAGTAATATTGCTTTTTTAGATATGTTGAAAGAATAAGCTATTTGCTATTAAGTCATAGATTGTAACTAGTATTACACACTACAATCTCTATGCGCACTTACATATCAAAAATTTTTCCTGTGACCATGTATAAGTAATTAAAAATATGATAAATAACGAGCAACAACTAGAATTAGGCGCAGTATTGAGTATTTCTTGTACACGTCATGATGTGTATTGTCACAGTAAAAAAATGGCGTTGGAAATTATTAGTGAACTAGCAGCTACTCAACTAAGTCTTCCAAAAAAAATTATTTTTAATGCGATACAAACACGTGAAAAAATGGGCAGCACGGGAATTGGTAATGGTATAGCCATCCCACATGGTACGCTGGAAAATGATACTCTGCAAACTGCAGGGGCTTTTATTCGTCTTGAAAATCCTATTATTTTTGATGCTATTGATAATCAACCTGTGGACTTACTATTTGCGTTATTAGTCCCCACTGAAAAATGTAAAACTCATTTACATACGTTATCGATAGTAGCAAAAAAACTAGCGGATAAAAAAATTTTACGTCGTCTGCGAGCTGCACGTAGCGATGAGGATCTATATAATATTATTACTGAAAAGTATTCTAAATAATATTTTTACTACACAATATTCTATATTCTAATGATTGAGATATCACCGTTATTACTACATCTTAATGAAAACAATCTTATGCACGGCTCATAACATGTATAGAATAAATGTGTAAAAGGTATATAGAACTCATGAGTCGCATACTACACTCGCGCCCCCTAAACCATACCTGTCTCTGCGGTGGATAATGCATGATACTAATCATCAGATAGCTGATTTTTAATTAGGAGCGAAAATCCTAGTTTGCAACTCATTGCTTGTACACATATTATTTATAGTATTAGGATGAAATTGAGTGCTGCTATATTCTGTAAACAGCGCTACATCTAACATTATTTTTAACCTATACATACGAGATTCGAGATGTTCTATATTCTTACATGTATTTATTTTGCTTCAAATAGCGCATAATATAAATGCAATACAGCACGAAAAATCATTTGATGAACACTAGTAGCAATGTTAGCACGTAATTTTAAATATTATAATAGTTTTGCGGGATCTTCTGCATCTGCATGCAATACATTTTTTGCCCTAAAGGACAATAAATACACAACACATCATCAAAAATATATATAGATTTATGAATTCTTCAGACATATTACTATCCTGCTTGCTCATGTACGAAGAGCCATATTATCTTCTTTTTGATTTTAACAGTTTAATCGAGCAAACTACATCAATCTTGGCAATATCAGTAACAATATGTGATAGAAAATGCGCTATATAGCTTATAATTTTTGGTATTAATTTCTGCTAATAATGAATGAGAATAATGTATGCACATCTTATATTGAATGTTTCATATTCTCTGCATCGTTTATATTTGAACTAAAATAAATCAAAAACAATTTTGCATCAGCATGACCTTATTAGTACTTTTACTAGACAACCTGTCTATTTTTATAGCACTATCCTAAAAAACATTAGCTGTTACAAAAATTAATTGTTTTTCTAACTCATAGTAGATATTGTGTATATTTTATGATATCAGCATATATAAACTAATTTTTAAGAAATAATATTATTTCTTATTAAATTATATTAGTTAAGACATCATATTACTAATATCATGCCTAGGTTGGTTCTAGAGATAGATTAGACCAAATTTGTTTATGAGCTATATCAGATATACTCATTTGTCACATAACAATTTTATTACTGCATGCGTATTTTAGGTGTTCTATATAAGATATTTTAATAAAATCAGAAATTTACAATCTATCTGTGAATAGATGGATGATTTTTAATCCAACTTTATTGCATATAATGCAATGAATCATGATGGAGTAGCACTCGTAGCGCATTAATTTTTTTAAAAAAATAGCATGTAAGATTCTGTTTATCGCTCATTTTTATTTAAAAACCAAAAAGAGTTTTCTTTAATTTTAAAAAAATAACTTTACATCTTTTATTATATTTACATGAAATGCCATGCTAATTATATTTTTATTGAGATTCCATTAACCATTCTAGGGCAGATACCATTGATGGAATCTCTTAGATTTTAGACAAAGCTAAAATGACGACGACTTTCCCTACAAGAAAACCTAGTGAATATGCAATATACACGCGTCTGCTATCTTGGAATATTATAGGTTGTGAATTATTTATTAATATAAAATATACTATTTTATAAAATAAATGTATATATTACACATTTTATGTAAGAAAAAAACCAGAAGCTTAACTGCTGATTGTATGCTCATTATTATGATTATGCATTGTGATCTCTACTATGTGACATCAATGCTAAATATTTTTACATCTTTTGCAACACAAGCATCAAAGTATTCTACTGAACATAGTCACCGATCATCTATATATTAAAGAGAATCTAATGACTCATAAAGAATTTCTACGTCGCCGTCAAGCACTCTTGTCATATATGGCCCCAGCTAGCGCGGCGTTAATTTTTTCCGCTCCCATAGTAATCCGCAGTCATACCAGCACATATCCTTATCGGCAAAATAGTGATTTTTGGTATTTTACTGGATTTAATGAATCAGAAGCAGTTTTGTTATTGATTAAAATATCTTGTGATGATTGTTATAGCGTGCTCTTTAATCGCAGAGATAGCTTGCAGGATCAAATATGGTTCGGGAAACATCTTGGACAAGAAGCTGCACTGAAAAAACTATTAGTGGACGATGCTTTACCATGGGATCTCATTCATCATGAAATGTATCGTTTTCTTAAAAACATAACGATCATCTATCATGCACAAGGACAATATGATTTTGCTGATTACATTGTTTCACACGCGCTAGAACAGATCCGATCTAGATCTCCTAAAAATATTACTCCTTCTATCACCTTACTTGACTGGCGTCCATGGGTTCATGAATTACGTTTGCTGAAATCTCAAGAAGAGCAGATGGCTCTACGAGAAGCAGGACGTATTAGCGCATTAGCTCATCAATCTGCTATCAAAATATTGCGCCCTGGTATGTATGAATATCAACTAGAGGGTGAAATTCAACGCACATTCAGTCATTATGGTGCACGATTCCCAGCGTATAATACAATTGTTGCATCAGGTAAAAATGCCTGCGTTTTACACTATACGCATAATGATCAGAAAATGCATGCCGGGCAGCTAGTGCTCATTGATGCAGGTTGTGAATTTAAAGGATATGCCGGAGATATGACTCGTACAGTGCCAGTAGATGGAAAGTTTAGTGGACCACAACGTGAAATTTACAATATAGTAGTAGAAGCAGTCCATTTAGGACTCAAACTTTACAAACCTGGTACTACTATTGATTTAGTCACAAAAGCTGTTATACGAATGATGATAAAACGCTTGCTACAACTGAAAATTATAAAAGGTGATCTAGATGCTCTTATTGCTCATAACGCTGTGCATCCTTTTTTTATGCATAGACTGAGTCACTGGATCGGATTAGATGTACATGATGTAGGAAGTTATGGTCACAATTATAACCGTATTTTAAAACCTGGCATGGCACTTACCATTGAACCAGGTCTCTATATTTCCCCTAGCTCTACTGTACCTCAAGAGTATCATGGCATCGGTGTTCGTATTGAAGATCAAATTATTATCACACACAATGGAAACGAAAACCTAACTTCATCAGTTGTTAAAGAAAGTGATGGCATTGAAACCATGATGATGCTTAGAAAAATACAATGAGCATCATTATTGTAGGGGGGGGGATAGTTGGCTCTATGCTAGCACTAGCTCTTTCTTATACCACACAAGGTAATCAAACCATATTTTTAATAGCCGAAAAAAAACTAAAAAGCAATTGGCACACTACATATGATGGAAAGAGTATTGCATTATCTATTGATACCTGTCAAAAAATAGCTTCTTTTGGTGTTTGGTCTGCCATAAAACCCCTCGCTACTGCTATTACTAATATTCATATCAGTGATCGCGGATCTCCTGGTTTTATCTTGCTGAATTCTCAAGATTACAATATCTCAGCATTAGGATACATTATAGAGCTATCTAGAGCTATGAATACTTTATTGACTTGCGTACAAGAAGCGCCAGGTATACACCTTTATTGTCCACGTAAAGTCTCTGAGATAGAGAGATTCGAAGAATATGTGTGTGTTACATTAGATAATGGAGAAAAAATTCATGGCGAACTATTGGTCGCTGCTGATGGTACATACTCTGATGTTGCTAATCTCTGTGGAATTAAAAGGTGCACTGTCAATTATGAGCAAGTAGCCGTTGTTTCTACTGTTTTAACACAACTAGCACATAATGGATGGGCATTTGAAAGATTTACTGATCAAGGCCCACTAGCTATGCTACCAATAGCTAATGGCTATAGCACATTTATTTGGTGTCAGTCTTACATCAGTCAACAAAGGATAGAAAAATGGAATGATAAACAATTTTTAATTGAACTTCAGGATGCTTTTGGTTGGCGTCTAGGACGTTTTTTACAGGTAGGTAGACGAAAAATACATCCTCTTCAGTTACAAACTACTACTCAAAATATTTCTCATCGTCTTGTGTTAATTGGTAATGCCGCACAAACCTTACACCCTATTGCTGGTCAAGGATTTAATCTTGGTATGCGTGATATTACCTTATTAGCAGATACGTTACAGAGCGCCTGGAAACATGGCACAGGAGCTGGGGATTACCTTACCTTACAAAATTATCAGAAATCGCGAATGAAAGATGTCAGAGACACCATCACAATTACTGATGGATTGCTTCGTATATTTTCTAATAGACATGCAGGACTCGTGATGGGACGAGCTTTAGCTTTAATCATGATAGATCAAATCCCTTCATTGCGTCGTGTACTTGCTCAATGGATTTTAGGTGGCATGCAATGGAATACAGCATTAAGAGATAAAAATGAAACACTATGATATAGTCATCTCTGGCGGTGGCATTATTGGGCTAGCAATCGCTTGTGGATTGCAAAATATTGGTCTTCATATATTAATAGTCGAACGCAAACAACTCAAACTGCCTCTAAAAAACAAGATGCCTCTACCGGATCCAGAACGTTTTTCGGCACTAAATATAGCCAGTAAATATTTTTTCCAGAATTTAGGAATATGGCAACAAATATTAGACCTATGTGCTAATGAATTCAACGGCGTTGAAGTATGGGATATTGATAGCTTTGGGAAGATCCATTTCAATCCTAAGCAACAAAGCATTCAAGAACCTTTGGGATATATTGTGTCCAACCAGAAGTGTCATGATATTTTGTTACAACACACACAAGTCTTTGGAGATGTTACTATTTGTACCTCAGCAACATTACAAAATATCTCTTTTAAAAAAAATAACGCGATCATTATATTAGATAATGGAAACACACTAACTACTCGTTTAATCATTGCTGCAGATGGTACACATTCCTGGCTACGTCAATATTTTAAGATTCCATCATCTTTTTGGAAATACAGACATCATGCTCTTGTGGCAACTATTCGTACAGAAAAACCTCATCAAGAAATCGCATATCAGGTCTTTCATAGTAACAGCATCCTTGCTGTCCTTCCTCTAAGCAATCCTTATTTAAGCTCGATTGTATGGTCTTTACCCCCAGAGCAAGCTTGCTTTTTTCAACAAGCATCAGAAATATTATTTAATCAACACTTATCAATACATTTTGATCTTTGCTTAGGAGTATGCCAACTAGTAAGTAAACGACAAACTCTTCCACTAACAGGGTGTTACGCACACCACTTGGTAGCACATCGACTTACTTTAGTTGGCGACGCAGCACATACGATTCACCCCCTCATAGGACAAGGATTAAATATCGGCTTAATGGATGCCGCTGAATTAGTTGGTACAATACGGCGTATTCAAAATCAAGGTGGGGATATTGGTCAATATGACAACCTTCGTTCTTATGAGAGAAGTCGAAAATACAGTTCTTTTTTAGCATTAACTGGAGCGCAAGGGTTCTATATAATATTTAATGGTAACAATATAGGGAAAAAACTCCTGCGTAATAGTTTGTTAAAACTAACTAATCACATTCCCGCAGTGAAGTCTTGCTTATTACAACACGCACAAGGAATTATAAACATCCCCCCATGGCTATCACGCTTATAATGCACCAAAAGGGAACTGCTAGACACCAAACAAAGAAAAAGGCCGTCAAAAATTTTTGACGGCCTTTTTCTTTGTTTGGTGTCTAGCAGTTCCCTACTCTCACATGGGGAGACCCCACACTACCATCGGCGCTACGGCGTTTCACTTCTGAGTTCGGCATGGATCAGGTGGTGCCACCGCGCTATAGCCGCTAGACAAAATTCTATTAATCTATAATACACCATTCTTTATATAATAGTCAATACAAGCTGAACTTATGTAACTGTTGATAAAGTTTTTGATAAAACGCTTCTGGTGTTGTAAGGTTAAGCCTCACGGGTCATTAGTACCGGTTAGCTCAACACATTGCTATGCTTACACATCCGGCCTATCAACGTCGTTGTCTTCAACGTCCCTTTAGGACTCTTTAAGAGTCTGGGAAGACTCATCTTGAGGCAAGTTTCGCGCTTATATGCTTTCAGCGCTTATCTTTTCCGCACTTAGCTACCGGGCAATGCCATTGGCATGACAACCCGAACACCAGCGGTGCGTTCACTCCGGTCCTCTCGTACTAGGAGTAACCCCTCTCAATCTTCCAACGCCCACGGCAGATAGGGACCGAACTGTCTCACGACGTTCTAAACCCAGCTCGCGTACCACTTTAAACGGCGAACAACCGTACCCTTGGGACCTGCTTCAGCCCCGGGATGTGATGAGCCGACATCGAGGTGCCAAACACCGCCGTCGATATGAACTCTTGGGCGGTATCAGCCTGTTATCCCCGGAGTACCTTTTATTCGTTGAGCGATGGCCCTTCCATACAGCACCACCGGATCATTATGACCTGCTTTCGCACCTGCTCGAATTGTCACTCTCGCAGTCAAGCCAGCTTATGCCATTGCACTAACCTCACGATATCCGACCGTGATTAGCTGACCTTAGTGCTCCTCCGTTACTCTTTAGGAGGAGACCGCCCCAGTCAAACTACCCACCAGACACTGTTCCCACACCGGTTAACGGTGCTAGGTTAGAACAATAAACCTTAAAGGGTGGTATTTCAAGGATGGCTCTACGAGGACTGGCGCCCTAGTTTCCTAGCCTCCCACCTATCCTACACATTAAAGCTCAGTGTTCAGTGTCAAGCTATAGTAAAGGTTCACGGGGTCTTTCCGTCTTGCCGCGGGTACACTGCATCTTCACAGCGATTTCAATTTCACTGAGTCCCGGGTGGAGACAGCCTAGCCATCATTACGCCATTCGTGCAGGTCGGAACTTACCCGACAAGGAATTTCGCTACCTTAGGACCGTTATAGTTACGGCCGCCGTTTACCGGGGCTTCGATCAAGAGCTTTTCCTTGTATGGATAACCCCATCAATTAACCTTCCGGCACCGGGCAGGCGTCACACCGTATACGTCCACTTTCGTGTTTGCACAGTGCTGTGTTTTTAATAAACAGTTGCAGCTAGCTGGTATCTTCGACTGACTTTAGCTCCGCAAGCCTGTCGCTTCACCTGAAGTCAGCGTGCCTTCTCCCGAAGTTACGGCACCATTTTGCCTAGTTCCTTCACCCGGGTTCTCTCAAGCGCCTTAGTATGCTCTACCTGACCACCTGTGTCGGTTTGGGGTACGATTAACTATGACCTAATACTTAGAGGCTTTTCCTGGAAGCATGGCGTTTATTACTTCAGCGCCGTAGCGCTTCGTCATAACATCTCAGCCGTACTGAGCGAAGGATTTGCCTAACGCCCAAGCCTACATGCTTAAACCGGGACAACCGACGCCCGGCTAACATAGCCTTCTCCGTCCCCCCTTCGTAGTCATAATCAGTACAGGAATATTAACCTGTTGTCCATCGATTACGCCTTTCGGCCTCACCTTAGGTGTCGACTCACCCTGCCTCGATTAACGTTGGACAGGAACCCTTAGTCTTTCGGCGAGCGGGCATTTCACCCGCTTTATCGTTACTCATGTCAGCATTCGCACTTCTGATATCTCCAGTATGCTTCACAACATACCTTCAAAGACTTACAGAACGCTCCCCTACCCACCTGGCGAATCCATAAGGTCGCATGACCTTATGGATTCGCCAGATGCCGCAGCTTCGGTGCATAATTTAGCCCCGTTACATCTTCCGCGCAAGCCGACTCGACCAGTGAGCTTTTACGCTTTCTTTAAATGATGGCTGCTTCTAAGCCAACATCCTGGCTGTCCGGGCCTTCTCACATCGTTTCCCACTTAACTATGACTTTGGGACCTTAGCTGGCGGTCTGGGTTGTTTCCCTCTTCACGACGGACGTTAGCACCCGCCGTGTGTCTCCCGTGATTGCATTCTTCGGTATTCATAGTTTGCATTGGCTTGGTAAGCCGGTGTGGCCCCCTGACCAAAACAGTGCTCTACCCCCAAAGATGATATCACAAGGCGCTACCTAAATAGCTTTCGGGGAGAACCAGCTATCTCCCGGTTTGATTGGCCTTTCACCCCTAACCATAGGTCATCCGCTAATTTTTCAACATTAGTCGGTTCGGTCCTCCAGTTAGTGTTACCCAACCTTCAACCTGCCCGTGGCTAGATCACCGGGTTTCGGGTCTGTACTCTGCAACTGAACGCCCATTTAAGACTCGGTTTCCCTACGGCTCCCCTATACGGTTAACCTCGCTACAAAGAACAAGTCGCTGACCCATTATACAAAAGGTACGCAGTCACACCATGTAGGTGCTTCTACTGCTTGTACGTACACGGTTTCAGGTTCTTTTCACTCCCCTTATAGGGGTTCTTTTCGCCTTTCCCTCACGGTACTAGTTCACTATCGGTCAGTCAGTAGTATTTAGCCTTAGAGGATGGTCCCCCCACATTCAGACAGGATGTCACGTGTCCCGCCCTACTCTTCGAGTTCACAATTAACGAATTTTTACATACGGGACTATCACCCTTTATTGTACGACTTTCCAGACGCTTCTGCTAATTCGCTAACTGATTATAACTCTGGGCCTGATCCCCGTTCGCTCGCCGCTACTAAGGGAATCTCAATTGATTTCTTTTCCTCGGGGTACTTAGATGTTTCAGTTCCCCCGGTTCGCCTTATGTTACTATGAATTTATAACATAATGATGCAATTATTTGCATCGGGTTTCCCCATTCGGGTATCGTCGGCTGTAACGGTTCATATCACCTCCCCGACGCTTTTCGCAGATTAGCACGCCCTTCATCGCCTCTGACTGCCTAGGCATCCACCGTGTACGCTTTTTCGCTTAACCTTACAACCCACAAGCGTCCCACTGTTTTACCTATTAGTTTTCTTCAAATTAATATCATTAATACAATGATATTAATCAAAATTATAACTCTTATTTGTTACATAAGATCGGTTCAAAAACGATATTGAACTCTAATTTTAGCTTGTTCCAAATTATTAAAGAGCAAAATATTTTTTATTACAGTATTCATAATTCTATTCTAGAAAAACCTTTTATACAATATAAATTTTAAAATCTATATTTATTGTGGAGCTAAGCGGTCTCGAACCGCTGGCCTCCTGCGTGCAAAGCAGGCGCTCTACCAACTGAGCTATAGCCCCATAAAATATTTAAAATTTCTATATTAATATGCTATATATACTCAGGTGGTTATAGTATGTTTAATAGCGTACCCTATTTTCCATAAGAAAACGCTTACTATAGCGTTTATAAATATTTGGTAGGCCTGAGTGGACTTGAACCACCGCCCTCACCCTTATCAGGGGTGCGCTCTAGCCGCCTGAGCTACAAGCCTAAGGTTTTGCTAATTTCTTGTCATCAGATAATCTGTGTGGACACTATCGAAGATACTACCCTTAGTTTAAGGAGGTGATCCAACCGCAGGTTCCCCTACGGTTACCTTGTTACGACTTCACCCCAGTCATGAATCACAAAGTGGTAGGCGCCCTCTCGAAAGTTAAGCTACCTACTTCTTTTGCAAGCCACTCCCATGGTGTGACGGGCGGTGTGTACAAGGCCCGGGAACGTATTCACCGTGGCATTCTAATCCACGATTACTAGCGATTCCGACTTCACGGAGTCGAGTTGCAGACTCCGATCCGGACTACGACGCACTTTGTGAGGTCCGCTTGCTCTCGCGAGGTAGCTTCTCTTTGTATGCACCATTGTAGCACGTGTGTAGCCCTAACCATAAGGGCCATGATGACTTGACGTCATCCCCACCTTCCTCCGGTTTATCACCGGCAGTCTCCTTTGAGTTCCCGACCGAATCGATGGCAAAAAAGGATAAGGGTTGCGCTCGTTGCGGGACTTAACCCAACATTTCACAACACGAGCTGACGACAGCCATGCAGCACCTGTCTCGTGGCTCCCAAAGGCACTCTTGTATTTCTACAAAATTCCACGGATGTCAAGGTTAGGTAAGGTTTTTCGCGTTGCATCGAATTAAACCACATGCTCCACCGCTTGTGCGGGCCCCCGTCAATTCATTTGAGTTTTAACCTTGCGGCCGTACTCCCCAGGCGGTCGACTTAACGCGTTAGCTACGGAAGCCACTCCACTCGGGAACAACCTCCAAGTCGACATTGTTTACGGCATGGACTACCAGGGTATCTAATCCTGTTTGCTCCCCACGCTTTCGCACATGAGCGTCAGTTTTCGTCCAGGGGGACGCCTTCGCCATTGGTATTCCTCCAGATCTCTACGCATTTCACCGCTACACCTAGAATTCTACCCCCCTCTACGAGACTCGAGTCTACCAGTTTCGAATGCAGTTCCCAGGTTAAGCCCAGGGATTTCACATCCGACTTGATAATCCGCCTACGTGCCCTTTACGCCCAGTAATTCCGATTAACGCTTGCACCCTCCGTATTACCGCGGCTGCTGGCACGGAGTTAGCCGGTGCTTCTTTTGCGGGTAACGTCAATAAGAGAAATGTGTTATCTTTCTCTATTTCTTTCCCGCTGAAAGTACTTTACAACCCGAAGGCCTTCTTCATACACGCGGCATGGCTGCATCAGGCTTTCGCCCATTGTGCAATATTCCCCACTGCTGCCTCCCGCAGGAGTCTGGACCGTGTCTCAGTTCCAGTGTGGCTGGTCATCCTCTCAGACCAGCTAGGGATCGTGGCCTGGGTGAGCCATTACCTCACCCATAAGCTAATCCCGTCTGGGCACATCCGATGGCGTAAGGTCCGAAGATCCCCTACTTTGGTCCACAGACTTTATGCGGTATTAGCTACCGTTTCCAATAGTTATCCCCCTCCATCGGGCAGTTTCCCGGATATTACTCACCCGTTCGCCACTCGTCGGCAAAGAAGCAAGCTTCTTTCCGCTACCGTTCGACTTGCATGTGTTAGGCCTGCCGCCAGCGTTCAATCTGAGCCATGATCAAACTCTTCAATTAAAAGTCCGATTTTACTGCACAAAAATAAGCAGTAAGGCTCAAGTGTAAAACATCATAATGAATATTTATGCGTTCACTCTTAAGACTTGATTTATTTTGCGCTTTTCAGCGCAGATAGCAATCTTTTAAGTGTCCACACAGATTATCTGATAAATTATTAAAGAGCAAAATAGCTTTTACAATCTTTTGACTTCTTTCTGCTATGATCTTCTGATCATAATGCTGTTGTGCTTAAAAGTCAACAACTTTTTAAAACTTTTTCCATAATATTATCTTCAAAAAAAACCCCTTGTTTAAACAAGGGGTTTTTAAAAAACGATATTACATCATGCCGCCCATTCCACCGCCCATACCATTAGGCGTACTCACGTCTGGCGCATCACTTTTAGGTAAATCTGTAACCATGCATTCAGTGGTAATCATTAGACCCGCCACAGAAGCTGCGTACTGCAAAGCAGAACGAGTGACTTTAGTTGGATCAAGAATACCAAAATCAATCATGTTCCCATATTCTTCAGTTTGAGCATTGTAACCGTAATTTCCTGTTCCTGCTTTTACGGTATTTGTTACCACAGAGGCCTCTGCGCCAGCATTAGATACGATTTGACGCATTGGAGACTCCATAGCACGTAAAGCTACTTTGATACCAACATTTTGATCTTCGTTTTGACCACGTAAGTTCGTAAGCAATGAGGCAACACGTACTAAAGCTACACCACCACCAGCTACTACACCTTCATCTACTGCAGCACGAGTGGCATTTAAAGCATCTTCTACGCGTGCTTTTTTCTCTTTCATTTCTACTTCCGTCGCTGCACCGACTTTTACTACAGCCACTCCACCAGCAAGTTTAGCTACACGTTCTTGTAGTTTTTCACGATCATAGTCTGAAGTAGCTTCGTCTATCTGTTGACGAATTTGAGTGACACGACCAGAAATAGCACTTTCCTTACCACTGCCATCAATGATTGTGGTTGTATCCTTGCTCACAACTACACGTTTCGCTTGCCCCATATCGGCTAAAACTACTTTTTCTAACTCCATACCGATTTCTTCTGAAATTACGGTACCACCAGTTAGTACTGCTATATCTTGTAACATTGCCTTACGTCGATCACCAAAACCTGGTGCTTTCACCGCGGCCACCTTAACAATACCGCGCATAGTATTTACTACTAAAGTAGCTAACGCTTCACCTTCAACATCTTCTGCAATAATTAATAATGATTTTCCAGATTTAGCAACTGCTTCCAAGGTTGGCAAAAGCTCACGAATATTAGATAGTTTTTTATCTACAAGCAAAATAAACGGAGATTCTAACTCGACAGAGCCAGTGTCTGGTTTATTAATGAAATAAGGAGATAAATAACCACGATCAAATTGCATTCCTTCAACAACATCTAACTCGTCATTCAGACTAGTGCCTTCTTCCACACTAATAACGCCTTCTTTCCCAACTTTTTCCATTGCCTGAGCGATAAGCTCACCGACTGTTTCATCAGCATTAGCAGAAATAGTCCCTACTTGAGCAATACCCTTATAGTCACTACAAGGCACAGATAATTTTTTTAATTCCTCTACTGCTGCAATAACTGCTTTATCAATGCCGCGTTTTAAGTCCATTGGGTTCATGCTAGCAGCAACTGCCTTTAAGCCTTCATTGACAATAGACTGAGCCAGTACAGTAGCAGTTGTGGTACCATCTCCAGCTGCTTCGTTAGCTTTAGATGCCACTTCTTTTACCATCTGAGCGCCCATATTTTCGAACTTATCTTCTAACTCTATTTCACGGGCTACAGTGACACCATCTTTAGTGATATTTGGTGCTCCAAAAGATTTATCCAAAATAACATTGCGGCCTTTTGGTCCTAAAGTTACTTTTACTGCATCAGCTAATATATTCACGCCTCGTAGCATTTTTGCACGAGCATCATTCCCAAATTTTACATCTTTAGCTGCCATTTTATGCTTTCCTTATCTGCGTTAGTGTTCATTTATTACTATAAATTAATGAACATTATTTATTCTTCAACAACCGCTAAAATATCACTTTCTGAAAGAATTAAAAATTCTTCGTTATCAATTTTCTCAGTTTTAACCCCATACCCTTCATTAAATATTACCGTATCCTTTACTTTAACATCCATAGGCTTAACATCACCATTTTCTAACACACGACCATTACCAACTGCCATAACTTCACCGCGCGTGGATTTACCTGCTGCGGATCCAGTCAATACAATACCACCAGATGATTTCGATTCAGCTTCTGCGCGCTTAACAATAACACGATCATGTAACGGACGAATTTTCATTCTTAATCTCTCCTGTGAGCAACCTTAATTTAGTGTCAGATCAAAACAGACTCAATAAAAATTGACCTCCCTTTATAATTCAATATATGCGGTTATATTGACAACCTTTCAAGGGGCGCTTAATTTTTTTTTAATCATATTCGATAAACCTAATTACATCAGCAACAACAAATACAGTATCGTATTCATATATACGCCCCCTTCATTCACTGAAAAGTGAATAAAAACAGCAAACAAAATAAAACATGAAAATCTCTAAATATTAAATAAGGATAACAATCCTTAACCACCTTAACCACGAAGAAAACCACTTAAGAACACTCTATTGAGTATATTACACTACCCTAATATACTATGCTTGCGCTATCCACGTGACTACTACTCATGAGATATACTATTAATTATACTTCAGGCATACCATGTCTACATAATGATGCGATATCACATAATTATACTGGATAGCAGAGATAAGTAACATCATCATGTATATAGATGTAATAGCGCTATACTATAGCTAGTATCATATACGCTATTATTATAATAGATTATTTTATAAAGTTTATGTGTGCATATCTTATTTGCTTCTGTATGTCGCCCGTGTCACGGCCAATTAGGTTGGCCTACTAATTTTGAAATTACTTGCGTTCACTACCATCATGTAGTATGTAGTATACTGACGATATCGGTCTCAAATTCGCGATTAAAAATATTTTATCTTGCTAAAAATTCGCCCAACCCGGAATATACTCAAGACCGATAAAATTCAGTAAATAGAGTATTCCAATCACTATCATAACAGAAAAATCAAGATCACCAGTTGGTGGTATTAAGCGACGAATCGGAATCATAAACGGCTCGGTGAGTTGTAATAATATTTCGTCTACTGAATTACTTCCTTGGCTCATCCAACTTGTCAAAGATCGTCCAATAATCACCCAAAAAATCAGCACGCCTAGGGCTTTTAGCAAAATCACTAGGCCTAAATAAAATAAAATGGCATCGAAACTTACTAATTTAAGCATTATTGGAACCATCAGAACGCTGATCATATAAGCTATCAATAAAGAAACTACATCACAGGTACCATGATATTTAAAAACACGCTGGAAAGGACTCACTACAGGGCGAGTAATGCTCATTATTAATTGGGTAAATGAGTTATAACCATCACATTGCACTAGTTGCATCCAAATGTGTAACAATAATATTTTGATATAAAGCGTCATTATAGTGGTTACTAGAAAGATCAATGCGAGCATGGAGCTCCTCAGCTATTCTGTATGATGATATTTTAATATCTTAATAAGTTATAATATTAAGTTTAAAGTAAAGACTGCATTAAGTATGCAATATTATGAATAAATGTATGCATAATCATTGACATAGCTGAAACAAATGCGTAATACACAACACTGCTCTAAACTATACTCGTCTGCCAAAAATAGCAGTACCAACACGGACCATAGTGCTACCTGCAATAATGGCTGCATCCATATCATTACTCATGCCTAGCGATAACGTATCTACACTTGGATACATATGTGTGAGCTGTTGAAAAACTTCTGCTATTTTACGATGCGCGAGTAATTTGGCATCATAACTCTTATATAAAGGAGGTATAGCCATCACCCCTCGTAACGCTAGAAATGGTAAAACGTTGATTGCTTCTGCTAAAAATGGCAATTCATCCAATGAAATTCCTGATTTTTGTACTTCATTACTAATATTTATCTGAATTAATACATTTAATTTATTTGACATACTAGAGCGCTGAAAATTTAATCGATTGGCTAAAGACACAGAATTGACAGTGTGACACCAATCAAAATACTTTGCGACAAAACGACTCTTGTTAGATTGAAGCGATCCAATAAAATGCCAAATCAATGATAAATTAGACAATAATTTGATTTTTTCCACCCCTTCTTGTATATAATTTTCAGCAAAACAAAGTTGTCCAGCGTCTACTGCTTGTTTAATATCTTTGATGGTTTTTTTTTTGCTTACTGCGAGTAAAGTAATCTTGTTTGGATCACGACCACATCTTAAGGCTATCGTGATAATTTTTTGACGTATATTCTGTACGTTTTTCTGAATCATTGAGATATCAACCACCATAACACGAATGCTATTTTAAATAGATCTTTGATGATATATTCTCACAAAGATATTATCATATGCTTAAGAAGATATTATAATCCATCGCAAATCCATGCACTAAATTCTGTGTATGCTATACGCGGTATAACTAGAATAAAATTCTATCAACCGCATTCTTAATTTGTTATAATCACCCAGTCTAACTTCAGTGTATAACACAAAAGAAGAAAGATAGAAAATTTGACTATGCATCATACAGTTATAGTATATGACTATACATCATCAAATAAAAGTTTAATACTCAATGAAGTCAAGCAAGAATGATATCAGGCTATGAAAAAATAGCATTCTTAAAAAGATTACATAGTCAATCTTTTCAATCAAACGCATCTAACTAGTAATGAATCACACTAGATAATATGCAAAACTCTTACACACACTATAATACGGAATGCAAATATTATTCAACAATACAGACTTGTTGTTTTCTCGATCAAAAAGCAAAAAATTAATATTATTTATGTAATAAAATGTAGTGGCCCGACTGGAACACGTGGTATTGCATAATGAACAGGGTAATCTACTGATACTAAATACAGCCCTTGAGCAGATGCAATTGCAGCTGCTACTTTACGATCTTTAGCTAATAATACATCACGGATCCAACTTTCATTTTTATGGCCATATCCCACCTCTATCAAACTCCCAACAATGTTTCGTACCATACGATAAACAAACGCATTTGCTTTAATATCAATTATTATATACACACAATAATACCTGGTCACACGTATATGCATAACTTGTCTTATCGGAGAATGAGATTGACACTGGCTTGCTCGAAAAGAAGTGAAATCATTTTCACCCACTAAATACGCTCCAGCACGCTGCATTTTTTCTACATCTAGTATGGTTGAACAATACATCATACCCTTAGAAAAAATAGCAGGACGATGTTTTGGCTGATTATAGATGACATAACGATAACGCCGAGCAAGAGCGCTAAATCTCGCATGGAATGCATCAGGGACCACTTGCATCCAACGTACAACAATATCTTCTGGGAGATAAGCATTCACACCGCGCACCCAAGCAATATCTTTACGTCGAGAAGAAGTCTCAAAATGAACGACCTGTCCAGTGGCATGGACCCCAGCATCGGTGCGCCCTGCACACATCACACTCACTGGATGATCAGCTACCTCTGCTAGTGCCTGTTCTAATTTCTCTTGTACGCTATGTACCTTTCTCTGCTTTTGCCATCCACAATAACGAGTGCCGTCGTATTCTACACCAAGCGCTAATTTTGTAGTAAACTTTAACATACCCCTCAGCATATATGATGATATAAATGAAAACTCAAAATGTTTCAAATCGTTCTATAAAAATTAGGAAGTTCGCAAAAATCTCTACTAAGACATATCTTATTTTTTAATCTGTGAATTAAATGGACGCTGATCATAACCAGTATACAGCTGACGCGGACGAGCAATTTTAATCCCGTTATCATACATTTCTTTCCAGTGTGCAATCCAACCTACAGTGCGCGCCATAGCGAAAATTACTGTAAACATAGATAAAGGAATGCCCATTGCTTTAAGAATAATACCTGAATAAAAATCAACGTTAGGATACAGCTTACGCTCAACAAAATAAGGGTCATTCAATGCGATATGCTCTAGTTTCATCGCCACTTCCATTAAGTCTGTGTTTAGGCCTAGTTCCTTAAGAACGGCATGGCAAGTTTCTTGCATAACACGGGCACGAGGATCATAATTTTTATAGACTCGGTGACCAAAACCCATTAAACGAAATGCATCATTCTTATCCTTAGCCCGTCGTAAGAATTCAGGGATATGATCTACAGTGCTGATCTCTTCTAACATTCGTAAACAAGCCTCATTAGCTCCACCATGAGCTGGGCCCCATAATGAAGCAATACCTGCTGCAATACAGGCGAAAGGATTGGCACCGGATGAACCAGCCGTTCGCACGGTAGAGGTGGATGCATTTTGTTCATGATCTGCATGTAAAATAAGAATACGATCCATTGCTTTCTCAACAACGGGGTTAATAACATATTCCTCACACGGTGTTGAAAACATCATATGTAAAAGATTACCTGCATATGAAAGATTATTTCGGGGGTATACGAACGGCTGACCTATAGAATATTTATAACACATTGCAGCCATAGTTGGCATTTTAGCTAACAAACGGATAGCTGTGACTTCACGATGCCACTCAATATTCACATCCATTGCATCATGGTAAAATGCAGCTAACGCTCCAGTAATACCGCACATTACCGCCATTGGATGAGAATCGCGACGAAAACCACGAAATAAATGATGAATCTGTTCATGTAGCATAGTATGACGCGTTATAGCAAAGTGAAAATCTTGGAATTGCTCCTCATTGGGGGGCTCACCATGTAAAAGAATATAACAGACTTCTAAATAATTTGAGTGTAATGCTAACTGGTCAATTGGGAATCCCCGATGCAACAAAATACCTTTATCCCCATCAATAAAAGTTATTTTAGATTCACAGGATGCAGTAGAAGTAAAACCAGGGTCAAAAGTAAAATATCCGTAAGAACCAAGGGCACGAATGTCTATTTCCTCATGCCCTAGAGTGCCTGTTAACACATCTAGCTCAATAGGCGATCTTTCATCAATAATTATTTTTGCCTTTTTATGATCCATTGCTTATCTTCCTCATCTCAATTTGCTCAACGGTTATAAACCATTGCTCAACGGTTATAAACCATCATGTTTATGAACCATCATCATCTATAAACATAGTCGATGCAATCATTTGCTATAAAAATAAATTGAAAATAGTCATATTATAGCATAGTATTAATGATGGCTTTATAAAATTTTATTAGAAAATTTAGTGTGGAATTATCCTTCCATGATATTATATTGCTATCATATTTTATCCTAAGAGGATGTCATTTTTAATGATATTATTGATTTTATAAAATGCACCACACTGTTATAGTAAAATGTAGTTTTACACTAAAAAATGATATGTACATCTTGCTTACAATCAAATTTACTATAACATAAAACCCAATCATTGATAAAAAATATTGTCAAACCACCTTAATAGTTATTTGTATTTTAAATATTATTATACATACGCACTACCGTACTTTAATAAGCTAAGTCCAGAAAAATACAACAGACTTTAATGGGAATACCGTGAAAAAAAAAAGACCAGTTAATCTAGATTTGTCTACAATACGCTTTCCTTTAACTGCCATTGCTTCTATTCTTCATCGAATATCTGGCATTATCATATTTTTATCGATTGGAGCACTTCTGTGGCTGCTAGATTTATCTCTTTCATCCCCTAAAGGCTTTCTCCAAGCATCTTTGATGATGGACAACTGTATTTTTAAATTTTTTATATGGAGTATGTTCAGCATACTATCTTATCATATTTCTAGTGGTATTCGACATATGATGATGGACTTTGATATTCTAGGGGTTACTCTTCAAACAGGGAAATTTTCTGCACAAATATCATTTTTGATTGCTAGTCTGCTGGCAATTTTATCCGGAGTGCTTATATGGTAAACAATGCTTCTGCATTGGGTCGTCATGGCTTGCATGACTGGTTACTAGTACGCGCAACAGCGATCATGATAACCCTTTATGTTGTTTATATCGTCGTGATGATTATGATGTCAGACACTATTACCTACAGTGTTTGGCATAGATTTTTTCAGTCATCCTTTACTAAAGTTTTCACTTGTCTAACGCTAGTTTCTATATTAATACATGGCTGGATTGGAATGTGGCAAGTACTAACTGATTATATAAAATTACTGGCAATACGTATGCTGCTACAGCTAGCAATTATCGTAGTACTATTTGTATATGCTATTTATGGTACCCTTGTTGTCTGGAGTGCGTGATGAAGTTATCAGTCATGGAGTTTGACACGATTGTTATCGGTGCAGGCGGTGCAGGTATGCGTGCATCATTACAGATCACCCAATCTGGTCACAGCTGCGCCTTGTTATCTAAAGTATTCCCAACTCGTTCACATACAGTATCCGCACAAGGAGGTATTACGGCGGCATTGGGTAATGTACATAACGATAACTGGGAATGGCACATGTATGACACTGTAAAAGGTTCTGATTATATTGGCGACCAACGTGCTATTGAATATATGTGTAAAACTGGACCGCAAGCCGTGCTAGAATTAGAACATATGGGTTTGCCATTTTCACGATTAGAAGATGGACGGATTTATCAACGTCCATTTGGCGGACAATCAACAAATTTTGGTGAAAAACAAGCAACACGGACAGCTGCTGCCGCAGATCGTACAGGGCATGCACTTTTACATACACTTTATCAGCAAAACTTAAAAAATAATACTACTATTTTTTCAGAATGGTATGCCCTGGATTTAGTCAAAAATTCTAATGGAGAAATCGTGGGTTGTACTGCTTTAAGCATTGAAAATAGTGAAGTAGTTTACTTTAAAGCAAATGCAACTATATTAGCTACTGGAGGAGCAGGGAGGATTTACCAATCAACCACTAATGCATACATTAATACCGGTGATGGTATTGGCATGGCACTGCGTGCAGGCGTGCCCGTACAAGATATGGAAATGTGGCAATTTCACCCTACTGGTATTGCTGGAGTAGGGGTCTTAATCACAGAAGGTTGTCGCGGTGAAGGGGGGTATTTATTAAATAAACATGGCGAAAGATTCATGGAACGCTATGCACCAAAAGCAAAAGACCTCGCCAGTCGTGATGTTGTAGCGCGTTCAATTATGATTGAAATCCGTGAAAACCGTGGATATGACGGGCCTTTTGGTCCCCATGCAAAATTAAAACTAGATCACTTAGGAAAAGATGTATTAGAATCACGTCTGCCTGGTATTCTCGAAATGTCACGTACCTTTGCTCATATTGATCCGGTCAAAGACCCTATCCCCGTCATACCTACCTGCCATTATATGATGGGAGGAATTCCCACTAAAATAACAGGTCAAGTACTCACTGTCAATGAACAAGGAGAAGATGTTATAATTCCTGGATTATTTGCTGTTGGAGAGACAGCTTGTGTATCCGTGCATGGAGCTAATCGGCTAGGTGGAAACTCTTTACTTGATCTGATTGTATTTGGCAGAGCTACGGGGCTGTATATGCAAAGTTCTCTGCAAGAACAAGGGGTTTTATTAGAAGCTACAGCAGAAGAAATTCAAAAGTCCTTAGTACGACTAAGACGTTGGAATTACAATAAAACTGGTGAAAATCCAATAACATTACGTACAGCTTTACAACAGTGTATGCAAAAAAATTTCTCGGTGTTCCGAGAAGGTAAAGAGATGCGAAAAGGAATTTCTGAGTTACAAGATCTTCGTAAACGTCTACACAAAGCACGTCTGGATGACAGATCAAGTGATTTTAATACTCAACGCATTGAATGCTTAGAGTTAGACAATTTAATGGAAACAGCTTACGTGACTGCTTTATCTGCTAATTATCGTACAGAAAGCCGCGGAGCACACAGTCGTTATGATTATCCTACACGTGACGATCATAATTGGTTATGCCATACTTTGTATCTACCGCAATGCCAATGCATGACTCGTCGAGCTGTTAACATGAACCCAAAATTACGTCCAGCCTTTGCGCCCCAAGAACGTTCGTATTAAATAAGTCATTGGAGGAAATCATCTACATATGAAACTGGCATTTTCTATTTATCGTTATAATCCAGCACTGGATGATCATCCCCATATGCAGGAGTATTTTCTAGAATTAGAAGATAATCAAGATCTCATGCTATTAGATGCGCTCATTCGTTTAAAAGAAAATGATCCTACATTAGCATTTCGAAGATCCTGTCGTGAAGGAGTGTGCGGTTCTGACGGATTAAATATCAACGGAATAAATAGATTAGCGTGTATTACCCCAATTTCTGCACTAGGTAGTGGCAAAAATCCAATTATTATTAGACCTCTACCATTATTACCTGTAATTCGTGATCTTATAGTGGATATGAGTCAGTTCTATGAACAATATGCTAAAATTAAACCGTATTTGCTCCGTCATGCTCCAATTATCTCCACGAAAGAAAACCTACAACATCCTGATCAACGTGCAAAACTAGACGGCCTCTACGAATGCGTACTTTGCGCATGCTGTTCTACGGCATGCCCTTCTTTTTGGTGGAACCCAGATAAATTTATTGGTCCCGCTGGTTTATTAGCCGCTTATCGATTCCTAGTTGATAGCCGTGATACTGAAAAAGATTGGAGGCTGGATCATCTCAATGATGCGTTTAGTGTCTTTCGCTGTCATAGTATTATGAATTGCACCAGCGTGTGCCCAAAGGGGCTTAACCCTACCCGCGCCATTGGTGATATTAAATTAATGCTGCTACATCGAGGTGCGTAGTTTTTATATATCAATACATATTTATCACTTTAGAATATCACAATCATAAAGCGACAATATCTAACACTTTCTCATTCTCTATCTTCATATGTTTTACTCGTCATAGTATTTACAAGTGAATTAATAGATTCATAGAGAGATTCAAAATATCATATGTCTTTTCCACTCTATCATTCACGCATACCAAAACCAAGCTTACATTAACAATATGAACTATAAGATAAATGAAGATGAATATAGTAATGTACTGTATATGAACCATGGTTGCATAATGAAGCTATAATCATCTTACCAATCATCATTACATGCACAAATACTAATTATTCCAAAAGGAATTAAAATGCAGAATAGCGATATTAAACCCTGGTTGGACTCTTCTTGGCTAGCCAGCGCCAACCAAGCTTATATAGAATATATTTACGAGGATTTTTTAAAAGATCCTCATTCTGTGCCAACAGACTGGCGTATGCTTTTCCGTAAAATTTCTCATTCTATAGTTACACAAAAACCACTTGATTCTAATACCAGTGACGATGTTTATCATTCTAACGCATCTGACAACACCATGAAGGTAGTAAATCTTATTAATGCCTTTCGTTTTTTTGGTCATCAGCAAGCGTGTTTAGACCCTCTAAGACTGCAAGAAAAAAAAACAATAGCCGAATTGAGCATGGAATGCTATGGCCTAAATTCGAATAATCTGCAAGATACTTTTAATATAGATTCATGGGCGATTGGCAAAAAAGCGATGACGCTAAGTAAGATACGCTCTAAACTCCAAAGTATCTACTGTGGTTCTATTGGAGCAGAATACATGCATCTTACGAGTCCAGACGAAAAACAATGGATACAACATGCATTAGAATGTGAAACTCCTGAGGTTCTTTTTCCTGTTGAGAAAAAGAAGGAATTTCTGAAGATACTTACTGCTGCAGAAGGTTTAGAGCGATATCTTGGATCAAAATTTCCAGGTTCCAAGCGTTTTTCGCTAGAGGGGGGGGATGCATTAATACTCATGCTCAATGAAATGATACGTCACTCTAGTATGCATAGAACACATCAAGTCATGATTGGTATGGCGCATCGTGGCCGTCTTAATGTACTTGTTAATGTATTTGGAAAAAAAATAGAAGAGTTACTTCATGAATTCTCGGGCCAGCGTCCTGTTCATATGGTAGGAAGCGGTGATGTCAAGTATCATTTAGGTTTCTCTTCTGATATTAATACTGAAGGAGGGATAGTGCATCTAGTGCTAGCGCATAACCCTTCACATTTAGAAATTGTCAATCCAGTAATAATGGGTGCTACAAGAGCTCGCATAGATTGCTTACCTGAGAAAAACAGCAATCAAATCTTACCGATTACCATTCACGGTGATGCAGCTATTATTGGACAAGGGGTAATGCAAGAAACTTTAAATTTATCTAAAGTCCGTGGCTATGAAGTCGGTGGTACAATACGCATTGTAATTAACAATCAAATTGGTTTTACAACATCTAACCCTAAGGACTCTCGATCGACACAGTACTGTACTGATATTGCTAAAATGATCATGGCGCCAATTTTCCATGTAACAGCAGACGACCCAGAAGCAGTAGCTTTGATCACTTATTTAGCATTAGATTTTCGTCGTATTTTTAAAAAAGATGTATTTATTGATCTTGTGTGTTACCGCCGTCACGGACATAACGAAGCTGATGAGCCTCATGTTACTCAACCATTGATGTATCAAACCATTCAAAAACACCCTACAGTACGAGAAATATATGCTAAACAGCTCCAACTTGAAGCAGTTATCAATAAAGAAGACCCAACTGAAATGATTCAGTTATATCGTGATGCATTAGATGCAGGAGGTTGTGTCACTCCTAGTTCATATCCTGTATGGTATCCTATAGGCCCTTATTCCTGTACAGAATCATTATCATGCCTAAACAGAGTTGATAGCAAATTTACGGACCAACTACACATTGAACTACGTGACTTACAAACTCTAGCCCTCCACATCAATAATATTCCAGACACAGTAGCAATGCAGTCGCGTGTAAAGAAAATATATCATGATCGTTATCAAATGGCTATTGGAAAAAAATTATTCGATTGGGGTGCAGCAGAAACTCTAGCATATGCTACTCTTTTGAGCCAGGGAATTTCATGTCGCCTTTCTGGTGAAGATATAGGGCGTGGTACATTTTTTCACCGACACGCTGTAATTTATAACCAGAAGGATGGATCGTCATACATTCCGTTACAGAATATCAAAAACAATCAAGGTGCTTTTAGCGTATGGGATTCCGTGTTATCAGAAGAAGCAGTTCTAGCATTTGAATATGGTTATGCTATGACAGTACCTAAAAAATTAACCATATGGGAAGCCCAATTTGGCGATTTTGCTAATGGAGCACAAATTGTAATTGATCAGTTTATCAGTACTAGTGAACAGAAATGGGGATGCTTGTGTGGATTAGTTATGTTTTTACCACATGGATATGAAGGACAAGGGCCAGAGCATTCATCTGCTCGCATAGAAAGATATCTTCAATTATGTGCAGAGCAAAATATGCAAATCTGCATGCTTTCAACACCCGCACAGTTATACCATATATTACGATATCATACATTACAGGTAACACGTCGTCCTTTGGTAATCATGTCCCCTAAATCACTATTACGTCATCCACAAGCGGTTTCTTCATTAAACGATCTATCTAATGGCAAATTTCAAGCGGTAATTGATGAAATTGATGTCTTATGCCTAAAATCAATACAACGTATTATACTATGCTCAGGAAAAGTGTATTACGACCTACTGACTCAACGTCGTAAAAACAATCAAAAGAATATTGCTATTATTCGTATAGAGCAATTGTACCCGTTTCCTTATATAGAGCTAAAAAAGATTTTAAAATTGTATACACATGTATATGATTTTGTCTGGTGTCAAGAAGAGCCGTTAAATCAAGGCGCGTGGTATATCAATTACAACGCTTATCAGTCAATTCTTCCTGCTGGGACTGTGTTACGTTATTCTGGACGCCCTGCTTCTGCTGCACCAGCAGTTGGTTATTCATATATTCACCGTCAGCAACAAGATAAGTTAATTAATGATGCGCTTACTATATAATCATACAACACGGAGAAAAGATAATGAATACTGTAAATATCATAGTTCCCGATCTACCAGAATCGGTCACAGACGCTACGGTCAGTGTCTGGCATAAAAAAATTGGTGACAAAGTCAAACGTGATGAAATTCTTGTAGACATCGAAACTGATAAAGTCATTTTGGAAATTCCGGCATCTGCTGATGGATGCTTAGAGAACATTTTGGAAAAAGAAGGTGTTACAGTAAGCTCACATCAAATTCTAGGTTATCTACAAGTAAATAATAATCATAATTTATCATTAACTGCGGATGCTCTTAACATAACTCCTATGATCACAGCACAGGAAATCGTTACTTCTAACGAGCTATCCTCATGCCCCCTAGGCCCAGCAAGACGTCGTCTGATATCTGCAAATAATCGCAACCAAAAAGAATTTGAACAGCAAACCATTATAAAAGATTCTCTCCAAGTCAATACTGAACCAAATCTCATTCGGTCTATAGAGACTGTAGATCCCATGGCATTGGAAACACAATCAAACATATCTGCCATGGAATTACGCAGTGAAAGACGTATACCTATGACTCGTTTACGAAAACGCATGGTAGAGAGATTGCTTCATGTAAACAATACTACTGCTATGCTTACCACTTTTAATGAAGTGAATATGCAACCTATTATTACCTTGCGCAAAGAGTATGGTGAATTATTTGAAAAACGTCATAGTATACGTTTAGGTTTTATGTCTTTTTATGTCAAAGCTACAGTAAATGCGTTAAAACGTTATCCGGAGATCAATGCATCAATTGATAGCACAGATATAGTTTATCACGATTATTTCGATATCAGTATTGCTGTTTCTACACCACGAGGATTAGTGACGCCTATACTAAAAAATGTTGATACTTTAAGTATGTCTGAAATAGAAAAACAAATAAAAATACTCGCAACAAAGGGCAGAAATAATAAACTAACTGTAGAGGAACTCACTGGTGGGACTTTTACCATTACTAATGGCGGGGTTTTTGGTTCGCTTATGTCTACACCACTAATAAATCCGCCGCAAAGCGCGATTCTTGGCATGCATTCTATCAAAGATCGACCGGTAGCGAGTAATGGGAAAATTGTTATTTTACCTATGATGTACCTTGCCCTGTCTTATGACCATAGGCTGATTGATGGACGTGAATCAGTGAGTTGTCTGGTGACAATAAAAGAATTTTTAGAAGACCCAACTCGTTTACTATTAGATGTATAATACACATCAAAAATTGATATATACTGCACTAGTACAGTATTAATCTTTTTATTATGGTTACTAAGTACTATTGAGTTGCGCTATTCTACTATGTAGATTTTTAAAAATGATATTAATGATTTATACCGCCTATTACTAATCATTACTTATGATATAGAAAATATTGTGATTATCTGCTTGAATTATGCATTAATCGTTGGTTTTTTGTTAAACATGAAACGCATTTATACTACGTATGTTAAATCGAAAAAGATACCGTAAAAAATGAGAAACAGCTATACATATAAATAGTTTTTCTATCAAGATGACATTAATGTATAGTTTTCAGCGATTAATGGGTCACATTATAGACAAATAACAACGAATTTACGGATGTAATTATGTATATCGTGCAGGTTGCACTACCGGTGTCGCAAGATCAAAATTTTAAATACGTATTACCTGAACATATACGAGATGTGGCAATCGGCGGGCGTGTTCAAGTCCCTTTTAAAAGTCGAAAAATGATTGGTATTGTCATAAAGATTTCTATAATGCATGATCATTCGCTTCTTTCATTACCAATGATACATCAGATATTAGATAGTCATTCACTGTATCCTCCGCGTTTATGGCGTACATTAATATTAGCTGCAAGTTACTATCATTTTTCATTAGGGAAAATCCTTTTTCATGCCATTCCTCCACTGCTACGACGAGGATATTTACTGGAAAAGACTTGCAATAATAAAAAGCTAGCTGAAAATATAACACAATCGACACAATTATCAAAAGAAATGGTATTTTCCTTAAAAGAAAAAAAATTCATCGCCTGTTCTGCCAATCGCTGTGGTTCTCCTCACTATGATATCAATCACAATAATATAATACTACATCCACTAAAGCTATTATCTTGCCAGCCTTTACACCCGCCACAAGTACTTGCCACCAAATCTGAAAAAAATTTACGTACTCGTCTTTTCATCAACGCAAAAAATAAAAAAAAACAACTGAGCCAAGAACAGAATAGCGCTATCACTGCTATTCAAAATACTGATGATACATTTATTACTTGGTTGTTAAATGGCATAGGTGGGCCTGATCAAATTGATGTTTATCTCTCTATTTTAGAAAATATACTTATTAGAGGACAACAAGCGATTATATTAATTCCAGAGATTAATTTAATACCGTACATTACCTCTCTTGTTCTTCAGCATTTTAATGTTGTGATTGATGTTTTGCATTCTAGTTTAGATAATACTGAACGTCTGAATGTGTGGCGTAGAGCTCGAGATGGTAAAACGACGATTGTAATTGGCACTCGCTCTGTTATATTTACACCATTAGAGCAACTGGGTATCATTATTATATATGAAGAACACGCCAGCTCTTACATAGAAAAAGAGGATTTTTCATATAATACACGTGATCTTGCAATATTACGTGCAAAACAGGAGAACATACCCATTATACTGGGATCTTCAGCTCCTGCGCTAGAAACGTTATATAATGTACAATTAGGTAAATATCACCAGATTATTTTTAGGGAATACCGTATTCATATTGCAAAAACAAAACGGATGTTGGTTAATTTAAACGGTTTACATCTTCAAGCTGGTCTATCTCCAATATTAATAAATAAAATTAATCGACATCTGCAGAACAATCATAAAGTATTTTTGCTTTTACAGTGTCGTGGTTTTTCCCCTATTTTATTATGCCAAGAATGCAAATGGATTCCAAAATGCACTCGGTGTAATCGTAATTTTACGTTATATAAAAAACATAAAAAACTATATTGTCATCAATGTAACGGAGCACGTCCAATACCCTCTCAGTGTTTAGAATGTGGTTCTACATATTTAATCCCAGTTGGTTTGGGGATTGAAAAAATAGCAGATTATTTAACAACCTTGTTTCCTGCCATTCCACTTACATGTCTAGATGGTAATACCCCTTATCAGAACACTGATCCAGAAAGCATATTATCTAAAGTGTATCATAGCGGTGCGCATATTTTATTGAGCACAAAAATGGTGTTTAGAGCTGATTCTTTATTAGATATTACATTAGTATCGTGCATTAATGTAGATTATGTGTTATTTTCATCTGATTTTCAAGCTGCAGAGCGTTTTGCTCAGTTATATAACCATATTGCTGGATTAGTGGTAGGTTTACAAAAAAAGGGTGAAGTGATCGTACAGACCTATTATCCTGAGCATCCATTACTACAAACTTTGGTGTATAAAGGGTATGATACATTTGTTAAAGAAGAGCTCTATACACGAAAAAATATCTTATTGCCTCCGTATACTAATCAAGCTTTCTTTTGTGCAGAAGCTTATGATAACGATCAAGCATATCAATTTTTACATAAATTAATAGCACTACTACAAGCTAGCTCATGTTATGATTCTTCTTTTCGAGTGACAGGTCCTAATCCATCATTACGTAGTAAGGTTAGAGGGCGTTATCGGTGGACGATAATGATACAACATTCATCTCGCGCTGCACTTTATTTTTTAATTAAAGAACTGCGTATATTAGTTAATACTCTTTTACAAGAGTTTCACATTAGATGGACTCTACGTACTGATTCATATGATAGTTAACAGATACTATTTTTATAGTATTAGTTAGCGAGAAAGGTAATAAGATGTCATGTTATGGTATAGCGCATCCATAATTTAAGAAGAGAAAAAACATCAACCTTAAAATTAAAAAAAAGAAATATGAAGAGTATTCAATGTTTTGCGTACATAAAAATTTTTATGATATAAAAATTATATAAATATCTATTTGGTAGAATCTTACATTGAGCATTGCGGTGAGTATATTAAAATATAGCTATATTTTCTCAACATACAATTATATAGAGATTTCTAATGTTTAGAAAAACTAGACGGCATTATTTCCTGTATTTTACGCATCATGCTTGTTGCCCCGCCTTGTTTAACCTTTTTCATAAGAGTTTGCATGTCATAAAACTGTTTTAAAAATTGATTGATATCTTGGACAGACAAGCCTGATCCTGATGCAATACGGCGCTTACGAGATCCTTTAATAATTTCAGGATGAGAACGTTCAATATACGTCATAGACTTTATGATAGCTTCCATTCGTTGCAGTGATGCATCATTTAACTGAGCTTTAACGATATCTGGAAGGTTGATCATTCCTGGTAACTTTTCGATTAAGTTCACCATTCCACCCATTTTACGTAATTGTTTTAATTGCTCTAAAAAATCATTGAGGTTAAAAGTATGATTTTTCTTAAATGAATGAGATAATTTTTTTGCTGTTTTATGATCTATCTTACGCTCAATCTCTTCAATGAGAGATAACATATCGCCCATTCCTAATATACGTGATGCAATACGTTCTGGATAAAAAGGTTCTAGTGTTTCAATTTTTTCTCCTGTCCCTATAAACTTAATTGGTTTACCAGTCACATGGCGCATCGAAAGCGCCGCGCCTCCCCGTGCATCGCTGTCTACTTTAGTAAGTATTATACCTGTTAATGGAAGAGCGGCGCTAAATTCTTTAGCTACATTTACCGCATCCTGGCCAATCATAGCATCAACTACTAATAAGGTCTCTATAGGCTGTATAGCTACACATATGTCATGGAGTTCTCTCATCATAAAATCATGAGTATGCAAGCGACCAGCAGTATCTACTAATAATACATCATAAAATTTCAGTTGAGCATGATGCAAGGCATTTTTAGCAATATTTACCGGTGTCTCATTGACATCTGATGGATAAAAATCGACATCGATCTGTTCTGTTATGATCTCTAATTGTTTGATCGCTGCAGGGCGATAGATATCAGTAGAAACTGTAAGTATCTTTTTATTATATTGATGATGTAAAAATTTTCCAAGCTTTCCAACGCTAGTTGTTTTACCCATTCCTTGCTGACCTGCTATTAATACTACTGCTGGAGGAGTGGTTTTTAAATTTAGAGTGTAATTTTTTTCACCCATCGCTACAATGAGTTCTTTTTTTACAATCTTGAGTAATTCTTGGCCTGGAGTGAAATCATGGTGCACGATATGATTCAGTGCACGTTCTTTAACGCTATCAATAAACGCACGCACCACTGAAAGAGCAACGTCTGCTTCTAACAACGCTATATGGACTTGCTTTAACGTGCTTTTAATATTTTCTTCAGTTAATCTGCCACGCCCGACCACTTTGCGCAGAGCGGTTGAAAGATTATTAGTTAAATTCTTAAACATTATCTTGCACTACCCCTCAAAACAGAAGATTAGTTGATACTTTAATCACTTAAATTATATACTGATCATATAATTTAATAAATTTTAATCTATCATCTATTCAGTATAAAAATCTCAATACACAACAAATATGATGTCTCATGATTGATACGATACGATGGATAAAGATTTTTATCTTCATTTGTAAAAAAGAGAGTCTGTGTCTCAATATAATGATTATAACAAGCAGTCTAAGAATATGTACTTTAACTATATGTCTCAAATTTTTTGTAGTTTCTAACAATACACTCGACATTACTTTTATGAATATCAAGTACGAGTGCTAGTTCAACTAACACCACTATTATAGAAAGAGTCATATGAAAATTTCTTCAATATTCTAATAAGAATTGATTTTTTAATAAATTGAAATTCTTAAAAAATTAGTTAAAACATAACATATTCAAATGAGCATTTTATATTATAATATTGTCTTTTAACTTAACCGAATGTCTTTATAATTATATATTATTAGTTATATCTTTACGTATGCAATACTTCATCACATCGATACAAGAAATGCACTATGATTATTTTTTTAAAAAATTATAAGTGAAGTTCATACTGAACTTAAAAGAAATATGGATATACAATCACTATTCAGTATTTTTATTTTTAAAACCAATATATAGGATATAGGAAATGAAAGTATAAAAAACGCTATCGTTATGCGATTGACCTACATGAGCCGATCCATCTTTTTAAGATCAAAAATTAAAAACTATAACTAAAAGTATTCTAAGTATTTATTATTTGGCATAGATAGTTGTAAATCATATTATTGAATGTTTTTCCGCTCTGACCTAAAATGCTACGGTGTAGCATGTGAAGTTTTTGGTATAAAAATATATTAATAAATATGTGATTGTCAATGCATTTTTAGTTTATATAGTTAACGGTTGTGGCCCCTGCTGGATTTGAACCAGCGACCAAGCGATTATGAGTCGCCTGCTCTGACCGCCTGAGCTAAGGGGCCGTAAAAACATAATTTTATATGCATACTTTTTTGTTCATATAATGCATATAACTCGCATGCAAGAATATAACATTGATTATGCATATACACAAGCTGAAAGAGAATTTGACCTTTTTATTTTGTACGCTTTGAAAATTAATATATGTATTCAGATAGCTTATTGTGTTCAATTTGATACATGTTAATTATTTCTAATGATCCACATGACTAGGAGATATTTTTTATTATGTATTTAACAGTTATAAAGTCATTTAACATGACAGCGCGAGGATATCACTGCATTTTTTTAGAACATGGTCATTTATTGTAAAAGATATAGCGTATGCAAACTTAAAGCATGATCAAGGTTAAAATTTATACAATAATGAATATATTCATCATTATCTTAATCATGATTTAAGATATATACACCATATTTTAGCATAATGCATAACTGTGTAACATCTTGTCATTTTTACTAAAATATCCATATCACATCTGGTTTTATAGTGATTATAGGTAACTTTTATATAGTTTCTAAAAACAAGAAATTAATAATCTGCTTGTACAATTTACAAAAATAAATAAAAAGATTATAACATATAACATCTTGCATGATCAATTCCATCAAAATTGTTTTTGTATGATCTCTAGATCTAGAGTGCAATACTTACATGTTGCTTCACTTATCTCTGATATACTTTTGTGTCATCTATTCTTACACTAAACCAATATTCCACGTTTCTTGAACTAATTGAGTCGCTCCATCTACTGTCACAAAAACCCCAAGAGCAGTAATTAGCAAGTTATCATAAAAAATTAATGGAATTCTCTCACGTTTCCAAGGCGGAATATCGTATTCCTGCCATAGCTTTTTAAGTGAACGACTACCTACACGACCATAAACATAAAATACACCTTGAGCTTTGAAACATATACGCACTTGTGTGTAAAACGAAGGACGACGTATTTGAATACCATGTAAACACTGTTGGATCTGTCCTATTCCGTCTGGAAGTATTAAGGTATTCCATGGATATTTCCATATTAGTTGGTAATGTTTTAATGATTTTTGGAGTGGCAACCAATATAAACGATCGCGAAAACGCCGCACTTCATTATTGCCTATTTGTAAACGTGGATTAGCGTCTTTACGGCTACAGGCGACTTGTGTCCATAGATGTTGTAAAGTGGAATAAGATGGCATGCAACCTTTCCGATATTCGATCCATCGTCTCAATAATGCAAAACATCGAAACCTGCTCATAACTTGTAGTGGAGTAATGTGTAACGATTGAGATTCATCCATTAGCGTATGCAGTGATTCTATAAGATATTCATCTAGTAGTCTTTCTTGGTCTCTACAAAGTTGTGCGCTACGTGAAACAGTACGAGAAAAGTGAGGCCAACGTTGCTTAAGTAGTGGCATCACTTTTAAGCGTAAAAAATTGCGATCATAACGCACATCCTGATTACTTGGATCTACGATCCAAGTAAGTTTATGCTGATAAGCCCACTTTTCTAATTCTAGTCTATTATTAGTTAAAAATGGCCGTATATGACGATTGTTGCCATACAATTGTATTGGTGCCATACCAGAGAGTCCAGTTGGTCCACTCCCCCGTTTTAAAGCTAGCATAAAGGTTTCGCTTTGATCATCTTGATGTTGTGCTGTTACTAAAGTTTCTTCTGGTTTCATGGTTTGATATATAGCCAGATAACGAACCTGACGGGCTGCTGCTTCAATGCCTTGTTTATGCTGAGTATTGACTTGTACTTTGCGTATAATTAGAGGGACTTTCCAATTCTCACATTGTTTTTTACAGTGCATCGCCCAGCTATCAGCAAGATTATTTAGGTTGTGGTTGATGTGTACTACTCTAATTTTTAAAAGAGATTGTTCTTTGTTTAATGTGATTATTTGATGTAAGAGAACAGTGGAGTCAAGTCCTCCACTGTAGGCGATCATAAGAGCGTGTTCATTGATCAGTAAATTTTTCAGATTAGCAATCGCAGACATTATCCATCTTCCTAATTTACAATCATAAAAAAGATAACAGGATGTTAAATATTTACATATTGGACAGCTTATAATTTATTCATATAGTTCATTGTCATTACAGATTCTAATATAGTCAGATAGAGTTCCATGCTCATTCATGCTTTATTTTATTATCTGCTATTTTATCAATTAGATACTTTAAAAACATGAGAGTCAGATCGATTAATGTTTTTGTCTCCATAGTCATGTCAATAATGAATTAAAATATTTTATGCGAGATGGGAGGGGAATAATCCCATATTCTGCAGTATTTCTCCTGGTGTATATTCACATCTTTCTTAGAAAGATGTGAATATCGACTCACTATTCTTTTAATCAATTCTAATTTTGTCATAATTTTTTTTCATGATGCGATGGAATCTGTTATCACAACCAGTCGGTATTGATGCAGTTAATGTTGCATCTCAATCACTTTTTGCAGCTTTAAAAGCCTCTACCATCGCGTTCGCAAAACTTTTTTCTTCTGGTTTATGGCTAACAGAATTGGTGTTTGCTTCTTTTATTTCACCTGGCTCTTTAGACCGCATGGATAGCCCCACTACACGATTTTTGCGATCTACGCTAGTAAATTTCGCAGAAATAGAATCTCCTGCTTTAATTAACAGATGTTTACCTTCGAGTATCTCATAGCCTTCTTCGGAAGAAGAAATATAACCATCTACGCCATCATGTAATTTTACTGCAATACCCTTAGAGTCAACTGTAGTCACTGTACCATGTAAAATGGTGCCTTTTTTGTTACTAGATAAGTAAACACTGAAGGGATCTTCTACTAACTGTTTCACACCTAAAGAAATTCTTTCTCTTTCTGCATCAACCTGCAAAACCACTGTGGAGATATCGTCGCCTTTTTTATAGTCGCGCACTGCTTCTTCTCCTGAAGCATTCCAGGATATGTCAGATAGGTGAACTAAACCATCAATACCGCCTTCAAGGCCGATAAAAATTCCAAAATCTGTAATCGATTTAATTTTACCATCAACACGATCATTTTTATTATAAGTTTCTGCAAATTTCTGCCAAGGATTGATTTGACATTGTTTTAAACCTAAAGAAATACGACGACGTTCTTCGTCAATATCTAACACCATGACTTCTACTTTATCACATACGTTAACGATTTTAGATGGATGTATATTTTTATTAGTCCAATCCATTTCTGAAACATGGACTAAGCCTTCTACACCCTCTTCAATTTCCACAAAGCACCCATAGTCAGCTAAATTTGTCACACGACCAGTAAGCTTAGTGCCTTCTGGGTAACGTTTGGCAATCGCTACCCAGGGATCTTCTCCAAGCTGCTTTAAACCTAAAGATACACGTGTTCTTTCACGATCAAATTTAAGAATTTTAACTTTGATTTCATCACCCACCATTACAATTTCACTTGGATGTTTCACGCGTCTCCAAGCCATATCAGTGATGTGTAATAAACCATCTACACCGCCCAAATCGACAAAGGCACCGTAGTCGGTTAAATTTTTAACGACACCTAATATTTCTATCCCTTCTTGGAGGCTTGCCAATAAATGATCACGTTCCGCACTATGCTCCGATTCAATAACCGCACGACGAGATACAACAACGTTATTTCGTTTTTGATCTAGTTTTATAACCTTAAACTCTAAGTCTTTTCCTTCTAAGTGAAGTGTGTCACGAACCGGACGTACATCCACTAGTGACCCCGGTAGAAAAGCACGAATCCCAGTTAACTCAACTGTAAACCCGCCTTTTACTTTCCCATTAATAATACCTACAACTGTTTCACTTTGTTCATAAGCTTTTTCTAGTACAATCCAAGATTCATAGCGCTTTGCTTTTTCACGTGAGAGAATTGTTTCCCCAAAACCATCTTCCACAGCATCTAAAGCAACATCTACTTGGTCACCAACCTGAATTTCTAGGTTCCCAGCTGCATTTTTAAATTGTTCTACAGAGATTGTGGATTCTGATTTTAAACCTGCATCTACCAAAACAACATCTTTATCAATCGATATTACAGTACCACGAATAATAGAACCTGGTTTAGTTTCAATTGTTTTTAGAGATTCTTCAAAAAGTTGAGCAAAAGATTCAATCATATTAATAGTCTTCAGGATTCTGTAAGCAAACAACCACTAGTCTTCCTAACGAGTTGGTGTATTATGTATAATCTATGGCATCCATTACCTTATAGAGTGAAATATTCTTATTTTTTTAGAGATATTTTCTTCCAAAATATTAAGTTATATAGCTGAGGTTCATCCTTTAGTGAATTGAGCATGCGTATAATGTAGCGCTACCTCGACTACTGTCTGTATTGACATACGGCTGGAATCAATAATTAAAGCATCGTCTGTTATAACAAGCGGTGCAGCAGATCGATGTAAATCACGTTCATCTCGTTCTTGTATCTGAGATAAAAGCTGATTAAAATTAACACTAACACCACTTTCCTGCAACTGTAGCATACGTCGGTGAGTACGTGCTTTAGTATTCGCATTAAGAAAAATTTTTACAGGGGCGTCTGGAAACACTATGGTGCCCATATCACGTCCTTCAGCGATAAGACCAGGGAATACACGAAAATCACGTTGAAAGTTGAGTATTTTTTGGCGCAAGCGAGGAAATGGTGCGATTCGAGATGCTATATCACTAGTTTGTGGATCATAAATGGCCATAGAAATATCACGACCTTTTAAAATTACTTTTATTGCCTGATCTTTAGGGATGACGTGTAAGTGCATCAGATGAGAAACTAATGGAATCAGTGCCCCTTCAGAGTTGGTGTCTACTTGATCATATAAAGCTAATATAGCTAAAGATCGATAAATAACACCAGAGTGTAGAGTATGCCATTTTAGTTTTTTTGACAGCTCTCTACATAACGTTCCCTTTCCTGCCCCACTAGGACCATCAATAGTGATTACAGGAGGTTTAGTTATCATTATGTATCTCTTCTTTAGAATATGATATGAGTTATTTCATGTGTTTATCAAAAATTTCTTAAGATATATTATACTTTTTTATGCAATAAATATGGTGTTATTTATAATTTAAATAGAATATTACCACATACAAGAATAGATTTCTCATTAGATATTATTCGACTGTAACAGAGTACGTGTATATTTAATCAATTTTATTTGAAACATGCCTGTCATTCTCGCTACATAATGATTCAAATCTTAATAATTATACAAACTTTTCAAATCATGAAATCAGCTTGTATGAACAAACACGAATTACTATAAGTCTAGTACCACTATATATATATTTTTTATTGAGTTGCAGAATTACATAATCTTCTTTATTTACTTGAGATAGCATGTAAATGTTAATTATAATAACGCTTTTCAAAATCAATCATAAAATTCGTTAACATCTCTACTCCAGAAAATGGCATAGCATTATACAGAGATGCTCGCATGCCTCCTGTTATCTTATGACCCTTTAAAGCATGTAATCCAGCAGAAAATGATTTTTCTAGAAATAGTGTGTTTAATGCATAATCAGAAAGATGAAATGGTACATTCGTACGTGAACGATTACCAATCGCCACATTATTATGATAAAGATCGCTGGTATCAATGATGTGATATAACAGTTCTGCTTTAGCTTTATTTTGCTTAGATAATTCCGTAATTCCTCCTTGTTTTTTTAACCACTTAAACACTAAACCAGATACATACCATGCAAAAGTAGGAGGGGTGTTAAACATCGAATGATTATCAGATAATACTTTATAATTCAGAATAGAAGGCGCATCATGGCGTGCCTGCCCTAGAAGATCTTCATTGATGATCACTAATGTTAAACCTGCAGGACCAATATTTTTCTGTGCTCCCGCGTATAAAAGCCCGTATCGGTTAACATCAATAGGTAGAGACAGGATTGTAGAGGAACAATCAGCTACTACAATTTTTTTACCAAAATTAGGTGTTTCGTAAATAGCAATACCTTCAATAGTTTCATTCGGGCAATAGTGAACATACGCAGCATCATTTGAGAGTGTCCAATGATGCATTGGGATAATAGATTCTCGACCTTGTATTGTCACTTTTGCATTAATCACATTAGGTTTGCAATATTTTTTTGCCTCGCTAATGGCGCTTTGTGCCCAATAGCCACTATCAATGTAATCTGCTGTATTTTTTTTGCCTAATAAATTTAATGGAATGGCCGCAAATTGTCCACGAGCCCCTCCGTGACAAAATAAAACTTTATAGTTAAATGGTATTTTTAGTAAATCACGTAAATCTTTTTCAGTTTCTTCAGCAAGCTGAAGGAATTCCTTACTACGATGGCTGATTTCCATCACAGAGCTGCCTATGCCCTTCCAATTTGTGAGTTCTTTTTGAGCCTCTCTAAGGACATCTACGGGCAGCATAGAGGGACCAGCACTAAAATTAAAAATTTGATGCATTTTCCCTGATTCTCCTTTTGAATTTTGAATTTTTGGCTCTTTGTATGAAAATATAATTATAACCATCAGGTATTAATAATATTTCTGGCATTGTAAAATACGCAAATAATATTATTTTAAAAATATCGAAAAACCGACTGAATCTCTGTCAATATTACAAATTACAAAATAATCTTGCTATACCTCAATGTTTTTTTATGTTTGTTTTTTAATGCATATATTTTAAATGAAATTAGTCAGATTGCGTATAACTCGTATGGTTATTATTGTCCTATGTTATTCAAATTTATTTTGAATATAGGTAGTTTGTTATACAATATTATTTTCTGATTAATTCGAATATCAATTTCATGCACTTTTTTACACACAGATGGTTTTTTATTTTTTTCAAAAATAAATCGTATATATATTCAACATTATAAATATGTTTACTAAAATTAATGTCTATTAATACATTATTTTCCATGCATAATGAACATGAATTTGTAGAATAAGACACATACATATCTTTTATGATCTATAGATATATCAATACTTTATTGACGGATAAATATGCTAACCCTTCCTAATTTAGGTTTATATATTCATATTCCTTGGTGTCTTAAGAAATGCGCATACTGTGATTTTAATTCTTATGCGTTGGAAATGGAGATACCAATCAATGATTACATATCTCATCTATTTAACGATCTGTATTTTGACCTTCCTTTAATCTCTGGTCGGAAGATTCATACAATATTTATTGGCGGAGGAACACCTAGCTTGCTCAATAGTGAAGCTGTACAACTATTGCTTGATGGAGTTCGCACTCGTTTAGAATTATCCAAACAAGCAGAAATTACCATTGAGGTAAATCCAGGGGTATTAGAAACAGATCGGTTGAGTGGATATCAAAACGCCGGTGTAAATCGTATCTCCATTGGTGTTCAAAGTTTTCAGAAAAGTAGCTTGCAAAATCTAGGTCGCACATATACTCCACATGAAGCAAAAAGAGCAGTGCAAACAACCGCCTCTCTTGGTTTGCGTAGTTTCAATCTTGACCTAATGTATGGATTACCAAATCAATTGCTAGCAAACGCACTAAATGATTTAGACTTAGCAATATGTTTTAACCCACCACATTTATCATGGTATCAATTAATGATTGAACCGCATACATTGTTTTTTGCACACCCTCCACAACTTCCACATGAAGATCAGTTATGGGACATATTTGAACAAGGACATAAATTACTTGGTGCGGCTGGTTATCAGAGGTATGAGGTTTCATCGTACTCTAAACCTGATATGTATTGCGAGCACAACTTAAATTATTGGAGATTTGGAGATTATATAGGTATCGGTTGTGGGGCACATGGAAAGTTAACTCAACTGAATGGTACTATTATTCGCACTAGCAAGACTCGTCATCCACGTAAATTTATGTCTGGTAATTATCGCAGTAAGATCTGTGAAGTAAGCAATAACGCCAAACCACTGGAATTTTTTATGAACAGATTTCGCCTGTTAGAAGCGATGCCTCGTAGTGAGTTTATACGCTGTACTGGGCTTGCAGAAGATCATATTCGCGCTCCTATAGATCGCGCTATTCAAGAAGGTTATATTATAGAGACTAGTACATTTTGGCAGATAACTACTAAGGGGATGTTATTCCTAAATTCTCTCTTGGAGTTATTTTTAACGGATTAACAATTGATTCCTGTTAATTTCAAAACTATATGCATTAGTATTTAATCATGTCTTGATGCTCAATGCAATGCAAAATAATTTTCATACAACACAGTATATACTAAGGAATACAAATAATGAAATTTGTCTTTTTTGTATTTTGTATATGAGAGCAGCTCAAACTCAGTGCATTATATTGAATGCTACTTTATCATTTTTGGCATATCGCAGACAGAGTAATAGTCATATCATATGTCATATAAATGACATATTTAAGAGGGTGCGGAATAGATCTAAAGTAATTAAGATTATTTACAAATTTAGAGAACATTCCAGATCTGGCTCATGGCTCATGGCTCAAGGTAATCTGTTCTCTTTTTATACAAAAAAATTATAAAGTTTTGTAAAATTACTGCTAATTACAGAAATACCATGCTGCGATAATATCTTGTATAATGCGTTATTGCCTTTTTTCTATGTGTTAGTTAACGTAGGGCGGTAAGTGAAGGTTTGCTAAAAGCATAGCTTAACGCATTAACTCGCTTCTCCTAGCTCTTTTAGAAAAAATAAAAAAATAAGCTGATGACGTTAGGGTTGATGTATATGATGTGTCATTTATGCCCAGCGGCTGTATCGGATGAAGGAGGGCATGCCATGTTTGATGTTCTGATGTACTTGTTTGAAATCTATATTTATAATCAAGTAGACATGCGAATTGATCAGGATCAGTTAACGGATGATTTATCTACTGTTGGATTTCAGCGTAATGATATTTATAATGCCTTGCATTGGTTAGAAAAACTAGCAGACTATCAAGAGGGAAAAGCGTCTCCGGTTTTTTTAAATGCTCATCCTTTTTCTGCACGAATTTACACACAAGAAGAGAAGCAGAGATTGGATGTTGATTGTCGTGGCTTTCTATGGTTCTTAGAAAACACTCAGGTATTAAATTTAGAAACACGTGAAATGGTGATTGAACGTATTATGGCACTTGATACGTTAGAGTTTAATTTAGATGACTTAAAATGGGTAGTTCTGATGGTGCTTTTTAATATTCCTGGATGCGAAAATGCTTACCAAAAAATGGAAGAATTACTCTTTGATATTCATAAAGGTATAATACATTAAATACTGTATATATTAAGAATATTTCATATGTAAAAGATTGAGATTATGATGGCGCATTCTTACGCCTTTCGATGAAAATATCGCTTCAATTACAATCATCTCAATTAGAGAATAGCCAACAATAGTTTATTTGTGACTAGACTATTGTTAAGGTTGTTCTGTCTGTCTCATGTACTACGAAGTACATATTATTTATTCTATAGCATCTTAATATATCTGCTTTATGCAATAATGTTTTTGCTTTATATAATGATGATTAGAGCAATGTATAGCATCATATATATTAGAGATAGAAAGTAAATATACACATACCAGTATTTTCAGGGAGAGATGATACCTAAATAGGCGCATTACCTAAACCTGAGTAGTTGTACATCCATGAAGCAATTCAAATACTATGTATGTGAGATATCTTTAATGATGATTTTATCATGCAGGATGCAGATTTCTATCCATTATCCATATTTTCTAACGGGTATTTTACCATATGTTCTTAAAAATGTATTTCAATCATGTTGTATGACATGGTATGTGACATGATGTTGTATAGAATACACTGATATTTTTTCATTTTAAGTATACTAAACTCCTGTAAGTCACTGGCTATTATTGGAGTTATCATGGGCATTGTGATTCATTCACTAGAAGAATGTGTGAAATATTTAGATAATTCAGAGGTGATTTCTTACCCCACTGAAGCAGTTTTTGGGCTGGGCTGTAATCCCAATAGCAAAAAAGCAGTCATGCGACTATTATCATTAAAGCGTCGCTCTGTTCAGAAAGGTTTAATTTTAATTGCTGCTGATTATAACCAACTCACCCCCTGGGTCGCTGATGAACAATTATCACCTGCTCAAAAAACTCTGATGTTTTCTAAATGGCCGGGACCAATGACATGGATCCTGCCAGCGCGTAGTACAACGCCATATTGGTTGACTGGCAACTTCTCTACACTAGCAGTGCGTGTGAGTAATCATCCTGCTGTAATTGACTTATGTGTTGCATATGGGAGACCATTGGTGTCAACTAGTGCTAATATCGCTAATTTCCCCCCTTGTCGTCATGTAAGTGAAGTGCTCGACCATTTTGGAAATGATGTTCCGGTATTTGCAGGAGAAACGGGAGGTCGGAAGAAACCGTCTCCAATATGTAATATACTTACTGGTGAATATGTTCGTTGAAAAGGAATCATCATAAGGAATCATCATACTGATGGAAAAGTATATTGAGATGAATCGACATGAGAGGTTTTCTTCATTATATAATCCGATTGATTATGCAGTGTCTATAAGAATTTAAGTGCAGTTTATAGTTTATAATAGTTCAGTTTTTCTATGTTTTCTGAGTTGATGTATTCAATTAAAGAGTCATATTAAAAATCGAAAATATTTTATTGTGCTTTTCAATTTTTGTTGATGTGACATAAAATATATGAAAATAAATCTACTAATAAAAATTTCAGTAATGAAAGAAAATTTCAATTTTGTCTAACTTGGAATGTAAAATAAATACGTTATCTACCTGCCTACCAACTGTCGTAGTAGATTACTCTTAAATATTCAGATTTAATTCAGATATGTTGTAAAAATCTACAAAGTAAACAATTTTCTAGAAAATTCTGTCATCATTTGGCGATACGCGCATTTTTTGAATGAGACGACGTGACGCATGGGATACCAGTAACTCACCCATCTCCAGCTATCGAATTCTGGAGATTGACTCTTTTTTATATTAATATTAATAGCTTTTTCATTACATAATAATTTCAAAAGATACCACTTTTGTTTTTGTCCAATACAAAGTGGTTTAATGTGCCAACGAACCAACCCTAAAGGCAGCTTATATTTCACCCAATGATGACTTTCAGATACTATGTTGACATCTGCTTGAGTTAAACCAACTTCTTCAAATAATTCACGGTACATAGCTGTTTGTGTAGTTTCGTTTGTGTACACCCCTCCCTGAGGGAACTGCCACGAATGTTGACCAGTACGCTTCGCCCATAACACTTGTTCATTTTTGTTGTAAATTACCATACCAACATTGAGACGGTAGCCATTAGTGTCAATCACTGATGGGATCTTGCAAGACGCATTCTGAGTATGCATATTCTTTTATATTAGTCAAGGGTTAAAGTGTTTTTTATTGCTGGATACAACATCATTTTACGGCACAGTATACTATAAAACAGAGACACAATCTGTGGTATATGAATCATACTTGAGACAATATTATTGTAATGGGCTAAAAGACTAAAATTAGAAAATTGGCACCTAATATGTTAGCAAAATACTTGCTTAACTTTTTGAATATTTATGCTGATACATGGATATTATCTATGTGCTATTTGTTTTTAAAATACAGTCCTTTAGTAAGTCTATACCATATTTGCGATTCATGAAGATATGAATAGGTTAAGATTTTAGGATTAGGATTAGGATTAGGAGGCTAGTGTTGAGTTTTGGTGTGTGTGGGTGGTTTTACGACAAAGTGTTGCTGAAATAGAAGTTGCGTTATAGTGCAGAAGAGTAAAAATATTTATCGCGCTATAACTAAGGTTGACACATTTACCTAATGCTCATGCAAGGTAAAATGTTATTTTTGTTTATATACCAGAAAACCACAAGTAATACACAGCTAGTAATCTGTTCAAAATGTTTTATTAACCAACTATAAAGAGAC